>NZ_JBEYIF010000003.1:0-38771 GCF_040635655.1 Streptomyces sp. NPDC006923
GCACCCCCTGCTCCTCCGACTACTACCTCCGCCTCACCGCCGACGGCGGCCGCATGCTCAAAGGCGAAATAGCCCTGACCGCGACACGGCCGACCCGGCCGACCCTCTGAGACCCGGACGCCTCTGAGGCGGGCACACGGCGAACGCGACGCGAGGCAACAGCAGACGAAGGCGCGGGCCGCCGGGACACACCCGGCGGCCCGCGCCATGTCCCCGCCGTGCGGCGGGAGTTCAGCCGGCCGGCAGATGCCGGGCCCGGCCCTCCCGTCCCCGCAGGCGTGGCGTGAACGTCGCGTGGAAGATGGTCGAGGCGGCTCCCACGGCGGCCGCCTCCGCGCTCAGCACGGACGGTTCGACCTCGACCCGCCGCAGCCGCCTCGCCGTCGGGAACTCATTGACCACGCGGCCGATCTCGTCGAGGTAGAAGGCGGCGACATCGTCGGTGAAGAAGGGACCGCCCAGCACGATCAAATCGATGTCCAGCAGATCGATCAGCCCCAGCGCTCCCCGGCCCACGGCCTGCGCCACCTCGCGGACGGCCGCCGCCGCCGCGGGATCGCCGGCCGCCGCCGCCTCACCCACCGCCAGATAGGCGGCGGTGCTCCCCGACGCGGTCGGCACCGGGCGCATTCCGCCCCGTGCCGCGAGATCGGGCACGGACACCGGCGGATTGCACTCGGGCATCATCTCCGGCCGGCCGTCCTTGTCCACCCGCCCCAGCGCGATGGCGCAGAGCTGGCCGAACTCCCCGGCGTTCGAGCTGACCCCCCGGTAGATGTCACCGTTGAGATAGAGCCCGGTGCCGACCCCCGTACCGAGATAGAGATAGGCGAAATCCCGCGCCCTGCGGTCCCGGCCGATCCACCGTTCACCCGCGGCCGCCGCGGTGGAGTCCTTCTCCATGAGGACGGGACAGGGAAAGTGGTCCTTGAGCAGATACAGCAGCGGCAGATCGCCCCAGGCCGACATCAGCGGCGGCCCGAGCACCGTGCCCGACGCGATGTCGACCGGGCCGGGCACCGCGACCCCGATGCCGAGGAAGCCGTCCTCCCGCACCGCCCCGCGTGCCTCGGCCAGTGTCTCGCGGCCCAGTGCGGCCACCCGTTCGACGAATTCCGCCGGGTCGGTGTCGGGGGTGACAGGCCGGGTACGGGTGCAGACGATCGCGCCGTCGAGATCGATGACGACGGCGGTGAGGACCTCCGGATCGATATGGATGCCGAGCGCGTGCGCGGCGGTGCCGTACAGCCGCACCGGCGTACGCGGCTTGCCGGAGGTGGCGCGGCGCTGCGCGTCCTCGATGAGAATGCCCCGGTCCAGCAGGGAGCGGGCGATCCGGGACACCGACTGCTGGGTGAGACCGGTCCGGTGGGCGATCTCGCCACGGGTGATGGTGCCCGAGAGCCGTACCGTCTCGATGACGACGCACTCGTTGAACGACCCCAGATCGATCTGGTTGACCCCGCTCCAGGACTGGCTCTGGGCCCCGCCGTCGGTGGGACGGTCCGCTCCCAGGTGTCCGGCGACATTCTCGCGCAGCCAGCGCACCGCCGCGCACGGGCCGTCGGGCCGCGCCGCCGCGTACCGCTCCAGCTCGGCGGCCAGATCGAGATAGACGCGGCGGGAGGACTCCGGATGGCTGGTGCTGTCCAGCGCGATCATGGCCCGCAGAAAGGTGCGCCAGGTCGAGCGCGCCGGGATGTGATGGTGCGTCACCGGGCCCTTGGGCGCCTCCGGCGGCGCCGTACCGCCCGCCCGGTCCCAGAGCGTGATCGCGTGCAGGCCGAGGTCCGGGTGGCTGTCGCTCGCCAGGGCCAGATACTCCGCCAGCCCGTTCTCCGGTGCGCCGCCGCCGGGCTCCCCGGCCGGCGCCGAGGCCAGCACCGCCTCCAGGGCCCGGTCGAGTCCGCTGAGCACATCCGTACCGATCACCGTTCCGGCGGCGGCCGGGGGCGCCGCTCCCTGCCGGGTGCCCGCGAGCAGCACGGCGCGCACCGGATCCACATACAGGCCCATGACCCATATGTCGGCGCCGGGCAGCGGCGGCCTGGTCGGCACCGAAGGGGCCGGTGCCTCGTCGGGAGTGAGCCGCCAGCGGCGTCTGATGCCGGCGACCGTGGCGTGCGAAAGCCCCAGCTCCCGTGCGACGGCCCGGGAGGCGCCGCTGCCGCCGGGCGCCAGCAGCGTACGGGTGACGACCTCCGCCTCGTCCACGGTGGCGGGACGGCCGGTGCGCGGGCGGTGTTCGAGGCCCTCGATACCGGCGCTCGTCCAGCGCTGCCGCCAGCTTCCGACGGTCTGCCGCGAGACCCCCAGACGGCGGGAGATCTCCGCGTCGCGCAGCCCGTCAGCGGCCAGCAGTACGACACCGGCACGCGTCGCGAGCGGGCCGCCCTCCTCGGCCCAGCGGCGCAGGACGGCCCGGTGCTCCGGGGGCAGGAAACCGAGCGGGGCGACGTCCGGCCGGGCGTCAGACACCGGGACCTCCCGCGCCGCGCTCGCCGCGTACCAGCCGCAGCGTGAGGATCTGGAACGGCCGCAGTGTCAGCGCGACCGAGCCGCTCTCGCAGGGACGGGCGGCGCGCGTCTCCTCCAGGAGATCCGTCTCGTACACCGCCCTGACCGGGAAGGCGGCGGTGAGCGTCGTACGCGCCCGGCCGCCACGCGACTCGTAGAGCCGTACGACCACATCGCCCGAGCGGTCGTCGGCGAGCTTCACCGCCTCCACCACCACATCCGGATGGCCGACGGAGACCAGGGCGGGCGCGGCGGGACCGGCGGGACCGGGGCGCAGCGGCAGGTTGAGCGCGTATCCCTCGGCGATCGCGTCGCCCACTCCGGCGGCGGGCCGCACGGTGTGCCGGAAGTGCTGGGGCCCGCGGTCGGCGTGCGGATCGGGGCTGTGCGCGGAACGCAGCAGGGAGAGCCGCACGGTGGTGGTCGTCCCCGTGTCCTCGCGGGTGTGGCGGGAGACGTCGTAGCCGTAGGTCGAGTCACCGGCCAGCGCCACGCCCCAGCCGTGCTCGCCCACATGGATCCAGCGGTGCGCCCAGAGCTCGAAACGGGCCGCGTCCGCGCCGGTGTTCTCATGGGTGGGGCGCTCGGTGTGTCCGAACTGGATCTCACCTCTGCTGTGTTCGGCGTGCACGTCCAGCGGCCAGGCGGCCTTGAGGACGGTGTCCTGTTCGCGCCAGTCGACATCGGTACCGATGGTCAGGACCCGGCCGCCCGCGGTCAGGGACAGCTCCTGCTCGATCGTGGAGCGGCCGGTGCTCCGTACCACCCGTACGGACGCCAGCAGCGGGCCGCTCTCGGTCACGTCGACGTCACTCGCCCGGTCCAGGTCACGACAGGTGCTGCGGTACCGGGCGTCGAGATCGCGCGCGCTCCAGCGCGCCGGGTCGTCGCGGTGGAGCTGGAGCAGATTGCCCGCGGCGCCCGGCGCGATGGCGTCCCGGCCGGTGGCCAGGTCCAGCAGGGAGCGGACGAGCCCGTCGGCGTCGATACGGATCCGCAGCAGCCCGTTGTCCAGCAGATGACCGCCCCCTTCCACGGGCCGGACGGTCACCGGCGCGACACCGGACGGCAGCGGCCCCGCGGGGCCCCGCCCGAGAGCCGGGGCCCCGGCCAGGACGGCGGTCCGGCCGTCGGACAGCCGCTGCCCGCCGTCCACGGGGCCGTCCGCGTCGAGGACGACCACCTCGCGGCGCGGGTGAGGACCGGCGTTGAACACGGAGACCCCGGCGACGGATCCGCCACCGGGAGCGCCGACCGCACGCCCGATCAGCCGGTCCAGACGGCGGTGGATCTCCCGGTAGGTCTGCTCGGCCTCCTGGTGCGCCCAGGCGATCGACGTGCCCGGCAGGAGGTCGTGGCACTGGTGCAGCAGCACCTTCCTCCACAGCGTTTCGAGCTCGTCGTACGGATACGGGATGCCGTCCCGTACCGCGGCGGTCGCCGACCACAACTCGGCCTCGCGCAGCAGTGATTCGCTGCGGCGGTTGCCGCGCTTCGTGCGCGCCTGACTGGTGTACGTACCGTGGTGGCCCGCCAGGGGGAGTTCGCCGCGCCACACCGGCGCGTCCGGGTACTCGTCGAGGGCGTCCCGGAAGAAGTGCGACGGATGCCGGAGGTGCACCCGCGGAGCGCCTTCGAGGTCGGCCAGCCGGCGGGCGCGCTCCAGCATCTCGCGGGTGGGGCCGCCGTCGGGGTGGCCGAAGGGCATCAGCGAGCGGGTGCCGCGGCCCTTGTCGGCGTAGGCCGCGACCGAGTCCGCCAGTTCGCCACCGGACAGGGCGGGGCTCCGGGCCCCGCTGGGCGGGATGTGGCTGAAGACGCGGGTGCCGTCGACGCCCTCCCACCAGAAGGTGTGGTGCGGCACGGCGACGGCGTTGTCGTCCGCGAGCTGCCGGGCGAGGAACCAGCGGGCCCCGGCGAGCGCGGCGAGCTGAGGGAAGGCGGCGCTCATGCCGGACGCTTCCGGCAGCCAGACCCCGTCGGTGTCGGTGCCCAGCTCCTCGCGGAAGAAGCGGCGGCCGTGGACGAACTGCCGGACCAGCGCCTCGCCGCCGGGCAGCTTGCCGTCGGGCTCCACCCACATCCCGCCGACCGGCGCCCAGTTGCCGTCGGCGACGGCCTTGCGCACCCGCTCGAAGACATGCGGATGATGGTCCTTCATCCAGGCGTACTGCTGGGCGGAGGAGGCGGCGAAGGTCAGCTCCGGATACTCCTCGGCCAGCGCCGTCATGGTGCTGAAGGCCCGGGCGCCCTTGCGTACGGTCTCCCGCATCGGCCACAGCCGGGCGGAGGCCGGCCGGGCGTGGCCGACGGCGAAGACGGTGTGCGCGGACTCGTGCGCGCGGCGGGCCAGTACGGGAGCGAGGATCTCGCGGGCGCCCGCGGCGGTACCGGGGACATCGCGCGGGTCGACGGAGTCGACGGCCCGTTCGAGCGCGCGCAGGATCTCGTGGCGGCGCGGCGTCTCCTCGGGGAGCGCGTGCATCAGTCCGCTCAGGACATCGATGTCATGGATGAGCTGCCAGATGTTCTCGTCGCGGACCGCCAGATCGGCGCGGTGCAGGCGGTAGAGCGGTTCGTCGCCGACGGTGACGGGGTCGCCGTAGTGGGTGCCGGCGCCGGAGCGGGCGTCGATCGAAGGGTTGGCGGCGGCCTCGACGAGCAGCCGCACCTGCTCGCCGCCGCTCGCCGCGGCCGAGACGGTCAGGGACCGGTGGTGCGGATACAGCCCCTGCAGGGGTGTGCCCTGCGCGTCGTGCACCAGGCCCTCGGCGCCGCCGCCGGGGCCGGACTCCCCGTCGGTGTCCTGGCCGAAGCCGAGGTCGAAGACCGCTTCCACCCGCCGCCCGGCCCAGCGCTCCGGGACGGTGGCGCGCACCTGGAACCAGGTGGTCGACCAGGGGCCGCCCCAGGTGTCGCCGACGACAAAGGGCGTGTAGCCGGCCCGGAGGGCCACCTCGACGGGGACCGGCTCGCCCGGGATGTGCCATGCGCCGACATCCATCGGAAGCCGCTCCGTATACAACGCCGGACGCAATCGGCCGGCGAGGAAATGGGCTGTCCGCGCCTCTCCGGACTTCCTGCGGTCATGCATGGGCGGCCCTTCCTGTCCAGCCAGTAACCGCCATGTAAAACCAAGAGTGTTATCAAGTCAACGCCTTTCCCCATTCCTTCTTCTTCCAGGTGGTGAGGGCGGGTTGAGGAATTGTCAGGCAATTAATCTGCCGAAAAGTGAGGGCATTGGAAAGTAAATGGGGTGACGTCCGGGGCAAAAGGACGGCGGGGAGGCCGCCGCCTCCCCGCCGTCCGCTCAGCGGCCCGCCGGCCTGCTCCGGGTCAGGCCGGCCGGCTCACCGGCTCCGGCCTGGCGCAACTGCTCTCCACCGGAAGGGCCCGGCCCTCCCGGGCCGAGTCGAGCAGCGTCAGCATGATGTCGAGGACATGGCGGGCCAGTTCGGCGGACGCCCGGTGCGGACGGCCGCCGGCGACGGCCTCCGCCAGATCGGCGAGTCCCGTGCCGCGCCCGGCCCCGGTGTACCCGGCCGACACCGGCAGGGTCTCCCACTCCGCTCCGGGCCTGTGCAGCTCGACAGGGCCGTCGAAGCCGTTCGGGTCGGGCACCGAGAGCGATCCGCCGGTGCCGTGCACCTCGATGCGCGGCAGCCGCGCGGCGTGGATGTCGAAGCTCATCATTAGGGTGGTGAGCGCGCCGTTCGCGTGCCGGAGCACACCGGTGACATGGGTGTCCACCTCGACCGCGAACCGCTCGCCCGCCCGGGGCCCGCCGCCGATCTCCCGCTCGGCGCGCGGCCGGGAGGCCGCGCCCGTGACCTGGACGACCGGCCCCAGCAGATGGACGAGCGCGGAGAGGTAGTACGGCCCCATGTCGAGCAGCGGTCCGCCGCCCGGCCGGTAGTAGAACTCCGGGTCGGGGTGCCAGCGTTCATGTCCCGCGGTGGTCATGAAGGCGGTGGCGGCGACCGGGGTGCCGATCAGTCCGTCGTCGACCGCCTTGCGCGCGGTCTGCACGCCGGTGCCGAGGACGGTGTCGGGCGCGCAGCCGATCCGCAGTCCGTCGGCCCCGGCCGCGGCCAGCAGCGCGTCCGCCTCCTCGCGGGTGGTGCTCAGCGGCTTCTCCCCGTAGACGTGTTTGCCCACGGCGAGCGCGACCCGGGCGACCTCGGCATGGACCGCGGGGATCGTCAGATTCAGTACGGCGTCGACATCGGAGCGGACCACCAGATCCGCGACGGAGCCGACGACCTCGGCCCCCGGCACCCGCGCGGCGGCGGCCTCGGCGCGGCTCGGGTCGAGGTCCGTGACGGCGGTGAGTGTCACATTCGCCAGCCGTTCCAGCGTGTCCAGATAGGCGCCGCTGATCTTTCCGGCGCCGACCATGCCGATCCTCAGCGGCTCGCCCACAGCAGTCCCCTCTCGGTGAGCGCCCGTACCTCGGGCACGTCGAAGTCGTCCGGCTTGTGGCCGATCGCGGAGACGAAGACACGCCCCGCGCCCCAGGACCTGGTCCACACGGCGGGCATGGTGACCGGACGGGACCGGTCCGCGTCCGCCTCGAACTCCGTCGTCGCCAGGACGTCGATCAGCGGATCGGTGACCATCCAGTACTTCTCCGTATGCACACGGAAGTCCGTGAGACCGGCGATCACCGGATGGTCCGCGTGCTTCCCGGCCAGTGTCACCGTGTGGTCGGAGAAGCCGTGCGGATGCATCAGGAACTGTCCGCCGGTGAGCAGGTGATAGCCGACGTCACCGCGGAAGGAGTCGACGATCCCGCCGTGCCAGCCGGCCAGCCCGGTGCCGGCGCGGACGGCCGCGACGAGCCCCGCGCTCTGCTCCCTGGTGATCTCGCCCATGGTCCAGCACTGCACCACCAGATCGGTGGCGGCGAGCAGTTCGGCGTCGCCGTAGACATCCAGGCTGTCGGAGATCCGGAGGTCGTAGCCGTGTTCGCGGAGAAACGGCAGGAACAGCTCCGTGATCTTCACGGGCTCGTGCCCCTCCCAGCCGCCCCGTACGACAAGAGCCCTTCGGGCATCGGATGTCACGGTCGTTGCACGCTCCCGTCGGTGTTGCGCAGCAGGGCCCAGCGGTCGTGCTCCAGTGGCTCGGGCACGGGGTGGCGGCGGGCGGCGGCCTCGTCGAAGTCGACGCCGTGGCCCGGTGTCTCATGTGGTGCGAGGCCCCCTTCTGAGGCCGTGATCGTGCCGGGGAACACCTCGGCGACCGGCGGCCTGAAGACCGCGGCCTCCTGGACACCGAAGGCATGGCTGCTGATGTCCAGCGCGAGGGTGGCGGCCTGGGCGACGGGGCTGACATCGGCCGGCCCGTGCGGGGCGAGCCGGACGCCGCGCAGCTCGCAGAAGGCGGCCAGCTTGCGGGCCGGGGTGAGACCTCCCAGGGTCGGCACGCGTACCCGGGCGAAGTCGATGGCCGGCCCTTCGAGCAGCGGCAGGAACTGGCCGACGTCGCTGAAGAGTTCGCCCATGGCGAGCGGTACGGAGGTGCCCGCGCGCAGCGCCGCGAAGTGCGACGCGTCCTCCGGGGCGAGCACGTCCTCGACGAAATACAGTCCGGCGCCCTCGACCCGGCGCAGGAAGTCCCTGGCCTGGCGCGGGTCGAGCCGCTCGTGCACATCGTGCAGGAGTTCCACGTCGTCGCCGACGCGCTCGCGCACCTCGGTCAGGACGGCCGGCACGGCGCGGACGTACGCGGCGGAGTCCCACGGCACATCGCGGTGGCGCAGCGCGCGGGCGTCGGTGGCGCCGGCCGCCCCGGTGCCGTAGGTGTCGGATCCGGGGACCGCCGCCTGCACGCGTACATGGCGGTAGCCGCGTTCCACCGCGGCCACCACCTTGTCCGCGATCTCCGCCGCGTCGGCGCCGTCGACATGGGTGTAGGCGTCGGCACGCGCGCGGACCTGTCCGCCGAACAGGGAGTACAGCGGGGCCCCGAGCCGCTTCGCCTTGAGGTCCCACAGGGCGACGTCGATACCGCCGAGGGCGTTGCCGGTGAGGGAACCGCCGCGCCAGTAGGCGCTGTTGAGCATCAGCCGGTGGATGTCCTCGATGTCGTCGGGATCGCGGCCGACGAGCAGCGGCGCCAGATAGTCGTCGAGGACGGATCGCACGGCGAGGGTGCGCTGCGGATCGCTCGCACACCCCAGGCCGTACAGTCCCGGTTCATTGGTCTCGACACGGACGATGAGATGGGGACAGCCGTGCGGGGCTGTCAGGAATGTGCGTACGGCCGTGATGCGGATCTTGGCTCCGCGTTCCTCCACCCAGGGAGCCTGGGCGAGAACAACATCGGAGCGGGCATCAGGCTGAGTCATGCGAACTCCAGCGTACAGATGACGGAATGATGTACCGCCACTTGAACGTAAGGAGCGCCGAATCAATTTGTCAATGACTCTACCAATTATCGACCCGGACGGCCTCAGTGGCGGCCGAGCCGTTTGAGGAGAGTGCCCAGTGAGTGGGCGGCCTCCGTGACCGCGCGGGCCACCTCCTCGGCCCGCGCGTCGTCCATCCGGCTCTTGGGCGCGGAGCAGCTGATCGCGTCGCCGCCCCCGTGGCCGGTGCCGAGCGCCACGGCCACGCACCGGATGTCCGGCGAGTTCTCGCCGTCGTCCGTCGCCCAGCCGCGCAGCCGTGCCTCCGCGAGCTGGCCGAGCAGTTCGTCCGGGTCGGTGACGGTGTCCGGAGTGAGCCGCTCCAGCGGCCAGTTGAGCCGCATCCGCACCTCAGCGGCGTCGTACTGCGAGAGCATCGCCTTGCCCAGCGCGGTGGCGTGCGCGGGCAGCCGCCTGCCGACCGCCGAGTACATCCGCAGGGCATGCCGGGACTCGCGTTTGGCCAGGTAGACGACGTCCGTGCCATCGAGCCTGCCCAGGTGCACCGACTCGCCCGTCTCCTCCGCGAGGGCGTCGAGGACCGGTCCGGCGAGGCTCGCGACATCGTCGCCCTCCAGATACGCCGTACCCGTCAACAGGGCCTTGAGGCCGAGGCTGTAGCGGGTGCCCGACGGGTCGAGATCCACCCAGCGGCGTGCCTCCATCGTGCGGAGGATCGCATGCAGACTGCTCTTGGGCACGGCCATCGCGCCGGCCATCTCGGCGAGCGAGAGCCTGGCCCCTTCCGCGCCGAGCAGTTCGAGTACCTCCAGCACCCGAGCGGCGGACTTGACCTCTTCGGGCTTGCGCCCGCGCGCTGCTGCTGCCACCGATTCCACGGAACCTCCGCTTCCCGCACCGGCGCCCCTCGGCGTTCCGGTCAGCACGAATCTCGACGTGCGTCTTGACGCTATATCACCCCGACCATAAGTTCAGTCACTCCAACGTCATTCGGCCTTCTGAACGGTTGATCCTTAGGTAGGGGCCATGCGAATTTCTTTTGCGCGCAATGTCCGGCTCGCGGCGGTCGCCGCGGCCACCGCGCTCTCACTGACCACCCTCTCGGCCTGCGGTGGATCGTCCGGCTCCGGCGGCGACTCCACGTCGCTGGAGATGTGGACCTTCAAGCAGTCCCACGTCGGGGCGCTGCGCAACGCCGCCGCCGAGTTCAAGAAGCAGACCGGCATCTCGGTGAAGGTCGAGGCGTACACCCCCGACGACGCCTACACCGCCAAGGTGCAGAGCGCCGCGAAGACCGGTGACCTGCCGGATGTGCTGGAAGTGCACTCCGACGGCGAGGACCGGGTGTTCGGCGCCGCCGGGATCGTCTCCGACCTCAGCGCCGACTTCAAGGGGGAGTGGGCGAACCGGATCCAGCAGGGAGTGCGGCAGTCCGGCCTCGTCACGGACCAGCGGTTCAAGGACTCGCAGCCCGACACGGCCAAGGATCACGGCATCGAGAAGGGCGCCCGGTACAGCGTGCCCCTCACCGTGGGCACCTTCGGCATCGTCTACGCCAACAAGAAGCTGCTGGCCGAGGCGGGGATCACCGAACCTCCCGCCGACTGGGAGCAGTTCCTGGCCGCGCTGAAGGCGACCACCACGAAGGACCCGAAGACCGGCGGACTCGCCCTCGGTCTGAAGGTCCAGTCCACCGGGCTGACCTGGGTGCTCCAGCCGCTGGCCTTCAGCCAGCTCGGACAGCAGGCCTACGAGGACCTGTTCGGCCAGGACAAGAGCGCCGACTTCGCCTCGCCGAACGGCATCAAGGTCCTGAACATGTACAACCAGCTCACCCCGTACTGGATGCCCGGCACCCAGAGCCTCACCATCGACCAGGCCGACCAGGCGTTCGCGCAGGGCAAGTCGGCCTTCGACATCGGCGGCACCTTCACCCTCGCCTTCCTCAAGCAGAACGGGATGAACCCCGACGACGTGTTCGCGTTCGGGCTGCCCTCCCCGAAGGACGGCGCCGTACCGGACCGCGCGCTCGGCCCGCTGGCCCTGACCAGCCTCAGCGTCAGCGCCACCAGCGAGCACCCGGACAACGCCAAGAAGTGGATGGAGTACCTGTCCCGGCAGGAGGTCGCCGCGCGGTTCGCCAAGGACGCCTCCGACGTGCCCGCCACCGAACTCGGCGCCGACTCCGCCACCGTCCTCGGCCCGGCGCTCTCCGCCATGGTAGAGAGCTTCAAGGGCACCAAGCAGAACACCTATGACCCGAACCGCGGCAACGAGTTCCGCGCGCCCGGCTACGAACAGGACGACGCCGGCGCCATCCTGGCCGACCTCACGCCGCTCAAGCAGCAGTCCGTCGAGGTGACCGCCGACAAGCTCCGCAAGCTCAACGACTCCTTCTGGGCGGCGGCGCAGTGACAACGGCTCCCCGAGGGGCCGTGCCGGGGGCGGCCGGGAGCGGTGGCGAGGACCGCCGCCCGCCGACCGCCCCCGGCCCGGCCGGCACACCACTGAGCCGGCGCCCGCGTTCGTACGAGACGCTCACCGGGTACCTGTTCGTCGGCCCCGCGGTGGCCCTGTTCTGTGTCATGGGCCTGTACACCGTGGGCTACGGCTTCGCGCTCAGTTTCGCCACCTGGAACGGATTCACCCCGGACTGGAAATGGGTCGGCCTCGACAACTACGCCGACCTGCTCTGGCGCAGCCCCGTCTACGCGCCCCGGGTGCGGCACGCGGCGTTCAACACCCTCTGGGTCATGATCGCCTCGCCGGTCCTGACCGTTGTGGTCTCCTTTCCGCTCGCCGTGCTGCTGAACCGGGTCAAGCGGTTCCAGTCGGTGCTCCGCTCGGTGTATTTCCTGCCGTATGTGACCAGCGGTGTCGCGGTCTTCTTCGCCTGGCAGTACATCCTTGAGCCGGACGGCGCGGTCAACTTCCTGCTGGACGGTCTGGGGCTCGGCTCCCTCCAGCAGCCCCAGGGCTGGCTGGGCAATCCGTCCACCGCGCTGCCCACCATGATCGTGGTGACGGTCTGGGGACAGGTCCCCGTCGCGATGCTGCTGTATCTGACGGGCCTTCAGGGCATCGACCGCAGCGTGCTGGAGGCCGCCGAACTGGACGGCGCCGGCTGGTGGCGCACCAACGCCTCGGTGGTGTGGCCGCTGGTCCGCCCGATCACCGCCGTGGTGATGCTGCTCAATCTGCGTGAGTCCCTCCAGGGTTTCCAGACCTTCCTGGTGATGACGAACGGCGGCCCCGGTGACCACACCAATGTGCTGGGCCTGGAGGCATACCGCCTCGCGTTCCTCAAGAACCTCGCGCCCACCCTGGGGCTCGCCAGTGCGCTCGGCTGGATCCTGTTCGCCGCCGCCCTGGTCCTGGCCCTGATCAATCTGCGAGCGCTGCGGAGCAAGACATGACATCGCTTTCCCTCAAGGCCCGCCCCGGCCCGCCCGACGAGCACGGTGCCCGCGTCCGCCGGGTCGTCGCCCGCACCGTCGTCGGCGTACTGCTCGGGCTGTACGGCCTCGTCAGCGTCTATCCGTTCCTGTGGATGGTGTCGGCCGCCTTCAAGGACCAGATCGAGGTCGTCCGCGGCGGCCATCTGATCCCGCGGAACCCGACGCTGACCACCCTGGTCGACACCTGGAACGAGCTGCACTTCTTCGACTTCTTCCTGAACAGCCTGCTGGTCACGCTCTATACCGTGGTGCTGACGCTGGTGATCTACGCGGCGGCCGGCTACGCCTTCGCCGTCCTGCGCTTCCCCGGCCGCGGCGCGCTCCAGAAGCTCTTTGTCTCCCTGCTGTTCGTGCCCGGCATCACGGTGATGCTGCCGATCGTGCTGCTGGAGAACAAGATGGGCATTCTCGGTACGCACTTCGGTCTGGTGCTGCCCTTCGTCAACGGCGGCGCCCCGCTGTCGGTCCTGCTCATGACCGGCGCCTTCCTGGCCGTACCGGCCGAGCTGCGCGACTCGGCGCGCGTCGACGGAGCGAGCGAGCTGCGGATCTTCACCAGCGTCTATCTGCCGCTGGCCAGACCGGCGCTGATCACGGTGGCGCTGCTGACGGCGATCCCGACCTGGAACGAGTTTCTGCTCACCAGGGTCTCGCTCAACGACCCGTCCACCTACACACTGCCCCTGGGGCTGCAGACACTCTCGGCGGAGAACGTGCCGCACTACAACAACCTGATGGCGGGCGCGCTCATCGTGGTCATTCCGGTGATCGTGCTCTTCATCAGCCTGCAGCGGTACTTCGTCAACGGACTGGTCGGGGCGGTGAAGGGCTGATGCGTGTGCTGG
Source organism: Streptomyces sp. NPDC006923 (assembly GCF_040635655.1). Taxonomy (NCBI): domain Bacteria; kingdom Bacillati; phylum Actinomycetota; class Actinomycetes; order Kitasatosporales; family Streptomycetaceae; genus Streptomyces; species Streptomyces sp. NPDC006923. The sequence goes on from NZ_JBEYIF010000003.1 coordinate 13,194, forward strand.
TCACCGGCGCCGCCGGCCATATCGGAGGCTGTGTGGTCGACGACCTGCTGGCCCACGGCCACCAGGTCGTCGCCACCGACCTCGTCCCCGTCGACGACCCGCGCGTCGAGTGTGTCCACACGGGCGATCTCCAGGATGTCCAACTGGTGCGCAAGGCCATGGACGGCGCCGACGCGGTCGTCCACCTCGGCGCCATTCCGCACCCCAACTCGGACGACGACGGCGCGCTGTTCGCCACCAACTGCCTGACCGCGCACCGGGTCCTCGACGAGGCGGGCCGCCACGGCATCGGCCGGGTGGTCGCCGCCTCCAGTCTGTCCGCCGTCGGACTCGCCTGGTCGCCGGTACCGCAGTCGCCCCGGTACGTCCCGCTGGACGAGGAGCACCCGACCCTCGTCCAGGATCCCTACGGCCTCTCGAAGATCGTCCTGGAGGAGATCGCCCGCGCCACCCACCGGCGCTACGGGACCGGCATCGTCTGTCTGCGGTTCCCGTTCACCGGGACCGGCGAACGGCTGACGCGTCAGCTCGAAGCCGTACGGTCCGACCCAGCGGCGCACCGGATGGACCTGTGGGGCTGGCTGGACACCAGGGACGCGGCCGAGGCGATCCGCAGGGCACTCGAAACAGAGCTGCGCGGCTGCCATGTCCTCAATGTCGCGGCGTCCGACACCTCCTCCCCACTGGCCACGGCGGCGCTCATGGAACAGCACCACCCCGGTGTGCCCGCGTTCGCCGAACTGGCCGGGCACAGCTCGCTGTTCGACACAGGCGCCTGCGCCCGGCTGCTGGGGTTCACTCCCCGGCACGGCTGGCGCACCGGTCCTCCCCGCCCCACCGAAGAGATCCCGGAAGAGACCCCCCAAGGAGAAAACTGATGTCCCCCACCCCCCACCGCGCGACCGGCACCACCCGCAGAGCCTTCCTGGCCGGTACGGCCGCGGCGGCAGGAGCCGCCGCGCTCGGCGCGTCGCCGGCGCGGGCGTCCGAGCCCGTGCGGGCCGCCGCCGCGCTCTCCACCGACGTCCACATCTTCTACTACCCGTGGTACGGCTCACCGAAGATCAACGGCTCCTACCGCCACTGGCCGCAGGGCAACCTCACCCCGCCGAACGGCATATCGTCCAACTTCTATCCCACGCTCGGTCCCTACGACTCCGCCGACCGCGACGGAGCCGTCACCCAGCACATGAACTGGATGCGTCAGGCCGGCACCGGCGTGCTCGTCACGAGCTGGTGGGGCCGCGGCAGTTACGAGGACAGGCTGTCCAGGATCCTGCTGGACGTCGCCAACGCCCACGGCCTGAAGGTCGCCTGGCACATCGAGCCGTACTCCGGCCGCACCGCCGCCTCCGTCGCCGACGACGTCCGCTACATCAACACCACCTACGGCAGTCACCCCGGCTACTACCGGGACGCCGCCCACGGCAACCGCAACGCCTTCTACGTCTTCCAGAGCCTGAACATCACCGACTGGACGCCGATCGAGGCCGTCAAGAGCCAGGGCATCGTGCTCACCCAGACCACGGATGTCTCCAAGGCCGCCCACTTCGGCGGCATGTACACCTACGACGGCATCGCCGCCGCCTCGCTGCCCGACTGGAGCGGTGTCGACCGCTTCTGCACCGCGAACGGCCTGGTCTGGTCGCCGTCGTTCGGCCCCGGATACATCGACGACCGCGCCGTGCCCGGCAACACCACCCCGACGGTCGAGCGGGCGAACGGCACCACGTACGACAGGGTGTGGCAGCACACGCTCACCAGCGGTGCCACCGGCAAGCCGCCGACCTGGGTCAGCATCACCTCGTTCAACGAATGGCACGAGGGCAGCCAGATCGAGCCCGCCACCGCCAACCCGCCGGCCGGCCTTCCCTACCAGTCGTACAACGGCGCGTACGGCAAGACCGGCGCCGCGGCCGAGACGGCCTATCTCGACCGCACCCAGTACTGGGTCCAGCAGTACGTGGCGGCGCGCGCCGCCCGCTGACCCGCCGCGCGAACACCCCGCCGCGTGGCCGCCCGGAGCGGCCGCGCGGCGGGGCGACCCGTGCCCCCTCTCTCCCGACCGGTTCCACGCTGTGACATCGCGCCAGTACGTAGACGGCGGGCGGACTCCTGCCGCCGGCCGCGCCACTGTCCACCGACCCCGGAGGTCGTCATGTCCCGTCAGAGATCCGTGCGGAAGAGATTCCGTCTTCGGCTGCCCCTCTTACTGCTCCTGATCGCCGCGCTGCTCGCGCCGGGCGCGGCGACCGCCGCTCCCCGCGCCGCGGCCGCCGGCATGTATCCGCACGGAATCGGCGCCGACCTCGGCCCCACGCCGAGGACACTGGGCGTCACACCGACGGCCGGTGACGACCCGTCAGGTCTGGTCACCGGTGAACTCGACGGCAGGACGTACTGGGGGACCGACACCGCGGCCGGCACCGGCCATCTGGACTTCGACCTCGACGACGACTACCTCGCCGGGATCGCCTCGCCGTCCGCCGTCTTCAGCGTCACCTACCGGGACAGCGGTACGGGCGCCCTCGTCCTGACGTCCGCGGGCGGCGCGGCACCCGCCAGGGTCGCCTTCACCGGCACCGGCGGATGGAAGACCAGCACCTTCGACCTCTCCGTCGCCGACGCGAAAGCCGGCGCGCTCCGGCTCAGCGGGACCGACGGCGAAGCGGCCCGGGACATCACCGTCGCCGCGGTCCGCGTCGGCACACCCGGCGCGTCCGTCACCCTCGGCACCGCCGTGCGCCCGGACGGCATCACACCGCGAGCGGGCGACGGCTCCACGGGGCCGGTCACGGGCGAGCGGGACGGCCGCGGCTTCTGGGGGACGGACCGCACCGCGCCGCCGCCCGGCCTCGGCTTCTTCTACATGAACGTCTCCGACACCTTCCTCTACGCCACCACCGACACCGTGCTGGTCAGCGTCGACTACTTCGACGAGGGCAACGGCGCCTTCGGCCTGCACTACGACTCGCCCGGCGACCGCATCATCGACATGTTCAAGCCCTCCGAGGTCTTCACCCACGGCGACACCAGGACCTGGAAGACCCACACCTTCGCGCTCGACGACGCCCTGATGACCAACCGGTCGAACGGCGCCGACTTCCGGCTGCACACCGCCGACTCGGCCGTGGAACTGAAGGTCGCCGCCGTCCGGATCACCGTCATCCCGGCCGAACTCAAGCCCACCGAGGGCCTTGAGCTGCTCATCTCGGACGCCCGGCGCGTCCACACCGCCGCGCGCGAGGGCGACAGGGACGGCCAGTACCCGGCCGGCGCCAAGGACACCCTGGCCGCCGCCATCGAGGCCGCGCGGCGCACCGCCGACGCCGGGGACACCACCGAGGCGCGGCTCAAGGCGGCCCTGCGCACACTCGACGAGGCGCTGCGGACCTTCCGCGGCTCGGCCGTCAGCACCAACCTGGCCCGGGGCGCCGAGGCCACCGCCAGCAGCACCGCCCCGGGCGGATCGCCGCGGGCGGCGACCGACGGCGACGCGGGCAACGGCTGGACCAGCGGCTCGGGCGGCGCCGGCGAGTGGCTCAGGGCCGACCTGGGCAAGGTCACCGGGATCAACGAGGTGCGGGTCACCTGGGGCGCCGGATACTCGCCCGACTACACCGTCCAGGTCTCCCGCGACGGTACGGACTACCGGACGGTGGGCCACCACGGCGGCAGCGGCGGAAGGACGGTCCGTACCGCCTTCGCGGGCCAGGACGTCCGCTACATCCGGCTGACGGTCTCCGGCTACGCGCCGGGCACCAAGAGCGTCACGGTCGGCGAACTGGAGGCGCGCGAGCAGCGCACCGTCCGCCCCGAGCCCCGGCTGATCAGGACCGTCAACCCGGTCGAGTCGCCCGTCGTGGCCGACTTCGACATCCGGGACTACGCCGGCGCCGACCCCAGGGGCGTCAAGGACTCCACCGAAGCCATCCAGCAGGCCCTCTACGACTGCTACGACGCGGGCGGCGGCACCGTCTGGCTGCCCTCCGGCACCTACCGGGTCACCCGCACCGTGGAGGTCCACTCGTTCTGCACACTGCGCGGCGACCGCCGCGATCCCGACCGGGGCAACGGGAGTTACGGCACGGTCGTCTCCGCCGATCTGCCGCCCGGCGCCGACGGACCCGTCCTCTTCCGCATCGGCGGCAGCGCGGGAGTCATGGGACTCACCACCTACTATCCGCGCCAGAACGCGACCGACCCGGTGCCGTACAACTCCACCTTCGAGATCCCGGGCGACGCGTGGATCGGCAACGAGAACTACATGATGGCCACCGTCGCCGAGGTGACCATGCTCAACTCCTACCGCGGTGTGGGCATCAGCACGATGCCCAACGACCAGGGCCTCGCACCCAGCGCCGGACAGGTCCACGAGTCGACATCGCTGCGCGACATCAAGGGCACCGTGCTCTCCGAGGGCTTCCGCGCCTACAACGGCGCCGACGTCGGTACCTGGGAGAACATCACCCTCGACAACGGCTACTGGGCCGACGCGCCCGCCGCCTACCACCCGCCGAAGCGCGCCGCCCTCGACGCCTGGACCCGTGCCCATGGCACCGGATTCGTCCTCGGCGACCTGGAGTGGGACCAGTTCTACAAGATCAAGGCCGCCGACTACCGGACCGGCATCCGTATCGTGCCCGGCCAGCGTGCCGCGTTCACCGGCAGCTTCCTCCAGGCCGACATCCGCCGTACCGATGTCGCCGTCGACGCCGAGAGCTTCGACGCCCGCTGGGGTCTCTCCTTCGCGGCGAGCACCCTGGAGGGCAGCGAGGCGGCCGTGCGCAACGCGTCCCCGGCGTATGTGAAGGTCACCGACACCAGGCTCACCGGCGCGGTCTCCGGCATCGTCCACCGGATGTCCGGGACGGTGCCGCGCTACGAGCGGTCGGCGCTGCCGAAGCCGGCCAGGGCCGCGCTCTACGACGTGACGAGGGCGCCTTTCGAGGCGCCGGCCGCGCACGGCGGCATGCCCACGCGGGACGCGACCGCGCGCATCCAGCGGGCCCTCGACCGGGCCGGCCGGGACGGCGGCGGGACGGTCTACCTGCCGGCGGGCTGGTACCGGGTCGACGGCCACCTCCGGGTGCCCGCCGGTGTCGAACTGCGCGGCGCCTCCGCCGTGCCCAACCGCGATCTCAACGGTGCGAGCGGCGGCACGGTCCTGATGGCGTACGAGGGCCGGAACACACCGCGCCCCGACACGGCCACCGCGCTGATCACCCTGGACGGCGGGAACGCGGGGGTGCGCGGGCTGCGGGTCTTCTACCCGGAGAACAACCCCGCGGCCGACGAGGCCGCAGGTCCTGTGCCCTATCCGTACGCCGTGCGCGGCAACGGCACCGGTACGTACACCATCGACATCGGTCTGCCCAACGCGTGGAACGGCATCGACATGGCCACCCACCGCAATGACCGGTTCGTCGTGCGCAAGCTGGCCGGCGCGGTCTTCAACCGGGCGATCAGCGTCGGCAGGAGCGACCGCGGCCGGATCGAAGGTGTGCTGAACAACGGCAACGCCGTCAGCAGGGTCGGCTACGCGCTGCCCGGCTGGGTGCTGGAGAGCGACATCTTCCCGCAGGTCATCGACGACCCGATGCGCGAGCAGGCGCAGATCGTGACCGTCGACGGGGCGAGCCGGCTCACGGTGTTCAACGCCTTCGCCTACGGCTTCCACCACGGTCTCGTCGTCACCTCGGGAGATGTGCGTGCCTTCAACCTGGGCACCGACAATCTGGGCAGCGACGGCTTCACGGTGAAGGCCGACGGCGGCGATGCCACCGCCGTCACCGCCGTCACCGCCGTCAACGTCTCGCGCTACAACGGCGCCACCAGCAGCGGGACGGCGAGGCTGTTCAACATCATGGCCATCAACATGGCGCAGCGTACGGTGCGCGCGGAGGCGGACCCGGCGGGAGGGGGCACGGTACGGCTCAGCGGCAACGAGTCGGAGCCGGGGCGCTACGAGGCCGGAAGCAGCGTCACCGCCACGGCGGTTCCGGCGGCGGGGCGGCGGTTCCTGAACTGGACCGTCGACGGCGAGGAGATCTCCCGGGAACCCGAGGTCACTCTGAAGATCACGGAGGACCTCACGGTGACCGCGCACTTCGCCCCGCCGGCCGGGGGCTGAGCGGCTGAGGCGGTGGTCACCGGGGGGCTTCCGCACCTCGGTGTCCACCGCCCTGTCCGGGCCGGGACGCCCGCGTTAGGCTGCGGGCGTTCCAAGCCACCAGCCAGGATGTGGAGACCGCGCACGATGGACACTGCCTCGCGCCAGACCGGCGAACTCAGCTACCGGGACGCCACGGCGGCCGATGCCGAGGCGCTCGTCGCCCTCATAGAGTCGGCCTACCGGGGGGAGAGCAGCCGTGCGGGGTGGACCACCGAGGCGGACATCCTGGAGGGGCAGCGGACCGACCCGCAGGCGGTGCTCGAAGTGATCCAGTCGCCCGGCAACCGGCTGCTGGCCGTCGAACAGGACGGCGAACTGGTCGCCTGCTGTCATATCGAACACCGCGGTGAGGCCGCCTACTTCGGCATGTTCGCCGTGCTGCCCGCATTGCAGGGCGCGGGCCTCGGGCGGCGCGTCATCGCCGCTGCCGAGCGCATCGCGTGCGAGACCTGGGGCGTCTGCAAGATGCAGATGACCGTGATCACCGCGCGTGAGGACCTGATCGCGTGGTACGAGCGGCGCGGCTACCGCCGTACGGGAAAGCTGCTTCCCTTCCCGTACGGCGACGAGCGCTTCGGCATCCCGCAGCGGGACGACCTGAAGTTCGAGCTGCTGGTCAAACCGCTGGTGTAGGGCCGGCGCGAGCCCCGTCACGCTCTCGCCGCGGCCGGGGTCACGCGGTGGCCCTGCCCGCGCGCCGGATCTCCGGGAAGTCGGTGGTGACCCCGTCGAGCCGGAACGCGCGGGCGAGCTGGAGCTGATCCTCGGTGTTCACCACCCAGCCGATGACCCGCAGGCCCTCGGCGTGTGCCCGCTCGACGACCTCCAGGGTCAGCCTGCGGATGTTCAGCGCCAGCGTGGCGGCGCCCACCGCCGTGGCCCGGTCCACCACGTCCGTGCCCCAGCGGCTCGCGATCAGCACCGTGCGCACGCCGGGCACCAGCGCGCCGATCTCGGCGACCGCCTCGTCGTGGAACGAGGACACCTCGACCCGTCCGGTGAGCCCGCGCGCGTGCATGACCTCGGCCAGCGCGCGCGCCGCCGCCGTGTCCTTGATCTCGGCCTGGAGCGGCGACCGCACGGCGTCCAGTACCTCGTCGAAGACCGGGATCCGCTCGCCCTTGCCCGCGTCGAGCTCCCGCAGCTCCGCCAGGGTCTGCCCGGCGATCGGGCCCGTGCCGTCCGTCGTGCGGTCCACCTCGGTGTCATGCATCACGACGAGCGCGCCGTCCTTGCTCAGATGCAGATCCAGCTCGATGGCGTCCATGCCGGCCCGCTCGGCGTGCGCGAAGGACCGCAGGGTGTTCTCCGGCTCGGCGCCCATCACTCCACGATGACCGATGATCTGGAAACTCAAGATTCGCTCGCTTCCTCCGACGGCGCCTCGCGCGCCGTGCCGCGTCGGCACGGTGACAGCCCGGTAAGCCTTCCGCAAGGTCCGCACCGTCACGCCGTGTCGCGGCGGCATGGCCCGGTCGCGCGGGGGAGAGCCCGAGGACCAGGGGGCGCTTCCGGTGGATGCGTTTGTCCAGTCGCATCATCACAGGAAAAACAGCGGTGACCATGAAGGTGGGCAGGATAATTTGCCATGCCTCCTGTTGTAGAGGAGAACGAGGGGCCTATACGGTGTCTTTACGGCTCGACGGCCCCCCGGCTCGATGGATCGCGCCAAGTTCTTCGGTGGAGGAAGTGACATGACGGAAATTCTTGCGCAGGGCGCCGCTTCAACGGGCATAGCCGGTACCGCCCGGGTGGTCGAGCACCCGGCCTGGCCCGTGCTCAAGCGTGCCGTCGAGGAGATCCGCCCCTGGCAGTCCAAGGACGGCTCGATCGACTTCGACGCCGAGGGCGCCCCGTCCCGCGCCGCCGCCGAGGAGACCGCCGGCCGTGTGATCACCGCCGTGGGACAGCTCTCTCCGCTCCTCCCGCACGACGCCGCGTACCACGCGGCGCTCGCCGCGGACCTCCGCAAGTGGGCCGACGGCGGCTTCGGTGTCCCCGACTTCCTGGACTCGCTGCTCGCCTTCCGGCCCGCCGCGGACCGGGCCGACGGCCGCCAGCATCTCGCCGTCTTCCCCATGTACACGCAGAACGGCAACCCGGACCGCAATCTGGAAGCGGTCGTCCTGCGCATGGTCTGGCCCGAGTGGCTCGCCGAGCTGGAGCGCACGCGCTACGACAATCCCCTCTTCTGCGGCATCACCTTCGAGGACTTCACGGCGGGCTACGACACCAACTCCGCGGTGTTCTTCCCGGAGACCATCTCGGTCCGCGAGGCCCCCGAACGGTTCAGCTGGGGCGGGATCTTCTGTGACCGTGAGGCCGCCCGCTTCCGCCGGGTCACCGACGCGGCCGTCCGGACCCTCGGCGTACGGCTGCCCGACGACATCCGCGAACTGGTCGGGGACCAGGACCGCTGCCAGCAGGCCTTTGTGCTCTGGGACATGGTCCACGACCGCACCCACAGCCATGGCGACCTGCCCTTCGACCCGTTCATGATCAAGCAGCGCCAGCCGTTCTGGATGTACGGACTCGAAGAGCTGCGCTGCGACCTCACCGCGTTCCGCGAGGCCGTCCGGCTGGAGGCCGACGGCGTCACGCAGGGCCGTGACGTCCAGTACGCGGTGCTCTTCGACCGGATGTTCCGCTTCCCGGTCACCGGCGAGCGGGTGCGCAACTACGACGGCCTCGGCGGCCAGCTCCTGTTCGCCTACCTCCACCGGCACGACGTGGTGCGCTGGACGGACAACACGCTGCACATCGACTGGGAGCGCGCCCCGCAGGTCACCAACCAGCTCTGCGCGGAGATCGAGGACCTCTACCGGGCCGGTATCGACCGCCCCAAGCTGGTCCACTGGTTCGCCGCGTACGACCTGGTGTCGACCTATCTCGCACCGCACCCCGGATCGCGCTGGGCCAAGGGCCCCGACGCCCTCGACCTCACCCAGCCGCCTCGTAAACTGGTCGACGACGTGCTCCCGGACGAATTCCCGCTCAGCATGTTCTACGAGGCGCTCGCCAAAAAGCTCAAGGGCGTTGTCGCGTCAACCAAGGGCATCACCGGCCGAGCGGCAGCGTGAACCCGTGCAGCGGGAGGTAGCGGACATGAACGCGAACAGCGGCGAGAACGGCCCGCTCGACGGCGCGGTGGTCGCCGTCGCCGGAGCGGGCGGCCCGGCGGGGCGGGCCGCCGTGCTGCGGCTGGCCGAGGCCGGCGCGACGGTCGTCGCCGCGGACGCGGACGCCGGGCGGCTCGCCGAATCCGTCGACGCCGCCCGACACGCCCACGGCGGGGCCACCGTCACCGGCGACACCGTCGATCTGCTCGACCTCGCGGCCACCCGTGCCTGGGCGGACAGGACCGAGAAGGAGTTCGGCCGGATCGACGGGCTGGTCCATCTCGTCGGCGGCTGGCGCGGCGGCCCGGGCTTCACCGAGACCGGCCTGGCCGACTGGGACGTGCTGGAGAAGCTGCTGATCCGTACGGTCCAGCACACCTCCCTCGCCTTCCACGAAGGACTGCTGCGCGGCGACCGCGGCCGATTCCTGCTGATCAGCGCGGCCGGTGCGACCAAGCCCACCGCGGGCAACGCCGCCTACGCCGCTGCCAAGGCCGCCGCCGAGGCCTGGACGCTGGCGCTCGCCGACGCGTTCCGCGAGGCGGGGGGCGAGGAAGGCCCCCGCGCCGCGGCTGCCATCCTGGTCGTCAAGGCACTGGTGCACGACGCGATGCGCGCCGAGCGCCCGAACGCGAAGTTCGCGGGCTTCACAGACGTCACGGACCTGGCCGAGGCCATCGCCGGAGTCTGGGACCGGCCCGCCAGGGAAGTGAATGGAAACCGCCTGTGGCTGACCCCCGAGCCGTGACGTCCCGTACGACGGACGCGCGCCGGCACCACGACCCCGAGGTACGCGGCTTCGCCAGCGACAATTACGCGGGAGCCCACCCCGAGATCCTCGCGGCGCTCGCGATCGCCAACGGCGGTCATCAGATCTCCTACGGGGAGGACGACTACACCAGTCACCTCCAGCGGATCATGCACAGCCACTTCGGTCCCACGGCGGAGGCGTTCCCCGTCTTCAACGGCACCGGCGCCAATGTCGTGGCCCTCCAGGCGCTGACCGAACGCTGGGGCGCGGTCATCTGCGCCGAGACCGCGCACATCAACAGCGACGAGGGCGGCGCCCCCGAGCGGGTCGGCGGCCTCAAGCTGCTGACCGTCCCCACACCGGACGGCAAACTGACACCCGAGCTGATCGACCGGCAGGCCTACGGCTGGGACGACGAGCACCGGGCCATGCCCCAGGTCGTGTCGATCACCCAGAACACCGAACTGGGCACGGTCTACACACCCGACGAGATCCGGGCCATCTGCCGGCACGCCCACGAGCGGGGCATGAAGGTCCACCTCGACGGCGCCCGGATAGCCAACGCCGCCGCGTCGCTGGACGTCCCGATGCGCACCTTCACCAACGCCGTCGGTGTGGACGTCCTCTCCTACGGAGGCACCAAGAACGGCATGCTCTTCGGCGAGGCCGTCGTCGTCCTCAACCCGGACGCCGTACGGGCCATGAAGCATCTGCGCAAGCTGTCCATGCAACTGGCGTCCAAGATGCGCTTCGTCTCGGTGCAACTGGAGGCGTTGCTGGCGGGCGATCTGTGGCTGCGCAACGCCCGGCACAGCAACGCCATGGCCCAGCGCCTCGCGGAGGGCGTGCGCGCGGTGGACGGCGTGCGGATCCTCCACCCCGTCCAGGCCAACGCCGTCTTCGCGCGGCTCCCGCACGAGGTGGGTGTCCGCCTCCAGAAGCGCTTCCGGTTCTACTTCTGGGACGAACGGGCCGGCGACGTCCGCTGGATGTGCTCGTACGACACGACCGAGGACGACGTCGACGCCTTTGTGCTGGCGCTCAAGGAAGAGATGGCCGCGTAGCCTCGGGCCCACGCACACACAGGTATGCGGCCGGCCCGGCCGTCATCAGGACCGGCCGGCCCGCTCCCTCCCGAGAACGGGGCGCTCCGGGATCGGGGCGGCCCCGAGAACAAGGCAGACGATGACCCTGACGCTCACCGTGTCGGACGAGGTACGCGCCCTCGCACCCGGCTTCACCCATCTCGCCGTCGAGGCCCGGGGCCTGCTGAACGGGCCCAGCAACGCGGGCAGTTCGGCCCTGCTGGACGACGCGGTGCGCCGGCTCGCCGCGCGTCTGGACGGACGCGCGCCGCACGAGGACCCGCACATGGCCGCCTGGCGTGCCGTGTACACCGCCTTCGGCGCCAAGCCGTCCCGTACCCGCAACTCGGCGGAGGCCCTGGCCAAGCGCGCGCTGTCCGACGGGGGACTGCCGCGTATCAACCTGCTCGTCGACATCTACAACGCCATCAGCGTCGCCCGTCTGATCCCCGTCGGCGGCGAGGACACCGACCGGATCGCGGGCGGGATGCGGCTCGTACGGGCCACCGGCGACGAGCCGTTCCCGACCGTCGCCGGGGGCGAGGCGGCCGTGGAACACCCGGAGCCGGGCGAGGTGGTCTGGTGCGACGACGAAGGCGTCACCTGCCGCCGCTGGAACTGGCGCCAGGGCGTGCGCACCCGGCTCACCGGGGAATCGGTGAACGCGGTCTTCCTGCTGGAACGCCTCGCACCCATGACACTCGGCGAACTCGACGCCGCGGGCGCCGAACTCGCCGAGTCGCTGGAGAAACTGAGCCCCGGAGCGCGCGTCACCGTCCGCCCCGCGCGGTAGGCCCCGTCCGGGGCACGGAGCGCGACCGCCGGCCGGCCGTCTGCGGGCACCGGCCGGCGGAGGGACGTTTCAGCCGGTCTCCGCCGCGCGGACCTCGGCCGCCGTGGGAGCGGTGCCTCCGAGATGCGCCGGCACCCACCAGGTGTCGTTCGCGTCCCTGGGACGCACCGGATAGGCGCGCTGCGCCGCCTCCAGCAGCTCCTGCACCCGCTCACGCAGCCGCCGGGTGATCGCGCCCGCGAACTGGTCGGCGGGCGCGTCCAGCCGCTCGCCCACCCGGATGGTCACCGGGATGTGGCTGCGCCTGAAGTTGCGGGGGCGCCCCTTGGTCCACAGCCGCTGGGTGCCCCAGAGGGCCATCGGGATCAACGGCACCCCGGCCTCCTGGGCCAGCCGGGCCGCGCCCGACTTGAAGCTCTTGAGCGTGAACGACGGCGAGATGGTCGCCTCGGGGAAGACCCCGATGATCTCGCCGGACCGCAAGGACTCCAGGGCGTGTGCGTACGCCTGCTCGCCCTGCTTGCGGTCCACCGGGATGTGCTTCATACCGCGCATGAGCGGTCCGGAGATCCTGTGCCGGAAGACCGACTCCTTCGCCATGAAGCGCACCAGGCGCTTCTGGGGAAGGGCCGTGAGTCCCGTGAAGATGAAGTCCAGATAGCTTATGTGGTTGCTCACGAGCACGGCGCCACCGGTGCGCGGGATGTGTTCGGAACCCTGCGTGTCGATCTTCAGGTCCAGCGCCTTGAACATCGTGCGGGCGGCGCCGATGACCGGCCGATAGACGAGCTCTGCCATCTGGTGAGGACCCTTCTGTTCCGGGGAGGGTTCTCCCGTCGGAAGTTACGCAGCCGTAGGTTTTCGGCGTTGCGCCGATGTTGCCCCATACGCGGCCCTGTGGCCAGTCCTGGTCTGCGCGTATGGCGAGATTCTCATCACGTTACGTCAGCGCGCCCCGGCCGTGGCACGCAGGAACAACGGATACAGCTCGCAGCCGAGGCAGTAATTGAAGGCCGCGTTGAGGAAGGCCGCGGCCAGCGCGCAGCCGGTGGCGGCGAGCCCCAGCCAGCCCGGCCCCCACAGATAGCCGGCCAGCCCGGCCAGCGCGAAGACCAGCCCGACGGCCTGGGCGAAGCGCGGCGGAGCCGCCGGCTCGAACTCCACCGCCGGCCCGATGCGCGGGCGTATGGCGGTACGGAAGAGCCAGCCGTACGGCGAACGCCGCACACCCGCCACCGCGCCCACCGCGAAACACAGCGCCTGCCACGCGAGCAGCGCGGCACTGCCGGTGATGAGCACGAGGGCCAGGACGACGCTGGTCACGGCCGCACCGAAGCGCGGACCTCTGATGTCGATGTTCATGGCACCAGCATCTCCCGGCACGGGCCGGCCCCGGCCCCGGAATATTTTGCGGTTCTGTGAACGCTGCACCCGGGGATGACGACTACAGGAGTGGTGGTGTGCGCGGCGGTCCTGGCGGCGGCCGGTGTCTTCGGTCTGCTGCGCCGCCGCGTCGACGGGAGGCTGAAGGTGCGGCGGGACGACGGCGAGAGACGGCTCGGCGTGGCGGAGCTGGGCGCCGAACTCGGTGAACGGGCCACGCTCGTCCAGTTCTCCAGCGCGTTCTGCGCGCCCTGCCGGGCGACCAGGCGCACCCTCGCCGAGGTGGCGGACATGGTCGAAGGCGTCTCCCATGTGGAGCTCGACGCCGAGCAGCGGCTTGAGCTGGTGCGGGAGCTGGGCATCCTCAAGACCCCCACGGTGCTGGTGCTGGACGCGGCGGGCCGTGTTGTGCGCAGAGCGGCGGGCCAGCCGCGCAAGGTGGATGTGATCGCGGCGCTCGGCGAGGCGGTGTGAGACATGCACTTGACTGTTCCCCCGTCGCGTCGTCACTCTGACGAGATGCCTCAGGAACTCCTTCTGCACGGGCGGGCCCATATCGACCTGGCCCGTCACGCGAGCGCGCGCTGTCCCGGTGTCTGAGCGGCCACGGACCTGTACGTTCCCCTCGCGGAAGGACCTCATCGATGACGGCGACGCCCGGTCTCGGCACTCCTGAGCTGGCCTCCGCCGACCTGCTCCGGTCCGTGTTCCGCAAGCACGCGGCAGGTGTCGCGGTGGTCACGGCCCAGGGTGAGCACCCGGTCGGCTTCACCGCCACCTCACTCAACTCGGTCGCGGCCGAACCTCCGCTGATCTCGTTCGGCGTGGGCACCTCGTCGTCGAGCTGGCCGGTCCTCTCCGAGGCCGGCCATGTGGGCGTGCACATACTCGGGGAGCACCAGGAGGAGCTGGCCGCCACCTTCGCGCGCAGCGGCGCGGACCGCTTCGCGCCGCCGACCGCCTGGCGGACCGGACCCGAGGGCGTCCCCGTGCTCGACGGCGTACTGGCCTGGCTGGTCTGCCGTGTCGTCGCCCGTGTCCCGGCCGGCGACCATCGCATCCTGATCGCCCAGGCCGTCGTCGGCGACCCCGCCGGGCCCGGCCGGCCGCTCCTCTACCACCAGGGACGCTTCAACGCTCTGCGCGACTGAGAGTTCCCCTCTTCCGCGTCTGTCCCGCGTTGGCAAGGTCACAGTTCGAAGCGCTTGCTCAGCGGGCACGCTCTGGATGTACTGGCGAGTAATATTTACTCCGGTGCGCCGGTCTTCCGGACCGGAAACCGCCCCGCGGGGCGCCTATGCTGCGTGCATCAAGGCAGCCCAGAAATGACGACGCAGTAGGAGAGCCGGCGTGAGCCTGAGGATCGTTGTCTGTGTGAAGTACGTGCCCGACGCCACCGGCGACCGGCACTTCGCCGATGACCTGACCGTCGACCGGGACGACGTCGACGGCCTGCTGTCGGAGCTCGACGAGTACGCGGTGGAGCAGGCGCTTCAGATCGCCGGTGAGGCGGACGACGCGGAGATCACCGTGCTGACCGTCGGCCCCGAGGACGCCAAGGACGCGCTGCGCAAGGCGCTCTCCATGGGCGCGGACAAGGCCGTCCATGTCGAGGACGACGATCTGCACGGCACCGATGTCCTCGGCACCTCGCTGGTGCTCGCCAAGGCCATCGAGAAGACCGGCTACGACCTGGTGATCTGCGGTATGGCCTCCACCGACGGCACGATGGGCGTGCTGCCCGCGATCCTCGCCGAGCGCCTCGGCGTCCCGCAGGTCACCCTGCTCTCCGAGGTCTCCGTCGAGGACGGCACCGTCAGGGGCCGCCGCGACGGCGACTCCGCGAGCGAGCAGCTCGAGGCTTCCCTGCCGGCCGTCGTCTCCGTGACGGACCAGTCGGGCGAGGCGCGCTACCCGTCCTTCAAGGGCATCATGGCCGCCAAGAAGAAGCCGGTGCAGTCCCTGGACCTGGAGGACCTGGAGATCGACGCCGACGAGGTCGGTCTCGGTGGCTCCTGGACCGCGGTGGACTCGGCCGCGCAGCGCCCGGCCCGTACGGCAGGCACGATCGTCAAGGACGAGGGCGAGGGCGGCAAGCAGCTCGCGGCCTTCCTCGCGGAGCAGAAGTTCATCTGACCCCGCCCGGTGTGCCGGAGGCTCGTCCGAGCCCGGGCCACCGCCCCCACCGCCCCCGGACACTTCGCATTCGCAGGAGACCCACCCATGGCTGAAGTTCTCGTCTATGTCGACCACGTGGACGGTGCCGTCCGCAAGCCCACCCTGGAGCTGCTGACCCTGGCCCGCCGTATCGGCGAGCCGGTCGCCGTCGCGCTCGGCGCCGGCACCGAGGCCACCGCCGCCACGCTCGCCGAGCACGGCGCGGTGAAGGTCCTCACCGCCGACGCCCCCGAGTTCGCCGACTATCTCGTCGTGCCCAAGGTCGACGCGCTGCAGGCCGCCTACGACGCCGTCACACCGGCCGCCGTGCTTCTCCCGTCCTCCGCCGAGGCCAAGGAGATCGCGGCCCGCCTGGCGGTCCGTATCGGCTCCGGCATCATCACCGACGCCGTCGACCTGGAGGCCGGTGACGAGGGCCCGGTCGCCACGCAGTCGGTCTTCGCCGCCGCGTTCACCACCAAGTCCCGTGTTTCCAAGGGCACCCCGGTCATCACCGTGAAGCCGAACTCGGCGCCGGTCGAGGCCGCTCCGGCCGCCGGCACCGTCGAGGCGCTGTCCGTGACCTTCGGTGAGAAGTCCACCGGCACGAAGGTCGTCTCGCGTACCCCCCGCGAGTCGACGGGACGCCCCGAGCTGACCGAGGCCGCGATCGTGGTCTCCGGCGGCCGCGGTGTCAACGGCTCCGAGAACTTCGCGATCATCGAGGCCCTGGCCGACTCGCTCGGCGCCGCCGTCGGCGCCTCGCGCGCGGCGGTCGACGCCGGCTGGTACCCGCACTCCAACCAGGTCGGCCAGACCGGCAAGTCGGTCTCTCCGCAGCTCTACATCGCCTCCGGCATCTCCGGCGCCATCCAGCACCGTGCCGGTATGCAGACGTCCAAGACGATCGTCGCTGTCAACAAGGACTCCGAGGCCCCGATCTTCGACCTGGTCGACTACGGCGTGGTCGGCGACCTGTTTGAGGTCGTCCCGCAGCTCACCGAAGAGGTCAAGGCCCGCAAGGGCTGAGCCGGAGGCCGTACGGGCCCGGGGCCGCGCGGTGGACCACCGCGCGGCCCCGCGCCGTACCCGGCCCGGATCCCGCCGCTCCCGGCCGCCGCGGGGCACCATTGACGCGGATCGAGAGCGCGCATTAGGTTCAACGGATTGTTGATTCCGTAGAGCGGAAAAGGCGAGCGGGAGGCCGGGGCATGGGGCGGCAGGAGAAGGTGGTCACGAGCCTCGCGGGCAGCGTCGTCGAGGCGGTCGGCGCCTCGCTCGCACCGGTCGACGCGGAGCTCGCCCGCCGCTATCCCGGCGATCCCGGTACGCGCCGGCCCGTGCACACCGTCTATGTGCCCGGCGACGACTTCGCCGGGGACACCATCCGTTCCTGGGGCGACCGGGCGCTCGACGCACTGGACGAACACGCCCCGGACGCCGCCTCGTTCGCCCGTGTCCTGGGCCTTCCCGGCGAGCTGGCCGGACCCGTCCACGAGCGTGTCCGGGCCAAGCTGGCGAGTGAGCCCGTCGAGGACCTGCGGATCGACTTCGAGGACGGCTACGGCCCACGGTCCGGCGCCGAGGAGGACGAGGACGCCGCGCGCGCCGCCCGCCTGGTCCACGAGGCGTACGAGAACGGCACCGCCGCCCCGTACACCGGCATCCGGATGAAGTGCCTGGAGGCCGCCGTACGCGACCGGGGCATCAGGACCCTCGACATCTTCCTGAGCGGGCTGATGGCGGCGGGCGGGCTGCCCGCCGGACTGGTCCTGACTCTGCCCAAGGTCACCTATGCCGAACAGGTCACCGCGATGGTGCGGCTGGCCGAGGAGTTCGAGAAGGCGCACGGTCTGGAGCCGGGGCGGATCGGCTTCGAGATCCAGATCGAGACCAGCCAGTCCATCCTCGCCGCGGACGGCACCGCGACCGTGGCCCGGATGATCGACGCGGCCGGGGGGCGGGCCACCGGGCTGCACTACGGCACCTTCGACTACAGCGCCTGTGTCGGCGTCAGCGCCGCCTATCAGTCCAGCGACCATCCGGCCGCCGACTACGCCAAGGCCGTGATGCAGGTCGCCGCCGCCGGGACCGGTGTCCGGGTCTGCGACGGCTCCACCAATGTCCTCCCGGTCGGCACGACCGCCCAGGTCCACGACGCGTGGCGGCTGCACTACGGCCTCACCCGGCGGGCGCTGGCCCGCGCCTACTACCAGGGCTGGGACATGCACCCGGGCCATCTGCCCACGCGTTACGCGGCGGTGTACGCCTTCTACCGCGAGGGTCTGGAGCCGGCCGCGGCCCGGCTGGCCGCGTATGCCGCCAGGGCGGGCGGCGCCGTGCTGGACGAGCCGGCCACCGCGCGGGCGCTCAGCGGTTATCTGCTGCGCGGGCTGGACTGCGGCGCTCTCGACACCGGTGAGGTGACCCGGCTCACCGGCCTGACCCGCGCCGATCTGGAGAGCTTCGCGGTCCCGGGGCGCTGACGGCCCGGGGCGTCCCAGAGCCTGTGGCGAAAGTCTCGCCCGGCCCGCGACGCGCGCTAGCCGTTCGCCGGCGGGGGGATCTCGCCGGAGCCCCGGGCGATCAGCCGCGTCGGCAGCACCACCTGCGCGGTGGGCCCCGCCGCACCGTCGAGGCGCTGGAAGAGCCGCTCCGCGGCCGTACGCCCCAGGGTGGCGGCGTCCTGCGCGATGACCGTGAGACCGGGCTCCAGC
Organism: Streptomyces sp. NPDC006923; assembly: GCF_040635655.1. Classification (NCBI taxonomy): domain Bacteria; kingdom Bacillati; phylum Actinomycetota; class Actinomycetes; order Kitasatosporales; family Streptomycetaceae; genus Streptomyces; species Streptomyces sp. NPDC006923. The sequence continues at coordinate 31,374 of NZ_JBEYIF010000003.1, forward strand.
AGATCGGCCAGCTCGATGTCGTCGAAGCCGACCAGGGCGACCGGCCGGTCGTGCGCCGCCAGCACCCGTACCGCCGTGACCGTCACACGGTTGTTGCCCGCGAAGATCGCCGTCACCGGCTCGTCGGCGCCGAGCATGGTGACAACGGCCTCGCGCACGCGGTCCGGCGCGGTCGTGCCCAGCGAGACCCAGTCGTCGTCGATGGCGAGACCGGCGTCCGCCATCGCGGTGCGGTAGCCGCGCAGCCGCTCGCTCGCCGTGTGGATCCGGGGCTGGTCGCCGACGAAGCCGATCCTGCGATGGCCGTGCGCGATCAGATGGGCGGTCCCCGAACGGGCACCGCCGAAGCTGTCGGAGAGCACCGCGTCCGCGTCGATCCGTCCGGCGGGGCGGTCCACGAAGACCGTGGCGACGCCCGCCTTGATCTCCGGCTCCAGATAGCGGTGGTCGTCGCCGGCCGGGATCACGATCAGCCCGTCGACCCGGCGCGCGCAGAGCGCGAGAACCAGCTCCTGCTCGCGGTCCGGGTCCTCCGCGCTGGAGCCGTTGATCAGCAGCGCGCCATGGGCGCGGGCCACCTCTTCCACGGCACGGTTCAGCGGACCGTAGAAAGGGTCCGCCAGATCCTCCAGGACCAGTCCGATACTGGCCGTACGTCCCTTGCGCAGAACCCGCGCCGAATCGTTGCGGCGGAAGCCCAGCGCGTCGATGGCCTCCTGCACCCGTCGCTCGGTGTCGGGGGTGACACCCGGTTCTCCGTTGACCACACGGGAAACCGTTTTGAGCCCCACTCCGGCACGCGCGGCCACGTCCTTCATGGTGGGCCGGTTGCCGTAACGGGGCTCGGGGTGGCGGGGGGAGTCGGCCACAGTGCGCTGTCCTGTCGTCGTGCGGGGTGCCACCGGGTTTGCCATCCGGGGCTGTGGCGACGAGCATAGGCCCTGGACAACGTTGTCAGGTGAATAGAGACTGTTCATCGAGGCCACAGGTCCTCTCAGCCGTCCCGCGCCCGCGCGCGTACTTCGTCCCCTGGAGATCCGAGACCGATGCATACCGACCCCGTTGCCGCCCTCGACATCGGCGGCACCAAGATCGCCGGCGCGTTGGTGGACGGCGGCGGCAGGATCCTCGTGCGGGCGCAGCGGCCGACGCCCGCCCGGGAGGACGGCGAGACGGTGATGCGGGCCGTCGGGGAGGTTCTGGCGGATCTGATGGCGTCCCCCCTGTGGGCGTCGGTCGCGGTGCTCGGCATCGGCAGCGCCGGTCCCGTGGACGCCTCCGCCGGTACGGTCAGCCCGGTCAATGTCGCGGGATGGCGGGGTTTCCCCCTGGTGGAACGCGTACGGCGGGCCACCGGCGGGCTGCCGGTGACCCTGGTCGGCGACGGCGTCGCCATGACCGCCGCGGAGCACTGGCAGGGCGCGGCGCGCGGCTACGACAACGCGCTGTGCATGGTCGTCTCCACCGGCGTCGGCGGCGGACTCGTCCTGAACGGGAAGCTCCACCCGGGGCCGACCGGCAACGCCGGGCACATCGGACACATCAGCGTGGACCTGGACGGTGATCTCTGCCCGTGCGGGGCCCGCGGCTGTGTGGAGCGGATCGCCAGCGGCCCCAACATCGCGCGCCGGGCGCTGGAGGGCGGCTGGGTGCCGGGACCGGACGGCGACACCTCGGCCGCCGCGGTGGCCGCCGCCGCCCGGGCCGGCCACCCGGTCGCCATCGCCTCCTTCGACCGGGCCGCGCAGGCGCTGGCCGCCGGGATCGCCGCGACGGCCACACTGGTCGAGATCGGCATCGCGGTGATCGGCGGAGGAGTGGCGAACGCCGGCGAGGTGCTCTTCGCCCCGCTGCGCCGGTCGCTCCGGGACTACGCGACGCTCTCCTTCGTACGGCAGCTCACGGTGGCCCCGGCGCTGACCGGTACCGACGCCGGCCTGGTCGGCGCGGCGGCGGCCGCGGCCTCGCTGGCCGGCCGGGGTGAGGCCGCGGCGACGGTGAGCGGCTGAGCGCGGCCACCGGCCGGGCGGACTGAGCGGCCGGGCCGGGACCCCGTGGTCTCCGGTCCGGCGGCCCGTGCCCCTGGCCGGCCGGGGTCAGCCGGTCGTCTGGCAGGCGGTGCGCCTGCTGCCGCGGAACTTCACACACAGCTCGACGCCCGTTCCCGTGTCCCAGCGCGGCCAGCTGCGGGCGAGCGTTCTGCCCGAGCGGGTCGCCCGGGCCGTGTCGACGTGCTCTCCGTCCCGGAAGAGGAACACCGTACGGAACGCGGCGCGCGGCGGGGGATTGGTCCAGATCCCGGTGACCGCGTTCCGGCCGCCGCTGCCTTCCAGCCGGATACAGATCTGGGGACCGGAGAAGTGGTGGGTGCAGGCGGCGCTGTCGGCCGCGGCGGGAGTGACTCCCAGACAGACGGCGAGGCCGGCCAGTGCGAGGACCAGCGCGGACTGCCGGAAGCGAGTGAGACGGCCCCGGTGACGGCCGCGAGGGCGCCGGGCCTCCTCAACTGGCGCGCCGGGCGCGGCTGCTCGGGCCGGCATGGCTAACACGGGGAAATTTATGGTCATTTCGGACTCCTGGGTCGTCATGGACTCATTGACATGTGCTCGGTTGCTCGGTCGGCGGCCCCGGAGGTGACGCTGTGGGTCGCTCCTGGGCATGCCTGAAACCCGGTCCGGCGTGGGGCCGCGTCCGTTCGGTGGCGGAGCGGCCGGAACTCGGCGCGGTGTACGCGCTCGCGAGAGCGGAGGACCGATGGCGGGCCGGGCGGTTCCCGGCTGGTCCGGCAAAAGGGGAGGCAGGTGTCGGGCCGGTTGTGTCGCGACCGGGTCCCGTCCGGCACCTGGCGCCGTCCGCCCGCGGAGCGGGGCCTGTGGCGGCCGGTGCGGGTGATCGCACGGCGGAGGAGCACCGTCGCTGACGGGCCGGACGTACGCGGCTGATCCGGCGGAACTGGAAGCCTGCCCGCCGGGCGCCGCGTGGGCCGGGCGGGACTTTCACAACACGCCCTAGGGCGAGTCTGTCGCCTGCTGCGGTACGACCACCAGGAACAGGTCCGAGTCGAGATCCATCACCACCTCGGCCGGTGTTCCCTCGTCCCGCCGCGCCCGCGCGAACTCCTCCGCGGGCCAACTGCCGCGCGGTCCTCCCGCGGGAAACTTCTCCAGCACCGTCCGGCGCATTGGGCACCCCCTTGTCACATCAGGTTCCAACGATGTTCCTCGGGGATGTGTTACGGCCCGGTATGGACATCGGTTCGTACATAAGACGCCGCTGTCGGCCTCAAGACGACGTCGAACCGGCCACAGCTCGGCCACAGCGCGGTGCCGGCCGGGCGCTTCTGATCCCGTAAGGGGTTTCCGGGGCAGGGTGTTGCGGGCAGTCCACTGGGGGCTACGGAAGGGGGGACCGTGATCGTCTGGATCAACGGCGCGTTCGGAGCGGGCAAGACCAGTACCGCGCGCGAACTGATCGACCTGATCCCGAACAGCAGCGTCTACGATCCCGAGCTGATCGGCGCCGAACTGGCGCGGCTGCTGCCGCAGAAGCGGCTCGCCGAGGTCAGCGACTACCAGGATCTGCCGATCTGGCGGCGGCTGGTGGTGGACACAGCGGCGGCGCTGCTGGCGGAAATGGGCGGAACGCTCGTCGTCCCCATGACCCTGCTGCGCCAGGAGTACCGCGACGAGATCTTCGGTGGGCTCGCCTCCCGGCGCATTCCGGTCCGGCATGTGCTGCTGGTCACAGACGAAACGATCCTGCGGAAACGGATCGCGACCCGTGAGGCCGTCGAGGGCGACCCGGAGGCGAACGAGCGCTCCCGCCAGTGGTGTTACGAGCACATCGAGCCGTACCGGACCGCGCTGGGCTGGCTCACCGGCGACGCCCATGTGATCGACAACTCCGGTCTCACGGCGCGCGAGACCGCCGTGTCGCTCGCCTCGGCGATACGGACCGGCGCGGCAGGTGTCCGCGAGATCGTGCAGACGCCCGAGCCCACGGCCGAGACCCTGGCGGCCGGAGTGCTGCTCTTCGACGAGCAGGACCGGGTGCTGCTCGTCGACCCCACGTACAAGCCCGGCTGGGAGTTCCCCGGCGGCGTGGTGGAGCCCGGTGAGGCGCCCGCTCGCGCCGGTATGCGCGAGGTCGCCGAGGAGATAGGCATAGAACTCACCGATGTGCCCAGGCTGCTGGTCGTGGACTGGGAGCCGCCCCGGCCGCCGGGATACGGCGGGCTGCGGCTGCTGTTCGACGGCGGCCGGCTGTCCGCCCGGGCCGCGGGGCGGCTGCTGCTGCCGGGACCGGAGCTGCGCGGCTGGCGGTTCGTCGGCGAGGAAGAGGCGGCGGGGCTGCTGCCCGGGGCCCGCTACGAGCGGCTGCGCTGGGCCCTGCGTGCCCGGGAGCGCGGGACGGTACTCAATCTGGAGGACGGTGTGCCGGTCGGCTGAACGGCCCGGCCCCGTCCGTCGGGACCCGCCCGGCTGCCGCAACGAGGCTGCCGGGCGGGGTCCTTGAGCGATGTACCGGCGGGACGGCTCAGCCCTGGTGGGACCGCGCGTAGTTGAGCAGGAAATGGGCCTCGGTGACCGAGAGGCGCTCCAACTCCTCCGGCGAGACGCTCTCGTTCACCGCGTGGATCTGCGCCTCCGGCTCGCTCAGCCCGATCAGCAGGATCTCCGCCTCCGGATAGAGCGCGGCCAGTGTGTTGCAGAACGGGATGGAGCCGCCCTGGCCGGCCGTCTGCATGTCCTCGCCCGGATAACCCACGCGCATCGCCTCGGCCATCGCGGTGTACGCCGGGCTGGAGGTGTCGGCGCGGAACGGCTGGCCCTGGCCGACCTGCTCCACCGTGATCCGCGCGCCCCAGGGCGTGTGCTTCTCGATGTGTGTGCTCAGCAGCCGGGTCGCCTCGACGGCGTCCTGGCCCGGCGGCACCCGCAGACTGACCAGCGCCGCGGCGGTCGCCTGCACGGACGGCGTGGCACCCACCACCGGCGGGCAGTCGATGCCCAGCACGGTGACGGCGGGACGCGCCCAGATCCGGTCCGCGACCGAGCCCCGGCCGATCAGCGCGACCCCGTCGAGCACCTTGGCGTCCTTGCGGAAGTCGGCCTCCGCGTAGTCGAGTCCCGTCCAGTCGGCCTCGGCGGCCAGACCGTCCACGGTGGTGGAACCGTCCTCGGCGCGCAGCGAGTCCAGGATCCTGATGAGAGCGGCGAGCGCGTCGGGCGCCGCACCGCCGAACTGGCCCGAGTGCAGATTGCCCTCCAGGGTGTCGACCCGCACGCGCACCATCGTCATACCGCGCAGGGTGGCCGTCACCGTCGGCAGCCCCACCCGGAAGTTCCCGGTGTCACCGATGACGACGGTGTCGGCGGCCAGCAGCTCCGGATGCGCCTCGGCGTACCGCTCGAGACCGCCGGTGCCCTGTTCCTCCGAACCCTCGACGATCACCTTGACGCTCACCGGCACACCGCCGTTCGCCTTGAGGGCGCGCAGGGCGAGCAGATGCATCAGGAAGCCGCCCTTGCAGTCCGCCGCACCCCGCCCGTACCAGCGGCCGTCCCGCTCGGTCAGTTCGAAGGGCGGCGTCTGCCAGGCGGCCTCGTCCAGCGGCGGCTGTACGTCGTAGTGGGCGTAGAGCAGCACTGTGGGCGCGCCCTCGGGGCCGGGCAGCAGGCCGTACACGGGCTGGGAGCCGTCGGGGGCCTCCAGGACCGCGACATCCTGGAATCCCTCGGCGCGCAGCGCCTCGGCGACCCACGCGGCGGCGGCCTCGCACTCGCTCTTGGGGAACTGCGCCGGATCCGCCACCGACCGGAACGCCACCAGTTCCGTCAGCTCCGCCCGTGCGCGGGGCATCAGGGAAGCCACGGTCTCGGCTATCGCGTTCGCGGTCATGGGCACGCTCCTCGTCGGTGCGACGTTGTCCTGGTGGGTTTACGTCGAAGGCATTGTCGATCCTCCCACAGCGGGGTCGTCCCGGCCGCGCCGTAGGATGCCGTTCGACAACAGGGACCACCGGTCGGATCAGGAGCAGAAGCACATCGTGAGCAGCGAGAACGCAGACGCCGGAAGCGAGCACGACGAGCCGGTGTGGGATGTCGTCGTGGTCGGCGCAGGACCGGCGGGAGCCTCCGCGGCATACGCGGCGGCTGTCGCGGGCCGTCAGGTGCTGCTGCTGGAGAAAGCCGAGTTGCCCCGCTACAAGACCTGCGGGGGCGGAATCATCGGGCCTTCCCGGGACTCGCTGCCTCCCGGCTTCGAGCTACCGCTCAAGGACCGCGTGCACGCGGTGACCTTCTCGCTGAACGGGAAGCTCGCCCGCACCCGCCGCTCCAAGCGCATGCTCTTCGGGCTCATCAACCGCCCGGAGTTCGACGCGAGTCTGGTGGAACACGCGCAGAAGGCGGGCGCCGTGCTCCGTACCGGCGCGACGGTCTCGCGCGTGGAGCAGCACGGTCCCGCCGTGCCCGACCGCCGCACGGTGGCCGTCGTGCTCGCGAACGGCGAGACGGTGCTGGCCCGGGCCGTGGTCGGTGCGGACGGCAGCGCCAGCCGGATAGGCGCCCACGTCGGGGTCAAACTCGACCAGGTGGACCTGGGGCTTGAGTCGGAGATCCCGGTGCCGCCGACGGTGGCGGAGGACTGGGCGGGACGGGTGCTGATCGACTGGGGCCCGCTGCCCGGGAGTTACGGCTGGGTGTTTCCCAAGGGGGACACCCTCACGGTCGGTGTGATCTCGGCGCGCGGCGAGGGCGCGGCGACCAAGCGGTATCTGGAGGACTTCATCGCGCGGCTCGGGCTCGCCGGCTTCGAGCCCTCCGTGTCGTCCGGGCATCTCACACGGTGCCGCAGTGAGGACTCACCGCTGTCGCGGGGCCGGGTGCTGGTGTGCGGGGACGCCGCCGGGCTGCTGGAGCCCTGGACCAGGGAGGGCATCTCCTTCGCCCTGCGGTCCGGGCGGCTCGCGGGGGAGTGGGCGGTACGGATCTCGGAGTCGCACGACGCCGTGGACGCCCGCCGTCAGGCGCTGAACTACGCCTTCGCCATCAAGGCCGGTCTCGGTGTGGAGATGGGCGTCGGCCGGCGGATGCTCGCCATCTTCGAGCGCCGTCCGGCCCTGCTGCACGCCGCGATCACGGGCCTGCGTCCGGCCTGGAACGCGTTCGCGGACATCGCTCGTGGTTCGACCTCGCTGGCCGGTCTGGTCCGGACGCATCCGCTTGTGCGGCGCGCGCTGGACATCCTGGACCGCAAGCAGGCGGCGGCCGGGCCGGCCACGCCGGAGACGGCCGGTGCGGCGGAGGCCGGCACTCAGGAGTAGACGGACAGAGTGCGGTCCGGCAGGCGCGCGGGCCTGCCGGGACGCGTCCCGGCAGGCCCGCGCGCCTGCCG
>NZ_JBEYIF010000003.1:38781-581965 GCF_040635655.1 Streptomyces sp. NPDC006923
CAGCCCGGGCGCGCCAGCGTCCGTGCGATCCTCCCGCACCCACACCCCCAAACCCCGGCCGGGGGTTTTCCCCCCCCCCCCCGCCACGCCGCCCCCCCGCGGGTCGGCGTCCCGGCAGGCCCGCGCCCGCTCCGCCCGGCCTGCCGCAGGTCAGGCTTCGCGGGGATGCCCGCCGCTCGGCCGGTCGCGCAGCAGTCGTACGAAGGCGCCCAGGGCCGCGGCCTGGATCAGTACCGAGAGCACGAGCGCGGTGCCGAGGAAAGGACCGGAGTCGAGGACCGACTCGCTGAACAGCCCGCCGCCCACGAAGAAGCCGAACACGGTCGGCGCGGCGACGAAGAACAGCCACACTCCGGCGAACGAGGCGTCGTCGTGGCGCACGAGAAGTGTGTCGATCGCGACGAACACGGCGACCGCGGCGACAACGCCGAGGTAGACCTGGGAAGCCCGGTTGCCGAAGGTCAGCCGCGCGAGTCCGGTAAGCCGTTCGGAGATCATGGCTTTCTCCTCCTGATGAGTTGGCTTCCAGGGTGGGATGAATCGAACGGTCACGCCTGAGTACGACTACTCACCTGCCCGCTGCGCCGGGGTGTATGGCGCCGCGTACGCGATGAGCGCGGCGGCGGCCGCCAGCAGGGCCACCGTGGTCAGGGCGAGCGGCAGCGAGAACCAGTCGGCGAGGAATCCGATCGCGGGCGGTCCCAGCAGCATGCCGCCGTAGCCGAGGGTGGACGCGGCGGCGACCCCGCCGGGGCCCGCCAGCGCGCCCGCGCGGCCGATGGCCACGGGAAAGATATTGGCGAGGCCGAGACCCGCGACGGCGAAACCCGCCAGCGCCGCCCAGACGGTCGGCGCGAGGGCGCCCAGCAGCATGCCGAGGGCGGCCGTGACACCGCCGCCGACCAGGGCGCGGGTCTGGCCGAGGCGCTCCATCAGGGCCGTGCCTGACAGCCGTCCCACGGTCATGGTGAGAGCGAAGAGCGAGTATCCGGCTGCCGCGACGCCGGGGGCGGCGTCGAGATCCTGGGTGAGGTGCAGGGCGCTCCAGTCGGCCATCGCGCCTTCGCCGTAGGCCGTGCACAGAGCGATCACCCCGAAGAGCACCACCAGCCGCCGGGCGCCCGCGTCGAGCCGCCGGGGGCCCGCACTTGTCGCGGGCCGGTCCGGGACGGGCGCGGGGTGGCGCAGCAGCGCGGGCCCCGCCACGGCGGTGACCAGCAGCCCGACGCCGGCCAGGAGGAGCAGATGGACGGTGGCGGAGAGCCCTCCCGCGACCAGCCCGCCGAGCCCGGCTCCGGCCATGCCGCCGAGGCTGAAGGCGGCGTGGAAACTGGATATCACCGGCCGCCGCAGGGCCGCGACCAGATCGACCGCCGCACTGTTCATGGAGACATTGAGCGCGCCGTACGCGCCGCCGAAGACCAGCAGCACCAGACCGAGCGACAGGGCCGAGTGGGCCCGCGGCGGCAGCACGATGCTCAGTGAGAGCAGTACCGCACTCACGACTGTCACCGGATGGCTGCCGAACCGGCGGCAGAGCCGGCCGGTGAACACCATCGTCACCACGGCGCCCGCCGAGACGCCCAGGAGGGCCAGCCCGAGATCGCTCGCCGAGGAGCCGGTCTGCTGCTTGATGGCGGGGATACGGACGACCCAGCCGGCGAACATGAAGCCGTCGAGGGCGAAGAACACGGTCAGCAGGGCGCGGAGGCGGGAGAGGGGCGACCGGGCGGCCGGAGCCGTGTCGCTTCCTGTTCTTGCGGGAGCCCTTTTGTTTAGGTCTGACACAAAGTGAGCATAGGGTCCCTGCCCCCTTCGGTACAAGGCGTCCGCAGCGCCTTCGGATCATGGGAGACTCGCCCCCATGAACGGCAAGGCGACCACCACCAGGACGAGGCTGGAGAGAGGCCGGGGCGCGCTCGGCCCGGCACTGGAACTGGTACACACGGGACGCGCGCCCACCCGCGCCGTGCTCACCTCGGAGCTGGGTGTCACCCGTGCCACGGCCGGCGCCGTCGCGGCCGAACTGGAAGCCCTCGGTCTGATCCGGGTCGACTCCCGGCCGGGCGCCGCCGCCGGCTCCCAGGGCCGGCCCTCGCACCGGCTGTCCGTCGACGACCAGGGGCCCGTCGTCCTCGCCGCGCAGGTCCACGCGGACGGCTTCCGGGCCGCGCTGGTGGGACTCGGCGGCCGGACGGTCGCCACCGCCCCCGTCCGGAGCACGGTCACGGCCGACCCGGCCCAGGTGCTCGGGGAAGTCGTCGAGGCGGGCGCCGTGCTGTTGCGCACCAGCGGACGGCGCTGTGTCGGCGCCGGACTCGCCGTGCCCTCCGCGGTCGCCGAGCCGGAGGGCACCGCGCTCAACCCGCTGCACATCGCCTGGCCGGCCGGTGCGCCGGTCCGGGAGATCTTCGCCGGGCTGGTACGCGAGGCGGGCATCGAAGGCCCCGCCTTCACCGGCAACGACGTCAATCTCGCCGCGCTCGCCGAGCACCGGCACGGCGCGGGCCGCGGCGCCCAGCATCTGCTCTGCGTCGCCACCGGCCACCGCGGTGTGGGCGGCGCGCTGGTGCTCGACGGCCGCCTGCACACCGGCAGTTCGGGCCTCGCGCTCGAAGTGGGTCACCTCACGGTCAATCCCGAGGGACGGCCCTGCTACTGCGGCAGCAGGGGATGTCTCGACGTCGAGGCCGATCCGCTCGCCTTCCTGACAGCGGCCGGCCGGGTGCCGGGCCCCGAGGTCTCGCTGCTCCAGCAGTCCCGCGATCTGCTTCTCACGGAGTACGCGGACCCCGCCGTGCGGGCCGCCACCGAGGAACTGATCGACCGGCTGGGCCTGGGGCTCGCGGGGCTGGTCAACATCCTCAACCCCGACCGGATCATCCTCGGCGGACTCCACCGGGAACTGCTCGGCGCCGACCCCGAACGGCTGCGCGCCGTCGTCGCCGACCGCAGCCTGTGGGGACGCGGCGGCGGTGTCCCCATCCTGCCCTGCACGCTCGACCACAACAGTCTGGTGGGGGCGGCCGAACTCGCCTGGCAGCCGGTGCTCGACGACCCACTGGGCGCGCTCACCCGCTGACCCCGGGCCGCCGCCGTACCGCTCAGCGCCGGGCGCCCCGGCTCAGCTCCGCCCGGTGCGGCTGGGACACACGCAGTACCTCGTAGCATTCGCCGACCTCCCGCGGGGTGCCGTCCTCCCAGAGCGTGATGTGGAGCAGCTCCCAGCGGCGCGGATCGAGGGCGAGCGACGCGCACACCACTCCGTCGAGCGTGGCCAGGTGTTCCGTCTCCCGCGTCGCCTCCTCGACCACCGAGGACAGCGAGGTGCCTTCGGGGACGGGCCGGCGGCGGCGTACGGCCGTGCGCGGGACGCCGGCGCGGGCGGGGCCCTCCGCATGGGTGAGACCGGTCCAGTGCTGGACCTCGGGCCGGCCGAAGTCGCGGACGACACCGTCGAATCCGGGCCCCAGGAGGAAGGAGTTCATGCCCTCGGGGTCGGCCCAGAGGTAGAACGGCGCGTACTGGTTCACCGGTGAGCCGGCACCACGCTCGCGGACCAGGTACGCCTTCAGACCGAGGCCGGGGAAGTCGTCGAGGAGATGGCCCCTGGTCGCGACACGCTTGCGGATGATCTCCATGTCGTAGTCGGCCGGCAGGGTGATCTCGTACTGCATGGCATGCATCGGGTGCTCCCGGTCGGAGTGGTGTGTGCGGCCCGCGTCCGGCCCTTGCCCGGAGGCGGGCAACTTCCTTACGCGCGGGGACGGTTCGGGGCGAGCAGGGCGAGCAGCCCGCGGACACCCGAGTCGAAGGCGGCCGGCGATCCGGAGGCCCGCGCCAGCACATAGCCGCCCTGTACGGTCGCGAGGATGGCCGACGCGATCTCCTCCGCGTCGAGCCCAGGAGTGAACTCGCCCCGCTCCAGGCCCTCTTCGACGATTCCCGCGAGCCGCTCGCGCAGCCAGTCCAGCGTCTGGTCCACCGGCGCGCGCAGGGTTTCGTCGGCCATGATGTCCGGGTCCATGGTCAGCCGCCCCACCGGACAGCCGCGCAGCACCTCGCGCTCGCGGCGCAGATAGGCCGAGATCCGGTCGTAGGCGGAAGCCGCGCCGTCGTCGGCCGTGTCACCGCGCAGCGCGGCCTCGGCCGTCGCCCGAAGCTCCCCGGCGGTGCGCCGGATCGCGGCGAGCGCCAGCTCGGGCTTGCCCGTGAAGTGGTGGTACATGCTGCCCTGGCCGGCGCCGGCCCGTTGCTGGATCGCCTTGGGGCTCGTGCCGACGTAGCCCCGGTCCCACAACAGCTCGCGGGTGGCCTCGATCAGTCGGTCGGGAGTGCTCACATCCTTACTGTACATACTAGTAGGTACAGAAACCAGGGCGGCCGGCGAGGGATGGGCGCGGTCCGGAACGACGTGCCGGGGGAGAGCTCGGCCGTACGGGCAGGGGGTGCGGCCGTACGGCCGCGGGGGCCGGCCGTCCCGAGCAGCCGGGTCGGAGCGCGTGGCCCTGTGCCACGCGGTCCGACCCGGCGGGCCGGACCGGCTCAGCCGACCACGGCCGACCGGGCGGCGGCGTGGCCGTGTTCCCCGGTCAGGGCGATGAACTGCGTCCCCCGGAAAGGGCCGTCGGTCGTCGCCCCGTACACCGCGCGGAGCGGCGGGGCCAGGGCGGAGGGCGGCGCGGGAAGCGTGAACCAGATGCTCTTTCCCGTGTCGCCCCGGGGGCGTACGCCCCAGCTCTCGCTCACGGCCGCGATCAGCGCGAGACCGCGGCCGCCGGTGTCGAAGGGCTGGGCGTGGTTGACCGTGGGCAGCCGCGGATCATGGTCGCTGACCGAGACCATGAGCCGTTCGAGGAGCAGCTCCACGTCGACGGTGCATATCTTGTCCGGCTGGGCGTGCCGGTGGACATTGGTCAGCAGCTCGGTGACGCCGAGAGCCGCTTGGTCGATCAAGGGATCAAGATGCCAGTAGCGCAGTTGCGCCGAGATGATTCTGCGGACCTGACCGATCCGCGACGGCAGGGCCTGGAGCTCCACCGTGCAGTGCCTGCTGGGCCGGCTGATCACGGCTGCGACTCCCCGAATGAGGTCCGGAAGACGACGAAGGATGGGAAACAGCAGCGGACTCACTGCTGTTCCTGCGCCCGGCGGGGATCTACCGCAACGTCACCGCCGGTTAACCCTGAGTGATGTGAGACCAGAGTGAACCAGCGGATTGCGCTCCGCAACTCGCGGCGGATCAGCCTCTCTCCCGTCGCCCCCGGCGCACTGCTTCCAGGAATCGCCCGGCCAACGCCGTGGCGTCGGGCCGGCGGCCGCGCTGGCCCATGGTCAGCCGGTAGCGCGTCCCGTTGACCGTGGCGACCGCGCCGCCGCGCCCCGCGAACCAGGGCCTCGCGGCGCGCACGGCCCGCAGAGGAGCGCTGTCGATCACCCGGCCGTAGCTGGTCAGCAGCGCCAGACTGCCGTCCTGGATCAGGACCTGGCCGGCGGTGGTGAGCGAGCGCGGCCACCGCACGATGCGCACCCCGCTCGCGCTGAACTCCGGCTCCGCCATGGCCCCTCAACCCCCTCCGCGCTCGTCCCCCTCAGAGAAGTCTGCACAAGGATTCCAGCGCGCACCAGAGCGCGTCCCGGGTGATCAAGAAGCCATCCCTATGGATCCCCCAAGTCGGTGTTTGTGCAGGTGGTGGGCTTACTGTGGGGGCCGGAGACCATGTCGACGAGGCGAGGAACGGCACGCATGACGCAGCAGGGCACCGTGGGAGCGGGCGATGGCAGGGCGAGCGACGGCGGCCGGTCCATGGCGCCCGGCGGGCAGGGGGCCGCGGCCACCGTCGATGTGGACCGCAGCGATCCCGAGTACCGCGCCTGGCTCAAGGAAGCCGTACGCAAGGTCCAGGCCGACGCGAACCGCTCGGCCGACACCCACCTGCTGCGGTTCCCCCTGCCCGAGCACTGGGGCATCGACCTCTATCTCAAGGACGAGTCGACCCACCCGACCGGCAGTCTCAAACACCGGCTGGCGCGTTCGCTGTTTCTCTACGGTCTCTGCAACGGCTGGATCCGGCCCGGCAAGCCGGTGATCGAGGCGTCCAGCGGATCGACCGCCGTCTCCGAGGCATATTTCGCGAAGCTGATCGGTGTGCCGTTCATCGCGGTCATGCCGCGCACCACCAGCGCCGAGAAGTGCCGGCTGATCGAATTCCACGGAGGGCAGTGTCATTTCGTGGACGACTCGCGGACGCTCTACGAGGAGTCGGCCGGTCTGGCCGCCAGGACCGGCGGCCACTACATGGACCAGTTCACCTACGCGGAGCGCGCCACCGACTGGCGGGGCAACAACAACATCGCCGAATCGATGTTCCAGCAGCTCAGGCTGGAGCGCTACCCGGAGCCCGCCTGGATCGTCGCCACGGCCGGCACCGGCGGGACCTCGGCGACCATCGCCCGCTACGTCCACTACATGCAGTACGACACCCGGATCTGTGTCCCCGACCCGGAGAACTCCTGTTTCTTCGACGGCTGGGCGCGGCACGACGCGCTGGCGACCAGTGAGCACGGTTCCCGGATCGAGGGCATCGGCCGACCACGGATGGAACCGAGCTTTGTGCCCGGCGCCATCGACCGGATGATGAAGGTGCCGGACGCGGCGAGCATCGCCGCCGTACGAGCCCTGGAGCGCGCCATCGGCCGCAAGGCGGGCGGTTCCACCGGCACCGGCCTGTGGAGCGCGCTGAAGATCGTCGCCGAGATGGTCGAGGAGGGCCGCCAGGGCAGTGTGGTGACCCTGCTCTGCGACCCGGGCGACCGGTATCTCGACAAGTACTACGCGGACACCTGGCTCGCCCGGCAGGGCCTCGACATCGCTCCGTACACGGTCACGCTCGACCACTTCCTGGCGAACGGTGTCTGGCCGGACTGAGAGCCGTGAACCCCCGGCGTACGGGGGCGTGGTACCCGCCGGGACCCGGCGCGCGGTACCTGACGGGTCGTCATGGGGCGGGCGAGGAAGGCCCGTTCAGCCGCGCAGCAGCCGTCCGACCACCCGCCCGAACACCATCTGCCCCGCCCGCGCGGTCAGCGGATCCAGCAGCCGCGGCAGCCGGCCGACGACCAGCTCCTCCTCCCAGCGCACCCGGGTGTGGCCCTCCTCGCCGCGCACCTGGATCTCGGCCCAGCCCGTAACGGTCCGGCCGCGCTTCTCCAGCCGGCAGTGGCCGGGCAGGCCCGGAGCGGGCGGCTGCCAGCGGACGACCTCCATACGGTCGTCGAACCCGGCGGGGCCGAGCGCGCTGCGGGCGACGAAGACCGTCCCCACGCGGGTGGGCCCGGGGGTCAGTACGGAGATGGTCGTCAGCGGGACCTGGTCCGCGTGCGCCGGCCAGTCGGTGAGCCGCCGCCACGCCTCGTCGGCGGACAGCGGTGTGGTGCGGTCGATGCGGAAGGCGCTCACCCGGCGATCGTAAGCCGGGGCGCCGGGCGCCGCCCGCCGGCCGGTTCAGCCGCCGCCGGGCGTGGCCGGGCGGTCGTCGGACTCGCCCGCCACCACCAGGCCCGGCAGATGTTCGGCGATCTCCCGGCGGGCCCGCTCCGGCAGCCCCGCGTCCGTGACCAGGGTGTCGACCTCCTCCAGCGTCGCGAAGGAACTCAGGCCCACCGTGCCCCACTTCGTGTGGTCGGCGACGACCACCACCCGGCGAGCGGCCCGCACGAACCGGCGGTTGGTCTCCGCCTCACCCAGGTTCGGTGTGGACAGACCGGCCTCGACCGAGATGCCGTGCACACCGAGGAACAGCACATCGAAGTGGAGCGAACGGATCGCCTGGTCGGCCACCGGACCCACCAGCGAGTCCGAGGGCGTGCGCACCCCTCCGGTGAGCACCACCATGGCCGCGCCGGGGCCCCGGCCGCCCGCCGCTCCGGCCGACTGGGCGGCATGGAACACATCGGCCACCCGCACCGAGTTGGTCACCACCGTCAGATCCGGCACGTCCACCAGATGCTGGGCCAGCGCGTAGGTCGTGGTCCCGCCGGACAGCGCGATGGCACTGCCCGGCACCGCCATGGCGGCCGCCGCACGAGCGATGTCCTCCTTGGCGCTCAGCTCCAGCGCCGACTTCGCCTCGAACCCCGGCTCGTGCGTGCTCGCCTCGACCACCGGCACAGCGCCGCCGTGCACCTTCTCGACGACTCCCTGGCGGGCCAGTGTGTCCAGATCCCGGCGCACGGTCATGTCGGACACATTGAGCTTCCGCGTCAGCTCGTTGACCCGGACCCCGCCGCGCCGGCGCACCTCGTCGAGGATCATGGCACGGCGCTGCTCCGCGAGAAGGTTCTGGTTGTCGTTCACCGCCGGGCCGGTCCTTCCGCGTCGTCATCCGCCGTCGCGTACCCGGCGGTCCTGGCCGTCCGATCGTCGCTGTCCGATCGTCAGGGGTCCCTCATCCTCCCACGGGGCCCCGGCCGGTGCGCCGGTCCGGGGTTGGCGGGGTCGGAGGCCGGGGAGATTCCGTGAGGGCCCGGCGGCGAACGGCCCGGATCCGGAATGCTGACGGGCGTTCCCCTCCGCCCCGTCGCGCCGGCCGCGCCGGCCGATCCCGCCACTCCGAGAGCGAGCCACCGAAGTGCCCCCTGAGACACCGGATCCGCGGAGCGGTGAAGCCGCGCTCGAACTGCTTGTCCACGGCGTCGGCGGGGCCACCCCGCAGGAGACGCTCGACGATCCGCGCACGGTCAGGATCACCGGTGACGAGACGGCCGCCGTGTACCGCCGGGCCGACGACACCGACGCCGAGCGCCACCCGGAGCGGTACCGGGACCAGCCGGTCCGCGAGGCGTACTGCTGGTCCAACCTCACCTCGGGCGACGGCTCCCGGGCCCTGTGGCTGCTGCTCCTCCCCTTCATGGTGGTCAACCTCGCCCACTGGATGCGGCCTGCCACCAAGGGGCTGGGCACGTCCCAGCGGCTGTACGGCGTGCTCGTACGCCTGGTCGCCCTCACGCTCACCGTGCTGCTGACGGCCTCGGCCTGCGAGGTCGCCCTCGACCTGACGGCGTGGCAGTGCGCCGGCTCCCGGGCGTGTGTCGCAGACCACTCCTGGCTCGGCTTCCTCTCCCCGGAGGGCCAGGGCTGGTGGTCGCAGCCGGGACGGCGGCTGGCCCTCGCGGCGCTGGTGCCCACGGCACTGGTGGGACTGCTGTGGTACCTGTCCAACCGGACGTGGAGCGCGTACGAGGCCCAGCGCCCACCCACCGACGAGCGGCCCCGGGAGCGTACTCAGAAGGCCCCGGAGGACTCCGGCGGCAGTGTGGACGAGCACCGGCCGGTACCGGCCGCGGGGGAGGATCCGGTGCGGGTACGGCCCGCGCTCGGCCGTCCCGGATTCTGGTACGGCCGCCGGCTCGTCGCCCGGCTCCGCGCCGCGCACACCGCCGCCGGATTCCTCACCGTGGCCGCCGCGCTCACCGCGGCCGTCGCGGAATACGACCGCGACACCGGCGGTGTGACCGCGCTCCTCGGTGCCCTGCTGCGGGCAACGATCGCCGTCTGCGCGGCCGTTGTGCTCTGGGTGGTGTGCAGCAGGGGGCGCAGTGAGCGCCGCCGCGACGGCACCCTCGACCGCGCCGTGATCAGCCGGCTGCCGTCCGCGGCGCTGGTCCTGCTGGGCCTGTCCGTGCTCTTCGCCGCCTGGTCCCGGCCGCGCTGGATCTCCACCGGCACCCTTCCCGGCGACGCCGCCTTCCAGGCGATCGCGCTGGCGCAGGTCGCGCTGATCGTCGCGCTCGCCGTCACGGCCCGCGCGCTCTACCGCCGCGTGCCGCAGCCGAGGACCGCGATGCGGGGTTTCGCCGGACCGGCCGTCGCGATGCTCGCGTGCGCGCTGGGCGGGGTGATGACCGGCGGGGTCGCCCAGCGCGTCGCCGACTGGCTCGACGGCGAGGCCACACCGGGCATGGGCGGCGGCGCGATCCTGGGCCCGCCGGTGCTGCTGAGCTGGCAGGCCGCGGCCATCCCGGTGCTGCTCGTGCTGCTGCTGGTCCCGCTCGCCGTCCTCGTCGTGCGGACCGTACGGGCCGCCCGCGCGCTGGCCCCGGTGGTGGAGGCCGAATACGGACAGGTGACACCGGACTCCATCCGCACCCGGCAGATCGCGGGTGTCCGGGCCAGGGCAGCCCTCACCGACACGGCTCCCCGGCTGGTCGCGCTTCTCGCCGGCGCGGCCCTGCTGCTCGGCGCCGCCGCGGTCGCCGGCTCCTGGATGAGCGGTGAGGTCCCCGGACAGGCGGCGGAAGGCACCGACTCCTTCGTCGAGTCGGTGGCTGACACCGCGCAGGCGCTGGGCTCCTGGCTGATCGGCCTCGGTTTCATTCTCTTCGTCACCTGGGGCCGTCGCGCCTACCGGGACGCCTCTGCCCGGCGCACCATCGGCATCCTCTGGGACGTCGGCACCTTCTGGCCGCGCGCCGCACATCCCTTCGCACCGCCCTGCTACGCCGAGCGCGCCGTCCCCGACCTCACCTGGCGAATAGAGTCGTGGACCCGCCGCACCGGCGGCCGGCTGGTGCTCTCCGGCCACTCGCAGGGCAGTGTGCTGGCCGCCGCGGCCGTCTGGCAGCTCCGGGCCGCCACCCGGCTCCGGGTGGCGCTGCTGACCTACGGCTCACCGCTGGAGCGGCTCTACGGCCGCTGGTTTCCGGCCTACTTCGGCGCCGGGCCGCTGCGCGACCTGAGCCGGGAAGTGCACTGCTGGCGCAATCTCTGGCGGGCCACCGACCCGATCGGCGGGCCCGTGCGGATCCCCGCCGGCGGCGGCCGTCCCGAGGTGGACCGGGGGCCGCTGACGGATCCGCTGGCCTACAGCCGTACGGTGCTGCACCCGCTGCCCGAGCCGGTCCTCGGGCACTCCGACTACCAGGCCGATCCGGCCTTCGCCGAGGAACGCGCGGCACTGCTCGACCGGTTGCCGCCGGCGGCGGTGCCGCGGCAGTCGCGCGGCGACGAGCGAGGCGCTCAGGGCAGCTCGGGCAGATCGTCCGCGTAGAGCAGGGTGAGATCGTCCGTGCTGGTCTCCGGAAGCTGGGCGACCCGGCCCGCGTGCCGCTCCACCATGGACTCGAAGGTCTGCCGCGCGGTACGGCCGTTGCCGAAGGCAGGGCCCTTGGGCAGCGCCGTGAAGTACTTGAGCAGCGCCTCGGCCGTGCCCTCGCCCAGCCGGTACTCGTGCTCCTCGGACTGCTGCTCCACGATCCGGAGCAGTTCCTCGGGGATGTAGTCGCTGAAGGTGATGGTGCGGGAGAAACGGGACGCCACCCCGGGGTTGACGGTGAGGAACCGCTCCATCTCGGCGGTGTAGCCCGCGACGATCACGACCACCGCCTCCCGGTGGTCCTCCATCAGCTTCACCAGGGTGTCGATCGCCTCCTTGCCGAAGTCCCGCCCGGAGTCCTCAGGGGAGAGGGCGTACGCCTCGTCGATGAACAGCACCCCGCCGCGCGCCCGGTCGAAGGCCTCCTGGGTGCGGATCGCGGTGGAGCCGATGTGCTCGCCCACCAGGTCCACCCGGGAGACCTCGACGAGGTGTCCGCTGTCCAGCACACCGAGCGAGGCCAGGATCTCGCCGTACAGCCGGGCCACGGTCGTCTTGCCGGTGCCGGGAGAGCCGGTGAAGACCAGATGGCGGCGCACCGAGGCCGCCTTGAGACCCGCCTCCTTGCGGCGCCGGCCGACCTCGATCATGTCGGTGAGCGCCCGGACCTCGCGCTTGACGCTTTCGAGGCCCACCAGGGTGTCCAGTTCCCCGAGGACCTCCTCCGAGGTCCGGACGGCGACGGGGACGGTGGGCGCGGCACTGGTGACGGTCGCGGACGTGCCCGCCTGACCGGTGGGGATCGCGCCGAGAACCCCGGCCGACTGGGTCGCGGTCAGCACGGACGGCGATTCCGGCGTGGGCGTCAGGACGCCGCTCTCGTCACTGGTGCAGTCCTCGACGGTCGGCCCGTCCTCCGCGAAGTCGTATCCGCCGCGCGCGCAACGTTCGGTGCGGCACCGTTTGAGTGTCGTACGGCAGCCGTCCATCACATGGAAGCCGTAGCCGCCGCTGCCCGTCACCCGGCAGTTGTGGAAGGTGCCGCGGCCCTCGGCGGACACATAGAAACCGGCCTCGGCGGGCGAGGTGACCGTGCAGCGCTCGATGGTGGGGTCGGCGCCCTTGGTGACGATGACGCCGGTCTGGACGGAGTCGATCGTGCAGGAGCTGAGCGTGCCGCCGCTGCCGTGGTCCCGGAACCAGGCCCCGGTGGATGCCTCCCGGATACGGCAGTCGTCGAGCTGCGCGGTCGCGCCGTCGCTCACCGACACCGCCGTGTTGCGGACCTGGGAGAGGTCGCTGTCGACCACGTCGACGCGCGAGCCCCGGTCGAGGACGAAGAGCGCGTCCGGGACGTCGTGGACCCGGCAGGATTCCAGGACGGCGGTGGCGCCGTCGCTGACCCAGACGGCCGGATAGTCACCCGTACTGTCCTGGATCTCGCACTGGTTGGCGTCGACGCGGGTGCCCGGGTCCCAGACGGAGAGGCCGTTGCGGCCGAACCGGCGGACCGTGGAGCGGGTCAGTGTCAGCACCGAACGGGACCGCAGATCGACGGCGTTCTCCGGGACGTCGTGGATGTCGCAGTCGGAGAGGGTGAGCACCGCGTCGGTGTCGAGGGTGATGCCGTCGGCCGAGGTCCGGTGCACGGAGGAGTCGCTGAGATGGGCCGAGGCCCGGGAGGCGATCTGCACCCCGGTGCCCTTGATCTCGTAGACCTCGCAGCCGATCGCCTCCAGGCCGCTGCCGTCGCCGGTGACGGACAGGCCGGACCCCGAGGAGTGGTGGATCCGGCAGCGTTCCAGCCGAGGGTGTCCGCCGCCGCGCACCGAGACGCCCGACTGCCCCGCCGCGACGATCTCGCACTCCTCGAAGACCCCGCCCGCCCCGTCGAGTACGGCGATGCCCACACCGGCCGGATTGTCGACGGTGCAGCGGCGGACCGTGGGGCGGGCCGAACCCCGCACCTCTATGCCCGCCGCGGAGCGGGTCACCACCCGCAGATCCAGCAGCTCGGGGGTGCAGTCCTCGACGAGCAGTGCCGGGGCTGTCGTGTCCTGGCCCTCGATATGGAGGTCCTGGACGGTGGCCGACGCGCGCAGGGTCAGCGGCACCCCGTCGGCGGGCGCGATGCGTACGGAGCCGAGCGAGCCCTCCGGGCCGCGCAGCGTGACCGCGTGCGCCACCACGAGGTTCTCCCGGTAGGTGCCCGGGGCGATGGTGAGGATGTCGCCGTCGCCGGCGGCCTCCAGGGCCCCGGCGAGGGAAGCGTATTCGCCTGTGCGGCGCCGCCAACGCGATGTTCCGGTGTGCGTCACCTGGACCGTGCCCTGTGCCATGGCGCTGTTGTGCCCCCGCCTCGTGCGTGCGCGTGTTGTGCCGTCCCGGGTACCTGCCCGGGACCCCGGCCGCAACGACGGACCGGGCGGGCACCACCGTAGCGCGCGTCGAGGCGCTGAGTTGACGCAAGCGGCGGGTCTCAGCTCCCCGCGCCGGTACGACCCCAGTCAGGACCGGCCTTGGCCCAGGCCCGGTCGAGCCGTTTGTATCGCCGCTGTTTCAACTGCCATACGATCAGCCGCCGCAGGGATTCCACCAGCCCGGCGGCCAGCGCGGCAGAACCGAATCCGGCCAGAATGGCGTGGACGCGGGCGCTGGTCCCGTTCATCGGACCGCGCACCTGCTTGCCCTGCTCATCGGCCCAGATGTCGAACGTCTCGCCGGGACGGGGCGCGCGCAGCGGCGCGGAGACCGTGCCGGTGTGTGTCCTGCCATCGGCCGCCCGCCACGTGGCGGTCACCCGGCTGCCCGCCTCATGGGTGGAGGCGGACTCGGTGTCGAACGCGTCGCGGTGCCGCTCCGAGGAGGGGCCGGTCACCACGGCGGTCGTCCGGTGCCGCTGCTCGTGCTGGAGGCGCGCCGTCCGCTGGAGGGACGAATCGATGAGCGTCCCGCAGATCCAGCCCGTCGCCGGTGTCGCCACGGCGAACAGCAGCACCGCCGTCAGGGCCACCCACGCTTCCACAAGATCGGTAACCCGGCGCAGGGGGTTGCGCCGCCAGCGCCAGAGTCCCGCGATCGATCGCACAGTCCCGCACCCCCTTCCGTGTCCGTCTTAGCCGCGGGCAGCACGGTTTACGCGTGACGGGTACGAAGAGAGAGCAAGCTCACCACGGTGCCCCATGCGTCAACGGGCCCGTCGCCGGGTCGTGTTCCCCCGCCGGGCGTCTTCACGCCCGGACCCGGCGGCCTCCGGCGGCCGGGCGGTACCGGTGGGAGGCGGGGCACCTGGCGGGCGTCGCCGGTCGCCGGTCGCCGGTCGCGGGCGGTGGCGGTGGCGGTGGCGGTGGCGGTGGCGAGGATCCTCCGGGGCCGTTCACCCGAGTCACTCAAGAACGGTCACCCAAGAACGGTCACCTCTAGTCAAGAACGGTCACCGGATCGCCCACCCGGACGGTGCCGGTGGACTCGGGGACGATGTTCTGTCCGAAGATCAGCCTGCCGTCGAACCGGCGGTACCGTCCGAGAGTGCGCAGCGGCTCCCTGCCGCGCTCCGACGTGCGCTGGTCGGTGGTGGTGACGACACACCGGCCGCAGGCCCTGGCGACACGGAAAGTGACCTCGCCGACGCCGAGGCGCAGCCAGTCGTCCTCGGCCCAGGGCGCCGTGCCCGCGACGACGAGATTCGGCCGGAACCGGTCCATCGGGAGCGGCCCCTCCTCCGCGTGATCCCCCTGAGCGATCAGGCAGTTGAGGGCGTCGAGCGAGGCCACCGTGGTGACCAGCAGCGGAAACCCGTCCGCGAAGCTGACCGTCTCCCCGGGCCGCGCGTACAGCGGATTGACCGGCCGGCGCACGGCCGGGTCGTCGAGATGCACCAGCCGGACCTCCACCCCGAGGTACGCGCTCAGCAGGCCGTGCACCTCCACACCGTCCGCGCCGGGACCGGCGAGAACCGCTTCGACCTTGGTCCCGAAGATGTCCGCCACGACCGTGTCGGCGGCCTCCGGCACGCCGACGTCCACGCCCAGCGGCCCGAGTCCCGGCACGCGCAGCCGGATCCCGCCGTCCGGCCGCGGCTCGGCCTGTACGAGCGCCAGCCGCGGCTGCTGGCGCTGTGTGACCGCCTTCCCCGTTTCGTCGATCAGTGCCCAACGGCGGTCGCCCGCAAGTCCCCAGGGCTCGACGAACGCGCTGTCCAGAGTGATTCCGGCCATTGACTTGACCGGGTGCACGCGCAGGGCGTGCAGAACGGGACGGACCGGCATCGACATGACGTCATCCTGTCACCGGTCGCTGGTGTCCCGCCCGTCAGTACCCCCGGTTCTGGTAAGGCCGGTTGTACGGGTCGTCGTACTGGGTGGGCGGCGCGGGCGCCGGCCGGGGAGCGGCCGGGCGCATCGCCTCGTACCCCGTGCCGGGCATCGGACGCTGCGGCTGCGGCTGGGGCTGGGCGGCCTGGTAGCCGCGCGGCGGCGCCTGCTGCGGGATGTACGGCGCCGGCGCGTGCTGGAGCGGCATGGGCTGCTGCATCGGCTGCTGCTGGTAGCCGCCGTAGGCGGGCGCGGGATGAGAGGGAGCCGCCGGGAGGGCGGGCAGCGCGGCGGGCAGCGCCGGGAGATAGCTGTTGCCCGTGTCGTAGGCGGAAGGCACTCGGATCGGGGCGATCTGAGGCGTGCCCCGCTCCGCGACCAGGGAGTCGTAGATCGGGGTGTCCGGGAACGACGGCGCGGTGTAGTAACCGCCGCCGTAGGTGGCGCGGGGGGAGGTCATAGAACATAAGTTAAGCCCACGATGTGCTGGTTGGGGAGTCCCAATCTTCGGCTCATCCGTTTTACGCGGGTTCTGTCCGTCTGGCCTGCCAAGACATTGTTAAAGCTTCTGTTAACAACATGGGTCGCTCCAGGTCGCCCCGGTCCGGTGACCGATCCGGAGACAGCTCGCGGCGCTCCAGTGATTCAGCGAGCCGGGCAGGCATGACAAGTGCTCCACCGGCTCCGTATTGGGCACGACCATGACAACGCCCCCGCACTGTCGGGGAAACCGGCGCAGACCCGCCTGGATCGCGATGAGGGACACCGGCTGGTGAAGCTCGTCCAGGACGAGGCCGTCACCGCGGTGGCAGCGGATCGTCAGCGGCGCGTGCGACGAGCTCAACCGTGCGGACTGCCTCGGGGCCGTCCCGCCCGGAGAGTTGAGGAGCGCAGCCGCCGAGGCGCGACCACCGGCCGGCTCGCGCGTTCGCGGCGCGGTGGCGGTAGTCATGGCCTGCAAGCCGCCCTGCCGCGACACGCGGTCGTCGTTCCCGTCGTAACCGGGAGTCGGTGACAGCCGCGTACGCGAGTTCACCGGCGAGTCCGCCCGTTGACGGCCGCCATGCGCTCCCTGGACGGGAAGTCTTACCTCACCAGTCGCCGCCGCGGTGCCAGCTCCGCACCTCGACGAAGACGGCACTCGGAATTCCGGCAGTGAGAAGCGCCATTCCCGCGTAGCCGAGCCCTCTGTTCACGGAAGCCTCTGTCGCCATCGACTCGTACGACCGCCCGCCCCCGCCCGTCAGGGCATTCGCGCCGCACACCTGGCCGGGATTCATTTCCTGCCCGTCGCAATCGACTTCGTGATCACTGAATACGGCATGCGCAAAGAACAGAAACAATACAAAACCGACCAAAATAGCAGGATAGGCAAAGGCTCTGATCCAGACGGATGCGGGATAGTGCGCCATGCGCGAACCGTAGCAACGTCGCCGGCCGGCTGAAGGTGCCTGTCGCGAACTCGCTTCGGACAGGGCCCCGCCAACGGATCGCCATCCCCCTGCGCATCACCGAGAGCGCGGCTCCGCATCCGCTCGCCGCGCGCGACATCGATGGACGTACCGCGCCGACATGACCCTTGCCGGAACGCGGACAGGGACCGCCGGAGCAGGTCCGGTCCGGACCCTCAATTCCTGCTCTGAGAATGGCTCCGGCGGGGTTGGCCGGGGGCGGATCCGACGACACTGATGACAGGGGAAGCGGCAGGGGCACGGAAGACAGCGGAACGGGGGGCATTACCGATGGGGAGCATATTCCGGCGGCAGGCCACGGCGGCCACGCCGGCACTGGACCAGTACGACATCGCCCATCTCGCGGGTGGAGCGAGGCGCGTGGCGGAGACGGCGCTCATAGGACTGCGCGGGCGGAGCGTCATCACGCTCCTCGGCCCGCGCGTGCGCGCGGTGGAGAGCACGGACTGGCCGGCGGGGGAAGGGGCGCACCACCCGGTCGAACGGGCCCTGGTCGCGCTCTGCCCCTGGAGCAGGAGCGTGGCGTCGGTACTTGCCGACGTGGCACGCGGAGCCGAGACGGCCGAGATCGAACGCCGGCTCGTCGCACACGGTCTGCGCACCCGCCACCGGAACCGCCTCACCCACGCCGGGCGGGAGAGTCTGGAGACCGCCGCACGAGAGGGGACCTTTCCCGCGTACGTCTTCGAGGGCCCCGCAGCCGTCCCGGACCGGCGGCTGAGCCACGTGGTGAGGGACGCCGAAATTCCTTCCGGGCTGGGCAGGGCCCTGATCAGGCTGGGCAAGGCGCTCGACTCCGACAACGACTCGGACCACGACTCCGACACGCACGGCTCCGGTCACTCCTGCGGGGGCGGCGGTGGTGGCGGGGACTGAGCCCCGTACCGAGGCGTCCGGATCACGGGCGACCGCCGCGGTACGTCCTGCTCGGCAGGCTCAGGGGTAGAGGCCGGCCCGGAAGGTGAACGAGACGAGCTGCGCTCGATCACGTGCGCCGACCTTTGTCATGGCCCGCACCGCGTGCGTCTTCACGGTGAACGGAGAGACGTGCAACTGGGCCGCGATCTCGTCGTTGCCGAGTCCGCTCGCAACGAGAACGATCACGTCCCGCTCCCTGGGCGTCAGAACGCTGAAGCGCCGCAGCAGTTCCTGGTCGATCACCGGGGGCGGACTGTCGGTCATGTGACCGATGAGCGCGGCCGTGGCGGCGGCGGACAGCGCACCACCACCGCCAATGACCTCGGTGATCCCGGCGACGAGTTCAGCAGGACTCACGGTCTTGCTCAGAAACCCGTTCGCGCCTGCGCGAAGGGCGGCGAGAACGATGTCGTCCTGGTCGAAAGTGGTCAGCACGATTACCCGCAGCTTTTCGGGCCGGTGCTCCTCGCGGATCCGGCGGGTGGCTTCGACACCGTCGATGCCGGGCATCCGGATGTCCATCAGGACCAGGTCGACGGGGTGGACTCGGAGGAAGGGGACGGCCTGGAGTCCATCGGAGAGATCACCCACGACAATCAGACTCGGGTCGAGCAGAAGCATCGCTCGGATGCCCGCCCTGATGTCGTCCTGGTCGTCGACGATCAGAATGCGTGTCATCGGACGACGGCTCCCAGGAGGCTGAACTCCGCACGGACCCGGAACCGCCCGCCGTCACTGTCGATCGTCAGTCGCCCACTGGAGGACTCGACGCGTTCGCGCATCCCCACGAGTCCGAGTCCGCTGCCGGGGGCGGAGCCGCGCGGCGAACCGACGCGGTTCTCCACGGTGACGCGGATCGTGCCGTCGCGCTCGCGCACATCCACCGTTGCCGTCCCCTCTCCATGCCGGTAGGCATTCGTCAGTGCTTCCTGAACGACCCGGTAGACCGTCACGCCGATGCTGGGCTCCACGAAAACAGCGGGGATCTCGATGGAGGGCTGGACGTCGAGGCCGATGCTCTCGAACGAGGCGACAAGTCCTTCCAGGCCGCTCAGTGCCGGGATGGGCCGGAGCGCCTCGTCGTCGGAGATGTCGTCTTCGCGGCGGAGGAGCGCCAGGATCCGTTGTGTTTCGATGACGACGGTGCGGGCGCTGGACCTGGCCGAGACGAGGGCCTGCCGGGACGATTCGGAGCCTTCGGGAAGCCCGATTTCCGCGACACCGAGATGCAGGCTCAGCATCGCGACTTGGTGGCCGATGACATCGTGGAGGTCTCGGGCGATACGGAGTCGTTCTTCGGTCACGCGTCGGGTGGCCTCGATCTCGCGGGTCGCGATGGCGCTTTCGGCCCGTTCCTCCAGGATCCACCAGTGGGCTCGATGGATGTGCAGCGCGCCCCCGGTCGCACCTCCCGCTATGGCCGAGAAGAGGGCGGCGGCGCCCACGACCGCGCCACCACGGAAACCCCCCAGCGTCATGAACGCGCCCAGGAAGAACGCCGCCACGATGACGGTGCCGGCCAGCGGCTGCTTTCCCCTGAGGGTGGCCGAGAACAGCACGAGCACCGCCATCATCCACACCGACAGGGGATCCTGGCCCACCGCTGTGACGGCGAAGGACGCCGCGCTCGTCACGACCAGTCCTGCCCACGGCCTCCACCACGAGAGGGCGACACCGCCACCGGCGAGCAGTACGGAGAGGACGGTCGGCCAACCCGACCCCCGTAGTACCACTGCCGCGATCTGACCGGAGAACACCAGCGCGGCCGCGGAATAGGCGACGCGGTGCAGCACCTCGGGGCGGCGGACCCACAGGGGCGTCGCGGGCCCGTTCTGATCGTTCTGTGCCTTGACCATGACGTGATTCTCGTTCGCGTGTGCTGTGGCCGTGTACTTCGAACGATGTAGACGGCGAATCCGCTTCGACCGGTGAAGGCGGGAGAACTACTTCGTTCGAAGTACACGGCCCTGACCCAGGCCCCCGAGACTTCTCGGCGAGGCGACCGCCTCACACCATCACGACCGCAAAGGGGAGACCCAATGACCCAGACCACCATAACTTCGACCACGAACACGACCGCGACCACGCCCTCCGGGCTCCGATCGCTCTACCTGATCCGAGTCGTCTTCTCCGTGCTCTGGGTGGCACTCGTCTTCACGACCTCCGCCTCGCTCGTGTCGCCGGACGAGCCCACCGTGATCGCGGCCGTGCTGCTTGTCGTGTACCCCCTGTGGGACGTCGTCGCCACGCTCCTCGAACGTCGGATGGCCGGCAGCGGCCCCGGCACCACGAACCGCGTCGCCACCGTCAACATGGCTGTCGGCCTCGCCACCACCCTGGGGATGATCATCGCCGTCCTCTCCACCATCGGCGCGGCCCTTCTCGTGTTCGGCATCTGGGCCCTCCTGTCCGGAGCGATCCAGCTCGTCGTAGCGGTCCGACGCCGGCGCACCGTCGGCGCCCAGTGGCCCATGATCATCAGCGGCGCCCAGTCCGTCCTCGCCGGCGCCGGTATCGCTGCCATGTCCGCCTCGGCGACGAGCGGCCTGTCCACCGTCGCCGGATATTCAGCCTTCGGAGCTTTCTGGTTCCTCGTCTCCGTCATCGTCCTGAGCGTCCGCGGCCGGAGCGGCCGCTGAGGCGGGCGCTCCGGCCGCGGACGCGCCTCGCCCGTTCCGAGAAGTGGGCGTCTGGGCTGGTGGCTCGACGGCGGCGTTTGGGTGGTACGTTATTGATCGACCACTAACGCAGGAGTGAACGTGAGAGCCAACGAAGACAACGGCAACCGCCGCGCCGCCGCCCAGCACGCCCTGGCCGAGCATCTGCGGCTGACCGCCGCAGGGCGCACCGATGAGTGGGTGCGGTTGTTCAGCCCGGACGCGGTCCTGGAGTTCCCGTTCGCGCCGGCCGGCATGCCTCGGCGGGTGACGGGGCGAGATGCGCTGTTCGCGCACATGAGTCACTTTCCCGAGACCTTTGACGTCGAGTTCGGCGACCTGGTGTTCCACGAAACGGTCGATCCGAGTCTCGTGATCGCCGAATTCCGCTCGACGGGCACCGCGCTCCCGACGGGCAAGCCGTACGAGCAGACGTGCGTCTCCGTCGTCCGGACCGATGACGACGCGCTCATCACCCACTATCTGGACTACTGGAACCCACTGGTGGCGATCGAGGCACTCACGCCCCGCGAGGTGCCGTCCGACCCTGATCGCAGCGTGACTTTTGGAGTCTGAAGGGGAGCCATGTTCCACTGATTCCCATGCCTGCCGCCGGTACCAGTACGAAGAGCGACGAACGACGTCGGGCCATCGCGGCCGCCGCGATCGAGTGCTTCGGGCAGAAGGGTTTCTACGGTACGACGACGCACGAGATAGCCGAGTGGGTCGGCATTTCTCAGCCGTATCTCTACCGTCTGTACCCGAACAAGGAAGCGCTGTTCGCGGCGGCGGTCGATCACGTGTCCGTCGTGATGACCGAAACTCTGGTCGCGCAGTCGCCGACGTCGGACAGGGCAAGACTGGCTCCCGAGGCGGCGCTGGACGCGGCGCGCGACGCCTACGCCGCGCTCGTCGCGGACCGGACCATCCTGCGTTTCCTCATGCACGCGAACTGTGCCGCCGGCGAGCCACTGGTCGGACAGGCCGTGCGCCGGTGCTACGCCAAGCAGGTCGAGACAGTTCAGCAGCTGCTGGGCGACGACGACGCCGTGCGGCTCTGGTTCGGCGCCGGAATGCTCGACAATGTGGTCGCCGTGCTGGGTCTGGCCGACATCGACGAGCCGTGGGCGCACGTCCTCACTGCGCGATGACCGGACACCGGGGTCGCACTGCTCGACTGGCCGGCGGACCGGCCGCTGCCGTACATCGCTGCTGGGGCTCTTGGCAGGGTGGTGCGGATCGACGGCCGAGACACCGGTGCCTCCCGTGAGGCACTGACCTGTGCGTTGGAGGAAGCATCCTGGCCGGACGCGCCGAAAAGGTGGTTCTGCTCGACACTCGCCGTGGCGGGCTCGCCGCCGCGTTCGCCGGCGGCTGCCGGATCGGTCATCGCGCGCAGGTGCAGATCCGCGACGTCGCGCACATGGCGGGACGTCTCTGTCGACGTTGGTCCAGTCCTCCTCGGTGAACGGGGTCGAGCGTGGCGGGTGCCCGAACCCGATGGCGCCGAAGGCGCTTGTCAGAACGACCCGGCGCACGCGGGCGTCGCGGGCCGCGCGCAGCACCCGCAGGACGCCCTCGCGGGCCGACACCACCAGGTCGTCGGCGTTCACCGGCGTATGGCGCAGGGTCGTGATCACGGCGTGCTCGAACAGGCCGATGTCCCCCATCCAGCCCCGGTGAGCACGACGCCCCGCCCGCCCGGCGCGGGCAGCGGCGCCGGAGCGGGCGACGGGACTCAGGCGAGAGCCATTCCGGGGACGCGCTTGCGGATGGCCTCCATCTCGGCTTCCTCCGAGACGCCCTGCCAGTCGTACCGGGGGGTGTACGGGGCTTCCAGGGCGCGCGCTTCGTCGTCGGTGAGCTCGATGTCGAGGGAGGCCACGGCCTCGTCGATCTGCCGGATCGAGCCGGCACCGACCAGCGGCGCGGTGACGACCGGCCGGCGTCGCAGCCAGGCGAGCGCGACCTGCGCGCGGCTGACGCCGTGGGCGTCCGCGACCTGCCCGACCGCGTCGATGATCGCGTGGTTGGACGCCTCCTGCTCGGGTGAGTAGAGCAGGTCCGCGTAGGCGCCGTCTGTCCCGGAGCGCACCGTCGAACGGGCGTCGTCCCACGCGCGGGTGAGGCGGCCGCGGGCCAGCGGCGACCAGATGATCGTGCCCACGCCCTCGTCCAGGCACAACGGGATCATCTCGCGCTCCTCCTCGCGGGCGAGGAGGTTGTAGTGGTCCTGCATCGACACGAACCGCGCCCAGCCGTGCTGCTTCTGCAGGTGCAGCGCCTTCGCGAACTCCCAAGCGTGCATGGACGAGGCACCGAGGTAGCGGACCTTGCCGGCCCTCACGAGGTCGCTGAGCGCCTCCAGGGTCTCCTCCCACGGGGTGGAGTGGTCGTTGCGGTGGATCTGGTAGAGGTCGATGTAGTCGGTGCCGAGGCGGCGCAGCGAACCGTCGACCTCAGTCATGATCGCCTTGCGGGACAGTCCCCGTCCGTTGGGTCCCAGCCGCATCGGATGGCGCAGCTTTGTGGCGATCACCACGGCATCACGGTCGGCGAACTCCTTGAGCGCCCGGCCGAGGATCTCCTCACTGGAGCCGTTCGAGTACATGTTCGCGGTGTCGAAGAAGTTGATCCCCGCCTCCACCGCGTGCCGGATGAGCGGGCGCGCGTCCTGTTCGCCCTTCGACCAGACGGGGTGCCCGCGGTCGGGCTCGCCGTAGGTCATCCCGCCGATCGCGATGGGGGATACGTCGAGGCCGGTCATGCCGAGCTTGATGTAACGCATGACACTCCTTAGAGTAGGTGGAGAGGTCTCCGAATAACGTAGTGGAGAGCTCTCCACTTAGCAAGGTGAGGTCCCTGTGGTCCGTTCGGACGCCCGTGAGAACAGGGCGCGCATCCTCGCCGCAGCACGTGAGGCGCTCGCGGCGGACGGCAGTACGTCGATGAATCAGATCTCCCAGCGCGCGGGAGTCGGCGCGGGCACCCTGTACCGCAACTTCCCCACACGCGAGTCGCTGGTCCTGGCCGTCTACCAGGACGAAGTGGCACGGATCATCGGCACCGTGCCCGATCTGCTGGCCCGGATGCCGCCCGTGGAGGCACTCCGCCACTGGACGACCGACCTCGTCGAGGCCATGCGCAGAAAGCACGGCCTCGGTGATGCCCTCGGCCCGGGCGCGTACCAGGCAGTCAACGAGCAGAGCTACGGACCGGTCATCGCCGCGATCACAGAACTCCTCGACGCCGGCAAGAAGGAAGGGAGCATCCGCCCGGACGCCGACCCGGGGGACTTCCTCCAGCTCAGCGGCGCCCTGTGGCGCGCCGCGTCCAGCCCCGAGGACAGGGCACCCCGCATGCTCGCGCTCATCCTCGACGGGCTCCGCACCCACCGGTGAACGCCGCGCACGAGACGGGGTCCGTCACCCGGTCCCGCAGCCCGGTCTGGTCAGCGTCCCCGCTCAGGGCACGGGCGGTGCAGGCGGCCCGCGGCTTCGCATCACCGTCCGGGGGAATCGGCGCAATGACCGATTTTTTCGGGCACGTGTGTCCTTGGTGAGCTGACCGGCGGTCGTGCGGACGTCCGAGGGTGCCGCCGGGACCGGCCGTACGAGGAACGGAACGCCGACCGTACGAGGACAGAGCGGAAAGGAGAAGCCCATGACCGTTCCGGAGGAGAACCGGCCCTGGACGGAGCCCGCCGACCAGGTGGTCGGCGAGCCCGGCGAACCGGAGAAGAAGCGCGCCGGCGAGGGCCGGAGCATGCGCGAGTCCATGCAAGAGGCCGGCATCTCTCCCGAGGACTACGAGGAGTGAACATCCGCTCCGGTCGGGTGAGGCAGTCCGGCACCGCTTGTGCCGAGACCGGGACGGGAACGACAGCGCCGCCGGTGCGCCTGCTTCTCATCTCCGACACCCATGTGCCGCTACGCGCCAAGCGCCTGCCCTCCGAGCTGCTGGATCAGGCGGGGCGGGCCGATGTGGTGATCCACGCCGGGGACTGGGTCGATGTCGCCACTCTCGACCTGCTCACAGCGCGCGCGCGACGGCTGATCGGTGTGTCCGGCAACAACGACGGCGCTGAGCTGCACGAGCGGCTGCCCGAGGTGGCCCGCGCGGAGCTGGGAGGTCTGCGGTTCGGTGTCGTTCACGAGACGGGCACGGCACGGGGGCGGGAGACCCGCTGCGCAGAGCGCTTTCCCGATCTGGATGTCCTGGTTTTCGGGCACAGCCACATCCCCTGGGACAGTACCGGCCCGGGTGGTCTGCGCCTGCTGAACCCGGGTTCGCCGACGGACCGCAGGCGGCAGCCGTACTGCACGTACATGACCCTGGTCGTGGCCGACGGAGGGCTGAACGAGATCACTCTGCACCGACTGCCGAGACGCTGACCGCCACCGCTGCTTCCGTCCTGCTGCGATCCGGTACGCCCGCCGGCCCGCTGACCGGCGTGAACGCCGCCCGCCCGGGGCACCGCGACGCCACCAGGCGAGGGCGAGGCGGTCACCCCGGAGGTACGGGCCGCGCAACGGCCGATGACCTGCTACTACAGCTGGAAACCCGCGGGTCCGCGCACGGCGGCGGCGCCGAGTTCCCTGACCAGGGCGGCCGATGTGGGCACTCCGGGCGCCTGCTGGACCCAGGTCACAAAGTCCTTGGGGGTGAGGCCGGACGGCGGCTGCCCCACATACGGGAGGGCGTAGAGCGGTGTGTTCGGTTCGCTGCGCCAGCTCTCCGCCAGTGTGCCGAGGTCCACCGCGTCGAAGCCGAGGACGTCCAGCAGGTCGGCCACCTCATTCTTGGCGTCCGGGTCGTCGCCGGACAGCGGCAGCGCGGTGCGGTCGGGGGCTCCGGCCGGGCGGAACAGGTCCAGCAACTGCTTGGGGCCGATGCAGTGCAATGCCTTCACCACCCGGGCACCCGCCAGGTGGCGCTGCACCAGTTCGCTGGAGGTCATCTTGTCGCTGTCGAGTTCCGGGACTCTCCAGTCGGGCTTCGGCGCGTAGTTCATCGGGTCGATCACGGTCTTGCCGGCGAGCTCCACCCGGGGCAGCCGCTCGTGGGCGGCCAGCGGCATGGACGCGATGACCAGGTCACCGGCGGTCGCCGCCTCGGCCGGGGTGGCCGCGCGGGACCGTTCGCCGAGCTCGGCGACGAGGCCGGCCAGCGTCTCGGGGCCGCGTGAGTTGCTCAGGACGACGTTCAGGCCGGCGTCGACGGCGCGGCGGGCGACCCCGACACCGACCATCCCGGTGCCGATGATGCCCAGGGTTGTTGCGCTCACGTCTGTTCTCCGTTCGGATATCCCCGCGTCGCGGCATCCAGCGGTCAGGGCCGCTCCGGCGGGTTCGTATCCATCACAGCGGGGGTGACCTGCGCGAACAAGAACCAGAAACACTGGGCAGCAATCACATCGTGTGATAGTTGAGGCCATGGAGCTGAGGGCACTGCATTACTTCGTGACCGTTGCCGAGGAGCTGCACTTCGGGCGCGCGGCGGAGCGGCTGCGTATCGTGCAGCCGGCGGTGAGCCAGCAGATCGTCCGGCTCGAACGCGAACTCGGCGTGCGCCTGCTCGAACGCTCCTCACGGCGCGTACGGCTCACCCCGGCCGGCGAGCGAGTGCTCGCCGCTGCCCGGGAGGCCCTCGCCGCGGCGGCACGGGTGCGGGTGGTCGCCGGAGAACCGGCGGCGGTCCTGCGGATCGGAGTGGCGTCCTGCGCCAACCAGCGGCTCGACCGCGCGGTGGGCCGCCTGCGCGACAGCGAACGCCCCGCCGAACCCGAACTGGTCGACCTCCCGGTGACCGCGCGCCTCGACGCCGTCCGCGACGGTGAGCTGGACCTGGCGCTGGTACGGGGCGCCGTCGCATCCACGGCGGTGACGGTGGTGCGCGCCTGGACCGAGCCGCTGCACGCGGTGCTCGCGCGCGAACACCCCGCCGCCGGCAAGCCCGCGGTCGGCCTGCGCGACCTCGACCCTCACGGTCTGCGGCTCCCCGCCCGCGAGAGTGACCCGCCGATGCACGACGCGATCCTGGCCGTCCTGCCGGTGGCCCCGCTGCGGCCCCCCGCCGGGGACATGCTCAACGTGCTGTTCGAGGTGGGCCGGGACCCCGGGGGCTGGACGCTGATGCCGGCCGAGCAACTCGCCGGATCCCGCTCCGAACGGGTGCACCACGTGCCGTTCGACCCGCCGATCACCGTCGACGGCCATGTCGTCACATCACTCGCGACACCTGAGCCGTGCGTGGCGTCGTACGTGGCCGCGTTCGCGGACTGAGCTCCCGCTTCCGGGAGGCAGGTCGTCCTGGAGCGTCACCACCCGAAGATCCAGGAGCCGATCGCATAGAGAACAGCCGCTACGCACCAGTACTGGACGGGGATCGAGTAGAGGGTGTGACGGTTACGGGGGAGGTACTCGTTTCCCTCAGGGTGCAGATAGAGCACGTCTCGGTTGATGTACCTGCCGATGAACCACAACAGGATGCCGGCAACGATCATCCCGACGTGCTCACCTGTCTCACCCCCGACTTCGGAACCGACAACCGATCCGAGGAACGCCGTGATGGGCACGATCCAGAAAAACAGCACTCCGCCGCCGGTCCACCACACAGCGCCGCCCCCTTGGCCGCTCGGATGTCAGTGTGGTCGGTGAGAGATGCCGGCGCGGGCAGGCAATGATTCGCCGGCACGCCGTCTCGACATCGCTCCTCAGGCCCCACTGTTCTTCTGTGGGGCAAAGTACACGCGTCGTTGACCACCTGTCATGACACGAGCGGATCGCCAACACCCCGGGGTTGTCCCGTGATCCGGCGGGCGCGCGACGACAGTTACGCCACGTCGCCACGTTGTCGGAACGTCTCCCGTCTGTTGACGGTCAGGCGATGGCCACGCCGAAGGGGCCGGTGCCGGCGCCGGCGCTGATGGTGGTTGCGGTGTTGGTGGTCGTGTCGATCACTGACACGGTGTTCGAGCCTTGGTTGGCGACGTAGGCGCGGGTGCCGTCCGGGGTGATGGCCACGCCGTAGGGGGTGGTGCCGACGGTGATGGGGGTGCCGATGACGGTGTTGGTGGCCGTGTTGATCACTGACACGGTGCCTGAGCCGTTGTTGGTGACATAGGCGCGGGTGCCGTCCGGGGTGATGGCCACGCCGTAGGGGGTGGTGCCGACGGTGATGGGGGTGCCGATGACGGTGTTGGTGGCGGTATTGATCACTGACACGGTGCCTGAGCCGGCATTTGCCACATAGGCGCGGGTGCCGTCCGGGGTGATGGCGATGAGCCGCGGGGTGGTGCCGACGGTGATGGGGGTGCCGATGACGGTGTTGGTGGCCGTGTTGACCACGGACACGGTGCCTGAGCCGGAGTTGGCCACGTAGACGCGGGTGCCGTCCGGAGTGACGGCCACTCCGTACGGGTTGGTGCCCAGGGTAATGGTTGTGAGAACGGTGTTGGTCGCTGTGTTGATGACCGACATGGTGGTCGAGCCGTTGTTGGTGACGTAGACATGGGTGCTGTCCGGAGTGATCGCCACCCCACGCGGGTTGGTGCCGACGGGGATGGGGTTGCCGGTGACGGTGTTGGTGGCCGTGTTGACCACCGACACCGTACTGGCACCGGAGTTGGCCACGTAGACGCGGGTGCTGTTCGGAATGACCGCCGCACCACTCGGGTTGGTGCCGACGGTGGTGGTAGTGAGAACGGTGTTGGTGAGAGTGCTGATCACTGACAAGGTGTTCGAGAAAGCATTGGTGACGTAGACCCGCCGCAGGATGAAGGTGTATCCGCCGGGGACTGTGACACTGCCGCCCGGAGTGGTGACCAGGACGACGGCGTTGCCGGCGACGCCGGCCGGGGTGGTGCCGGTGAGGGAGGTTCCGGCGGGGTTGACCGTGACGGCGGTGGCCGGGGTCCCGTCGAAGGTGACGGTGGCGCCGCTCAGATTGGTCCCGGTGAGGGTGAAGACCGTGCCGCCGGAGGCGGTGCCGGAGGTCGGGGACAGGACGGCGACGGTGGGCACGCCCACATAGGTGTAAGGCAGGCTGTTGCTGGTGCCGCCCGAGGTGGTCACCTGAACGACGGCGTTGCCGGCGACGCCGGCCGGGGTGGTGCCGGTGAGGGAGGTTCCGGCGGGGTTGACCGTGACGGCGGTGGCCGGGGTCCCGTTGAAGGTGACGGTGGCGCCGCTCAGATTGGTCCCGGTGAGGGTGAAGACCGTGCCGCCGGAGGCGGTGCCGGAGGTCGGGGACAGGACGGCGAGGGTGGGCACGCCCACATAGGTGTAGAACAAGCTGTTGCTGGTGCCACCCGGGGTGATGACGCTCACTGGGACCGTGCCCGTCGCGGCCCCCGCCGGCAGGGTGAAACTGATCTGGTGGTCGGAGATGACCGTCGGGACCGAGAAATTCGTGCCCACGCGCACGCTGGTGGCGGTGGAGAGATTGGTGCCGGTGGCGACGATGGTGCCACCGCCGGCGAGGGGCCCGGAGACGGCGCTCAGTGAGCACAGGAATGGCGGGGCCACGTAGAAGAACGGGATCGAGGTGCTGGTGCCGCCGGATGTAGTCACCGTGACCTCGACCGAACCGGCTCCGGCCGGGGAGACGGCGGTGACCTGATTGGGCGATACCTGGGTGATGTTGGTGGCGGGTCTGGTACCGAACATCACCATGGTGACCCCGGCCAAATTCGTTCCGGTGATGGTGACGTGGGTGCCACCGCTGGTGGAACCTCGATTGGGGGACATGGGCATCAGGACGCCTCCTGGGGCGGGTTGCGAAAGGAGCGCCGTCCGCCCGGAGGGCGGGGCCTGCGGGGTCCGGTGCGTGCGATCGCGCGGCGGAGGATCGTTCGCGTACTGGACGTATTCGGACGACTCCGACAACGCGGCGAGCGTGCGGGCCAGGCGTCGCGGGCCGGGCGAGACTTTCGCAACAGACCCTGGGACGGACGACGTTGGGACTGCGATCGGGCGCGACGTCGAGCAGACGGACTCCCGGCCGCAACGGACCATGCGTCACCGGTACCCAGCCACCACCACGGGCCGGCCCCGCCTGGGCTGCGGGACGCATGGATGACGAAATCAGTAAGAGCGGTTGGAGCCTGCCTACTTTTTCCACGTAGACGACCGTGACGACTGCCCCGAGGCAGAGTCCGGCGGCCAAAAAAGTGGGAAGTACGCCGTCTTCCCCTATGCACCATGGATGGCGGTCGCATGTGTGACAAGACATGCGACACGGCGTCATCCAAACGGCCCAGCGCACAAAGACAGCCCGCGCGCGATGCTCACCGTGAAAGCCACCCGCGCACATCAGGTGATGAACGGCTGCGATGCGCCAGTTCGGTGAGCGGGCGCGTAAGTGACCGTATGTCATTCCTCGGCCTCACCAACCGGCTGCGCGGCCGGCCGTCTGTCCCCGCCGACTCCCACTGTCGCCGTCGGCCTTCTCCCTGGTCATTCCCTAGCGCGTACCTCGCACAGGGGCGCACATCGCCGGCTCCGATCCCTGCGAGGCGCGCGACTTGATGTCCTGTAATCCGGCTCGACGACGGTTACGGCACCTCACCGCGTTGTCGGAACGTCCCCGTAGGTCCACTACGGGACGCCCCTCCGCCGCGCGGCCCACCCGTCCGGCACCGCTCGCCGATCCCCCACGGATCAGGGGACAGCCCGTAGATTGGCGGGACGGAAACTTCGGGCACCCCGACTCGCGATGGGGGCGAGCATGTCCATGCTTAAAGGAGCCAATCTTCCGGTCCCCGTGCCGGCTGTCCGCGTGGAGTTGGGATGGCGTTCGGCGCCGGGCGCGCCGGATGTCGACGCCTCCGCGCTGCTGCTCGTCTCCGGAAAGGTCCGCTCGGACGCGGACTTCGTCTTCTACAACCAGCCGTCGCACGCCTCCGGGGCCGTGCACCACGAGGGCAAGCGGACCGGAGCGGACGGCGTCACGGACACCCTGACGGTCGACCTCGGGCAGGTCGAGCACGCCGTGGAGCGGATCGTGCTGGCCGCTTCCGCCGACGGCGGCGACTTCGGCCGGGTACGGGGTCTCCATGTGCGCGTGCTGGACGCGGCGGCCGGCACGGAGATCGCGCGGTACGACAGCCAGGACGCGACCGTCGAGACGGCGTTCGTCCTCGGCGAGCTCTACCGGCGTCAGGGGAGCTGGAAGTTCCGGGCCGTCGGGCAGGGCTACAGCAGCGGGCTCGCGGGACTGGCCACGGATTTCGGCATCTCGGTCGACGAGCCGGGGCCCGGGACCGCCGCTGCCCCGGCCGTTCCCGCCGCGAGCCCGGAGCCCCCGGCCGCCGCCGCGACTCCCGCCCCCGCGCCCGTCCGGCTCAGCAAGGTGACACTGACAAAGGACGCCCCGACCGTTTCCCTGGCCAAACAGGGCGGTACGTCCGGCACGATGCGGGTGAACCTGAACTGGCAGGTGCGCAATCAGCCCAAGGGCTGGGCCGCCAAACTGGGCCGCGCCGTCGCCGCACCAGGCAATCTCGATCTTGATCTCTGCGCGCTCTACGAACTGACCGACGGCCGCAAGGGCGTGGTCCAGGCGCTGGGCAATGCCTTCGGCGCGCTCGGCCGGCCGCCCTACATTTACCTCGACGGAGACGACCGGACCGGCGCGGCCTCACGCGGCGAGAACCTCACCATCGACCTCGACCACAAGGACCGGCTGCGCCGCGTCGTCATCTTCGTCACCATCTATGAGGGCGCGCGCAGTTTCGCGGATCTCGACGCGACGGTCACGCTCCAGCCCCAGCACGGCGCCCCGATCGACTTCTCGCTCGGTGAATGCACGGTGCCTTCGACGGTCTGCTCGCTGGCCCTGATCACCCATACCGGCTCCGACCTCGTCGTCCAGCGGGAAGCGCGCTTTCTGGTCCCGGAACGCGGAGTCAGTCCCCAGCGCACCGTCGATTACGCCTATGGCTGGGGCATGAACTGGACGCCCGGCCGGAAGTGACGTACGGAAGCCCTCGACCGGCCTCCCGTGATCGCGCGATGTCCGTCAACGGTCCGGCGTGGCCTCGGGTCTGGCGTACGTACGGCCCTTCCAGGCCGCGCCACGGCCCCGGTAGTGCTGCACGGCCGAATCGACCGTCATCAGGAGGTAGAGCGACGCCGTCAGCGGCAGCAGCGGAGCCAGCCACAGCGACTGCCGGTAGTACCGCAGCATCGGGATGTACGTTCCTGTCATCACCGTCCACGCCGCGAACCCCAGCCACCCGGCGGCCACGTCGCCGCCGAACACGCCGTAGCCCAGCGCGGCGGGGGGCACCAGATAGATGACCGCGAGCCCCGCCACGGTGCCCGCGAGTAGCAGCGGATTGTGCCGGAGCTGTGCGTACGCGCTGCGCGAGACCATCCGCCACAGATCGGCCAGCCGGGGATACGGGCGCACACTGTCCACCCGCTCCGCCAGCCCCAGCCAGATCCGGCCGCCGCCGCGCCGCACCGCCCGCGCCAGCGCCACATCGTCGATCACGGCCTGCCGGATCGACTCGGGCAGCCGTGCGCGGTCGGCGGCCTCCGTACGCAGCAGCACACATCCGCCGGCCGCGGCGGCAGTGCGCGCGCCGGGGCGGTTGATCCACCGGAACGGATAGAGCTGGGCGAAGAAGTACACGAAAGCGGGGACGACGAGCTTCTCCCACCCGCTCGCGACCCGCAGCCGCGCCATCTGCGAGACCAGGTCCAGCCCGTTCGTCCCGGCGGCGGCGACCAGCTCCCGCAGACTGTCCGGCTCATGGGCGATGTCGGCATCGGTCAGCAGCAGATACTCGGGCCTGCCGGCCCGGGCCAGCGCGATGCCGTGCCGCAGCGCCCACAGCTTTCCCGTCCAGCCGGGCTCGGGTTCGCCGGGCGAGACGACCGTCAGCGGCAGACCCCCGTACCTGTCGGACAGCTCACGGGCCAGCGCACCCGTGCCGTCCGTGCTGCCGTCGTCGACCAGGAAGATCTCGGCCCTGCCCGGATACGCCTGTGCCAGCAGCGACGGCAGGCTCAGCGGCAGCACCCCGGCCTCGTCCCTCGCGGGTACGACCACCGCGACATACGGCCAGCGGGACCTGTCGTCCAGGGCCTCCTCCCCGCTGCCCGCGGGGACCGAGGGGTCCTCCCGCGCGGGCAGCCGCTGGTCCGTCCGCCAGAAGAATCCCTGACCCAGCAACAGCCAGCCCCACGCGGCCAGCGAACCCACGGCGATCCAGGCAATGGCGCTCATTGGCCGCAGTCTGCCGCACATCTCCGGGCCCGTGAGTACGGTCGACTAAGGTGACCGGGTGAAGATCGCGCTCATGGACTCCGGAATCGGCCTGCTCCCGACGGCTGCCGCGGTGCGCCGGCTGCGCCCGGACGCCGATCTCGTGCTCTCCTCGGATCCCGAGGGCATGCCCTGGGGCCCCCGCAGCCCCCAGGATCTGACCGAGCGCGCGCTCGCCGTCGCACGGGCGGCCGCCGAACACCGCCCCGACGCGCTGATCGTCGCCTGCAACACCGCGTCGGTGCACGCCCTGCCCGCGCTCAGGGCCGCGCTGGAGCCCGAGCTGCCGGTCATCGGTACGGTCCCGGCGATCAAGCCCGCGGCGGCCGGCGGCGGACCGTTCGTGATCTGGGCCACTCCGGCCACCACGGGCAGTCCCTACCAGCGGGGCCTGATCGACGACTTCGCCTCGGCCGCCGAGGTCACCGAAGTCGCCTGCCCCGGGCTGGCCGACGCCGTCCAGTACGCCGACGAGGCCGCGATCGACCGCGCGGTGGCCGCGGCGGCCGCCGTCACACCCCGTGACGCCAGGGCCGTCGTCCTGGGCTGTACGCATTACGAGCTGGTCGCCGATCGCATCCGCGCCGCCGTCCAGCAGCCCGGCCTGCCGCCCGTCGTCCTGTACGGCTCGGCGGACGCCGTCGCCGCGCAGACACTGCGGCGTGTCGGAGGCGGACCCGTCCCGGAGGTCCTGCCGGGAGCCCGGCTCACGGTGCTGCTCAATGGGCGCGAGTCCGTCCTCCCGAGTCCCGCAATGGCCTACGCCGAGGGACGGCTTCTCGCTTCGCTCAGCCAGGTGCGCTGACGGCGGTAGGGACCGGACTGCGGGGCCGCGGGCCGATGGCTACCCGCCGCCACGGGACTCCCCAACCGGCGGAACCTGGGTAATGTGCAAGGCATGAGGGAGCACCCCCGGCAAGAGGGCCACGCCGATGAGCCCCTGCCTGAGACCTGGACCGGCCGTGCCACCAATCGTGTGCAGTGGCTGCTCGCGGCGGCGGGCGTCGCGTGCATCGCGCTCGGTGTGGAGCTGGCCGTCAACTCCGCCTGGGATTCCGGTATAGCGGCCCTGCTGATGTCCGTCATCGGCTGTGTGGCGGCCGGCCTGCTGATGCTCTTCGGCACGCTCGCCTTCGTCCATGTGGCCGTACGGGTCGAGGGCGATTCCCTGGAGGTGCGCTGCGGCCATATGGGCCTGCCCCGCCGCCGTATTCTGCTCGCGCATGTCGTGGACGCCGTCTTCGTGCCGAAAGTCACACCGTGCCAGTGGGGTGGCTGGGGCTACCGCTGGCGCCCCGAGATGGGCACGGCGGTGGTGGTCCGCCGTGGCGAGGCATTTGTCCTCAAGATGGGTGACGGCAGGACCTTCACGGTGACGGTGGACGACGCGGAGGCGGCGGTGCGGTTCATCCGCAGCCGTCTGAGCCTCCCCGCCAAGCCCAACCCGGCCGGCGGCTGACGGAACGGATCCCGTCCGCGCCGGAGCGATGTCGGCGGACACCGCCAACCAGCCTCCGGAGAGAGCCGGTCGGCAGTGCCCACACATCGGCGGTGCGTATACCGACAGCGGTCAGCGGCGAAGGGCCGCCCAGGTCCTGACGCCCACCAGACCCTCGTCGTCGAGCCCCCGGTAGCGCTGGTAGCTCTCGACCCAGCCTTCGGTGCGGGGACCGAAGACCCCGTCCACCTCCACGATCTTCCTGCCGGCCTGTTTGTTGAGCAGACACTGGACCTCACGGACATGACGGCCGGTGTCGCCCCGCCGTGTGAGCGCCGTACCGCCGTAGTAGCCGCACGATGTGGCCGCGGACTGCGCGGCCGTCGTCCGGCCCGCCGTGTCGGAGGCCGCACCCGCACCGGACGGGACGAGAGCCAGGATCACCGCCCCCAGCCCGACCGAAGCCGAAACCACTGTGGTGCGAAGACGAGAGCTCATGAGTATTTCTCCTTCAGCCGGCATCCGGATGGGAGCTGCTGCCCGCATCCCTCCCCAGACTCGTGAGCGCGAGGTAAGGAGTCAACGCCGTGTCGAGTATTAACGGCGTTGTGTTGGGTCGCGGAAGTTGCGAACAGGGCCGTGGCGCGGAACGGGTCATCCCGCTCGCGGCGCACGCCCCGCGTGCCGGGGCGCCGCCCTCCTCGGTCACGCCCCCGCTTCGCACAACCGGCCGATCATGAGCCGCCCGGAGCCCGCACCGCCTCCTCGCCCACGGGACGTGGACGGCGGGCCACAGCCGACCGCCGTAGACTCCGCCAGGTGAGCGCCACCATGACCCCCGTCGAGACCCCTTCGCCCGCCCCCGATC
Organism: Streptomyces sp. NPDC006923; assembly: GCF_040635655.1. NCBI lineage: Bacteria > Bacillati > Actinomycetota > Actinomycetes > Kitasatosporales > Streptomycetaceae > Streptomyces > Streptomyces sp. NPDC006923. Next base: position 73,817 of record NZ_JBEYIF010000003.1, read on the forward strand.
CCGGCCGGGGCGGGCGGAAGCTGCTGCGGCGGCTCGCCAAGCCCGGCGCCGCGGCGCTGTCCGGCGTACTGCTCTACGCGAGCTTCCCGCCCCGCGTGCTGTGGTGGCTGGCCCTGCCCGCCTTCGCCCTGCTCGCCTGGACCCTGTACGGCCGCCGGCTGCGCGCGGGCCTCGGTCTCGGCTACCTCGCCGGGCTGGGCTTTCTGCTGCCGCTCCTGGTCTGGACCGGCGCGGAGGTCGGACCGGGGCCCTGGCTCGCGCTGGTCGCGGTCGAGGCGCTCTTCGTCGGTCTCACCGGCCTGGGAATCGCGGCCGTGACACGACTGCCCCTGTGGCCGCTCTGGGCCGCGGCCGTCTGGATCCTCGGCGAGGCGGTCCGCGCCCGCGTCCCGTTCGGCGGATTCCCCTGGGGCAAGATCGCCTTCGGCCAGGCGGACGGCGTCTTCCTGCCGCTCGCCGCGATCGGTGGGACACCGGTGCTCGGCTTCGCCGTCGTCCTGTGCGGCTTCGGGCTGTACGAGGCGCTGCACCAGGCCCTCGCGTACCGCCAGACCGGCCGGGTGCCGCGCCGCGCCGCGGCCGCCGCCGCGCTCACCGTCCTCGTCCCGGTGACGGCGGCGCTCGCCGCACTGCCCCTCGTGGACGACTCCGCCGAGGACGGCACCGCGACCGTCGCCGCCGTGCAGGGCAATGTGCCCCGGGCGGGTCTCGAATTCAACGCCCAGCGCCGTGCGGTCCTGGACAACCATGTCCGCAGGACCCTCCAGCTCGCCGCCGATGTGAAGGCGGGCAAGGAGCCGCAGCCCGACTTCGTGCTGTGGCCCGAGAACTCCTCCGACATCGACCCCTACAGCAACGCCGACGCGCGGCTCGTCATCGACGAGGCCGCCAAGGCGATCGGTGTGCCGATCTCCGTCGGCGCCGTGGTCAGCCCGCGGACCGGGCCCTTGCGCAATACGCAGATCCTCTGGGATCCGGAGCGCGGCCCGACGGACACCTATGACAAGCGGCAGATCCAGCCCTTCGGCGAATACCTTCCGATGCGCTCCCTGGTGCGGTCGATCAGCCCCGGATACGCCGACATGGTGAGCCGTGACTTCGGACGCGGCACCAAGCCCGGGGTCTTCGACCTCGCGGGCACCCATGTCGGGCTGGCCACCTGTTACGAGGCGGCCTTCGACTGGGCCGTGCGGGACACCGTCACCCATGGCGCCCAGCTCATCTCCGTGCCCAGCAACAACGCCACCTTCGACCGCAGCGAGATGACCTACCAGCAGCTCGCGATGTCACGGGTACGGGCCGTCGAGCACAGCCGGACCGTGGTCGTCCCCGTCACCAGCGGTGTGAGCGCGATCATCAAGCCGGACGGCGAGATCGTCCAGCAGACCGGCATGTTCGTGCCCGGCGCGCTGGTGGCCAAGGTGCCGCTGCGCTCCTCGCTCACGCCGGCCACCCGGCTCGGCACCCTGCCCGAGGGCGTGCTGGTGGCGGTGGCCGTTGCCGGTCTCGGCTGGGTGGCGGTCCGTTCCGTACGCGACAGGCGCCGTCCGGCGGCTGGTTGAGCCCTGACCGGCCGGTCCTCGGACCGGCCGGCGAGCGATCACAGCTCCGCTCCCGGGCTGTCGCTCAGGAGGCGTCGGTCACGGGGCTGCCGCGGGCTCGAACCAGGTCGGTTCCTCGGCGAGGGCCTGCTGGATCCTCAGCGAGCAGTACGCGCTGAGGCCGGGCAGCGCGTCCAGGGGAAACCAGCCCACCTCCAGGGACTCGTCGTCGTTCACCCGGGCCTCACCGCCGGTCGCCCGGCACAGGAAGGTGATGTCCATGAACTGGCAGCGGTCCTCGTTGGGATACTGCATCGGCTCCAGCGCCTGCACGAGCACGACGCGCTCCGCCGAACAGCGCACGGCGGTCTCCTCATAGACCTCGCGCACGGCCGTCGTGGCGGGCTGCTCTCCCGGCTCGGGAATGCCTCCCACCAGATCCCAGGCGCCGGTGTCGGCACGCCGGGCCAGCAGCACCCTGCCGTCGTCGTCGAACACGACGGCGGTCACCCCAGGCAGGAAGAGCAGTTGGTGGCCGGCGGAGGCACGGATGGTACGGATGAACTCGGGCGTCGCCATCGCAAGATCCTAACTCCCGTTCGCGGCGCACCACCCAAGCCGGAACAGGTCACTCCATTTCGCGATCAAGCAGTTGCTCATCGATACACCCACATGGTTCGAACCCACCACCTGGATGGGAAGTGTGGGCCCTGACCATATCGGTTGGACGTATGGCGCTGCTTAGGGTGCGGAACATGACCGCCCCCACCACACCAGGTCCCGTCCCTGGCACGCACGAGTCCCGCACCGCCGGCACCGCCGACACCGCCGCTCCGGCAGACGGCGGTCTCGCCCCCGGCGCTCCCGCCGCCGGCGCCGCTCCGGTCGCGCTCGATCTGCGGGGCCGTACGGCACTGGTCACCGGCGCGGCAAGCGGAATCGGCCGCGCCTGCGCCGTGCGGCTCGCGGCGGCGGGTGCCACGGTCAGAGCCCTGGACCGGGACGGCAAGGGGCTCGACGTACTGGCCGAGGCCGCCACCGGGCTGCCGGGCACCATCGAGCCGCGGGTGCTCGATCTCACCGCGCTCGACGCGGCGGAAGAGGCAGCCGCGGGCACGGACGTCCTGGTCAACAACGCGGGGCTGCAACTGGTCCGCCCCATCGAGGAATTCCCGCCCGACGTCTTCCACACCGTTCTGACGGTCATGCTCGAAGCGCCCTTCCGGCTGATCAGAGGCGCGCTGCCGCACATGTACGCCGAGGGCTGGGGCCGGATCATCAACATCTCCTCCGTACACGGGCTGCGCGCCTCCCCGTACAAGTCGGCCTATGTGGCCGCCAAACACGGTCTCGAAGGACTCTCCAAAACCGCGGCCCTCGAAGGCGCCACACGCGGCGTCACCTCGAACTGCGTCAACCCCGGCTATGTGCGCACGCCACTGGTCGAGAAGCAGATCGCCGATCAGGCCGAGGCACACCACATCCCCGAGGAACGGGTCCTGGCCGACGTCCTGCTCCAGGACTCCGCGCTCAAGCGCCTTCTGGAACCGGACGAGGTCGCGGAGGCGGTGGCCTACCTCTGCACCCCGCAGGCGTCGTTCATCACGGGCACCTCACTGACGCTCGACGGCGGCTGGACCGCGCATTAGGGACGGTCCCGTCAATCTCGCGCCTTCCGCGCCGTTTCCGTTGTCCACAGGGCTGGCGCGGCCGGCCGTACGACAGGTAATCCTGTGTCCATGTCCCACGATCAGGCTTCCTACCTGGAACTCCTCGCGCGCGGCGCCGCGGCGGAGGCATACGACCGGCCCGCGCTGCTGGCCCGCGCGGACGGCGCGGGGCCGGAGACGCTCGCCGCCCTGGAGCACGCCAAGCAGGTCGCTCTGCGGGTACGGGCCGAGCTGGAGGAGCGACGGCGCCGTGAGGCCGAGCTGTCGGCGCTCTTCGAGACCGCCCACGACCTGGCGGGGCTGCGCGACCTCGACGCCGTGCTCCGGGCGATCGTGCAGCGGGCGCGCTCGCTGCTCGGTACGGAGGTCGCCTATCTGTGCCTCAACGACCCGGCCGCCGGTGACACCTATATGCGGGTCACCGAGGGCTCGGTCTCGGCACGCTTCCAGCAGCTGAGGCTCGGCATGGGAGAGGGACTCGGCGGGCTGGTCGCCCAGACGGCCCGCCCCTATGTGACCGACAGCTATTTCGACGACCCGCGCTTCCAGCACACCAGGAGCATCGACTCCGGAGTGCGCGACGAGGGACTCGTCGCCATCCTGGGCGTGCCCCTGATGCTGGGCAGCCAGGTCATCGGTGTGCTCTTCGCCGCCGACCGTCGTGCCCGGGTCTTCGAACGCGAACAGATCGCCCTGCTGGGCTCGTTCGCGGCCCACGCGGCGGTCGCCATCGACACCGCGAATCTGCTGGGCGAGACCCGCTCGGCGCTCGCGGAGCTGGAGAAGGCCAACGAGATCATCAAAGACCACAGCGCGGTCATCGAGCGTGCCTCGGACGTGCACGACCGCCTGACCGAACTCGTGCTGCGCGGCGGCGGTGTCCACGACGTCGCGAGCGCCCTGTCCGAAGTCCTGGACGGCACGGTGGACTTCGCGGGACCCGATTCGGCCTCCGTGACCGCGCTGGAGCTGACCGGCACCGAAGGCCACGCCAAGCGCCACGGGAACGTCTGGGGCGCCGCCGTCTCGGCCGGCGGTGAACTCCTCGGCGCGCTGGTGCTGCGCGGGCATCCCGGTCTCGACCCGGTGGACCAGCGCACCCTGGAGCGGGCCGCCATGGTCACCTCGCTGCTGCTGCTCGCACGCCGTTCCGCGGGAGAGGCCGAGCAGCGGGTCCGGGGCGAACTGCTCGACGACCTCCTTGACGCGCCCGATCGCGACCCGCGCCTGCTGCGCGAGCGGGCCGTCCGGCTCCACGCGGACCTCGACGCCCCGCATGTGGTGCTGGCCGCCCGGATCGACGGACCCGCGCCCGACACCACCGAACGCGAGACCGCCGACCGGCGTCGCCTCTGGTCAGCGGCGTCTCATCTCGCGGCCACCGGCCAGGGACTCGCCGCCACCCGCCACGGAGGCACGGTCCTGCTGCTGCCCCTCGCGCCCGAGGACACAGCGGCCGACCTCGCCCGCCGTACGGCCCGGCAGCTCGGCAGCGCGCTGCGCGAGCCGGTCACCATCGGGGCCTCCGCGGCCGTCGAGGCACCGGCCGAGCGTCCTGGGGCCATAGCGGAGGCGTACGCGGAGGCCCGCCGCTGCCTCGACGCGCTGCGGCTCCTCGGCCGCTCCGGCGACGGAGCGGCCGCCCAGGACCTCGGCTTCCTCGGACTGCTCCTCGCCGACACCCGCGACATCGAGGGCTTTGTCCACCGCACGATCGGCGAAGTCGTCGACTACGACTCGCGGCGCGGCACGGATCTGGTGCGCACGCTCGGCGCCTACTTCGCGTCCGGGATGAGCCCGGCGCGTACGAAGGACGACCTGCACGTCCATGTGAACACCGTCGCCCAGCGCCTCGAACGCATCGGCCGGCTGCTCGGACCTGACTGGCAGTCACCGGCGCGGGCTCTGGAGATCCAGCTCGCGCTGCGTCTGCACACCATGTCCGCGGCCGTGTCAGCGACTCGGCGTACGGGTGGAGGCGTCGGCCCGGCGGGGCGAGGGCACCTTGTCCGGTGCCGGGTCCGCGTCGACATCCGCCAGATCACGGTGCCGGGTCTCGCGCGCACACGCGATCGCCACCACGGTGATCAGTGCGGCGGCGATGACATACAGGGAGATCGGCGTCGAGCTGTCGTAGTCGGCCAGCAGGGCCGTCGCGATCAGCGGGGCCGGGGCGCCGGCAGCCACCGAGGCGAACTGCGCGCCGATCGACGCGCCCGAGTAGCGCATCCGGGTCGCGAACATCTCGGAGAAGAAGGCCGCCTGCGGTGCGTACATCGCGCCGTGCAGCACCAGTCCGACCGTGACGGCCAGCAGCAGGTTGCCGAAGCTCGCGCTGTCGATCAGCGCGAAGAAGGGGAACATCCAGGCCCCGACACCGACCGCGCCGATCAGATACACGGGCCTGCGGCCGATCCGGTCCGACAGCGCGCCCCACGCGGGGATCACCGCGAAGTGCACGGCGGAACCGATGAGTACGGCATTGAGCGCGGTCTGCTTGCTCAGTCCCGCCGAGGTCGTGGCGTACACCAGGATGAAGGCGGTGATCACGTAGTAGCTGATGTTCTCCGCCATCCGCGCCCCCATCGCCACCAGCACATCCCGCCAGTGATGACGCAGGACGGCGACGAGCGGCATCTTCTCGGCCTGGGTGCCGGCATCCGCCTTCCGCTCCTCGGCCCGGGCCAACGCCGCCTTGAAGACCGGGGATTCATCGACGGAGAGACGAATCCACAAACCGACAAGGACCAGCACACCGGAGAGCAGGAACGGAATGCGCCAGCCCCATGACGCGAAGGCGGCATCGGAGAGCAGCGCGGTGAGCGCCGAGAGCACGCCGGTCGCGAGCAACTGACCGGCGGGAGCCCCGGTCTGCGGCCAGGACGCCCAGAATCCTCGGCGTTCCGCGTCGCCGTGCTCCGACACCAGCAGCACGGCCCCGCCCCACTCGCCACCGAGCGCGAAGCCCTGGATCAGCCGCAGCACGGTCAGCAGCACGGGAGCGGCCGTACCGATGGTGGCGTGCGTGGGCATCAGCCCAATGGCGAACGTTGCCCCGCCCATCATCAACAGGCTCAGGACCAGCAGTTTCTTGCGTCCCATCCGGTCGCCGTAGTGCCCGAAGACCAGCGCCCCGATCGGCCGCGCCGCGAATCCCACGGCATAGGTGAGGAAGGAGAGAAGCGTCCCGACGAGCGGATCGGAGTCGGGAAAGAACAGCTTGTTGAACACCAGCGCGGCGGCCGATCCGTACAGGAAGAAGTCGTACCACTCGATGGTCGTGCCGATGAGGCTCGCGGCGACGATGCGCTTGAGTGAGCTGGGCGTTGGGGGAGCGGATGCCGAGGCAGCCATGGTCACCACTTCCGAGCGGGTCCGGGGACGGTTGCTGTGTCGCCACACCGTAGGAATGCCCAGGTCAAGGGCCCATGTGGTGGGACACCATAGTTCGGGCCCAGGGTGTGCGCGGGCGACCCATGTCAGCCATCCGGTGCCTGCGACACGGGCTCGATCGACAGAGCGGTCTCCTGGCTGTCCGGATGCTTCCGCTGCACCGCCGCCATGAACACAGGGGCGAACGCTTCCCCGTCATAGCCGCAGCCTTCATCAACTACCGCCGACTCACCAAATGAAACGACGTCCTTGGCCACCCTCTCCGGCAGGCCGGCACGCCAACCTCTCTGAAAAGAGCTCTACCAGCAGATACAAGGCGCGTTCAAGGTTTGTGCAAGGTCGGCTGTGCACCGTGGTTGCTGTACAGGGCCCGTGAGGGTCTGACGAGTGCTCTGATCGGATACGCCACGTGGATGAGGAGCCGCTGGACGTAGGGAATGGCGGCCCGTCATATGCATACCCAGTGGCGAGCTTTCGGGCATTTCATCTATGAGAGAGGGAGTCAATGGTGCGTATCAAGCGCGGCATCAAGCTGGCCATTGCGGCCGGTGCCCTTGTCGTCGGCACGGCTGCACCGGCGCTGGCCACCGTGGTCGGTGTCGGTGGTGGCACCTGGGACTACGGTGCGGATGCTACCTGGACGTGGTCGGACTATTACCACGGAAGCAAGTGCCACGGTTCTTCCGTACAAGGGAAGAATTACTACACGAGTGGTGACACGGCGGCCGGCGCTTGGGCCAACGCCGGTGCCCCCGCGAAGCTGTCCGGTAATCAGGCGTACTGGCGGAATTCCTGCTGAGTTGACGAAACGTCTTCCCGGCTCTGGGTTTCCAGGCGCCCGTTTCTGACTGTTGGGGAGCGGAGAAGACCGCTCCCCAACAGCTCTTACGATATTGGGCGCAGTCCTTGAGATGTGCGCCCCGAGCGTCCTGATTTAGGTGGCGGAATGCACCGAGGCATTAAGTTCGTCCACGCCGCTGTCCTCGCTTTCTCCGCGATGCTGGCATTTCTGTTCGTCCGGGGGCTTGATGAGGACTGGGTTCTGGGCCACTCCGCTGTGGTCTGGGTGTCCGAGTCCCGCAACTCGGCGAGCGGCGAGCAGGTCACGCGGGCGATCGAGTCGTTCGCGGCCGAGCACGGGGTCACGGTGGCACGTGAGCTGCCCGATCTCAGGGATCCGGACCGGCGTAGACATCTCTATCTTGTCGCAGGCGACCCGGGGTCCGACACCGCGTCGTGGCTGACGAAGGGATATCCGGCGTTCGGCCGGGATTACCACACAGACGTCCATCCGTTCGTCGAAATCGGACAGCGGGACCCCCGTGGTTTCTACTATGTATTCGGGCCGTCCCGGGCCGACGACGCGCTGCTGGCCACGTTCGCCGGTCTCGGCCTGCATGGACAGGTGAGCCATCCCCTCTCCGTCCTCGACCTGACCTCGGTCTATTCGGACAGCGCTTTGTTGTGGGCCTTTCTCGTCGTGGCTCTCGCCGCCGTCACGTTGACCGGCGCCAGTGTGCTTCTGGGCGCGAAGGTGTACGGGGTCCTACGGCTCCAGGGAGAATCATTCGCGCAGATCCTTCGCCGGGACCTGCGGCAACTGGGGCTGTTCTGGGTGATCGCGGCCGGTGTGGTGACCGCGGCAGCATTGATCTTCCTCGGCTTGTACAACGGCCTGACATGGTTGGGCCTCTACGCCGTCGTGGCCGCAGGGATGGCCGGCCTGCTCATTCTGGTGGTGTTGGCCGCCCACGCGGCCGTCCTCGCACTGGCCTTCAAGGTTGAAGTGCCGCAGGCCCTCAAGGGCGAACTGCCTGCCCGGTCGGCGGCCTTCTGCGCCTATCTGGTGCGGGCTCCCGCCCTGCTGTTGACCCTCGGCGTCATAACGGCCGTCGTCCTGGCCGGCCAGGACGTGCTGGCCCGTCAGAACAGCCGGGATGCCTACGCCCGGGCGGGCGATGCCACTGCCATCCTCCTCAACGGCAGTCTGGGCCGCGAGTCCGGGGAGATGGAGGTCCGGGTAGGGCAGTGGCTCCGCAAGGCCGACGCGGAGGGGCAGATCATCGTCGCCGGGCGCCGGAAGCTCCAGAACCTCGGGCCGTCCACGGACTTGCCGCAGCGCGAAATGCTCATCGTCAATGACACCTTCCTGGGCGAGCAGCCGATCCTCGACCCCGAGGGACGCCGGTACACCCGTGCACCGCGAGAGGGCAAGGCCCGGGGCGCGGGCCCGGTGCGGCTCATCGTCCCCGACTCCCTGGCCCGCCACGCGTCGGCCATCGCTGCGGAGATTCCCAGCCTGTTGAGCCCGCGCGACCCGAAGCGTATACATCCGGGCGAGGTCAAAACGCTCTGGGCGAAGAGCGCGCAGCGTGTCTTTGGCTACAACAGCGGAAGCGAGAGCGGCGGTTCTGGCTCCAATCCGGGCGAGGACCGGTCATTGGTCCGTGATCCTGTTCTTGTCGTCGTTCCGAACGGGTCGACGTACCTGGCGGACAACACTTACACCGCGTTCGCCACCCAGGGGGGAGTGGTCTTCCCTGACCCTGACGACGTCCTGGGCGGCATCGCGGCGAACAAGCTGCAAACCTATGTGAGAGCCTTGCGTCCGGTCGGGCAGAACGCGGCCCTGGAGTTGCGGACTTCCGTCAACGACTTCCGGATGCGGCTGTTCAACTTCGCCGTGGCCGTGGCCGTGCTTCTTGTCTCCGGTGTTGGCGTCTGTATCGTCTACTCGCGCAAGAACGCGCAGGCGATTTTCGTCAAGCACATCAGCGGCTGGAGATTCGCGGCCACCCATCGCTCTGTGCTCGCCGGTGAGGCACTTCTCGCAGCACTTCTTGTGGCCTGGCTCCCGTTCAACGCGTGGCAGCAGAACCAGGAACTGAAGTGGTATGCCGAACGCGGTATCCCAGCCCCTCGCAACGCGGTCCAGATCACCACGCTGGATCTGGTCCTCACTGCCGCACTGATCGTCATCGAACTCGGTGCGGTGCTCCTGGCGCTGGCGGTCTTCCACCGCCGCATTGTCAAGGAGGGGGCGACTGAAGCGTGAGCATCGCTGCCCCCGCCCATATCTCTACTTCCGCAGGAGCACCGTAGTGATCGATATTGACAGTCTGTCGAAGTCCTATGGCCCCCGGACCGTATGGTCCGATGTCACCTTCTCCATCAGCCGCCGCGAGCTGGTCGCAGTCGTCGGCCCCAGCGGATCGGGAAAGTCCACCCTTCTCAACTGTCTCGGTCTCCTCGACACTCCAAGTGGCGGGGCGATCCGCCATGAAGGCAAAGAAATCACCCGATTCGACAAGCGCGGAGTCAGACACTTCCGTCGCGACGTTCTCGGTTATCTCTTCCAGAACTACGCCCTGATCGACAACGCTACCGTCGCCGCCAATGTAGAGGTCGCCGTCAGACCGCGGCAATCGTTGTGGCGCAACCCGCGCATCGCCGTCGCCGAAGCCCTCGACCGCGTCGGTCTCGCAGGGCGAGAGAAAGAGAAAGTCCATAAACTGAGCGGTGGAGAGCAGCAGCGGGTGGCCCTGGCCCGGCTCATGGTGAAGCAGCCGGCCCTCGTGCTGGCCGACGAGCCCACCGGCGCCCTGGACCACGCCAACACCACCATGGTGGTCGACATACTCCGCGAGATGAGTGACGCGGGATGCGCCGTCGTCATCGCGACGCACAACGACTATGTCCGCGACCGATGCGAGGCTGTCCTCACCCTGGGGCGGGCTCTCCCCGGTGCTGGGCTCCCGGTGGAAGCCCGCGCGAGGGAGGGATACCGACAAACGCCGTCGCTGAAAGTGAACGAAGCCACTCTGCCCTCATGAGGCAACGATCCGCCCGCGAAACCACGACGACAGTTCGTAGCCCTGCGCCAAGTTCCCCCGGCTGTTGTGGCCGTGCACTCGCCATGTCACGGCGTAGCCCAGCCGGAAGTGGTCCTGGGCCCGCTCCGGGTCCCGGTGCTCCCGGTGTGCGGTTGCCAATAATCGGACCCCGGGCATTGCCTCCATGCGTTGACACTGATCAACGGTCATGTCGCCTGCGAGTAGGTGGTTTGTCCCTGGCCGCACCGCCAGCGACGGATTGATTCCACCGAGGACGCAGCCGTGTTGTGCTCGGCACCGACGTTGCGACATGCGCCCCACCAGGACGTACTCAGTGAACCGTGTCGCCCCTGTCGGTCATTGAGGTGCCGTATGAGTCGTCCGGAATGTGCCGGGAGGAATCGTCCTGCCGCGCCGCCGCTGACGGCGGCGTACGTGTCGCCGCGGGTTTGCGGGCAGCCGCGGCGGCACCGGTGAGGACCAGCACAGTGCCGGCGATTACGCGCACGGTGACCGGTTCGGAGAGGACAACCACGCCCGCCGTGACGGCCACGACCGGAGCGACGTAGGTGATGAACGCGGCACGTGTCGGTCCCTCCTCGTTGATCAGCGCGAAGAACGCGGTGAAACCACCTGCGGTACAGGCGACGCCCAGACCGATGACCGCGAACAGGACGCGCACGGTGATCCGCGGCGCCGGCTCGGTGATCGCAGCCACCGCCAACAGCGGGGGCGCGGCCAGTGCCAGCATGCCCGCGGTGACGGTCAGGGGCGGTACGCCGGGGAAGAGCCGGTGCATCAGTAGCGCGCCCACCGCGTAACAGGCCGCAGCTATCAGCACCAACACAGCACCTGTGCCGGCCCCCGCACCCGCCCCACCGAGCAGAACGATCACTCCGAGGAAGCCAAGGGCCGCGCCGGCCCAGGCCCCGCGCGCCAGCCTCTCGCGCTTCCCCCAGAAAAAGCCCAGGGCCAGGAGGAACAGCGGTTCGGTGGCGATCAGCACCCCGGTCAGCCCGGACGACACGGTGTGTTCACTCACCGCGATGAGTGTGAAGGGTGCCGTGACCTCCACCCCGGCGAGCAGCAGCAGGGGACGCCAGCGCTCACGCAGCAACGGGGGAAGGCCGCGCCGCCAGGCCACCGGGAGCAGGATCAAAGCCCCGAGAACGACCCTCCACGCAACCACACTCACAGGGCCCATCCCTTCCAGCGCCAGGCTGATCAGGAGGTAGGGCACCCCCCACAGCACGGACACGGTCAGGAACAGCAGCAGGCCACGGCCGTTCATCGGCACACTCCACGAGTTGAGGGACAAGCCTGGATCAGGCACCGCAGAGCGTAGGGAGGAACATCACCGCACCGGAAGGCAGCTTGTGCTGTAAAAGAGGCTGATCACTTGCCATTTGTAAAGTCTCGGAGTGGGATACGGGCATGACCACTCTTGATGCCACTGACTGGCGGCTACTCGGACTTCTGCAGCAGGATGCCCGGCTCGGCTTTCGCGAGCTCGCGCGCCAGGTGGGGCTCAGTCCACCAGCCGTGGCCACTCGGGTGCGACGCCTGGAGAGCCTCCAGGTGATCACGGGCTACAGCGCGCGCGTCGACCCGGCCAAGGCGGGCTGGCCGGTCCAAGCATTCGTAGTGCTGTCCACCACCGGTATCCGCCAGTCCCACCAGGTGGCCCATCTCGCTGGAGCCGTACCGCACATCCTGGAAGATCACCGAGTGACCGGCACCGACGACCACATTCTGCGTGTTGTCGCACACGATATCGGTGCACTTGAACCGCTTGTCGACCAGCTCAACGAACTCGGCAAACCCGCGACATCCTTCGTGCTGTCCTCACCAAAGGCATGGGGCCCGCTGCCTCCGCCCGATACCTCTGCCTGAGGGCTGTCCCGCTAATCCCCGGGCGGGCGTGAGAGTCTGTTCATTTGCCACAGGACCGGCCTGTATTTCAAGGGCAAGGATCAGCTTGTACCGTATGTACTCCTCCGTTTATTCCACGCCTCGGGTGCGTTACGGGCGGGCATCTTCGGACATGAGATACGTGGCTGCTCGTTCGGCAATGGCCAGGACCGTAGCGTTCGGATTTCCCGAGACAATTGAAGGCATCACTGAAGCGTCGGCGATGCGTAGGCCGGCGATGCCGTGAACACGCAGGTGGGGATCGACAACAGCGTCTGCATCTGTGCCGATGCGGCATGTGCCGACAAGGTGGTTGTAGGAGAACAGGCTGCGGTGTACGTATTCTCGCGAGTCAACGTCATGGCCCACCTCTTTTCCGGGGGCGGCTTCGTGCCCGCGCCAATCGATCAGCGCCTCGGCCTCACCAATTTCCCGGGCTCGTTGCATACCGACCACCAGGCGGTCGAGATCGCGTTCGTCGCTCAGATAGTTCGGGTCGATGACCGGCGCGGTGTCAGGGGCGGCGTCAGCCAGATGAAGCGATCCCCGACTGGAGGGGGTCATCAGCGACACGTTGATGGAGTATCCGCTTTCCGCGCCCGGCCGCCCGCGCGGATACATGGGAGAGTCGAAGAAGATGATCTGCAGATCCGGCTGATCGGACAGACCGCTGCTGAAACGGATGGCAGGTTTACGAACGAACGCTCTGCGCACCGGTCGCGAGGCCGTGTAGGCGATAGGCGTCAGCGTATGGTCCTGCAGATTCTTTCCCACGCCGGGGAGTGACACCTCCACCGTGATGCCGACCTGGCGCAGATGCTCGGCAGGACCCACACCCGACACCATCAGCAACTGTGCCGAACCGATCGTGCCGGCGGCAAGGACGACCTCGCGTTGGGCGCGGGCCGCGCGTTCCTCGCCATTCCTGCGGTACACCACGCTGCGGCATCGCCCTCCTTCAATGACCAGCTTGCGGGCCATTGCGTTGGTGGCCACGGTGAGATTGTCGCGGTGGAGGACGGGCCGCAGGTATGCGTCAGCGGCGGACTGTCGTACTTCTTCGACGACGTTCACCTCGCTCCAGGCGACACCCTCCCCCTGCGGACCATTGAGGTCGTCGCTGGGGGGATGTCCCGCTTCGATCGCGGCGTTCCTCAATGCGTCGAACAGCGGATGAATATCGTCAGAGGGAGCCACCCGCATCGGACCGTCCGTACCCCGGTAAGAGGGATCGCGCCCCGGGGCCGTTTCGCTGCGCTTCAGGAACGGCAGTATCGCTTGATAGTTCCAGCCTGTAGCACCAGCGGCCTCCCAGGCGTCATAGCTGAGGGCATGTCCGCGAATATGCATCATCGCGTTGATGCTGCTCGACCCGCCCAGGACTTTTCCGCGGGCGAGCGGATGCACACTATCACCGGTATGGGTTTGTGGGGTGCTTGAGAATCCCCAATCGACCTCCGTGCCGGACAGCTTCGGCCAGGAAATCGGGTTCGACATGATCGGGGGCCCATCCGCAGCGCCTGCCTCCAGCAACAACACTCTCGTCACCGGATCCTCGGACAATCGGGCGGCCAAGACGCATCCAGCAGTTCCGCCCCCGACCACCACGAAATCAAATTCTTCCACGATCGCTCCACAGGGTTGTGGCGGACTCGCCACTCAGGGCCCTCCGTCTACGCCCGAGGCCCGGAGGTTCCGCTCGGGTACGCCCAAGTGGATTGTCCAGAATAGTCCAGCTCGGGGATCGCAGTAGCGGGCTTCGGAGGTGGCGAGGGGCTGTAGTTCAGCTGAAGTCGGTGGTCACGGCGATATGCCGCCAGGCGTCCATTTCCTTTTGGACGTTGTCCAGCTTGGCTTCGGCTGCTTGGAGGGTGTCGGTTCCGAGTTGCAGACGCAGTGGCGGCTCGGGAGCAGAGGCCATCTCGACGATGGCGCGGCCGCCCATGACGGGATCGCCGGGCTGGGTGCGGTGGATACTCGGGACCGCCTCGCGCATCGCTCCAGAGGTCGCCGCATAGTCGTCAATCACCTGGGCGCCAGTGTGCAGGCTCGTCGGGTCGAGGAAATCGGTGCGGAAGTACCCGGGCTCCACCAGTGTCACGTGCACGCCCAGGGGCGCCAGCTCGGCGTGGAGGGCCTCGCTGAACCCCTCCACTGCGTACTTCGTCGATGCGTAGACGCCCCAACCCGCCAGTCCACCGAAGGCCGCGATCGAACTCATGTTGATGATGTGTCCCGAGCGCTGTCGGCGCAGTGTGGGAAGCACGGCGCGCTGCACCGCGAGGAGACCGAACACATTGGTCTCGTACACCGCACGCACTGCGGCGTCGTCTGCTTCCTCCACAGCGCCCAGCAGACCCCTGCCCGCGTTGTTGACCAGCACGTCGATCCGCCCGAACCGCTCAAGGGCAGCCGCGACAGCCGCGTCGATCCCGCCTTGGTCCGTGACATCCAATGGCAGCGCCAACAGAGTGTCGCCGGCGTCCGGAAACTGCTCGCGGACGGCGTCCGCGTTACGCGCGGTGGCCACGACCTGGTGGCCGGCCTCCAGCGCGGCACGGGTGATCTCCACACCGATACCACGGGATGATCCCGTCACAAACCACACGCTCACTGTTTTCTCCTCAATGATCTGTTGCCATCGCAGCCGGCAGGCCGCGAGGGTCGCTTCCGATACCGGTCAGCGGCTTTCGCACTTCGCACTACTGACGCGGCACACTGCGGCCGGCCACTCGCAGGAGGGTGTGTACCTCCCGTGAGCAAGTCGGGCGATACGGGCTCGCGCACCACACGTGTGGTGCTTTCGATCAGACGCCCGGCGCTGTGACCAGCACGGACGCCGGACTGCGACCGGTGCGCTATGGGGTTGTGTCGGGGTCCGTGGGCGAGGACTTCGGAGCCGTCGGCTCCGGAGTGTCGACCGTACGGTAGGGCCTGGGCGGGTTCGACCAGCTCGACAGCAGCGCCAGGGCCTCGGCGGACGGCGAGTGGGCCTCGACGGTGTGCGTACCGAATGTGAGGTCGGGTTCGCCGACCGGCTTCATGGCCTCGTAGCCGAGTTCCAGGTCTCCGACGACGGGGTGGTGGTAGCGCTTGCTGCCGTGGTCGCGCAGGTACACATCGTGTTCGGCCCACCAGCACCGGAAGTCCCGGTCGCGCACGGCCAGGTCACCGACGAGGTCGGCGAGTTTCGGATCGTGCGGGTGGGTGCCGGCGTACCGGCGCAGTTCAGCGACCACCGTGCGAGCAGTGGCCGCCCAGTCGTCATACAGTTCGCGGGCCGCGTCGACCGTGAACAGGTAGCGCAGCATGTTCCGCTGCCCCGGGGGCAGCAGGTCCAGCCCAGCGTAGAACGCGGCGCCGAGGTCGTTGATGGCGATGAGGTCCTGGCGCGGTCCCAGCACCAGCGCCGGGACGTCGGTGACCAGGTCCAGAGCCCGGCGCAGCCCTGGGCGCAGGCGCGTGGCAGCCGTGCGGGGCCGCTTGGACCCGGTGGGGGCGGCGAGGGCGTAGAGATGATCCCGTTCAGCGGCGTTCAGCCGCAGTACCCGGGCGACGGAGTCGAGCACCGAGGCGGACGCGTTCTTTGTGCGGCCCCGTTCCAGCCGCTCGTAGTACTCAGCGCTGACACCGGCGAGAAGGGCTACTTCTTCGCGGCGCAGCCCCGGCACCCGGCGAATACCCATCGAAGGCGGTAGCCCGGCGTCCTGCGGGGTGATGCGAGCGCGGCGGGTACGCAGGAAATTTCCCAGGCCGTCGGCAGCAGGTTCGCTCATTCCTCCAGGTTAGCGACGTCGGCGGGTGCCAGAGGGGGGTCTGTTCGTCCCCCCTCTGGCCGGGCCCCGGTCACAGCAGTGTGTTCCGCCTGATGCGGCCGCAGTGATTTGTTCATCGCACGGACCGAGCGACAACAACGGAGTGATCATGGAACAGCGCACTTTGGGCGGATCGGGCATCGTGGTGAGCGACATCGCGTTCGGCGCGATGAACTTCGGCTTCCCCGGTGGCCCGAGCGACGAGCAGGCGGTGGCCATGGTCCGCCGGGCGCTGGACGCCGGTGTCAATCTGATCGACACCGCAGACGTCTACAGCAACGGCGAATCGGAACGGGTCGTGGGCCTGGCCATCGCCGGCCGGCGCGACGAGGTTGTTTTGGCGACCAAGTTCGGCCTGCCGATGGGTGAGCACCCGAACAAGAGCGGCGGGTCGGCGCGCTGGATCAAGCGCGCTGTCGAGGACAGCCTGCGGCGGCTGGGCACCGACTACATCGACCTTTACCAGATGCACCGGCCGGACTACCGGACCGATCTGGAGGAGACCCTCGGCGCCCTGACGGACCTGGTGCGGGACGGGAAGGTCCGTGCCATCGGCTCGTCCACCTTCCCCGCGGAGCTGATCGTTTCGGCCCGGTGGGCCGCAGAGCGGGGCGGCAGCCGGCGCTTCGTCAGCGAGCAGCCCCGTTACTCGATCTTCAATCGCCGGCCCGAGACGCACGTATTCCCCACTCTGCAGGAGTTCGGGATGGGTGCGCTCACCTACGCACCACTGGCCAGCGGCTGGCTGGCCGGCCGCGCCGATCCGACAGGCGGACAGCGCGCGGAGATGGAGAAGCACGTCTTCGACCTCGCCAGCCCGGCCAACCAGGCCAAGGTGCTCGCGGCACGCCGGCTGCGCGAGCTCGCCGATGGCATGGGCGTACCGATGACCCACTTGGCGCTGGGGTTCGTTCGGTCGCACCCGGCGGTCAGCGCGGTACTGATCGGGCCGCGTACGCCTGCACAGCTCGACGACCTGCTCGCCGGCGCCGACGTCGTCCTCGACGACGCGGTCCTGGACCGCATAGACGACATCGTGGAGCCCGGCAGCGACATCAACCCCGCCGACAACTTCGACGCCGCCATCCCGGCCTTCGCCGACAAGCGGCTGCGCCGCCGCCGCTGACCCACAACCGGGCGCGGCGGAATGCCTGCCGCGCCCACGGAACAGGAGCAAACACATGCCCGGACAATTCGAAGGCAAGACCGTTCTCGTCACCGGTGGCGGCACCGGCATCGGCCGAGCCACCGCATTCGCACTCGCCGCGGAGGGGGCGGTCGTCACCGTCGCCGGCCGCACCGAGGCCACACTGACTGACACCGTTGAGCAGATCACGGCCGCCGGCGGAACAGCACGCCACGCCATCTGCGACGTCACCGACGAGGAGGCGGTACGGGCCGCCGTCGCCATTGCCGTTGCCGACACCGGCCGGCTCGACTTCGCCGTCAACAGCGCCGGTATCGACGGCGGTAACTTCCAGTTCGACACGGTCGAGTATCCCAACGACACGTTCGAGGACATGATGGCCACCAATGTGCGCGGCATGTTCTATTCGATGAAGCACGAGCTGGCCCAGATGAAAGCACAGGGGCGTGGGTCGCTCGTGAACATCTCCTCCAGCGCCGGGATCATCGGCAACCCGGGCTACGTGGGCTACTGCGCCTCCAAGAGCGCCGAGATCGGCCTGACCAAGAGCGCGGCGCTGGACTACGCCAAGCAGCACATCCGGGTCAACGCGGTCTGTCCGGCGCTGGTCAACACGCCACTGATCGCCGGCATGGCCGAAGAGAACCCGGAATGGCGCGCGACGCTGGATTCTCTCCACCCGATTGGGCGCATCGCCGAGCCATCCGAGATCGCTGACGTCGTGGTGTGGCTGTGCTCGGACAAGTCGAGCTTTGTCACCGGGGTCGCGCTCCCCGTTGACGGCGGCTACACCGCCCAATAGCGACGTCCAACTCGGTGACGACGGGCCGGTTACGCCGACCGGTGAGTACGTCCCCCTGAAGGCGTACAGCCAGTTCAACCTGCTCTTCACTCCGGAGCTCCAGTGGCGGCCGGCTGCGCCGTCCCCGGCCTCCCGGTGAGCGAGGCCACCAGGTCGTCCACCACCGGGGGGCCGCCCGCGAGGCGCAGGGCTTCGACGCGATGGGAGAGTTCCGGGGCCGTCAGGGGGACTCCGACCAGGTCCTGACGACCGGCGAGGGCGAAGCGCGGGAGCAGGCCCAGCCCCTGGCCGCCGGCGAGGAGTTCGGTGTACGTGCGTACGTCGAGGCCGTCGTAGCACAGGGCCACCCGCAGTCGCGGCCCGTCGCCGACCGCGGCATGGAGGTCCGGCAGGGGGGCGCTCACGCCCGGTGCGTCGATCCAGCGGGCCTCCACCAGATCCGCCAGCCGCAGACCCGTTCGGTGTGCCAGCGGGTGAGAGGGCGGCAGAGCCACGACCGCCGCCTCGCGGTGGACCGGTACGGAGCGCAGCCCGGCCACCCGGGGCAGTCGCAGCGGGTCGTCGGGCAGGGCGAAGCCGTCGGCCAGGCCCAGGTCCAGTGTGCCGGTGGCAACGCCCTCGGCGACCGCCCGCCGGTGCAGCGTACGCACGGTGAACTCGTGCACCCCCGCCCGCCGGGCCGCCTCGCCGACGATCCGCAGCGCGTCCGCCGTGGCCGCCAACGGGCATACGCCGACGGTCAGTCGGCCGGTCGGGCCGCCCTTCATGCGCTGGACCTCCGCACGGGCCGCGTTGATGCGCAACAGGATGGCGGCAGTGTGTTCCAGCAGCCGCGCACCGGCCTCTGTCGGGCCTACCGGCCGCCGGCAGACCAGCTCGACGCCCAACTCCCCTTCCAACGCGGCTATCTGCTGGGACACCGCGGACTGCGTATAGCCCAGCTCCCGGGCGGCGTCGGAGAAGGAGCGGTGCGTGATGACGGACGAGAACGTCTGGAGCAGTCGCGGATCCACCACATCAGCATCGCTTATCGAGGAATAAGAAGCGATCGTTTGTGCTTTTCTCGCATCCACTGGACGATTTCGGCGTGCCCACCACCCTCGCCCGTCCTCAAGCTGGCCCGGACTCCTCGGGCACGCATCCGTCGGGCGCCCGGCCCGCCCGGATCGCGCTCGTCGGCGAGCGATCGCCGGGGGTGCCCGCGCACACCCGTTACGCACCCGTGCTCGAAGCGCTCTGGCGCCGTGAACGGCTGCTGGTGGACGCCTACTGGGTATCGACAGCGCAGGTCGGCGATCCCCGGGAACTGGCCGGGTTCGACGGTGTCTGGCTGGTGCCGGGCAGCCCGTACCGGAGCGAGGCGGGAGCGCTCACCGCGGTGCGCACCGCGCGTGAACGCGACATCCCGTTGCTGGCCACCTGCGGCGGATTCCCGCATGTCCTCCTGGAGTTCGCCCGCCATGTGTGCGCGATGGAGGACGCGTCGCACGCGGAGAACTCACCCGGCGGCGGGCTCCCGCTGATCGTCCCGCTGCCGCACGACCTCGCGGGCCACGAGGCGACCGTCCATGTCCAGCCCGGCTCACTGGCCGAGGCGGCGCTCGGCGCCCGTACCACCGTGGAGCGCTACCAGTGCACCCACGCTCCCGACCCCCGGTACGAAGGCACCCTGAGCGACCACGGGCTGCGCTTCACCGGTCACGACGACGACGGCCACCCCCGGATGGCCGAACTGCCGGGGCACCGGTTCTTTCTGTCCACCCTGTTCCAGCCCGAACTGGCCGACGACACCTCTCGCCCCCACGCCCTGGTGCGCGCCTTCGCCGCCGCCGCGGTGCGGCACAGCGCCGAAGTGCCCCGAGCGGAAGCCCAGTTCCGCCCCTCGGCACACCCGGAAACCAGAAAGGACCCAGAGTGCCAAACTCTGTAGACGCGTTGACCACCACGCCGGCCAAGGCGTGGGTACCCCAGTTCCTCATCTGTTCCATGATCTGGGGGTCCGGGTTCGCACTCATCAAGATCGGTGTCGAAGCCGGGATCGAACCCGGCTGGGTCGCCTTCTGGCGCTGCTTCTTCGGGGCCCTGGTGCTGTGGGCCCTGGTGCTGGTACGACGCCTCGGTGTGCCGCGCGACCGGCGTGTGTGGGGGCACGCCCTGGTGGTGGGCACGGTGCTCAACGCTCTCCCCTTCACCCTGTTCGCCTGGGGCGAGCAGCACATCAGCTCGGTCACGGCGGGAGTGTGGAACTCGACCATCCCCCTGTTCACACTGGTCTGGGTGCTGGTCATGCTCCCGGACGAGAAGCCGACCCTCCGCCGGCTGGTCGGCATCGGCACCGGCTTGTGCGGCGCCCTGGTGGTGCTCGGTGTGTGGTCCGGCGGCCAGGACTCGCTGATGAAGGGCAGCCTGATCTGTTTGGTCGCCACCGCCTCGTACGGGCTCGGCTACACCTACACCCGCAGGTTCCTGTCCGGCGGAGACATACCGGCGATCACCCTCACGGCCATCCAGGTCAGCTGGGGCGCCATCGAACTCGCCCTGTTCGCACCGCTGCTGGGCGGTGCGCCGCACTGGGGCGGCATGGGCCCGATGGCCGCCATGGTGGTGCTCGGTGCGGTGGGCACGGGGCTCGCGTACATGTGGAACCTGTCGGTCATCCGGGCTGTCGGCTCGACGGTCGCCTCCACGGTCGCGTATCTGACCCCGCTGTGGGCGGCGATCGTCGGTGTGTTCTTCCTCAACGAGTCGCTGGGATGGAACACCGTGGTGGGCGCGCTGTTGATCGTCAGTGGTGTGCTGCTGACCCGCACCGCGGCATCGCGTCCGGCGCCCTCGGCGCCACCGGAGCCGGGGGAGAAGCCACGACGGACCGAGGAGGCGGAGGCCGCGCAGCCCGCGAAGCCCTGACCAGGGAACGGGGAGCGTCCTCACTCGCCGGACGGGCCGGACGGCGGCCCGTCCGGCAGCAGTACGGTGTCGAGTCGCCGCAGGCCCTCCCGCACCGTGTCGGTGTCACGGGCGAAGCCGAGCCGGAAGCCTTCCCCGGAGCCCATGGTCTCCCCGGGGGTCAGCAGCAGGCCGACCTTCAGCGCCCGGCGGCACAGCGTCAACGAATCCTCCCCGGTGCGCAGTTGTATCCATCCGAAGGGCGTGCCGTCCGGCGGCACCAGGTGTACGGCGTCCGGATGGCGGGCCGCCCACTCCTCCACGAGCCGCCGGCCCGGGGCGCACAGCCGGTGGTACTCCCGTACGTAGTCCTCGTGGCGGTCCAGCGCCGAGCAGGCCAGGGCCTCACACAGCACGGAGTTGGCGATGGACGTCAGGAACTTCCGTTCCGCGCACGCCTCCGCCACCTCCGGCGCGCCGTACATCCAGCCGGTGCGCAGCCCCGGCAGGCCGTACGTCTTGGACAGACCGGAGACCGAGATCACCCGGTCCTGGCCGACGGCGGGGGAGCGCGACAGGTCGATCGCGTACTCCTCGTCGACCAGCAGATAGGCGTCCCGCTCCGCCACCAGGGCGGCCAGCGCGCGCACTTCCCGTTCGCCGACCCGCCGGCCGGTGGGATTGCAGGGCGAGTTCAGCGCGATCAGCCGCAGCCGGTCACCGGCCGCGGCGGCCACGGCGGCGGCGTCGACGGTCAGGTCCGGTCCGTACGGCAGGACCGTCACCCGCGCGCCGTGCCGGGGCGGCAGGTCCAGGAGCGGCTGCCAGCCGGGGTTGAACGCGATCACCTGGTCGCCGGGCCGCAGCAGTACGTCGAACAGCAGGAACAGCGCCTCCTGCGCGCCGTGCGTGACCGTGACCGACTCGGGCCGCCCCCCGTACAGCCCGGCGATCCGGCGGCGCAGCTCCGGTGTGCCCCGGTCGGTGCCGTAGTCGAGCCGGAGGCCGGCGGGGACCGCCAGGTCGGACAGGACGCGGCTCGGCACGTAGCTGTTGCCGAGGTCGATGTCATAGCGGCCCGCCGAGTCGACGAACGTCCAACGGGCAATGGAGTAGACCGACTTCGCCGGGGTCCCGGCGTCGACGGACGTCATGCTCCGGTCCCGTGGCCCGCCGCGACACCGGCGGCCGTGCCGGGCTCGCCGTCCGGCACGGCGGGCACGCCGAGCCGGGCGCGGAACGGTGGTGCGAGGGTGCCCGCCGCCACCTGCTCGACGGGACCGGACAGGGTGACCCCGCCCCGGGCGTCGATGGCCGTCTCCACGACTCCGCCGGGCATGAGCACCCGTACCGAGCGGTCGACCAGGCCCAGGGCATGGGCCGCGCTGACCGAGGCGCAGGCGCTGCTCCCGGAGGCCAGGGTGTAGCCGGCGCCGCGCTCCCAGATCTCGATCTCCACCGTCCGGCGGTCGAGAACCCGCATGAACTGCACGTTCGTCCGTTCGGGAAAGGCCGGATGACCCGCGATTAGGGGGCCCCACTCCTGTGCGAACGCGGCGGACACCTCGGGCAGCGGGACGACGGTGTGCGGATTGCCGTTGTTCAGACAGCTCACCCGGAGCCGTCGGCCGGCCACCTCCAGCGGCTGGTCGAGGACCTGTCCCGTCAGCTCCGGAGCGGGAACGTCAGCGGCCTCGAAGCTGGGCCGCCCCAGGTCCACCCGTACGATGCCCGCGTCGAGGTCCTCGATCCGCACCGGGGTGTCACCGGCGAGGGTACGGATGACGAACTCCCGTCCCCCCTGGTGGTATTGGGACAGGTGGAGCGCGAAGATACGCAGACCGTTGGCGCTCTTGCCGCAGACGGTGCCGTCGGAGTTGAAGATGCGCAGGACGACCGGCTCGCCGGCCCGCACGGGGCCGACCGGTCCCAGCAGCACCCCGTCGGCGCCCACGCCGAAGTGCCGGTCGCACAGCAGCCGCGCGGCCCCGGGGGTGGACGGCAGGCCGAGCAGGTCGATCCGCAGGGGATCGACGACCAGGTAGTCATTGCCCAGGGCCTGGTATTTCACGAAGTCGTGCACGTGCCACCTGCTTCCGGGAGTCATGACAGTGTCCGGCCGGCTGTCGCCCGGCCGCCGGGCCGTACGCCGACATGTGACGGTCGTACGGCGTGCGGCCCCAGGCGGTTGCGGCCCCCAGCGGGCCGTCCCGGGCGCGGTACGCCCTGAGGAGTACCGCGCCGAGCGGTCCGGCCCCCCACTGAATGTAGGGGGGCGTTCCGGCAACGCGGCGACGTGCCGCAGCCGTCGTCGCGAGCCCGCCAGGGATGACGGGACAGCCCTTACATCGCCGACGGCTCGGGCGCTTCGTTCAGGGCGGCCTCGTCGTGCTCGTCGCCGTACCACTTCTCGCTCCAGCGGGAGAAGGCGACGATGAGGATGTCCCGGTGCCCGGGACCACCGTCGGCCGAGAGCACGTCGGTGACATCGTGGGCGATGGCGCGGTCGTCCAGCAGCACGGCCTGCTGGGCCTCCAGGGTCCCGGTCCAGAACGGCTCCTCCGCGCCGGGCTCCCACAGCCGGGTCAGGCCGCCGCCGACGTTGTTGCGCCGCAGGACAGCGATCATGACGAACTCGTGCCCGTCGTGGTGCACGCCCTCCGGGGTCAGCGGACCCGACTTGTCGCCGGTCGCCCGGGTGCGGTTCTGGTGCACATTGATCTGCCAGTCGTCCCGGGTGTCCAGGGGAAAGCCCTCGGCGCCGGCCCGGATGAGCGGTGTGAAGTCCACCTCGATCGGCAGGTAGCCCCGGCGAATACCACCACCGACATTGTTGAACTTCTTGTACGCGGTGTAGTCCCGGTGCGGCAGGAGCGTGAAGGTCCAGCCGGCGTCCTCAGTGAAGCTCATGCGGTACTGCGAGAACCGCTTGTAACGGGTGCCGTTGCCCATGTACTCGTCGACCGGGCAGTTGTCGTAGCTGTCCAGCACGTCCTGCTGGACCGCCGGGATCTCGATGACCGAAAAACGCTGGGCAGTCAGTGGCATAGGGATCGCTCTTCCTTCCATGAAACTTGTTTCCGGGGGTCTTTCCAGAGGCTTCCGGGGATTCCGTGACGTCCGATACCTCTGGAGTCCGGTGGAACTACCGAAGGACTGTGGTCCGGTTCGGCCGGCACCTAACGCGCGACGGCGCGGTGCTCCGCGTTCTCACCGGAAAGGCGTTCCGACACCTCGGCCAGCCGCTCGTCGAGATAGCGCGCCGAGCTGTTGAGCCGCCACAGTGCCCCGCGGGCGATACCCAGCCGCATGAATTCCGAGGGCGCCGACGGCTTCACGATGTTGTGGAACCAGCCCGCCGCGTGCTGGGAGTCGACGGTGATGTGCAGCCGGTGGTAGACGATTCCCACGTCCGGCAGGCCGAGGCGCTCCCACGCGCTCACCACCTGGACGAAACGGTCCGGCACCAGCCATTCGGTCATGCCGAGGAAGCCCACGGCCTCCGGATACCGGTACCGATACCGGCTGAGCAACACGGCGAGATTTCCGCTCAGGAGAGCCGTGCCGGTCAGCGACTCCTCCAACTCCTTCTCGGAAACCTTGAACACATCGAAGATCTGGTTGAAGAGATGGGTGTGGACCTCCGCGGGCTTTCCGTTCCCCATCTCGTCCCAGAAGTTGGACGCGATCTCCATCTTCGCCGGGCCGCTCGTCCCCACCTGCATCAACGCCAGCAGGTCGTCGAACCGGCCGTCGACTACGGACTCCTGGATCATGTAGGTGCGTACATCCGCCTCGGTGGCGTGGTTGCGGATGAAGTCCATGTAGTACGGATGCTTGAACACACGGTGCTGCCGGGCCTGTTCCTTGAGCCAGGACAGGAACTGACCTGGCTCGGATGGCAGGTCCGCCAGCAGGGCGGGGTCCACCTGGCGGTCCTCACCGCGCAGCGTCGCCCGCTCCAGCAGCCCGGTCACCTCGTGGACCGCGAGCGAGCCCTCCGCCGTCGGGGCATCCGGGATCCGCAGGATCAGATGGTGGAGGCGGGACAGCAGGAGCTGCTGGTGATAGAAGCTCTCCGGATTTCCGGACAGCGCTTCGTCATTTAACTCATTGACCGCCGCCAGTATTCTGTCGCGTTCCTTTCCCGTGAATCCACGATCCACTTCTTCGGCCGGTTTCGAGAGCCAGCCGGATATCTCCTCGACCAGCGCGAATGAGTCGTACACGCGCTCCCACCTTCGTTCGTCGTTGTATTCCGGAAGGTACTTGCAGCGACTCCCGGCCAAGTCGTCATGACGGCCCGGGTATGGCCGCAAACGGACTTGCACCGAACAGCGATCACTGAACCCAGGAAGACTCTCAGGTGGTTGTGGCGCCTGTGTGGCTGGACGGTGGCGCGTGCGCCTGGCACCATGGATGCCGCCGGAACGCCCATTTAGTGCGGGATGTCCGCTCCGTGCTGTACGCAATGACCACAGCGGTGCTTCAACGGGACGCGAGATGGGGATGCGAGATGGCGAAACAGGCGGAAAAGCCGAATTTCTTTTTACTCGGGCCGCTGCGTGTGCTGCACGGCGGAAGGGAAGTTCCCGTACCGGCCGCGAAGTTACGGATCTTGCTGGCCTCGATGCTCCTCCAGGCCAATCAGATGGTTTCAGCGGACGAATTGGTCGCACACCTCTGGGGTGAGAACCCTCCCACGGGCGCTCACACCACACTGCGCTCGTACGTCATGCGATTACGCCGGGTCCTGCGTCAGTCCTCCGACGAGCGGTCGGAGCCGATCCAAACCCTTTCGGGCGGCTATCTCATCAACGCCGACGAATCTCAGCTGGACCTGCTGCGTTTCCACAGCACGCTGGCGACGGCCCAGCGCATGGCCGCCGAAGGCGACCAGGGACGGGAGAGCGCGCTGCTGCGCGAGGCGCTGGGCCTGTGGAGGGGGGCCGCGCTGTCGAACGTGCCCTCCGATTCCCTGCACCGCGACTTCGTCCCGGGCCTCACCGAACGCCGCCACAGCGCGCTGGAGCAGCGCATCGACCTCGATCTGGCACGCGGGGCGCACCGTGAGGTGATCGCTGAACTCCAGGACGTGGTACGGGCGTGCCCATGGCGGGAGCGCTTCTGGGCGCAGCTGATGCTGGCGCTCTACCGGCAGGGCCGGCAGGCCGAAGCGCTCGACGCGTTCCAGCAGGTCAGCGAACGGCTGCGGAACGAACTGGGTATCGCCGTCGGGTCTGAACTCCGGTCTCTGCACCGGCAGATCCTCATCAGCGACCCGGCGCTCGACCTGCCCCCGCACTCCCTGAGCACGACGGCGGCCGACGCCGTCCCCGCCGAACTACCTCTGGAGACCTGCCACTTCGTCGGCCGTCAGAAGCAGTTGAGCGAACTGCGCGACCTGCCCGCCGCCGAGACGCGGGGGGCGACCCACGCGATGGTCGGCGCGCGGGTCTGTGTCGTGGACGGGATGGCGGGCGTGGGCAAGACCGCCTTCGCGGTGCGTCTCGCCCATCAGCTCGCTCCCCGCTTCCCGGACGGGCAGCTCTTTGTCGACCTCCGCGGATTCGCCGGGCCCGAGTCCCCGGTCGAGCCGGCGACCGCGCTGGAACTCATCCTGCGGTCGCTCGGTGTGTCCGGCCCTGGACTGCCGTCGACCGAGGGCGCTCGCGCGGCGCTGTTCCGGGGCCTGACGCGGGACCGGCGGATCCTGCTGGTGCTGGACGACGCCGCCGACGAGGCACAGGTCCGGCCGCTGCTGCCGGCCGCGCCCGGCTGCCGGGTCATCGTCACCAGCCGTCGCCGACTCGCCCGTCTCGACCACGCGCGACTGCTGACCCTGGACGTCCTGGCACGGGACGAGGCCGCCCAGTTGTTCAGGGCCGTCGTCGGCCCGCGCCGCGTCGGTGCCGAGCCGACCCCACAGATCGAGTCGGTCGTCCGGCACTGCGGCGGACTGCCGCTGGCCCTCACACTCGCCGGCGCCCGGCTGCGCGCCCGTCCGGGCTGGGACCTGAGCCACCTGGCGAAAAGCCTGGCCTCGGGCGACCCCCTCGGCGCCTATGGCGTCGCCCGGTCCCTCCAGCTCTCGTATGTACGCCTGTCCGCCTCCCAGCAACGGATGCTGTGCCTCCTCGGACGGCGCGAAGGACGTGACATCGACGGTCGGGCCGCCGCACTCCTCGCCGGCATCACACCCCACGAGGCCGAGACGCTCCTGGAGGGCCTCGCCGACGCCAATCTCCTCCAGGAGCCCGCCCCCGGCCACTACCGCCTGCACCGCCTGGTCCAGGAGTTCGCGGCCGGTCGAGAAGAACCAGCGTGTGCCGGTGTATGACGGCGCTGATGCGCGAGCGCGCCGGGCCGGCCCGGAGGCCGTCGTGTCGGCGGCCTCCGCGCCGGACCGGCACAGCCTGCGTCTGATCACATGACGGGAGGCTTTCCGGCGCGCAGGTCCGCCATCGACGCCATCGTTTCGGTGTCGAACCAGAGAATTTCGGTGTGGACCCCGGTCACTGGTCGAGAATCGAAGTAAGCGAAACGGCTTCCGCCGGTGGAGAAGTTTCCGGCTTGCACGGCGGGGCCGAACTCGGCGGTCAAGTCCGCGGCCGTCGCTTCGAAGTCGTGCACCTGAAAGCCCAGATGGTGGAGGCCGCCTTCCGGCCGCTCTTCGAGGAACTCGGTGTAGAGATTGGCGTCTCCATCGCGGCGGGGGCTGATGACCTCGATATTGATGTCGCCGATGTACCCGAGGGCCATGTCGACGCGCAGGTCGATCGGCCTCCCGCGGTAGGTCGTCTCCAGCAGCGGGGCGTTTTCCATAATCCAGAATCCTGCGGGACCGTACACGCGCTCCAGTTCGGCGCACTTCGACTCCAGATCGGGGGCGACGACGCACCACTGAAGGAATCCCTGAGCCAACTGATTGTGTGCCGGGCGAGCGAGATCGAAGGGGGTGAGTTTCTGCACTGTTTCGTTCATACAGATATCGTTGCGCTGTCCGAGCCATTCGACCAGCGATAGCTTTTCATCGCAGCCATGCCACAACGGCATGGCTGCGGGACAGCCCGGGGCCGGGCACTTGCCGACGCGTACCTGTCCCGTGCGCATCCGGAGTCGTTCTTTGCCCGCCCCGCGGTTCACGCATATCGTCGGGCCATGCCGGAACTGACGCTGACGGGCCTGCGGGTCGCGCTCGAAGTCGCTCGACGCGGGTCCTTCACCGCGGCGGCCGAAGCGCTGGGCTACACGCAGTCCGCGGTGTCGCGCCAGATCATCGCCACGGAGACCGCGGTGGGGGCCCCGCTGTTCGAGAGGCACGCCCGCGGGGTCCGGGCGACGCTGTCCGGCGAGGTGCTGCTGCGGCACGCGCGCCGCATGATCGCGCATGCGGAAGCGGCGGAACTGGAGATCGCGGGGCTCCGCGACCGCCTCGCGGGTCGCCTGGCCGTCGGCGCGTACCCCACCGCGGCCGCCGCACTGGTACCCCGGGCCATCGCTCGCCTGCACACGGCACACCCGGCCCTCAGTGTGAGTCTGTGGGAAGCGGGCAGCCCCGCCCAGCTTCGCCGCCTTCGCGCGGGACGCATCGAGATGGCCGTAGTGGCAATCGGGGAAGGACTTCCCGACTACGACTTCACCGGGCTGCGCGTCGAGGTCGTACGTACCGGCGCCGGCATGGGCGTGGCCGTCCACACGGCCCACCCACTGGCATCCCGGGACGAGGTGCACGTCGACGACCTGGCACAGGAAGCGTGGATCGTGGGAGCAGGCGGGGACGGCGGGCCCCAGTTCGGGGCCTGGCCCACCATTGAAGCTCCGCGCGTGGCATACGAGGCGCGCGGCTGGCAGACGCGCCTGGGGCTCGTCGCCGCTGGACTGGGTGTCTCGGTCATGCCCGGGCTGGCCGCGGACACCGTCCCGCAGGGCGTGAAGTGGCTGCGTGTCGACGATCCCGCGCCCGTACTCAAGAGAGAGACCGTGATGGTCACGGCCGTCGACGCGTCGGCCGGGGCGAGAGCGATGCTCCAAGCCATGCGCGACGAGGCCACGGAGCGCGAATCGTCCGCGTGAAGGCCCCCGGCGTTCCTGGGGGAACTGCCGGGAGCTGTGGGTCCGGATCCACGTTGCTGACGGTGGGTCGGCAGGAGGACGGCTCCCCTGTCCGTCGGAGATAGTCATCCCACGCCTGCGTCGTCGGAGGGGCCGGGTACCCCGGTGCCGGTCGGCGCCATTCCTGGGGGAGCCGCGGGTCTTACCCCGCCGCGCGGGCGGAGAGCAGCGCCACGGTCTCCTCCCACAGCTTCTTCTGTGCACCGGCGTCGCGGCCGGGCTCGGGGCACTCCAGCGGCCGGGCGTCGCGCACCGAGAAGTAGCCTCCACTGGTGCGCGCGAACGCGGGATCTGCGGCCAGCCGGACGATGATGCCGGCGCCCTTGCGCGGGTCACCGATGCGTAGCGTGTTCAGCAGGCGCCGCAGGACCTTGGAGCCGGGTAGATCACGTCCGAGACCGGTGGCGTTGAAGCCGGGGTCGCAGCAGTTGACGGTGACCTTCGTGGCGTCCAGCCGCCGCGCCAGCTCCTGCGTCCACATGATCGTCATCAGCTTGGTCCGCCCGTACAGGGCCATCGACTCCCGGCGGGTATGGGGAGCGATGTGGCGCAGTTCCTCGGCCGGTGCGATCGTCCTGGCCTGCCGGGAGGCCTCGGAGGCAACGTTGACGATGCGCGCCGGCGCCGAGGCGAGGAGCCTGCTGGACAGGGCCTGGGTCAGCACGAACGGGCCCAGGTAGTTGACCGCGGTCATCTCCGCGAAGCCTTCGGCGGTGATGCGCTGGGAGAAGGCGTGCAGCCCGGCGTTATTGATCAAAACGTCCACACGCGGGTAGTGCGCGGCGATCGCCTGCCCGACCCGGTGGGCCTGCGAGACCAGGCCCAGGTCTGCGTGGAAGACG
This sequence comes from Streptomyces sp. NPDC006923, assembly GCF_040635655.1. Taxonomy (NCBI): domain Bacteria; kingdom Bacillati; phylum Actinomycetota; class Actinomycetes; order Kitasatosporales; family Streptomycetaceae; genus Streptomyces; species Streptomyces sp. NPDC006923. The sequence continues at coordinate 103,772 of NZ_JBEYIF010000003.1, forward strand.
TCGACCTGCACGTCGTCGGCCACCGCCTTGAGTTCGCTCACCAGGACGTCGGCCCTGTCGCGGGAGCGGGCCACCACGCCGACGCGGTAGCCGCGGGCCAACAGGGCGAGGGCGGCGGCGCGGCCCAGCCCGGAGGTGGCTCCGGTGATCACTGCAACGGGACGGTCCATCGCACACTCCATTAATGAGGTACCTCATGATTGCCTTGTGGGAGGATACCCGACACCATGAGCGAGTACGAAGCGATCACCATCGACCACGGCCCCGAGCAGGTGGGACTGGCCTTTCTCGCGACCGCCTACGGCATCCGCGAAGAAGTGGACCGACAGACGCAGTCGATGGCGGGACTGTCGCTGGCCCGCACCAAGGTCCTCCAAACGCTGGCCGCCCGCGGCGCGCTGCACCAGGCCCAGTTGGCGGATGCCCTCGGGCAGGCGCCGCGTTCTGTCACACAGATCGTGGAGGGACTCGAACGCGTCGGCCTGGTCGCCCGGACCGGCGACACCGGAGACCGCCGCCGCAAGACCGTGTCCCTGACGGGCAAGGGCCGCACAACGCTGGCGATGGCGGAGCAAGCGGGGACACAGGTCCTTCGGCAGCTCTTCGGATCGCTCGATCCACAGCAGATGGCAAGCCTGAAGGCACTGCTTGCCCGCCTCGACACAGCCCTGGCGCGCTGAAGGAGCCGGGCTCATTTCCCGCACCGGTCGGTGATGTGGAGGGTTTTCGCGACGATGGGGTGGTCGTGGCCTGTGCCATGAGTTCGAGGACTTCTCGTTCGTGTGGGGTGAGCCCGTCGGGGCAGTTTCGCCGTGCGCCCGGCCCGTGCGACGGGGACGCTGCGCCGGGCGGTTCTCCTGGCGATCCCGAAAAGCTCAGGACGAGATGAGAAGGACCGGCCCGCTCGGGGCAGTTGGCGGCGGGCTCCCGGTACGGCGGCGAGAGCGGCCACACCGGACGAGGGCCGCAGGTGGGGGAGGCGTACTCCGTGCTGTCAAATATGGCGTGATCGCGCGTTATGCCCGCCCCTGAACGCCAGCTACCTTCCCACCAGCCGCCCCCCAGCGCCGCTATGTCCTGAACAGACGAGCCGGAGGGACCTTTATGCCTGACCCGTACACCGCTGACTTCCTGGCGGACCCGTCGTCGTACCTCGGGCGGCAAACATGTGTGCTGAACCTCCAGGGGGCGGACCCGGGCGGCCGGCCCGCGGTCCGGGCCGCCGCCTCGGTGGGCGCGCCGGTCCCGGGCGGCACCGCCTACACCCAGTCCCCGGGGGTCTTCCCCCGCATCAATGTCCACCCCGTGCCCACGCAGCGGCTGCCCGGTCAACCGGTACAGGCGGTCACCCTGGAGGCCGCGGATGTCGACCAGCACGTGCGCTATCTGCCGGACGCGGCCGACGCTCTCACCCAGATGACCCTTGACGCGGCGGCCGAATGGGTGTTCACCGGGCCACTGTCCGGCTGCCATGTCTACGTCGCCACGGTGGCCGGGGCCACGGTGCTGTATCACGTCAACGACAACACATCGCTGGACAACATCGGTACCAACAAGCAGATCAAGGACCGTCGGCTGAAGAACGCCCTTCCGGCCGGCACCCTGCCCACCCACCGACTGATCTGGCGGCAGTACCGCACCGTGGACACCCCGTTCGAGGCGTTCGCCTTCGGCCGGCGGGTGGGCGGCAACTGGCGGTTCTTCTATCACCGGGTGCTGCTCGACGGACCGGACACCTCCGGGGTCACCGCCGCACTGCCTCCTTTCAACCCCGCGTTGGGGGCCTACTGGGCCGCTCTGTGACCTGCTGAGCCCTGCCACCCGGTTCTGGTAAGCAGCGCGCCGCCGCCCGGTCACGGTTGCGGCGGCACGCCGGCGGCCGGGACGCCACACCGTTCCGCGGGCTCAGACATCCGCGTCGTGCCCGTGGCGCCGATGGGAGATCTTCGCGACGGCGGACGGTGCGGAGGGTGTCACGGCCTCGCGCCCCGCGCGCTCACTCCGGTACGACGTACGGGAACCGGTCGGTCTGCTGACTCTTGGTGGTGGCCGGGGTGAGTCCACTGGGGACGGCCATGTTGGTGACCAGGGACAGCATCGCCTCGGGCGCGTTGTCCCCGCGGGTGCGGCCGTTGCGGGTGGCGAAACCGAAGGACGCGGGGGTGCCGACCACATAGGGAAGGACGTCGGGGAGGAGCTGCCCCGCGACGGTCTGCCCGTAGCCCGTGGGGTCGGCCGAGGTGCCGGTGGCCGCGACCACCTTGGCAACCCGGTCGGCGATCGCCCGGCCGTCGGCGGCGACGTCCTCGGACGGGTGACGCGTGTTGGAGGGGTTCGAGAAATCCGTGTCGCCGGGCCAGAAGATCGGCCACATCATCGGATTGCCGCCGCGGTTGATCTGCCGCCAGCCGCCGGCGTCGGTTGCCAGCTTGGTCGCGCACCACACACCGGTTCGTGTCCCGGGCCGCAACTGGTCCTGGCCGTGCGGGATTTCGAGGACGATCGCTTCCACCGTGGTACCGGCGAAGGTGTTCTGCGCCTCCCGAGGGTTCCAGGAAGACAGGTCCACCGCAGTGCCCTTCCCCACCGCTCCGTTGATGATGGCGAGGAGGGACAGGTCGACGTAGAAGGCTTCCTGAACGCGCCCGGCCCACGCGCGCACACCGCCGGAGGTCACCGTCTCGCCGGTGCGGCCTTCCAGTACCGGCTCGCCCTCGGCGGAGTCCTCGCGCGCGTCGGCGCCGGTCAGGGTGTGCAGCCGCAGGGGTTGCCGGCCGTTCGCGTCGGGCTCGCCGAAGGAGAACCGATAGGTCAGGGTTTCCTGGTCGGCGCCGTCGAAATGCACCTTGATCTCATAGCGCGCCTCGTGGTGGAAGCCCGGTTCCGCGTAGACGCCGGTGATGTTGGAGTTGACGTCCATGACGAACACCGTGCTGCCCTCGCCGGGGAAGACGTAGAGGTCGTCAATGAACAGCTGGCCGTTCTGCGCCGCCAGCGGGGTGTCGAGGTGATGAGACATGGATCGTCCGTTCTCGTCGCGATCTCGGGTTGTCGGTGATTCGGCTGCGCAGGATGGACAGCGAGGCGTTGCGACGCGCTCGCCGCGCCGAAGTGCGGCTCTCGGGAACCGGCGATGTCCTGGTGGGCCCGCAGCGCGGAACCCGCACCCGGCGCGTGGTCCTGGGCGGCACCGGGCCGGTCGGCGATGCGGCCGACTCCACCGCGCTCGGCCAGGGGCGGCCGGGTCGCGGCGTCTTTGTGTTCCGCCCCTTCGGCGAACTGCGGACACCCACATGCCATGTTATATCCCATTTGATCGATATTATCGGTATGCCGGAAATGGTTGATCGAGTGATGGTCGCCGCTCGGTGGTGTCAGAGTGAGTGCCAGACGTGAGCCGGCATCAGAGCGTGCCGCGGCCAACCGCTTCGCCGGCCGGACACCACTCCCTCACACGGAACACTCCCAGGTCGCGGACCGCGTATCCGGAGGTCGGGACCCGGGAGTGCGTCAGTGTGATGGTGGCGCTCCGGGTGATGCCGAAGCCGGCCCCGACGCGGCCGCATCCACGACGACCGCGCCCCAGCCGGATCCCAACGAAAGACCCAAAAGGACGTCCCGGTGAACGAAGACGCCGCGGCTCACGGACTCGTGACGCGCATGGTTGAGGCGAGACGATCCGTCTTGTTATGGTGGGGGGTATGGCTTTCCTCTTCTTCGTCTGAGTCCGGGCACGGCCGATGCCGCCGTTTCTGCCGCCCGTAGACCCTTCGCATGCCCAGGGAACCCATATGCGCGACCGCGCCCATTCCGCCGTGCCCAGCGTCGCCCCCGCTGCCGTGGCACAGTTGTCCGTCAAGGACGTCACCAAGTCCTATGGCACCCGGACCGTCCTCGACCAGGTCTGCTTCACCGTCCGTCCGGGCGAGAAGGCCGCCGTCATCGGTGAGAACGGCTCCGGCAAGTCCACCCTGCTGCGGCTGCTCGCCGCAGCCGAGAGGCCGGACGCGGGGGAGATCACCGTCCGTTTCCCCGGTGGAACCGGCCACCTCGCCCAGACCCTCGACCTCGACGCGGACCGCACCGTGCAGGACGTCGTCGACCTCTCCCTCGTCGAACTGCGCGCCATGGAGAGTCAGTTGCGAGCGGCGGAGAAGTCCCTCGGCGAGGCGGCGGAAGAGGATCTCGCCGCGTACGGCGAACTGCTGACCGCATACGAGGAACGCGGCGGATACGGGGCGGACGCCCGTGTGGATGCCGCGATGCACGGGCTCGGGCTTGCTCAGATCGCCCGCGACCGCCTGCTCGGCTCGCTGTCCGGCGGTGAGCAGTCGCGGCTCGCGCTCGCCTGCGTCCTGGCCGCCGCCCCCGAACTGCTGCTCCTCGACGAACCGACGAACCACCTCGATGCGGCGGCCGTGCGCTGGCTGGAGGAGCACGTGCGCGCACACCGTGGCACCGTCGTCGCGGTGACCCACGACCGCGGCTTCCTGGAGCGCGTCGCCACCACGATCCTCGAAGTCGACCGGGATGCGCGGACGGTGTTCCGGTACGGCGACGGCTGGGCCGGTTACCGCGCAGCGAAGGCGGCCGCCCGGCGCGGCGCGGAGCAGCGGTACGCGGACTGGGCCGAGGAGGTGGCCCGTATGGAGGAGTTGCTTGAGGCCGCGGGGAGGCGGCTCGCCACCACCGGCCGCGACCCGAAGCAGGGTTTCGGCAAGCACCGCCGGTCCAGCGAGGCGAAGCTCGGCGGGCAGGTGCGTTCCGTCCGGGAGCGCCTGGCCCAGTTGCGGCGCGACCCGGTGCCGGAGCCGCCGGCACCGCTGCGTTTCCCAACGGCGCTGTCGGTGGCGGACGGCCCAGCCCAGGGCCCTCTTGCGGAGTACGACGGCGTACGGGTCGGCGAGCGGCTGCGTCTGGACGGGCTCCTCGCGCTCGCGCCGGGGCAGCGGCTGCTGGTCACCGGCGAGAACGGCGCGGGCAAGACGACACTGCTGCGCGTCCTGGCGGGTGACCTGGAGCCGGACGCGGGCACGGCGCGCCGCCCTGCCCGGGTCGGCTACCTTCCGCAGGAACTGCCCGCGCACTCCACACGGCTCCCGCTGGCCGCCGCGTTTGCCGCCGGGTGGCCCGGGCTGCCGGACGAGCACGCCGAACAGCTCCTGGCCCTGGGCCTGTTCCGGGAGGAGGACCTGCGCGTCCCGGTCGCCGCCCTGTCCGTGGGACAGCGGCGGCGGCTCCAGATCGCCCGCCTGGTGACCCGGCCCGCGGACCTCCTCGTCCTCGACGAGCCGACCAACCACATCGCGCTCGACCTGATCGAGGACCTTCAGGCGGCGCTCGCGGCGTACCCAGGAGCGGTGGTCGTGGTGTCGCACGACCGCGACTTCCGCGCGGGCTTCCCGGGGGAGCGGCTCCATCTGTGCGCCGGCCACAGGTGCTGACCCCGTCGGATCGGTGCGGTGCGTCGCAAGGCGGAGCATCGGCGTTGTCGGTACAGGAGGGAGCCGACGCTTCCCGTCGGCTCCCTCCTCCGCCTTGCGATCCACGGCACCGGACCCCGCTCCCTCACCCAGCCGGATCCAAACGAAAGACCCCAGCGGTGAGCGCACGTGTCACATCGAAGTCCTGCCCGGTGGGTACCCCGCCCGCGGCCCGGACCCCGACCATGGGCCCGATCGTGGACACCCCTGGCAGTGACGCGGCCCCGGCCGACCGTCGTCATGGCCGCTGATCCGGTGGACCGGGCGCAATTGCCCTCAGTACTTCGCGCCTTGGGCCTCCTGCGGCCTGGGGTCGATCCCCTCGGCGCCCTGCGGCCTGTCGACGGGCTCCTGGGTGTTCTGCGGCCTGTCGGCGAGCTTCAGCCAGACCACTCCGACAATGATGACGCCCAACCACACGGCCTGGGTCGGGGTGAGGACCTCGTCGAAGAAGACGGGACTCAGCAGGGCCGCACCGGCTGACCCGATGCCTGCCCAGACGGCATAGCCGATTCCGACGTCGATGGTGCGCAGGGCGACGCTCAGTGCCCAGAGCGTCAGAAGGAAGAACACGACGGCGACCAGCGACCAGGACAGGCGGGTGAAGCCGTGGCTTCCGCCGACGGAGAGCGCGTAGCCGACTTCGAAGGCTCCGGCAAGGAGAAGCATGAGCCAGGAGTTGGCTGAGGAGCGGTCGGTGTGGGACATGTACGCGGGTCCTTTCGTGAAGATGGGGCAGGGGACTTCGGGGATCGTCAGGCGGCACCACTGAGCTGGAGGCCGACGACCCCGGCGATGATGGCGACGATGCCGAGTGCCTTGCTCCAGTTCAGACGCTGGCCGAAGAACAGCGCTCCGAGAAGGGTGATGCCGATACCGGCGGTGGACGTCCAGATGGCGTAGCCGACGCCGACGTCGAAGGTCAGCAGCGCCTTGCTCAGGAAGTACGTCCCGATGGCACCGCTGAGCAGGGTCACGATGGTCCACTTGCGGTTCTTGAAGCCTTCGGCCTTGCCGGCCGCGATGGCGACGGCGATCTCGAAGATGACCGCGACAGCGAGGTAGAGCCACTGCATGGGAAGTCCTTTCGTTCGATGGAGGCCGGCCGGCGTTGCGGCGCCGGCCGTCGTGGAGTCCGCCGTACCGCGTGAACGGTGGTGGGCACGGCGAAGCGGTGGTCCGCCAGGACCCCGGGTGGAGTCGGGACCTCCGGCCTGGGATCAGCCGGCACGGCCCCGGATCGTCGGTACCGCCGTGCGGCGGTCGCGCGGGTCGAGCGCCGTGAACCCGATCGCGGTCGGGCGCGGCGCACTGCTGTCACCACACACACCCGCGGAAAGCGCAGGAGGTGTTGGGCAACTGACCGTCACGTGCCGTCAGCACCCGTCCGTTCCGCAGGCAGCCCCGCGGGCGACTGCCTGTTCGGCCTGGGTGTCGAGCACGGCCTTGCGGATCTGGGCCGCGGCGGGGACACCCTCTATGCGGTGGCGTTCGCCGATGACGATGGTGGGGGCGACGGAGACGCGGTACGCCTCGGCGGTCCGCAGTGCCTCCTGATGGGTCTCGGTGTAGGTGCCGGCCGTCAGAGCCTCGCTGAAACCGGCATCGTCAAGGCCCAGTTCGGATGCGATGTCGGTGAGAACGTCCAGTCGACCGATGTCCCGGTTCTCCTGGAAGAAAGCCCGCAGCACACGCGGTGTGTATTCCGCGGCCCTGCCGTGTTCGGCCGCGTACTGGTAGCCCTCGAACGCCAGCCGGGTGTAGGGCTGTGGTGAGACGGTGGGCAGGGTGATGTCCACGTTCATCCGGCGGGCCATCGGATAGACGGAGCGGGCCCAGATCGCCGGCAGGTACTCGTCCTCCGGCCGTAGTGTCGGGGTCGGGTGGGGCCGCAGCTCGAACGGCATCCACTCGATCTCGACGTCGAGGTCGCGGGTGGCCTCGTGCAGCGGGGTCTCGGCAAGCATGCAGAACGGACAGACATAGTCCGACCAGACCTTGATGCCTACTGTGCCGGCTTCCGTCTCAGTCACATCCGCCTCCGGTTTATGGCGAGGTACTCTTCGAACGGTTTCGTCCCTTCCGGGATCCGCAGCGAGGTGACCTTGATCCGCCAGGCCGCCGGGTCCTCGGCGAAGATCGAGTACGAGCCCGAGTAGTCGAAGCCGTATCGTGCGGCCGTCCGGCGGTCGACCGCGTGGACGATGTGGGTGACGTTGAAGTACAGCGACGCCATGTAGCACAGGGCGCAGGGCTCGCCGGAGGCGATCAGGGTGGCCCCGGCGACGGTGTGCAGCCCGTGCGTGGCGGCGGCTTCGCGCAGCGCGACCACCTCGGCATGCGCGGTGGGGTCGTTGTCCTCGCGCACCCGGTTGAAGCCGGTACCGAGGATACGGCCGTCATTGACCACCACGCCGGAGAACGGGATGCCGCCCTTGGCGACGTGCTCCCGGCTGATCTGTACCGCCTCACGGACGTACTCGGTCAGCTCGCTCTCTGACATCTCGGAATGGGACATCTTCGCTCCCTGACTCAGAAGGTGGTGGGACGGAGCAGGATGACGCCGCCGATGACCGAGGTGAGGGAGATCAGCCGGGAGGCGGTGATCTTCTCCTTGAGGTTGACCGCGCCCGGCCGGCCCCAGTCCCCGGCAGAGGAACCGTCGGCAGCGCGAGCCATGGTGTCGCGTAACGGGATACTTGCTTGTACGTGCATGTTTTTCGTTTCCATAGGACTCGGCGGAAGAATCGAGGGATCGGATAAAGCTTGCATGAGCATGTATCTTGGTGTCAACCGCTGCCTGAGAGGAAGCTGCCTCATGACCACGATCTCCTATGTGCCGGCCGCCTCGTCCGACCAGGCCGTGTGGGCCAGAGTCCTCACCCTGCACGCGCATGTGGAGCGCCGGCTCACCCAGGCCCTGCAGCGCAAGCACGGAATCGGGCTGTCCGAATTCCGCGCCCTGGAGTGTCTCGTGCAGGCCAAGGACGGCGAACTGCGCATGCAGGAGCTCGCCGACAAGGTCGGGCTCGGGCAGAGCTCGGCGACCCGGCTGGTCGGCCGGCTCTTCTCGGCCGGCTTCGCCTTCCGGGACCTGTGTCCCGACGACAAACGCGGTGTCTACGCCGTCGTCACCGACGAGGGCAGGCAGCGCTATGCCGACGCGCGCGGCACCTACGCCGAGGTCCTCAGTGCGGCGTTGAACACCGCCGGTGCCACTCCGGAGCTGGCCGGTACGGTCCAGGTGCTGCGCAGCGCCCTCTGAGCGGAACCATCGCCTCCGTCCGTCTCCGCGCCCGGAAACCGTCTGCCGAAAGCCGTCCCCCGGGACGGCTTTCGGCGTTTCGCTACCCAGTCGAGCATGCCCGGGTGAACGCCCGGTTCCCCGGGGCCCACTCTTCGGTAAGTGCCGCGACACCTCGATGGGATGAAAGGCGTTGCGTCAACTTGGAACACACATAGTTCATCGAGCAAGCTCGAACTGACTCCCCCTCAGTGATGTGCATCACTGAGGGGGAGTCAGTTACATGCTTGACTCTGCATGCATCGCCGGTACGGTTGGTCACGGCTCGATCACACGGGGGAGTGATGCGGGGTCGGCCGGGCAGATGGCCGCCGGGCTCCGCGAGTTCTTCTGGCGCGACTTCAAGCGCCGCCACCCTCCTTGGGGCATGGCCACTTTTGCATGGACAGGTTCACGAATGGGGGAGCTGTGCCATTACCACGCCTATGTGATGTTCTGACCGCGCATGCCCGGCGCCGGCCCGATCAGGTGGCCCTGATCCGGGGCGAGCGACAGGTGACGTACCGCCGACTGGTCGGCCTTGCCGAGGAGTTGTCGGGCGCCCTGGACGGTCTCGGGCTCGACCGGCGGCAGCCACTGTATGTACCCGCGTACAAGACGCCCGAGACGATCGCCCTGCTCATCGGCGCCTTCCGGGCCGGCTACGCGGTCCTGGCGCCCTCGCCAGAACTGGGCTCCTCCGCCCGTGCGGCGCTCGCCGCGCAGGCTCGGTGTTCCCTGGCGCTGACCGTCGACGACCAGGGGGTGCTCCACACCGCCCCGGTCGTGCCGGACGAGCAGGCCGCCAGGGATTTCGACACCGTGGACCCCGCCACCGCATCCCTGCTGCTCACCACCTCCGGCTCCACCGGTACGCCGAAGATCGTGCCCATCCCGGGTGACGCCTTCGACCGCTTCGCCGACTGGGCGACCGACCGGTTCCGCCTCACCGAGCAGGACACCCTGCTGAGTTACGCACCCCTGAACTTCGACCTCTCCCTGCTCGACGTGTGGACCGCGCTGCGGCTGGGCGCCCGAGCCGTCCTGGTCGAACAGGAACTCAGCACGGACGCACGTCACCTGCGGGACCTGGTCACCCGGCACGAGGTCAGCATTGTCCAGGGCGTCCCCATGCTGCACCGGCTGCTCACGCAGGACGGCGCCGTCCATCCGACGGTCCGCACGGTGATCTTCACCGGGGACGCGCTGCCGCAGGCGCTGCTGCGGCAGCTCGGCACGGCCTTTCCCGGCGCCGGTTTCCACAACGTCTTCGGGTGCACCGAGACCAACAACAGCTTCAGCTACGACGCCGACCCCGCGGCGGCCGGCGAGCAGACCCCCATCGGCCGGCCGCTGCCCGGGGTGCGGGCCCTGCTGCTCGACGGCGAGGGACAGGTCTTCGACGGTCCCGGCACCGGTGAACTTCTCGTGACGACGCCGTTCCAGAGCTTCGGATACCTGCAACGCTCCCGCAACGAAGGGGTGTTCGTGCCCGCACCGGACGGCGGCGACGAAGTCTTCTACCGCACCGGCGACCTCGTGACCCGGGACGCCGACGGCCTGCACTGGCTGCGGGGGCGTACCGACTTCCAGGTCAAGGTCCGCGGGGTGCGGACCAATGTGCAGGAGGTCGAGAACGTCCTGGCGGCTCACCCCGAAGTCGCCGAGGCCGCCGTTGTGGCGATCCCCGACCTTGAGGCCGGCTACCGGCTGCACGCTCAGGTGACCCGGCGGCCCGGTACCGCACTCACCTCACTGCGGCTGCGCTCGCACAGCGCCGAGCGCCTGCCACGCCATGCCATCCCGTCCTCGGTGCACGTGGGCGACGCCCCGCTGCCGCGTACGTCCACCGGAAAACCGGACCGCAACCTCATCAAGGCAGCACGACAGAAGGGAAATCCCGCATGAGCTCCCTGGCGGACGAGATTCGCGGCTATGTCGTCACCGAATTCCTCGACGGAGAGGAAACGGCGGACCTGACCGGCGAATTCGACCTCATCGACAACGGTGTCGTCGACAGTCTGGGCGTGGTCCGGATTGTCTCGCACCTTGCCCGGACCTACTCGATACAGATCGACGACATCCCGTTGATCCCGGACAACTTCCGCAGCATCGACGCCATTTCGGCGTTCGTCGAGAATACGACAAAGACCGCCGTCTGAGCCGGCGCCCGGATTTCTGCGGCAGACAGAAAATCGACAGACAGAAAAGCAGAAAGCCGGAGAAAGCTTCCCAGAGAACTGCCGGAAAACTTATCACATACAAGGAGACTGCCATGATCGTCCGTAGCATCAGCGAGCTCGTCCCCGTCGAGTGGGGCAACGGCACCAGCCACCGACTGCTCACCGAGGCTGACGGCATGGGCTTCACTGTGTGCGAGACCGTGGTCCGCAGGGGCACCATGAGCGCCCTGCAGTACCGCCGTCATCTTGAGGCCTGCTACTGCACGGGCGGCTCCGGCGAGGTCGTCACCGTGTCCGGCGAACGCTACAAGATCACGGAGGGCACGATATACGCCCTCAACGAGAACGACGCGCATTACCTCAGAGCCTCCGACTACGAAGACCTGAGACTGATCTCCGTATTCAGCCCAGCGCTGCGCGGCGACGAGCAGCACACACTGACTTCCGACGGCTTCTCCCAGTACTGAGTTCCGCGATCCGGGGCCCGCTCCGCCAACAGCGGCGCGGGCCCCGGCACCGACCAGCGACGTACCGGAAGGCAGCACACGTATGACACCCGCACTGTCCGCACCGCGGACCGCCGGCACCGGACCGGACCTGTACACCCTTGCCGCCCCCTGGGCGGACGAACTCAACCTTGACATCGAGGAGTGGGACGCCCGAGCGGAGTTCCCCTGGGAGAAGTGGAAGGCGATCCAGCGCTCGGGACTGCTCGCCGTACCGTTCGAGACCCAGTACGGCGGCCGAGGCGGCACCCTGACCGACACGATGCGCGCCCTGGAGGGCCTCGGACGCACCTGCCGCGACGCCGGCCTCAGCTTCTCCGCCTCCACGCAGATCGTCAGCGTCGGCGTCCCGCTGCAGGCGTTCGGCTCCGAGGCGCTCAAGTCCCGCTTCCTGCCCGGCGTCGTCACGGGCGATCTGATCACCGCGCACGCCATCACGGAGCCCCGCAGCGGCTCCGATGCCCTGAACATCTCCACCACCGCGACCCGGGACGGCGACGACTACGTCATCGACGGCGGCAAGATGTTCATCACCAACGCCCCGATCGCCGATCTCTTCCTGCTGTACGTACGCACAGGCAAGCCCGGTCCGTTCGGCCTGAGCGTCTTCCTGGTCGAGCGGGACGCCCCCGGCCTCCGGGTCGGTGAGCCCCTCGACAAGATGGGGCTGCGTACCTCCCCGCTGAGCGAGGTGACCTTCGAGGGTCTGCGCGTGCCCGCCACCCGGCGCATCGGCCAGGAGGGCGCCGGCTTCCTGATCCTCGACCATGTGATGAAACGGGAGATCCTCTTCTCCTTCTCCCTCACGCTCGGCGAGATGGAGCACCGTCTGGAGCGAGTGCTCAAGTACGCCAAGTCCCGCCGCCAGTTCGGCGAACCGATCGGTGCTTTCCAGGGCGTCGCGCACAAGATCGTCGACATGAAGATCGCGGTGGAGACCGCCCGCAAGTGGCTTACCGACACCGGCGCCAAGGTGGAGGCGGGCCAGGAGGCCGCGATCGATGTCGCCGCGACCAAGACCGTGGTCAGCGAGGCCAACAAGCGCACCGCGCTCGACGCCGTCCAGATCTTCGGCGGCCAGGGTTATCTCACCGCCACCGGAATGGAGCGGGAGGTCCGCAACGCGGTCGGCGGAACCATCTACTCCGGCACCAGTGAGATCCAGCGCAACCGCATCGCCTCCCTCCTGGGCCTGTGAGCCGGGAACAGACGAAAGGGTCACCATGAACACAGTCACCCCGGACGACCTCCGACGGCTCACCGCGCCCACCGACTTCCTCGACTACGAGAGCGACTCCGTCCAGTCCTTCGTCGACGAGGCGGTCACCGACCGCGGCGCGGACAAGCGCGGACTGGCCGTCGAGCTCTACTACGCCGTCCGCGACGACGTCTTCTACGAGGTGTACGGCGCCGAGCTGTCCCCACGGGGACTGCGGGCCAGCCACACCGCCTCCACCCGCAAGGGCTTCTGCCTGCACAAGTCGGCGCTGTACGCGGCGGCCTGCCGGGCCGTGGGCATCCCCGCCCGTGTCCACTACGGCGATGTGCGCAACCACCTCGCTTCCGACCGGCTGCGCGGCCACATGGGCGGGGACGTCTTCTTCCACGGCCTGAACTCCGTGTACCTGGACGGCAAGTGGGTCAAGGCCACCCCGGTCTTCAACAAGATCCTGTGCCGGCTGTACGGGATGAGTCCGCTGGAGTTCGACGGTACCGCTGACAGCCTGTACCACCCCTTCGACGACCAGGAGCGCCACAACATGGAGTTCCTGGTCGACCACGGCGGCTTCGACGACGTCCCCTACGAGTTCGTGATGGCGAACATGCGCCGCAAGCACCCCCGCTTCCTGAACGCCACCGGTACCGGCACCGTCGCCGGCGGCTCGCTGGCCGCCGAGGCGTCCGGCTGACCCGGCCCGACGACGAGGAGACACCCAGATGAGCACCATCCAGGCTCAGAAGGACGGCTGGGAGGCGCGGGCGCGCATCGGCGTGGTCGTACCGCACGCGGACGTCGGCCCGGAGTCGGAGTTCCAGGCGATCGCGCCCGAGGGCGTGTTCGTGCACGGCTCACGCGTCCACTTCGGCGCGATGCGGGCCGGCGGCGAGATGGACCCGAAGATCCCGCACGATCCGGTGCGGGCCTTTGTGCAGCCGCCGCACATCGACGACGCGGTGGAGCTGCTGGCCGCCGCCCCGCTCGACGCGATCGCGCTCGGCTTCACCAGCTCCGCCTACGTCCTCGGAGCGAGCGGCGAGAAGGGCTTGTTCGCCCGGCTCGCGCGGCACACACGGGGCCTGCCGCTCACCGGCACCACCACGGCGGCCGTGGCCGGCTTCACCGCACTCGGCGCCCGGCGGATCGCCCTTGTCAACCCGCCGTGGTTCGACGACCGGCTCTCCGGGCTCGGCGCCGACTACTTCACAGAACAGGGCTTCGATGTCGTCCACCACGGCCCGTGCGGGCTGCCCAGCAACCAGAAGCTGATCACCCCCGAGGCGCTGTCCGAGTGGATCCGCGCCACGGTCGCCGAGCACCGGCCGGACGCGGTCCTGGTGGCGGGCAACGGTATCCGCGCGGTCGGCGTCATCAGTGCCCTGGAACAGGAACTGGACTTCGCGGTCCTCACCGCCAACCAGGTCCTGTTCTGGCACGCCCTGCACCTGGCCGAAGCGGCCGAGGCGGCCCGCGCGATCACCGGATACGGCCGGCTGTTCGACACCGAGCCGCCGGGCGGCGCGGCATGAGCCCGTCGGCGGCCGACCGCGCGTGGCGACGGCGCCTCGCCACGCACCGCACCACCGTCCGCACCAGCGCCGGTGACCCCCGGCGGCCCGTGCCGCCCACCGGAGGTTCTGGCCCCGGCCCCGCGGTGTGACGGACGTTTCGTACCGCCCCGGCCCTCCACCACGTATGACGGAGGCCGGGGCGGGACGAGAAAGCTCCGGGCCGTCGCCCCCCGTCGCCGGCAAGGTCCACCTCAACCTGGCCCATGCCCTCGTTCACCTCGGTGAAGACGCCGAGGCCGCCGACGAGTACCGCTCCGCGCTCACGCTGGAAGGCCGCATGCCCTTGTCCATGGTGGAGGAGGCCCGCGCAAGCCTTGACGCCCTTGCCGCCGGCCGGCCGTTGCCGCCGACGCTCAGTACGAGCGGCTCTCTCGGAAACGCATCGGCTTCAGGCTGAGGCGGGGCCTCCAGTGAGCGCCTCGTCGAGCGAGGACGGGCACGACTCCGTGTCCGGGTGGGTGGCGAGATTGATCAGGACATCGAGCCGGCGGCCCGCGTCCTGCAACTCGGCGACCTTGGCTCTGATACGGACGCGCTCGTCGAGCACGCGCTCAAGCAACTGGGGACCGACGTGGCGGGCGTCGATGGCCGGCAGCAGGGTTGCCATCAGACGGCTGCCGAGTCCGGCCGTGTAGAGCTGCCGGATGAGTTCCACGCGGTCCACGGCCGACTCCGGGTAGACGCGCTGGCCGCTGGCCGTGCGCTGGGGACACAGCAGGCCCTGCTCCTCGTAGTAGCGCAGGGCGCGCGTGCTGACACCGGCCCTTTCGGCCAGCTCGCCGATACGCATCCGGCTCCTCCTTCTCGTGCTGTCGCCTGTCACGACTTGCCCTTCACGTTGACGTCAGGTTTTAGCGTAGGCGGCACAGGGCGGACGCAAATCTCCCACCGCCCATTGAAAGGGAAGAACATGGACATTGCCGGTTCCATCGCGCTCATAACAGGGGCCAATCGCGGGATCGGTCGGCACTTCGTCGATCAACTGCTGGTCCGGGGAGCCGCGAAGGTCTACGCCACAGCTCGGCGCCCGGAGCTGCTCGACATCTCCGACTCGCGGGTCACACCGCTGTACCTGGACCTGCTGGACGAGAAGTCGATCGTGAACGCCGCCGCGGCGGCACAGGACGTCACGTTGCTGATCAACAATGCCGGCATCGCGACCGGGGCCAACCTCGTGACCGACGACCTGGACACGATCCGGCAGGACCTGGAGACCCACCTTTTCGGCACGCTCCGGGTCATTCGCGCCTTCGCTCCGGTCCTCGCCGCCAACGGCGGAGGAGCGGTCGTGAACATCCTCTCCGTGCTGTCATGGATCGCCACTGAGGGGACGGGTGCCTACTCCGTGGCCAAGGCGGCGGAGTGGAATATGACCAATAGTGTGCGCCTTGAGCTTTCCGATCAGCAGACCCTTGTCCAGGGCGTACACCTGGCAGCCGCGGACACCGACATGATGGAGGGACGTGACGCTCCCAAGATCGCCCCGGCCGACGTCGCACGAGCCAGCCTCGACGGCGTGCAGGCCAGGGCCATCGAGGTGCTGGTCGACGACCCCAGCCGCTTCGTCAAGGCCGCCCTCTCGGGCGACCCTGCGCAGTTCTACAGCCGTCCGTCGGGGTCCTGACTCCTTCGCGGCCCTGCTCAGACCCCTGAGCAGGGCCGCGGGCAGACCACGCCCGCCAGGACCGGAAGGGCGTCACCGGGCGATGCCGTATGGGGCGATGAGCGACGTCGTCCTCAGCCGCGGTGTGTGAAGGGGGCCGAACCACCGGGCCTGCCACCCCCCGTCCGGCGCCTACGCGTGACCGCAATCTCGCGCATCTTTGTCGCCACTCTCACGCATTCCCACCAGGAGTCCCTACCGTTAATGTTTGGCACCGGCGTGCGGAAAACGGATCGGTGACACCTGCGAAATTCGCTGCTTCTCCGTCGGCCATCACGGCGAAGCCCGGCGAAATTGCAGGTGCCCACTGGCGCGAGGTGAAAGCACCGCTGCGTCGGCTCGTTTCGGCGCCATAGATTCTTGAATTGTAAGTGGTTGGGCTCTCGAAAAGTAATGGAAGTGATGAGGGTGAAGGGTTCTTACGATGTGAGGGCCGGGTCGAAGGCGCCGTCGTCGAAGGTCTGGTCCCTGCTGTTGGACGCTCATAGCTGGCCGCAGTGGGGGACCGTTGAAGCGCTCGTCCTGGAGAGGTCGGCAAATCTCTCGCCGAAGGGGCGCGACGAGGTCGGTGCCGTAAGGGCGTTTCGTACAGGACGCGTTGTCACGAGCGAGCGCATCACTGAATTGCGCCACCAGCAGGTTTTCGCCTATGAGGATGCCAGTAATCCGTTCATGAAAAACTACTCCGCGCGCATACTGCTCAACGAGGTGAGCGGGGGCGGCGTCGAAATTCGTTGGCTTGGTGAGTATGACGTGGCGTTCGGCATGCACTTCATGCTTCGTCCCCAATTGACGCGAACCATGCAGCGCATGGTCACGGGACTGGCCAGAGCTGCCGAACGTTCCTCGTGATTCTGGCAGTCGCCGACCGGATCGGGGAGGGGGCTGAGCAGAGGGGTGGTGTCCGTCGTTTTGACTGTGCCGCTGCGGCATAGTTTTAACTGGCTCTGTTGGCGCGTCCGCGTCACGGAACCGAAGCCTGGGGATGTAGTGGGTTGGAGCACTCGTCAGCTCGCTGAGCTCGCCGGAACGACACTGCGCGCGATACGGCACTACCACGACGTCGGGCTTCTCAGTGAGCCAGAACGCCGGGTCAACGGCTACAAGAGCTACAGCGTGGCCCATCTCATCCGTGTCCTGCGGATCAAACGTCTGACCGGACTTGGGCTCTCGCTGGCGCAGATCGCCGAGTTGGGTGATGCCGACGAACATCCCGATGAGGCCCTGAGGGGGTTGGATGCCGAACTCGCCGCCACCATTGAAAGGCTGCAACGAAGACGCACCGACATCGCCCAGATTTTGCGCCACGCCGCACCGATCGACCTTCCGCCCTATCTGGGCGGGGCCGTCGCCCGCGCAGGCGTCTCACCGGCCGAGCGTTCGTTGACCGTCGTCATGGCCCAAGTCCTCGGGCGGCCGGTCCTCGATGCCCATGCGGAGACGCTGCGCACGGGCGAGCCCGATCCCGCCCTGGTCGAGTTCGATCACCTGCCGGCCGACGCGGACGAGCAGACCCGCCAGGATCTGGCGGAGCGCATGCTCCTGTCGCCCGCCATCAGGAAGATGCTCACCGAGTTCCCGAGCTTTCAGTCTCTCAGCGCCGATGCGCCGCACGGAGAAGAGGTCGCCCGGCGCGCACTCGCCCTGGCCGCGTTCGAACTCTACAACCCCGCCCAGATCGACGTTTTAATCCGGATGAACTGCTGAGTGCTGTCACGTGATCCCTGGCGGGCCGGCGACGACGGCCCCGGGGCTTCGCCACGTCGTCGGAACGCTCCCTCATGCCCCGTACGAGGACGCCCCTCCGCCACCGGTTCACGATGCCTTGGCCCGTTCCCCTGCCACTTTCACCCCACACCTGCCCACCCAACCTGCGGGCCCCGGCACTCGGGTGCACTGCCTAGGAGGACGTAACGTGCGCATACCCCTGTCCCTCTCCCTCGCCGCCGCTGTAGCGGCAAGCGTGATCCCGGTCGGGTCGGTGGCGGCAGCCCCGAGCACGGTGCGTTGGGGCCCGTGCCCGGCGGATGTCACCCTGCCCGGCCTGGAGTGCTCGACGGTCGACGTCCCGCTGGACTACCGGCATCCGGACGGCAGGAAGATCAAGATCGCGATCTCCCGCCTGGCGAGCAAGAAGCCCGCGCAGCGCCGCGGCGTGCTGCTGACCAATCCGGGCGGCCCCGGAGTGGCCGGCCTGGACTTCCCCGCCATTCTGGCAGCGACCGGCCTGCCGCAGAGCGTGCGCGACACCTACGACGTGATCGGCTTCGACCCACGCGGTGTCGGTCACAGCACACCGGTGACCTGTGATGTGACGCCGGAGCAGCAGGCGCGGGGCAACTTCCCCAAGCAGGCGAACACCGGGGGCGACGTCGCGCGGGAGGCCACGTACGCGAAGACTCTCGCCAGGCAGTGCGCCACGTCGAAGACTGCGTGGATGCTGCCCCACACCACCACCGCGAACGCCGCACGTGACATGGACCGGATCCGGGCCGCACTGGGCGAGCCGACGATCTCGTACGACGGTGCGTCCTACGGCACCTACCTCGGCGCGGTGTACACGACGCTGTTCCCCGAGCGCAGCGACCGGTTCGTGCTCGACAGCAACCTGGGCCCCGACGGTTACGACGTGACGGCCATGCGGCTGTTCGCCCGCGGCCTCCAGGACAGGTTCCCCGACTTCGCGAAGTTCGCCGCCGCCCACCCCGAGTACGGCCTGGGCGCGACACCGGGGCAGGTGACCGCGAAATACTTCGACCTCGCCCTGCGACTGGACGGCAAACCGGTTCAGGGGCTCGACGGCACATTGTTCCGCGGGGCCACATTCGGGCTGCTCTACAGCGACGCGTCGTTCTCCACGTTGGCCGAGATCTGGCAGGCGCTGGACACGGACAAGCCCCTGCCGGCCGAACCCCCCGGGACGCCCGCACCGGACCTGGACAATTCCGTGTCCAGTCGTCTCTACACGCTCTGCGCCGACTCGCGCTGGCCGCGATCCATCGGGGCCTACCGGCGCGCCGTCGCCTTCGACGGGGTCCGGTATCCGATGCTCGGCGGGATGACGGCGAATATCGGGCCGTGTGCGTTCTGGCCGACCGACCCCGTCGAGCCGCCGGTGCGCATCGGTGACCGGGGCCCCTCGAACATCCTCATGGTGCAGAACCTGCGCGACCCGGGTACACCGCTGGCCGGTGCTCGAAAGCTGCGAGAGGCCCTCGGCGGCCGGGCCAGGATGGTGACTGCCGACCAGGGCGGCCATGGCGTGTATCCCTTCGGCAAGAACACCTGCGCGAACAACGCGGTGACGACATTCCTGACCACGGGACAGCGACCCGCGCACGACCTCGCCTGCGCCGCAGAACCCAACTGACCGCCGGCAGCGCCACCCGGTGCAGGAGAAGAGAGCCTCCTGCTGCCCACTCATTCCTGCACCGGGCCTGCCACCGCACTGTCGGCGTGACGTCGACGTGCTGGTGCGCAGTCGCTCGGCCGGCGCACCGCGACTCGGTCCCGACCCGTTCTTGAGCCTCCGCCGATGTCGGTAAACTCCCACTGTGTTCGATTCGCCTGACTTCGATGTGGCGCCCTACGGCGACGTTGACATGCCGCGGTATGTGCGTCGCAGCTACTGCAGTTGGCACGACGCCAACTGGCGATCGCTGCTCGTGCAGTGTTTTACGCACGCTCGCCAGGTCGAACACCTGCTGCTCCCCGGAACCTCCGACCTGCATCTCGTGTTGTGTACTGCCGGAGAAGCCATGATGCAGGTCACCTCCGGAGGGTCATTGGCCAAGCGCCGTTGGCGGGCCGGGCGGCTGGAGCTCATGGTGCCGGGCCGGCCGACAGTGCGCAGTTACGCGGCGACATCGGTCCTGTCCACCATTCAGGTGCATGTGCCGCAGGCCGTCATCAAGGTGACCGCCGATCAACTCGGCGGGCACGAACCGGACTTCGAGGCGCTGTCCGCCGGACTGGGCGCGGGCGATCCGGTCGTCGAACACCTCGTCCGGTCACTCCCGTCCCAACGGGAGGCGGGTGACTTGTATGCCGAGTCGGCTGCGGCGTTCCTCGCCGTGCACCTGTTGTCCCGGGGCGGGGTGCCACGCGTTGCGGGGAATGAGCACGCCGCCGTCCGCAAAGGCATTGCCATCATGCGGGACCGCCTGGCTGAACCGCTCACCCTCGCCGACATCGCGGCTGAAGTGCACTTGAGCGTCTACCACTTCGTACGCGTCTTCCGGAACGCCACGGGTGCGACGCCCCATCGGTTTCTCACCCGGCTTCGCATCGAGCTGGCCCAACGACTGCTGTCGGAGACCAGCCTCACCGTCGAGCAGGTCGCCCGACGGTGTGGCTTCGCCGGCCCCAGCGCCCTGTCGTCGTCGTTCCTGCGCCACGTGGGTGTCCGGCCCTCGGCCTACCGCAAGATGATCGCCGTCTAAGGGGCGTCCCGTCATCCCCGGCGGGCTCGCGGCGACGGCGACGGCCGCGGTCGCCGCGTTGTCGACGTGGGGGCAGCCCTGCCGCGTCAGATCGGTCGGACGTGGAACAACAAGCTACGGGGGTCCTCGGGTGCTCGGCGCATGCGAGGAGTGCCTCCTGAACAGCTCGCTGGTGTCGAGTCACCGAGCATCAGGAGGCCCTGGTGTCGCAGGGTATCCGGCATGGCGATCACCGGATACGACTGAAACTCACAGGGCAGAGATGACCTGATTAATGCTTCTGACGTTCGGATTCCCTCCTTAGCGTCGCAGCGATTGCCGTCGAGCGTCGCATTATGAGCCGCGACGCGTCAGAGGGGGAAAAATGAGAACTGCGCGAACGCTTGCGCGTGCCGCCTGTGCCGCCATGGCGCTGGGCGCCGCCGTCTCGCTGGGCGCCGGGGCCGCTTCCGCCGCGCCCGCCACCACCACCGCTACCTGCGCCTACCCGTACGTGTGCTTCGAGCGGTTGTCTGACGGGACCATCATCGGTCGCTTCCAGGACGTCACCTCAACCTGGCAGTCACTGCCGTCCCAGCCGAGCAACGTCAAGATCGTCAACACCCGTCGCGACGATGTCGCCTACATCCGCTACGCCAATGGATCCCAGGCCTGCGTCGCTCCGAACAGCACCCTCACCATCACAGGTTATGTGCTGACGGGCATCCGCATCTCCTCTTCCGCGACCTGCGCCTGAGCCGCGCCATCATCGACCGGGCACCGACCAAGGAGGAGACATGAAGACATTTCGTCGGACCGTCAAGCGAGTGGGGTGGGCTGCGGTAGTGGCCACCGGGCTCCTTGCCACCTCTGCGGGGACGGCGGTCGCCGCCCCCGCCGTTCCCACGGCCGCAGCCGCCCCGGCGCAGGCCGCGGCGAGCTGTGCGTACCCCTACGTATGCCTGTTCAAGGACGGCGTCAAGATCGGTCAGTTCCAGGACGTCACCTCGGGCTTCCAGAACCTCCCGTCCAGGCCTGTCGGGACATCCAGCTCACCCATTGTCGTCACCAACACCCGTCACGACGATGTCGCCTACATCCGGTTTTCCACTGGCACGACCGTGTGCCTTCCCCCGGAGTACACCACCAGCTTCACGGGAACGCTGACGGGCATCCGCATCTCCTCCTCCGCGACCTGCTGAGGTCGCTCAGGGGGTGAGTCGCAACGCGCTCGCGCGGCCGTCCAAAGGCGTCACTGCCGAGTGAAAGCCTTGGACGGCCACTCTCCCGTGTGACTGTCTTGCGATCCACCACGGATGACGGGACACGCCCTCATTATTTAGGCATCCGAAACTGCGAGAGCCCGGTGCATTTCTCTTCTGGCTGTCGCGGCTGCCTGTGCTTGTTCGTCCAGCCCCTCTCGGTTTCCGGTGGCTTGTGCGCGGGTCGCCCGGATGCCGAGCGCGCTCACCTCCGCCTGGTAGCGGCCTGTGGCGTGAGCCGCGGCCCGACCTGAGCGGCGTCGCATATGTTTCCTCCAGCGGCGGCGTTCTTTGAGATTCGCGAGGGGTGCCACTTCTTCCGGGGAGATGTGTCCGTCACGCGCGAGCAACGGCAGCGATGCGGCGATCATTCTCCCTTCGCGCTTGCGGAGCACAAGCGCGAGGATCAGCAGCGTGAGGAATACGGGGACCAGGACGGCTCCGTAGATTTTGTAAATCAGGAGTGGATCGTCTCCGGCGAGAGAGGTCCAGTCCCATACACCGTGCAGCGTGATCGCGACAAGCAGCCCTGCGAGGGCAAGTCCGACGCGCGCGGCTCCGCTGCGCCTGCCGGCCGATGCGGCGATGCCTATCCCGGACAAAGCGACCATGAGGGGGTGGAAGAACGGCACCATCACCGCGCGCAGGAAGAGGCTGATGGCGAGTACCCCGACCGCGTGTCTGTCGGACGTGTCCGATTCGGCGAAGGTGGTGACGGCGCGGCCGAGGTAGAGAATGTTTTCCGTGAAGGAGAAGCCGGCGCCGACGAGTCCCGCGTAGACGATCCCGTCGAGCAGGCCGGTGAGCTGCCTGCGGCGGTAGATCAACAGCCACACCAGAAACAGGCTCTTGAAGACTTCCTCGGTGACAGGCGTAATGACGAGCGGGCGGAACCAGTCACCGAAATCGGTGCTCACCGTGGTGTCGGCAAGGGTTTGGAGTCCTTCTTGCGACCAGATCGCGGAGAACGCAGCCACCGATCCACCCCACGCGAATGCCGAAACAAGTCGGCGCGGCCGCTCACGCGCCCAGCGGTCCAGCCACATAAAAGCACCCACGACGGGGAGGGCGAGGAGGGCGGACAGTATGAGCCCGGCAATCACCCCGTCCAGCCCGATCTGAGTGGCCACCCAGGCTATCGAGGCGATCCATGCGGCGCCGGCCACCGGGGGCCAGAGTATCCACGCCCGACTTCGTCCCGGCCTCACTGCTGTTTGCATTCTGTTCCTTCTCGGCATCTCACCACCGCCGTACGCGGTCGCTCTTCCAGGAGACACTGTGCCGTTGCGGCATACTCAAGTCAGAGATGGCCAGGAGACAGAGAGGGGCAAGGACCAGCATGGGCTGGAGCACGCGGGAGGTGGCGCAGCTCGCCGGCACGACCCTGCGCACCGTCCGGCACTACCACGAGATGGGCCTGCTCGACGAGCCGGAACGACTGTCGAACGGCTACAAGGCCTACCGTACTGAGCACCTCGTGCGAGTTCTGCAGATCCGCCGTCTCACCAGAATGGGTTTCTCGCTCGCCGCTATCGCGACCATGGAAAGCGATTCGGAGGATCTGGAGGAGACCCTGAATATGGTGGACGCGGAACTCGCCACCACGATTCAACAGCTTAAGGAGGCAAGGAAGGAGATCGCCAAGCTGCGCCGTCAACCGGTGCCGACCGACCTTCCCTTTGATATTTCCGCCGCGGCGACCAAAGCGGGATTGTCGCACGCGGACCGGTCATTGTTCGCTGTGCTGTCCCAGGTGATCGGCGGTGACAGTACACAGCACTGGGAAGCTCTTTTGCAGGACTACGAGCGAGACGATGCGACCGACGAGTTCGACAGGCTCGCGCCGGATGCCGATGAGGAAACCCGTGAACGGATCGCTCAGCGCATCAGTCCGCAGATGCTCGCCCTTGTCGAGAAGCACCCGACGCCACCGCACACCGTCGAGCACGCGGCGGCCGGTCAGCAAGCAGCAACCGACGCCGTGATCAAGGCGATGCTCGACCTCTACAACCCGGCGCAGCTCGATGTGTTCGTACGTATCTGGAAAGCGACTGGTCTGATCTGAGCCGGCTGGGACCGAGTACACAGACACGGTCACCACGTCATGGCTGCGGACGTTCGGTAAGCACGGCTGATGAGGTGGGCGCCCTTCGGCGTGTCAGCGAGATGATCGGCCGGCCGTAGACCGGGGGCATGCGGCAGGGTGCGCGCCGCTCAGCGGGCCGCCGACTGAGCGCCGGTGACGCATCACGCTGCGCGTCGTCCCACTCGTTCGGGCCGTATCTCGTGGCTGCGTTCGGGAGATCTCCCGGCGCCGGCCGGGTAAGTTTTCGTCCATGTGGTCGACGCTCGGGGAATGGCTTGTCTTCCTGACAACGATCTTGCTCATTGTGCTGGGTCTGGCAGCCGGCACGGGCCTCACCAAGTTGATCTTCGAGGGGATCGGGGCTCTCTCTTCCGCCTACGAGGCCAGGGAAAGGGACGGACGACGGGGACTGGGGGTGGTCTGGGCGGCGTGGGTCCTGCGGCTCGTCGCTGTGGTATTGGTGCCCGTGCTGGGCGTGGCGCACGTGGCGGCCGTTCTGTGGCTGCTCAACGCGAGCACGGCGACACGCCTGCTGCTGGCACTGCCGTTGGCTGCCATCGTCATACCGCTGTTCTTGTCTCCCCTGTTTCTCTGGGACCACGGTGCTGTGGGCATGGGAGGGTCGTCACTCATGGCGCTGGCAGCGTTCGCGCTCCTGGCCGGCTTTGTCGCCGGGGGATGGTCAGTCCAACTGGGGCTCCTGCAGTGGCGGGGGAGCGAGACCATGTGCTCGGTGTCCCTCGGCGATGACCAGGGCACCTCCGTTCCAGCGGGCGGGGGTGCCGAGAGCTGGTTGTACACCTATGAGTTGGACTGTGCCGCGGCCGATGCCCCGGTCGCGATGAAGACGTATACGCCGGTGTTGGGCGAACGTACCCGCGTGGTGTACGACCCCTCGGGTTTTGCCGGTGTAGCCCATGAGGCCGAGTTGGACGACCTGACCTTCAGCGGGTGGTTCGCGAGCGGTGCCGTCGCCTTGTGGACGGTGTTGAGCCTTGGCAACGTCCTGACGGGCATTCCTCTCGTCCGGAACCCGAACGCCTGGCCTTAGGGCGTTTCGAAAGTCACGCCTGGCCTGTGACGCCTGGCCCGCACGCTCGCCGCGTTGTCGGAGTCATCC
The DNA here is from genome assembly GCF_040635655.1 of Streptomyces sp. NPDC006923. Taxonomy (NCBI): domain Bacteria; kingdom Bacillati; phylum Actinomycetota; class Actinomycetes; order Kitasatosporales; family Streptomycetaceae; genus Streptomyces; species Streptomyces sp. NPDC006923. The sequence goes on from NZ_JBEYIF010000003.1 coordinate 128,569, forward strand.
CAGTGCGTCCAGGCTAGTTGTCCCAGTACGTCCAGTACGCGAACGATCCTCCGCCTTGCGATCGCACGCACCAGACGCCGCGAGCTCCGCGCCAGGGGGCGGACGGCGCTACTTTCGCAACACGCCCCAGTACTGCAACGGTCGAGGCGTCACGTGCGTCGAAGGCGGTGGAGCCGTGAGACCGGCTCCACCGCCCTGAACTTTCGTATACTGGTGGAAATCGCGCATTCCGGCCGTGTGATATTCCCGCGGAACGTGAGCCGGCAGCCCGGTCGGTGACGAGGAGACCCGGCTCGGCCGGTTCGCGACTGGCGCCGTCTCTTTCTTCCAGCAGGAGGTTCTCGTGTCTGATCGCCGGAACGGCGACGTCACTTCCGCCATGGCCGGTTTGACGGCCATGCGGCGGGCGCAGAGCCGCCTCGACGGCCTTGTCGCGGCCACCGGCGACGGGTGGGACGACGAGCCGAGCTTGCTGCCCGGGTGGAAGCGGCGGCACGTCGTAGCACACCTGGCCCGCAATGCGGATGGTGTCGTCAACCTGTTGACGTGGGCGGCTACGGGGATTGAGCACCCGATGTACGGGAGCCCGCACGAGCAGGCCGCACGTATCGAGGAAAGTGCGCGCCAATCTTATGCCGAGCTACGGGAGGACTACAGGCTGTCGGGGGAACGGTTTTGGCGGGCGGCCGGGGATATGCCGACGGCGGCGTGGTCCGAGCGCGTCGCACCGCGTGCCGGGATCTGGCTGACCGCTGCGAAACTTCCGTGGCTGCGCCTGGGTGAAATCCTCATCCACGCAGTGGACTTGGACTGCGGATTCACGTTCGCAGATGTGGTTGCCCTCGCGGGTGAGCACATCGACGGCTTGTGTGCCTATGTTGTGGGAGTCTATGCGGGGCGTCCCGGCGTGCCCGCTGTTGAATTGACCATGTTCCTGCCGTCCGGGGAGAAGCGACTGTACGCGTTCGGCGAGGGCCGGCCTGCTCGGATCAGCGGGTCGGCGGATTCGGCGCTCGCGTGGCTCACGGGCCGCAGCACAGGTGATCATCTGGACGGTCCGGTCCCCGCTCTGCCGACATGGCTGGTGTAGATACTCCGGACACGGTGAGAGCGGGGGCATACGGCCTGACGTGTGTCGAGAAATGCGATGAGCGGAGTGATGGCTCTGCTTCGCTTGCGGCCTTGCGTGGAGTTCGACGTGATGGCGCATGTCGTCGTATTCGAGCTTTTGCCGTTGAAGTCCTCCCACTGCGAAGTCTGCGGCAACGGCGACCCGGCAGGACGCGGGTGACTCGGCTGCCAGGGTGCGCGGGTCGTGCGGCGTGACTATCTCGCCCCGCTTTACCGCGACCCGCAGCACCTCGGCGAGCGCGTCCTGATGGGCGTCCTGCATGTCCCGCACGGTGCGCCGGACCGTCGCATCCTCCGGCAGGCGTTCGCAGGCGGCGTTGACTGCCAGGCAGCCCCGGCCGTGGTGCTCCACGGCGATCCGGATCCGCTCGACCAGCATCGTGCGGATCCGCCGACCGGGCGTCCGTCCCCTCCTTCAGGCTGCGCAGGGCAGCGAAATTCCGGCCCTCCGCGCCGCCGGAGCCCCGCGCGGCGTCCACGATCGGTGACGTCAGGCTGAGTTCATGCTGTGCCTCCTCGATTCTTGTGCGGAAATGTGGCTCAGACCGTGGGGATGATGCCGCCGTCGACCCGGAACTGAGCACCGGTGAGCCATTTGGCGCGGCCGGACGCGAGGAACGCGATCATCTCTGCGACGTCCTCGGGCTCGCCGGGGCGTCCCATCGGCACCTTCAGGTGGTCCACGATCTGCCGCTTGACGTCATCGATCCCGATGCCCTGGTTGTCGGCCATCTGCTGGAGATGGCTGACCGCTCCCTGGGTGACGACAAAGCCGGGCAGAACGCACACCACGCGCACGCCGTGCTCTCCCACCGCTGTCGCCAACTCTCGGCTGTAGGTGTTGAGTGCCGCCTTCGACGCGGCGTAGGACGCTTCGGCGGGCTGGGGGAGGTGGCTGGCGATGGAGGAGACGTGCACCACGACGCCGGAGCCGCGCTCGACCATCCCGGGGACAAGGGCCCGGTCGAGACGGACCGCGCTGAGCAGGTTCATCTCCAGGTCCGCGAGCCAGGACGCGTCGGACCGCTTCAGGGTGGGCATCGGTCCGGTGGCGGCTCCGGCGTTGTTGACCAGGACGTCGATGCCCCCGACGCGGTCCAGCACGCGCCGCGCGAGGTCCGCCGCCCCCTCCGCGGAACGCAGGTCGGCGGGAATGAAAGTGGCGGGCACGTCTTCCGGGGGCGCGGTTCGTGAGGCCGTCAGCACGGTGGCGCCGGCTGCGGCAAAGCGACGGGCCGTCGCCTCCCCCAGCCCCCGGCTGCCGCCGGTCACCAGCACTCGCAGGCTGTCGAGCCCCTCGTTCTCGGTCGTCACGGGCGTACTCCTTCAGTAAAGTGAACCCGACTCCGGAAACTGTACACGCAAGCGGAGTCGGACTCACCTTATGGAGGACCCGTTGCCGTCATCACGTCCGCTGCGCGCCGATGCCCGCCGCAACCGCGAAGCGCTTCTCGTCGCGGCGCGTGAAGCGTTCCTCGCCGACGACGACGCCTATGTGGAGGAGATCGCCCGTCGAGCCGGTGTGGCCGTCGGCACCCTCTACCGCCATTTCGAGACGCGCGAAGCACTCGTCGCGGAGGTGTACCGCCAGGAGGTCGCCGAGCTCTGCGCGACCCCCGGCCGGCTGCTCGCGCAACACGCACCGGACGAAGCCCTGCGCGCCTTTCTGCTGCTGCTCGTGGAGCACGCGGCAGTGGGCAGAGGGATGGGTGAAGTGCTGGAGAGCATCATGGCGACCGACTCGCCGGTCTTCGACGACGCGCGCGACCAGATGGCCCGCGCCCTGGACGAACTGCTCGCCGCGGGCGTCGCGGCCGGTCTCGTCCGCAGCGGCATCAGCGGGCGTATCGTGCTGCGCGCCCTCGGTGGCATCTGCGGGTTGCGTGCCAACGGCTGGAAGGACGACGCGGTACGCATCGCCTCGATCCTGTACGACGGGTTGCGCTACGGCGCGGCGGATCAGGGCTGAGGGCGTGCGGAGAAGCAACGTGTTGCTTCCCGCTCCGGGCTCGTTGGCGTGGTGTGCGCAGCCGGGGTGAAATCCTCGGCCAACTCGCTGAAGCCAAGGGGAGTGCCGGTTCTGAAGCAGGTGTTCGTCGTAGGGTGAGAGGCGGCCGAAGGAAGTCAATCACCAAGGGGGCCACGTCATGACGCGGTATCTGATCTCGTTCGACGACGGCGCGATGAACTTCCCCGAGGAGGAGCTGCCCGAGGTGGCCAAGGCCTCGCACGAGGTGGTGCGTCAGGCTCGGGACGCCGGTGTGTGGGTCTTCGGTGGTGGACTGCAAAGGCAGCAGGCGAGCGTCGTGGCCACCGACGGGACCGTCACCGACGGCCCCTACCCGGAGACCAAGGCGGTGGTCGGCGGGTTCTCGGTCATTGATGTGCCCTCGCGTGAGGATGCGCTGGAGTGGGCTGCCAAGATGGCTGCCGCGTGCCGCTGTGCCCAAGAGGTCCGGGAGATCCTGCCCGATCCGACCGACTGATCGAAGACGACCCGCAGCGGCCGGGGTTCCGGTTCGGAAGCGGCTTGTGACGTGGGAGTTCGGCACGCCGGGGGCCTGTGGGTGACGCGGTTGCGCGGCACGGCTGACGGTGGCCGGGGCGTGGGCGGCGGTGGTCGAGGTGTGCTGTCGTTCGCAGGATGCGGCCGTCCGGCGCGGAAACCACCTACGGCATGCGCAACCTCGGCCACAGCGGCAGGGGCAACGGCGGAATCGGCAGCGGGGGCCGCTTCGAGGCACGTGACGTCGTCGGCTCGCTGATGTGCGCGCGCCTCGGGACTGGTGGGCTCGCATGTTGAGGTGTCGCGTATCCACCGGCGGCCTCCTGCTTGGTCACCGTGAGTTGTCGGTGGTGCCTGCTGATCACTCTGCGCCGTCGTGACCGGGCACGTAGGGCGGGATCGTCCAGCGCATCGTTGTCTGGCCTGTGGGGCCAGGCTGAAGCGTCACGGGATAGACCTGTCCGAAGCCGCGTTCGCCGCGATGTCTCATCGAGTGGTCGCCACTGTCCCAGTTGATCCCCAGAATTGGGCAGCCAGCGACCTCGATGGCGCCGATCTGAAGCGGGTGGGTCCAACTCGCGCGGTTGAAGCGCTGGAAGTCGGTGTGCTCATCGACTGCGACCATGACACCCCGCCCCTGTTCGTCACCTTTCCAGTCGTTGAGGGCGTCGCTGAGCTTCCTGGCGTTATCGAGCGGGAGGTCGAGCCACCCTCGCACGTGACTGCCGTGTCGCGGGATCAGTTCCCCGCCGAACTGACGATGGGCGGCCTCCGCATAGCCTCCCCAGTAGGCGACGTCGGCAAGGCCGTCGGTTGATGGATGGTCGTCTCCGGTCCAGGAGTCCAGGGCAAGCGCGTCACCGAGCACCATGCCGCAACGGTCGACCGGTAGGTCGCCAAGGATGATCGGCTCGTCCCCTGCGGTGCCGGCCCATGGCAGACCGAGATCGATCTCAAGGACTGCGATGGTTGGTCCGCCGTCGAAGGGCGACGCCGCCGTGCTGGCTCGCACCATCAACGGCCTGTCACTGGCGGCGCGAACTGCGGCCATCTCACACAACCGCTCGTGGACGTGTCCGCCGCCGATCGATGCCGCGGCAATTGCGCGCTCGGACAGCGGTCGGCCAAGCTGCGGCCAGTAGTCGATCCACGACGCCATCCCCAACACGAGGACTCCCGACGGCGCCGTCACGACTCCCAGATCAATGTCAGTCTCAGCCATCCGGCGATTGAACCTTCCTTCTGCTCTCAGGATCAAGGTTCGGCCGCTTCAGCGCCTGTGGTCACCCGGGGCATAACGGCTCCAGGTTCCGTCAGCCTCGGTGACCAGGCCCTTGGGATGCCCTACTTCCGCACCAGTGCCAGACGACTCCCCCCGAACTCCGGCAGTGACTGACGACCACCGCACCACCGGCAGCCTCGCACAGGATCACGCAGTGGATTCAGCTGTGAGGCGGCAAAACCTCGATGACCGTGGCCGTGCCGGCGACAGGCCGGGCCTCGTACATCGTGATCACGTCACCGCACGTCAGATGTCTCCACTGCTCGGGGCTCAGAGGGGCCAGCCGAACGTCGGCGGTCTCTCCCGGGCCGAGCTCCTCCGCGAACTCCACCCACAGCCGTGCGACGCTCAGCTCTCGTTCTCCATCGGGGGTGCGGTTGCCGATGTCCCACATCGGTCTGAGTCGGCCGTCCCCGGCAGAGGCACTCCGGCGCCCGCCCTTCCTTGCCTCTGGAAGACTCAGTGTCGCCCTGACCGTGCCGTGCCGGACTTCCCAGCCCCGCCACTCACACCAGCGGCGGCTGCGGTCGAGCATCATCTGCCGGGCGGCCTCGGCGAGAAGCTCCCAGAAGGCCAGGGAGATCGGATGGACATCTCCGAACTCGGTGAGAAGGCCGAGCACCATCTCCCACTCCTGGCGCCTGACGTCCTCGCGAACATCCCCGACCGTCACACCGTTCTCTGTCATGGCGTCCTTGGGCAACAGATCAACAGCTTGCCGAAGGAGTGTGAACGCGTCATCCATGAGCCGGATCCTCCCCGGCCTTGGGCACCTTGTCACAGTCGAGCACCAGGACCCACCGGCACGACACGCCCGGATACCCCCGGGTGCGAAGCTTTCCGCCCACTACTAACGGCAACTCGGCTGCGCTCCGGCCCACCAGGCCGTCAGCCGGGCTGGTTCGGATAAGACCAGATCGGAGCGCTGGGGCTCGTGCTGAATGCCCTGGTCCTGTTCACCACGAAGTACATGGACGCCGCCGTCACCCGGCTGCGTGCCGACGGCTTCGACGTCCGCGACCAGGACGTCGCCCGCCTCTCCCCGTTCGTCCACCACCACGTAATCGTTCAAGCTCCCCGACCTGCCCGGCGGGCTGCGCCCGCTGCGGGACCCGGACGCGCCCGAGCTGGACGAGGACGACAGGCGTGGGCTGAACTGCCATATCGAGTGACGCGGGCATATCACGTGGCCGGGCGCTCGGAAATCGCAAGCGCCGGTAGGGGAGCTGATGTCAGGCCGCCTGGCTTGTCCAACTAAGCCTTGATTGGTGCGGCCGATCTGGCGGCCTGCTCGATCTTCGCGCAGTAGGCTGCACGGGCGTCGTCGTCGATCTGCTTTTCGTGTTCGGCGCGCAACCCGGTCCGGCCGTCGAGGCCCTCGCGCAGGATGTCGGCATGCCCGGTATGCCGGATGGACTCGCTGAGGACATGGACCATGATGGCGAACAGGTTCGTGTTCGGATAAGGCTCCGGCCACCATGGCACGTGGCCGGGGGTGTCGAGGGGAAGCGCGTTGATCGTCGCGTCCGAGTGTTCCCAGGTGCACCGGTAGAACCCGATGATCTGATCGCGGGTCTCGTCCTTGGTCGCCCACAGATCGCTGCCGTCGGAGTCCTGCCACCGGGGCAGCGGTTGCGGAGAAGGGCGGCCGAAGACCTCGCCGAAGTACCTGGCCTCGACGGTGGCCACGTGTTTGACCAGGCCGAGGAGGTTGGTCCCGGTCGCTGTCAAAGGTCGGCGGGCGTCGTATTCGGACAAGCCGTCGAGTTTCCAGAGCAGCGCCTCGCGGTCCCGCCGCAGTCTCCCGTGCAGGTTGTCCTTCGCGAATTCATCGATCATGCGGCATGAGCCTGCCATGGGCTACTCGTGGTCTCAAGATCCAGCAGGGCCGCCGAGGCCAAGGGCAACAAGGCCGGATGCCGCCCGGCCGTCCCAGCCGCGAAGACCGAGGACGTGCGCCCCCGGCACACGCCCGAGGGGAGTTGAAGACGCCGATACCGAAGTTACTGGGCCCCTCGTGCTCCTCCATCACCCTCGGCCAAGGCCGGCCAGTTGGGCCGTAACTCCGGCGGAGCAGCCGAGTCGTCGACCCTCGCTTGGTAGACAGACTTGATGTTCTGTGTAAAGTTTGTCTGGAGTGCAGGTGGTACGAGAGGAGTACGTCAGCGTGTCGGCGTGGACATTCAGTGACATCCCCGATCAGACGGGCCGGACGGTGGTCGTCACGGGCGCCAATACGGGAATCGGGCGCGAGGCGGCGACGATGTTCGCACGCAAGGGGGCCCACGTCGTGCTCGCCTGCCGCGACCCGCGCAAGGGTGATGACGCCGTCAAGAGGATCCGCGCCCTGAGGCCGTCCGGCTCGGTGCGGGCCGACCTGCTCGATCTCGCGGATCTCGACTCGGTTGGGGCGTTCGCTGAAGCGTTCCGGGCCGGCCATGACCGCCTTGACGTGCTGATCAACAACGCGGGAGTGATGTGGTCTCCGCTGTCACGCACCAAGCAGGGCTTCGAGTTGCAGTTCGGCACCAACCATCTCGGGCATTTCGCCCTAACGGGTCAACTGTTGCCCCTGCTGCTGCGCACACCGGGGGCACGGGTGACGACGATGAGCAGTCTGGCTCAGAAGTTCGGTCGCATTGACTTCGACGACCTGGACTGGCGCCGGCGCTCCTACTCCAGCGGCGCGGCCTACAACCAGAGCAAACTCGCCAACATGATGTTTGTGCTGGAGCTTCAGCGCCGGCTCGAAGCGTCCGGCAGCGCCATGGTCGTGACGGCGGCGCACCCGGGTTGGACCTCGTCCGAACTGACGCGTCACTCGCATTCCGTGATCAGGCGGGTCAGCCCCGTGGTCGGCCTGAAGCCGGAGATCGGGACGCTCGGACTGATGCGTGCCGCCACCGATCCGACCGCCTCAAGTGGCAGTTACTGGGGGCCGGGGCGCTTCTTTGAGACCAGAGGGTATCCGTCCTCGGCCAGAATCAGCCGCCGCGCCGAGGACATCACGGTCGCCGCCCGCCTCTGGGAGGAAAGTTCGGTCCTCACGGGCGTCGCCTACGCGTTTGTCGGCCGGACGGAGCGTGCGACCGATGTCTGACACCGAGGAGCCGGCCGTATCGGCACGGCAGGAGGGCATCGTCGCCGCCGCGACTGCCGTCTTCCTGCGTTTTGGCTTGCGCAAGACAACGATGGACGACATCGCCCGAGAGGCAGGTATCTCCCGGCAGGGGCTTTACCTGCACTTCGCATCGAAGGACGCGGTGTTCCGACGCGTGGTGGAAGACATGCTGTCCGGCATGCGGGACTCGGTCAGGCACGCGCTTGAGCGGGACGATCTCCCTGTCGCGGACCGGTTGGCCGAGGCGTGCGAGGCGTTCCACGGTCTGACCGTTGGCAAAGTCGAGCTACGCCAATTCAGCGAGCTTCTGCAGGCGGCCGACGCGTTCGCCGGGCCGCGCATGAGCGGGATGGAGCGGGAGTTCGTCGCCGACATGGCTCAACTGCTGGGGCGGACCGGACACGCCGCGATCTGGGAGAAGGACGGGATCTCCGCAACAGATCTCGCCGAGCACCTCTTCGCCGCCTCGGCAGGAGCGAAGTACGAGTCGGCAACGGTGGAGATCTACCGGGCGCGGGTGCGTGTCGCCACACGTGTCGTCACTCGGGGAACCGACTGACGCGCACCGGCGAACGGGACGTTTCGGGTCGGGCTGCGGGGCGCGCCGGCGGATCAGCGCTCAGGGGCGCGCGGGGACGGGCAGCCGGCTCAACCCGCCGTCGGCGGCGAACGCCCGGAAGGCGTCCCCCACCACATCGGACACATGGCCCTGGTCGCCGACGGTCACCCAGCAGCCGGCGAGACCGGTCAGGCCGAAGGACATCCCGAAGAAGTTGAGCGGGATCCTCTGCGCGGCCATGGCGGCCTCCCCTGTGATCGTGGACGCGTGGTGGACGGAGAAAACAGCAGCGCGATCGTGAAACCGTGGATGGCTGCTCGGGTGTGTGGTTCGCCCGTCCGCGAGGACACTTCTCGCGGCCGTACTCGCGTCGGACTCGGCCATGCCGGCGACGACGCGAAGAGGGCGGCGCCGGCTCCGTAGGGGCGTGAACCCCTTGGGAGCGTGGGGAGTCCGATCCGGCCGGCGTTACAGCTCGCTGATCCGTTGCCTCATCCGGTCCCTGAGCGCCTGCCACGTTTCGCCGGCTGTCGGCGCGATGGGGTGTCCGAAGCGGATGCGGACCCGTGTCCTGGCCGGGGCGGGGAATCGTGCGCCGCGGGGTATGACGGTGTGTGCGCCGGACAGGGCGACGGGAACAGCCGGCACACCCGTCTCCACGCAGAGTCGGGCGGCGCCGCTCTTGAATGCGCCGAGCCGCCCATCGGGGGACCGGGTCCCCTCGGGGTACAGGAGCACGTTCCATCCCTCGTCGAGAAGGTCCATGGCGACGCCGCACACCGCGCGGTGCTTCCCGTGCCGCTGGACGGGAAAGGCGTTGAACAGCAGCGCCGTGGTCACGCCGGTCAGTGACGAGGTGAAGAAGTAGTCGGCCGCCGCACCGACCGCCGTGCGAGAGGCGATGCTGCGGGGAAGGGCGCCGAGGATCAGGGGCGTGTCGAGATGGCTGGTGTGGTTCGCGACGAACACCGCCGGGCCGTTGAGCGTACGCAGATGATTCCTGCCCTCGATCCGGGGGCGTGCGCAGCCCCAGACACAGGGCTTGAGCATGGTGTGCCGCATTGTCTCGCGCAGGAGTCTGGCCGGGGTGGTGCGGGCCCAGGCGGTGGGGAAAGGCCGTGACGTTTCGGCGGAGACATTCACCGGACATCCGCCATGGTGATGGGCGGGGTACGCAGGCAGTTGATGCTCGGGCTGGCGCCCACGGTGTGTGAGGCGATCTCCAGCGCGGACGACAGGTCGGGCGCCGCGTGGAAGCCGAGGCGGGCGGCGGTCTTCGGATCGCCACCGACAAAGATGATGTCACCGAGATGCTGCATGGCGTGTGCCCCCCAGTACCACATGTAGAACGGGTGCACACCGTGGAACGCGTAGCTGGTGCGGTACAGGTGGATGTACCAGGGATCAGTGGCGAACTTCGCTTCGAACTCGCTCTCCATCTCCGCCGGATCCGTGGTCACCGAGAGCACTTCTTCGAAGAAGTCGATGTAGCTCGGGTGATGCACCGGATGGAACGCGTGGGGCAACGGGTGGTAGAAGATCCCGACGCCACCCTGCCGCACGATGGGCTTGTTCAGATAGAAGTTGAACAGGTACCCCAGGGCCATGCACATGGCCAGCACCGGGTTCATGATCGAGTTCACGTTGTACGGCCCCGCGTACGGGACTCCGAAGACACCGATGTCGGCCTGCCCGTCGACCCGGGTGACCTGCTGGCGATGCACATTGCCGAGGGTGATCGGGTGCACCGCGCTCGGGGTGCCCGCGTTGATTCCCGTGACGCCGTACGGGGCTTTGATGGCGTTGAGCACATGACGCCGCAGTGTGGCCGGCATGGCGCGAACGCCGTGACGGACTCCGAGGAATCCCGTCCTGTCGGCGAGGTTCCACTCCCACTCGTGCTTGCTGAGGAAACCCATGGAGGGGGGAAAGGCGGCGCCGTTGACCGTCGTCTCGATCGTGAAGATCTTGAGGTGGCCGCCGATCACGTCGTGCATGCGGTGGAAGGAGTGGTGCAGGGCGGAGTTGGCGGGGTCGTTGAACGAGCGGGAGTGCCGCAGGGTATGTGTGTTGTGGTGGTGGCGCAGGCTGCGGTAGCTGGCCAGTCCGACGGCGACCGACTTGGGGCCGCCGTTCAGGGCGATCAAGTTGACGTTGATGTACACCAGGAGGTCGCTCTCGGCGGCCCTGCGATTGATCTCGACATCCTCGGCGGCACCGGTCATCCCCAGGTGGGTCAGGTTGTCGTGGTCCTCGGCGTCGTGATTGCGCAGGTGACCGGGGAAGTACGTGCGGAACACCCGCTCGCCCACGACGTGTTTGAGCTCCGCGGGGGTCATCCTGCGGTGCAGCGCGTTCGCCGCGATCAGTTCGATGTCCTCCACCCCCAGCCGCGTTGCCATTTCCACGACGTGCTCGATGACGCGCCCGCGTACATCAGGGCGGCACATCGAGGGAAGCGGGAGCGACACGTCGTCGAAGACGATGGTCAGCCGCATACCCGGGCTGAGTAATTGAGGCAGGGGTTCGATGCCGTGGGGGTGGAGCAGTGCGTGGTCGATCGCCGCGTCGACGTCCTGGATGCCGGGGAGGGAGGCCGGCGGGTAGATGACCCTGCTGCCCAGCGGCAGTCGCTCGGCGCGGATTCCCTCGCCCTCGAAGAGAATCACGGGGGGAGTGCGTTCGTCGACTTCCCGCACGATACCGGGCTGGTTCATGGTGTTCCCTTGTCGTTGTCCGTGGCGTCGCCGCCGGGCGTGGTGATGTGGTGTCGATGGGGAAGCGAGGCGGCCACGGCGAGCGCTTCCCACCGCGTGGTGGTGTGAACGCCCCAGTGGGCGACGGGCCATCGCCGCTCCGAGGCATGGCGCCGCAGCCGTCGGTCAGGGTTGACGGCGCACGGGTGCCCGACCGATTCCAGGAGGGCTCGGTCCGAGGAACTGTCCGCGTACGCGTAGGAGCGCGTCACATCCAGACCGTGGCCGGCGCAGTACTCCCGCACCCACGAGCCGCGGATGTCACCCACGACGGGCGTCGAGGAGATCTGTCCGGTCATGATCCCTTCTCGGGACGTCATGCGGCAGGCGACGATGTCGTCGAACAGAGGCCGCAGTGGTTCGACGAGAAGGTCGAGGCTGCCCGTGACGAGTACCGTGCGGTGTCCTGCCGAGCGATGCGCCCGGATCCTTCGCACGGCTTCGGGCCTGACCCGGTGCAGCAGTGCGTTGCCGACGGCCTCACGCACCAGGGCCCGCAGGGTGTCCTCGTGCGTCCCCCGGTAACGGCGCAGGAAGCAGTGGACGAACTCGGCCCGGCCCCGGTGTTCGGCCAGCACATAGCGTGGGGCGTCGCAGACCAGGCTCAGCAACTCCAGCGGCCGGCCCCGGCGGGGCAGGGTCGCCAGCCGTGTCCAGACATACGATTCGACGAGGTTGGACGCGAGAATCGTGCCGTCGAGATCGAAGACGGCGGCGACCCGGCCGCCGGCCGCCAGGGGCCCGGGCGGTTGCTCGTCCGCCGGGGCTCGCAGCGGCCCATCGGCGTTGACCAGTCCGGTGGGGTCGCCGGGCCGGGCGGCCCGCGCGGCTCGTGCGGTCCAGATCATCTTCCACCTCGGTGTGAACCGCCGCTCGACGGCGGCGGTGACGGTACGGGGCCGGGCCGGCGGTCACCCCTCAACGGGCTCCACCGGTATGCCATGGGCTTGTCGGCAGCCGCTCACCGCTGCTTCGCAGACGGTGCGGAGCGGCCAGTCCAGGGCGAGTGCCGCGCGTTCCGCCTCGGACACTTCCGGCTGCAGGGTGAGGTGGCCGTCCGGTCCCTCCGCGATCTTCACGGTCACCGGCTGCGCCTGGCCCGGGGGGCCGACCGGCACCGTGACGGAACGGCGGGGGAGTGTCATGCGCTGGTGTGCGGACCAGCGGACTCCGAGCGTGGGCGTGTGCCGGAACAGTGCCTCGGTGACAGCTTGACGTACCTGCTCCGAACAGAGCGCGGTGACGACCTGGCCGGGCCGGCCGTGCCGACCGACGATGCCGGTGGTCCAGCAGTCCCAGGCACCCGCCTCCCTCAACGCGCGCAGCACCGAGGGCCACAGGCGGGGATCCATGTCGTCGACCGTGCTCTCCAGGGACAGCACCTCGCCCCGAAGCGGCCCCGTGACCGCTGTGGACTCCCCGATCACGACTCGGGTGATGTTGGGACGGTCCACGGTGTCCCGGGAGCCGCCTCCCGTGCCTACGGCACGTACCGTCATCGGCGGCAGCGCGCCCGGAACGGCCAGAGCGGCCACCAGCGCCGCCCCGGTGGGGGTGGTGCGTTCACCCGTCAGATCACCCGACGTCAGCCGTAGTCCGGCCTGGGCGGCGATGTTCAGGACCGCGGGAACGGGGACGGGCATGCGTCCGTGCGCACAGCGCACGGTTCCGCTTCCCGCCGCCAGCGGGGAGCAGGTGCTCACCGCGTGGTCGTCGAGCAGCCCCAGATCTTCCAGGGCGGCTGCGCAGCCGACCACATCCGCCAGCGCGTCGTAGGCACCCACTTCATGGAAGTGCACCGTGTCCGGGGTCGTGCCATGGGCCTCGGCTTCGGCCTCGGCGAGAAGTCCGAACACCTGGTGTGCGAAGGAGTTGGCCCTCCTCCCCAGGCCGGTCGCCCCGGCGCAGAGGTCCAGGACGTCCCCCAGGCGCCTCTCCCGGTCCGGCAGGTCCGGTGTCCTGACGCTCACCCGGGCGCAGGCGAATCCACCGCGCCGGGCCCGGTCCACAGAGAGGCCGAGGCCGGCGACCCCGAGAGAGCGCACGGCTTCGCCCACCACATCGATGTCCGCACCGGCGTCGACAAGGGCGCCCAGCAGCATGTCCCCCGCCACCCCGGCCGTGCAGTCCAGAAACGCGACACGGACGCCAGGACCGCCTTTCGAAGACGTCATCGCGCACCCCTCGCGGCGACAGGCTCACCCGGTGGCCGCCCTTCGCCCGTCTGAGCGTTGTCATGGCCGTACATCGCGTTGAGGATCCTCAGGGCGTGCGCGGCGGCGCCGAAGCCGTTGTCGATGTTGACCACCGTCAGACCGGGCGAGCAGGAGGCGAGCATGGCGGCCGCGGCGGCGAGCCCCCCGGCGGCCACCCCGTAGCCGACGCTCGTCGGCACCGCGATGACCGGCGCCGGCACCAGTCCGGTCACCACACTGGGCAGAGCGCCGTCCATGCCCGCCGCGACGATGACGCAGTCGGCGGTGCGCACATGGGGCAGTTGGGCGAAGAGCCGGCCGATGCCCGCCACGCCGACATCCTCGAAGAGCCGGGCGCCGGCCCCCAGAGCGGCGAGCGTCGCCAGCGCCTCCCTGGCGACCGGCAGGTCCGTCGTGCCGGCCGTCAGAACGGCGACCGTCCCCCGGGGAGCGGGCAGTTCTCCCAGCGTGACGGTACGGGCGACACGGTCGACGTGTACCGGACGGTCACCGAAACGCGTCCCCGCCGCGTCGAGCACCGCGTCCGGGCACCGGGTGGCCAGCGCGGGACCTCCGGGGTCACGTTCATACAGTTCGGTGAGCAGCCGCAGTGTCTGTTCGACCGTCTTGGACTGGGCGAACACCACCTCCGGCAATCCGGTCCGTACGCGCCGCGAGGTGTCGAGACGGGCGAAGTCCTCGACCCGGGTGACCTCGAAGTCCCCCAGCGATGCCCCGTATGGGTCCTCAGTCATGAGCCCGGCCTTTCTTCCGTGCCGCCGCTGAGAGCGGCAACGGTGCTTACTCCGCCTGACCGGTAGGGGGCGAGCGAGCCCGTCGCGGTGCGGGTGATGGGACCGATACGGCTCAGCAGTTCAGCGGCCAGGCCGGCCCGGTCGCTCAGCCACTGAAGGGCACCGGTGTCGAGGTCCACGCGGAAGCTCTCCGCGAAGATCCTCACGCGCAGGTCCCGGACGGGCACATGGTGTTCGGCCAGGAAAGTACGTACGGCTTCCTCAGCGCGCTCGACGCGCTCCAGCCTCTCGCGGGTGACGGGTACGCCGACGGCGATCCTCGACGCCAGACAGGGCGAGCTGGGCTTCTCGGCCACCGGCAGTCCCCAGGCCCTCGCCACGGCTCTCACCTGTGCCTTGCCCAGGCCGGCTTCGGCCAGGGGCTCCACGACGCGCAGCTCCCTGGCGGCCCGCAGCCCCGGGCGGTGGCCGGAACGCCGGTCGTCGCTGTGGGTGCCGGTCGCCACATGCGGGAAACCCCGGGAGGCGGCCTCGGCGGTCACCCGCGAGAGCACGGTCTGTTTGCAGAAATAGCACCGGTCGCCGGCGTTGGCCCGGTAGCCGGGCACCGCCAGCTCGTCCGTTGTCAGAACAGCCAGCTCAACGCCCAGATGTTCGGCCGTGAGGCGAGCCGACCGCAGCTCGTCACGGGCGAGGGCCGGGGAGTCCGCTGTCGCCGCCAGAGTCCTGGCCGGCCCGAGTGCTCGCACGGCGGCGGCCAGCACCACGGTGGAATCCACTCCTCCGGAAAAGGCGACCACCACACTGTCAAGGCGGCTCATCGCCGCCAGCAGCGCCTTCACGTCCCCGTCGGGGCGGCTGGTCTCCTGATCCTGAATGATCGCGTCCGCGTTCATGGGTGTACGAACCTCACTTCGACGACGAACCTCACTGTCGACTCGACAGGGCCCCGGGTCAGGATCCGGCCAGGGCCCGGTCGAGGCGTTGGGCCAGCCCATGGACGCTGCCCGCGGCCATCAGCTCCATGACGGGGAGGTCACAGCCGAACGCCCGGTGCATCGCGACCTTGAGCTGCGTGCCCATCAGCGAGTCCAGGCCGAGGTTCGCCAGATTCGCCGCGCGGTCGATACGGTCCGGGGTGGTCTGCAACACGGTGGCCGCCAGTTCCGTCAGAGTGTCGGCGAGCAGAGCGGCACGTTCCTCCGCGCTCTCGGCCCTGGCCAGCCGTTCCCTGAAGTCCTCCGCCCCCGCAGGGCCGGAATGGCTCTCCGCGTCGTCCAGTTGCCTGGCGAACCGCGGTGTGAGCAGGGCGGGCAGCACCTTGGCCAGCCGCCCCCAGTCGATCAGGCCGACCACTGCCGATTCGTCACCCCTGCTCAGGAAGCGGCTCACCGCCCGGCAGGCGGTGGCGGGCGGGATCAGCCCGATGCCGGAGCGGGAGACCGTGTCCGACATGACACTTCTGGCGACGTATCCCGTCTCGCCGATACCGCCCCAGGCCAGTGCTGTGCCGGGCAGACCAGCGCTTCGGCGAGCCCGCACCAGGGACTCCAGGAAGAGATTGGCGGCGGCGTAGGGGGCCTGATGACTGTTGCCGACGAGAGCGGCCACGGAGGAGTAGACGACAAAGAAGTCCAGCGAACGCTCGCGGGTGAGCGCGTCCAGCACCGCGCCGCCCTGTGCCTTCGCCGCGTACACGGAGGCGTACCGCTCGGCCGTCAGCTCCGCCAATGGGGCGTCGTCCAACCACATGGCGGCATGCACGACGCCGCGCACCGGCCGGCCCTCGGCGTCGGCGTTCTCGAAGATCGCCCGGATCGCCCGGACGTCGGTCACATCGGCGGCGTGCGCCACCGCGTGGACACCCTGCGCCCCGAACTCGTCGAGGAGCGGCGGTGCTTCCGGCGAAGCCGCACCGCGGCGGCCCACCAGAGCCAGGGAGCGCGCACCACACCTCACCAGGTGTCGAGCCGTCGCCGCGCCGAGACCACTGAGCCCTCCGGTGATGAGATACGTCGCGCCGGGGTCGCAGGTCAACGGCTCGTCCGGCTCCTCCAGGCGCACCGGCTCGTTCGCGTCGAATGTGACCACGACCTTGCCCAGGTGCCGGGAGTGCCGCAGGCTCCGCAGGGCCTCGTCGACGCGTGGGGCCGGGTAGGTCTGGTGGGGCAACGGCCGGTACACGCCCCTCGCCACCCTGTCGGTCACCGTCGAGAAGGCCGCCGCGGCCGCCTTGGGCTCGTCTGCGACCAGCCGGGTGATGTCGACTCCGAAGTAGGCGAGATTCTTACGGAAGGGACGTAACAGCAGGGGCTGGTTGCCGTAGATGTCCCGCTTGCCGAGCTCGACGAAGCGGCCACCCGGGCGCAGGCATTCCAGGCCGCGGGTGATGGCCTCGCCGGCCAGTGAGTTGAGTACGACATCGACGCCCCGGCCCCGCGTGATGTCCTGGACCTCGTCGGCGAAGGACAGGCTGCGGGAGTCCAGGACGTGCTCGACACCGAGCATCCGCAGGAGATCCCGCTTGGCGGGGGTCCCGGCGGTGGCGATCACCCGGGCGCCCACCTGGGTGGCGTGGCGCAGGGCGGCGAGACCGATGCCGCCGGCGCCCCCGTGGACGAGCAGGGTCTCCCCGGGTGCGAGCCGGGCCAGGTCGTCCAGCGCGTGCTGCACGGTGAGGTGGACGGCGGGGATCGTCGCCGCCTCGCTGGGGAGCATGCCGTCCGGCATACGGCCGGTCTGCTCGGCCCGCACCCGCACGTGAGAGGCCAGGGTGCCGTGTCCGAAGGCGAAGACCCGGTCCCCCTCGGAGATCCCGGCGACCCCCGGGCCGACCGCCACGACGTCCCCGGCACATTCGAGACCGAGCGCCGGACCGCCGTCGACCGGGGGCTCGGCGCCGGGCGGCAGCAAGCCCGCGGCGAGCATCACGTCGCGGTAGTTGAGCGCCGCCGCGCGCACCGCCACGATCACCTCGCCCGCTCCTGGCACGAGGTCCCCGGCCGGTACCCAGGCGAGCCGGTGCCCCAGCCCTGGTTCGCGGAGTTCGAGTGCGTACGGCCGTCCGTCACGGTGCTCGTCGGTACGGGGAGCACAGTCGGTCAGCCGTGGCACGAACCGCCCTCGCCGGGTGAGCACGACCTCGTCCTCGTCCGTGGGCTCCAGTAATTCCCGTGCCAGCCTGACGGCGTCCCCGGCTGTATCCCGTGACCGGGCCAGCGATACGCGTCGGACTGCCAGCCCCGGCCGCTCGTTCGCGAGGACCCGCCCGGTGCCCCAGACGGCGGCGCTTCCCGGGACGCCGCTGCTGTCCGGTGCGGGAAACAGCCCCGTCGCCGCGGTGACCAGATACAGCGCGCTGGAGCCGTCCTCTCCCATGGCCGCGGCGGCCCGGACGAGTCCGGTGCGGTGGACGGCCTCGGCCACCGGAGCGCTTCCGGTCCCGCCTTCCCCGTCACCGGTGTGTTCGGTGTGTTCGGTGTCGAGGTCGAAGAGCAGGACGGTGTGGCCGGCGGGGGCGCCCCCGAGAGGCAGGCGGTCGGGCCAGGCCGTGCCGGCAGGAGGAGCCGTGAGGACCGTGGCCTCGACAGGGCCCGCAGCTCTCAGCTCGGACACCAGGGCGTGCGCGAAGGCGCTGTCCGGCTTTTCGGTGACGACGTTCCACCGGCCACCCGGGGTGCCGGAGGGGCCTGGCCGCGCGGCGGGAGACGGGCGGTTCCGGCGTGCCAGGAGAAGTGAGTAGTCGTCCCTGAATTCCGGGCACGCGCTGCTCACCTGTGAGATGTCGTCGAAGCCGCACTGTCGCAGCAGCGGCGCCCAGTCCTCCCGGCGCAGCAGCGGACTGCTGCGCAGTTGGGTGTCGGTGAAGGCCCAGAACCCGTCGAGCAGTCCGAAGCAGGGCCCGAGGACTTCCTCGTCGTGGCTCTCGGTCGCCAGGAGCAGGCCGCCATCGGCGAGCAGGGAGGCGGTCCGGTGCAGTGTGGCCCGCAGATCACTGGTCGCGTGCAGCACATTGGCCGCCACGACGATGTCGTAGTCACCCTCCTCGTAGCCCTGCTCACCGAGGTCCTGCTCCAGGTCGAGGGTGTGGTACTCGACGAAGTCGTAGGCCGAGAACCGGGCCCGGGCCCCGGGGAAGAAGGCCGCGGACACATCGGTGTACAGGTACCGCGTGAGATGCGGGGGGAGGAGGGGGAGAAGGGCACTGGTGATGCCCCCGGTGCCGGCGCCGACCTCAAGGACGCGCAGGGGACGGTCGGAAGGCCATGCTTCGACCGCCTTGGCCAGGGCCGCTCGCGCGTAACGGCCTTGCAGCCGGGCCTGCGGAGTGTCGGTGTAGAACGCCTCGACATGGTGCCGGTCGGCTTCCGAGAAGAGCAGTTCCCTGGGGTCGACCTCCCCCCGGAGCACGGCGGTGAGGTGGGTGCCGCACCTGGTGTAGACGGCGAGGGCCGAGATCCACTCCGGGAACCGCGCCACGCAGTCCTGAGCCATGGGGAGCGGGCGAGGGGTGCCGGTGAACCGCCGGCGCGGCGCGTCGGTGCCCGGGGAGCCGACAAGCTCCAGCAGACCCGCCTGCTCGGCCATGCCGACCAGCAGGCGCGTATACGAGGCGTACTTCGGCTGTACGGCCGCCAGCAGGTCGGCCACGGCGAATTCCTGGACCGCAGGAAGCAGTTCCCGGAACGTGGCGGTCGCCCAGTGGCCCACGGTCTGCTTGATCCGCGGAACGAATGCCGCGTAGCGACTGCCGAGGGTTTCGTCCAGCGCGGCCCGCTCGTCGGCGGTCGCGGCGGTGAGCGCGCTCGGTGCGGGCAGGGGGGACGGGCCGGGGGCCCGGTCGCCGGCGCGGGGGGCGGCCCGCAGGACGGGGGTCACCTGCTGGAGGTCCTGGGCCGGTCCGGTGGTGACGCCGTGCAGGCGGCATCCTCGCAGCTCGGCGGCGACCACTCCGTCCTGGTTCGATACGGTCACGTCCAACAGGGCGTACCGAAGGCTCAGTTCACGTACGCGTACATGGATCAGGCCACACTGCGGCAGGCGGCCCCAGAGGCGTGCCGAGCCGATTGCGGTCGGGAGGTACATCCGGTCGTCCGCCACAGCGGCCAGGAGCGGGGAGGCAGCCTGCAGCGCGGTGTCCAGCAGCGCCGGGTGGGCCTCGTAGCCGGTCTCCTCCGGTGGTGCGGGATCGGTATAGGTGGCCAGAACCTCGCCGTCCCCGACCCGCAGATGGGTGAGTCCCTGGAAGCGGGGGCCGTAGTCCAGGCCCCTGCGGGCCGCCTCCGCGTAGTGGTCCTCCGCCTCCACCCCGCGCTCGCTCGTCCGGGAGCGCAGCAGGCCGACGTCCAGTGGGGCCGGCGGCCGGGAGAGCAGGCGGCGTACCCGGCCGCGGGCGTGTGTCTGCCACTCGCCCGACGTGCCGGTCCGGGAGGCGATCCGTGTGACACCGTCCTCCTCGGACAGCGAGGTCTGCAGCACGACCTCGCCGGTCTCGTCGTCGTGCGGCAGGACCAGGGGCCGGAGGATGTCGAGGTCGGTGACTTCGGCGGCGCGGCCCAGGGCGTGACGGCCGGCCGCGAGAGCGGCCTCCACATACGCGGTGCCCGGCATGACGACGGCGCCGCCGACCCGGTGGTCGTACAGCCAGGGCAGGCGAACGCCGCTGACACTCTGGTGCCAGGCGGGTCCGGCCACGGCGGCCCGGCGCCCCAGGACCGGATGGACAACGGTCCTGTCCTGGGGAACGCGGGTCCACCAGTCCGGGGACCCGTTCCAGTGGCGCTCCCGCTGCCAGGGGTAGGCGGGCAGGGACACGACCCGTCCCGGCCGGGAGAAGTACGCGGCGCCGGTCCGGATCCCGGCCGCCAGCAGGTGGGCCGCCGCGCGTCGTACCGCCTCGGGGCCGCTGTGTTCACGCCGGCCGGTACCGGCAACCGTCCCCGCCGGGGCCATCCGGCGCAGGTAGGGGGTGAGGACGGGGTGCGGGCCGATCTCGACGAAGGCCGTGCAGCCCTCGTCGGCGAGATGACGTACGGCATCCGCGAAGAGCACGGGCTCGCGGACATTGCGCCACCAGTACTCGGCGTCGAGCTGTTCACCGGGAAGGGGACCACCCGTGACGGTGGAGACAAACGTGATGCCGGGCGAGCGTGGGCTCAGGCGTCCCAGTGGTGTCTCAACGAGCTGTCGCACCGGGTCCATGGCCGTGCTGTGAAAGGCGTAGTCGAGGTCGAGTTCCCGGAAGAAGATGTCGCGGGCGGCCAGTGTCCGGCCCAGCTCCTCCAGCGCGGCGGGGTCGCCGGCGAGCGTGATGTCACGTCCGCTGTTGACCCCTGCCAGCTCCAACCGCCCCTGATATGCGGCGAGTTCCTTCTCCGCGTCCGCCCGGGACAGCCCGGCGGCCGCCATCCGGCCCCGTCCGGCGGTCAGAGCCTGGGCGCGACTGCGTTCGGTCACCACCAGGCAGGCGTCCGCCAGATCGAGGACGCCGGACACATGAGCGGCCGCGATCTCTCCGACACTGTGCCCCACGACGGCGTCGGGCCTGACCCCGTACACCTCGTCGAGCATCCGCACCAGACCGATCTGCACGGCGAACAGCAGGGGCTGCGCGACCTCGGTCAGCCGCAAACGCGGCTCCTCGCGGGACAGTTCCTCGATGACCGACCACCCCAGACGCGGCCTCAGCTCGGCGTCGACGGCCTCAAGGGCGGTGCGAAAGACCGGCTCGGAACGCAGCAGATCCGCGCCCATGCCGGGCCACTGCGACCCATTGCCGGAGAAGGCGAAGGCCACCTTGCCCGGACGGCCCTGGGCCGCTGTCGCTCCCGACACCGGCTCTTCACCCCGCGCGGCGCCGTGCAGGGCCTCGGCCGCCTCGGCCGGACCGCTCGCCAGCACGGCGATGCGCTGCTCGTGGTGGCCGCGCCGCACAGTCGAGGTGTAGCAGATGTCGTAGAACTCCTCGGGATCCGCGAACTCAAGTCGCTGCGCCATCCGTCCGGCCGCCTCCCGCAGCGCCCCGGTGGTACGGGCGGACACCATGACCGGCGTCAGGCTCCCCCTGGGAGCCGCGTCCCGCGCCTCGTTCTCCACGGGTGCCGCCGCCAGCACGACATGGGCGTTGGCCCCGCCGAACCCGAAGGAGTTGACCCCGGCGAACATCCGCCCCTCCGCCTTGACCGGTTCCGTCCGGGTCACGGGGCGTACGTTCCAGCCACCGAAGTCGATCGTCGGATTGGGCGGTTCGGCGTGCAGGCTCGCCGGTACCCGCCGATGGCGCAGCACCAGCAGGGCCTTGAGCAGCCCGGCGATTCCCGAGGCCGCCTCCAGGTGCCCGACATTGCTCTTGACCGAGCCGATGGGCAGCGCGCCGGTGCGCCGGCCCTGACCCAGGGAGCGGCCGACGGCCTCACATTCGACGGGGTCACCCACCTGCGTGCCGGTCCCGTGCGCCTCCAGATAGACCAGTTCATCCGGTGTGATCCCGGCACCGCGGTAGACCTCGCTCAGCAACGCCTGCTGGGCGGTGGCACTGGGCAGTGCGATTCCGGGGGTGTGACCGTCGTTGTTGGTGCCACTGGCGGCGATCACGCAGTGGATCCGGTCGCCGTCCTCGACGGCGTCGGCAAGACGTTTCAGCAGTACGAGGCCACCGCCTTCGGACCGGACGAAGCCGTCGGCGTGTGCGGAGAAGGCGCGGCAGCGCCCGGTCCGTGACAGCATCGACGCGCTGGAGAAGCCCGCGTATCCCTGCGGGTTGATCAGAATGTTGACGCCGCCCGCCAGCGCGGTGCGTGAGCGTCCCGACCGCAGATGCTCACACGCCTGGTGCAGGGCGGTCAGGGCGGAGGAGCACGCCGTGTCCACGGCGACGCTCTGCCCGTGCCAGTCGAAGAAGTGGGAGAGACGGTTCGCGGCGATGGAACTCGCCATCCCGGTCAGGGTGTAGGCGTTCCCGGTCTGCGGCTCGCAGGACTGCAGCTCACCGTAGTCGCGGCTGGAGCAGCCGACAAAGACCGCGGTGTCGGATCCCCGTGAGCGTGCGTGGTCGATCCCGGCGTCGTCCAGGGTTTCGGCGGCGAGTTCGAGCAGCAGGCGGTGTTGCGGGTCCATCCGGGACGCCTCGCGCGGGGAGATCCCGCTGAAGAAGGAGGTGTCGAATCCGGCGATGTCGTCCAGGAAGCCACCGGCCGTCGTGTAGCCCATGCCCGGGCGGGGCCGACGGGTGTCGATGAAGTCGGCTGCCGCGAACCGGTCGGCGGGGACCTCTGTCACCACGTCACGGCCGACGAGGAGCACCCCCCACAGGTCCTCAAGGGTGTGAATGCCGCCGGGGAGGCGGCACGCGGCGCCGACGACGGCGAGAGTGTCCGCGGGCAGGGGCGGTTGGGGCTGGGACAAGGGATGTCTCCCGAAGAGAAAGCCGGTGTGCGGCCGCTGAGGGGTACGTGTGCTTCCCGCCGATATCAGGCGGAAGCGGCATAGGGGCCCGTGCCCGTGGTGAGTCCGAGGGGTGCGCGGTCGGAGGCGGAGAAGCCCAGCGCGCGGGTCAGGTAGTCCTGGTCGATGGGGGACGGGTCGTCCAGATCCCCGGCCAGCGTGGTCGCACCGGCCCTGTCGTAGCGACGGGTGTGGTGGCAGTAACTCAGAAAGCCGGGAAGGTGCGAGGCGATGAAACGCTCCGCCGCTGTCGGATCCGGAATCCGGTCCGCGCACTCCAGCCGGAGCCCCGGATACCGTGCCTGGACGGCACTGGTGATCAGGCCCATCGGGGTGTCCGCCGGATTCACGATGTGGAAGGTGCGCACACCGGAACCGCTGTGCCCGGCGTCGTGTCCGACACGGAGCATCGCCTCGGTGGCGTATCCGTCCTGGACGATGTTGAACGTCGCGTCGGCGGGCACCCGCAGCCGGAGTCGCAGTGTCTCCCCGCCCCGGCCGAGGGCGGGAACGCCTGGGGCGCCACCACGTGCGACGGCGTCGATCATCTCGCCCAGCACTCTGAGCGGGTGACCCGGCGCCGCCCCGGGAAGGCGGGCGTCGGAGGCGACGACGCTCGGGCGCAGAACGACAGCGGGCCGGTCCAGTCTCCGCGCCCACTCTCTGACCAGGCTCTCCCCCTGGTACTTGGACTCGTCGTAGTGGGTTTCGAAGCCGTGGCGGTCGATGAGGTCGTCCTCGGCGATCCGGCCCGCCCTACGCGCGCCGGCCACGGCGACGGTACTCATGTGCACCAGTCGGCAACTCGGGCGAGTGGCCTCGGCCAATTGCAACAGGTGCTGGGTGCCTCGCACATTGACTCGGAAGAGCCGTTCACGTTCGCCGGTGAGAGCGATGTCGCCGGCACAGTGCCAGATGGCATCGGCCTCTTCGGCCAGACGCCCGTACACGGCCGGGGCCAGACCGAGCCAGGGCCGGCTGATGTCGCCACTGACACAGCGCAGACGGGCGCGAGCGCGGGCATTGATGCCCTCGGGGGGCGCGACGCAGTCCAGTGCGGCCAGCACGCGAGAGCGCAGAGCGGAGGGGGCTCCTCTGCCCAGCACAGTGACGTCCCGGTTCCGGGTCGTCAGCAAACTGATGAGGAGACGCGATCCCAGAAACCCGGTCGCACCGGTGAGGAGGACGGTCACCGGAGCAGGATGGCTCAACGGTCACCCGAAAACCAAATGCGCTCCGCACTTGTGCCGTAACGTTGCGTGCGTGGTCGTGATGTGTGTAGCGTCTGTCGTTTGTGAAGCAGGTCACCATCGCGCCCACGGTGCGCTCCTGTGCTCGCCGGGCCGTGGCGATCGGCGTCCTTCCGGCGTGCCTCGCGTGCCCGCCGCTCACCCTGATGGCGGGTTCCGGGGCCACCGGTGCGCGCTACGAAGCTGAAGCACTCTCCCGGGAGCGATCGTGCCCACTGCCCTGGTGACCGGCGCGACCTCAGGTATCGGCCGTGCCTTCGCCGAGCGACTGGCCCGGACAGGACACGACCTCGTCCTCGTCGCGCGTACCCGGGACGTTCTGCACCGGCAGGCCGAGACACTCAGCTCCGGGAACGGCATTCACGCGGAGACACTGCCGGCCGACCTGTCCACCACGGAGGGATGCCGGGTCGTAGAGCATCGCCTCACCACCGGGAAACCAATCGATCTCCTGGTCAACAACGCGGGCATCGCGCTGGACAAACCCTTTCCGCACAACAGCATCGCGGCTGAGGAGCGGTTGCTCGACGTCAATGTCAGGGCCGTACTCCGGCTCACCCACGCAGCGCTGCCCGGCATGATCGAGAGGAGGTCGGGCCACGTGGTCAACGTCGCCTCCTTCACCGCACTCGGCCCCGGCGGCCTCGCCACCACGTACCCGGCCGGCAAATCCTGGGTGCTGACCTTCACCGAATCCATCGGCAGATCGGCACACGTACGCGAATCAGGCGTCCGGATCATGGCTCTCCTGCCCGGATTCACCAGGACCGAACTCTTCGACCGATCAGGTATCGACCTGGCGAACCTGCCGGAGTGGACATGGCTGAGAGCCGACCGTGTCGTCGCGACCGCGATGCGCGATCTCGCCCGGGGGCGCTTCGTCAGCGTGCCCAGTCTCCGCTACAAGGTGGCGGCTTGGGGCCTGCGTCACCTCCCGCGGCCGCTGCTCCTTCCCCTCGCCTGGGACTTCTCGTCACCCGGCAGGTACTGGACCGGAGCCAGGAGGCGAGACATGCCGGAGGACCCCCGGCCGGACGCCGCGCCCGCCGGCGGGGCGAGCCGGCCCTCGCCCAATGAGCCGGACTCAGAGGGGACTTGAGACATGGCCAGCCGGCGGGGACACAGAAGCGGGTCGGTGGACCGATTCTTTCTCAAGCATCGGCCGACCACGGGGTTCATTCTCGATTTCGAGGGTGCCGTCCCCGATCCCCAGCGGTTCACCGCGAGAATCCTTCGCCGGGCGGCCGCCTTGCCCGCACTCAACCTGCTGTTGCCCGGAGGCCACGGGCAACGGTGGCATCTTCGTGAACTCCCCCTCGACGGGGCGAT
Organism: Streptomyces sp. NPDC006923; assembly: GCF_040635655.1. Classification (NCBI taxonomy): domain Bacteria; kingdom Bacillati; phylum Actinomycetota; class Actinomycetes; order Kitasatosporales; family Streptomycetaceae; genus Streptomyces; species Streptomyces sp. NPDC006923. The sequence goes on from NZ_JBEYIF010000003.1 coordinate 153,895, forward strand.
TCACCTGCGCCGTCACACGGTTCCGTCGGGGGCCCAGGGCCTCGACGCCGCGACGGCCGGCCTCCTGTGGCAGCCGCTACCAGGCGGTCCGCACCCGCCGTGGGACATCTGGCTGCTCAGCGGATACGAGGAGGGCCGCTTCCGGGTGTGCTACCGCGTCCATCACGCCGTCCAGGACGGTGTCGGCGCAGCGCACACCGTCCTCATGCTTCTCAGCGACAACGAAGCCGACGGCCCTCCACTCCACCGCGCCTCCTTTCCCACCCCCCGGGGCATTCTGCGGGTGCTCCGGGATGTTTTCTGGACCCCCGGTCAGAGACGGTGCTGGCCCGAACTCCGGGCGCTTCCCTCGCGCCGCTTCCACTGGACCTGTCAAGACGTCTCGGCCTCCCGCCTACGCGCCATGGCCGATACGCGCGGGGCGAGCGTCAATGACGTGTGTCTGGCCGCCCTGGCTCAGGCATTCCGGCGCTGGCGCCTGGAGAACACGGGCGGCTCGCGCTCCTGCCCGGATCTGTCGGCTCTGGTTCCCATGTCCACACGGCTGATCGACGAGCGACTGGCGCCCGGAAACCGCTTGGTCTCCCACCATCTTCTGCTGCCCTGCTCGGCGGACCGGTTCGCCGATGCCCTGGACGGTGTGCACCGCCAGACCAACGCGGTCAGGGCGGGCCGAACGCGCGATTCGGCCCGGGTCGCCCTGGCGGCTCTCACTCCCCGTCTCGGCGAGTCGGTGGCTGACCGGACGACAGCCCCTGAGGGTGCGCAGATCGTCGCGAGCAGCGTGACCTTTCCGGGCGAAGTGGCGTGCGCGGGCGCACGGCTGACGGCGGCCTCCTTGATGTGTGATCCGTACAACGGGCGTCTCTCCTACATCTCATTCGCCCGTACCACAGACGTCGTACGGTGTACCGCGGTGTACGACGAGGTCCTGGCTCACGCCGCCGCGATCCCCAGCCACTGGAAGGCGGCGCTGATCGCAGAAGACACGCCCCGGAGCTGACGTGGTGCTGCCTCGGCGACCGGCCGCAGAGAGCGGGCCGTCGCGGGTCGTTCTCAGGGGGCGACGGTTGCTCCCGGTGCCGCCCCGGACCGGGATGCCCTGGAGCGGGGTGGGCTGCTCAGCTCGTGTCGCCGAGTTCCTTGCCGTTTGTCTCGCGGACGAACATGCCGATGAAGCCGAACGACAGGACGGCGAAGGCGGCGTAAACGACGTAGGTGGCCGACAGGTTCCATTCCGACAAGCGCGGGAAGGTCTCCGTCACCGCCCAGTTGGCGATCCAGTTGAACGCGGTCGCCACGGACATGGCGGCGGCGCGGATCCTCGGCGGGAACATCTCGCCGATCATGACCCACAGGACGACACCCCAGGAGACGGCGAAGAAGAAGACGAAGGTGTGCGCGGCGATCAGCGCCACGGTTCCCTGCGTGTCCGGGATGAAGAGACTGTCACCACTGCCGGTCTTGTAGGAGAACGCCCAAGCGGCCAGGGCGAGCGAGACCGCCATTCCGGCAGAGCCCATGAGTGCCAGGGGCTTACGGCCGATCCGGTCGATGAACAGCATCGCCACGACCGTACCGACGATGTTGATCACCGAGGTGGACAGGCTGATCAGCAGCGAGCTGGACTGCTCGATTCCCACCGACTGCCACAGGATCGAGGAGTAGTAGAAGATCACGTTGATGCCGACGAGCTGCTGGAAGACGGCCAGGCCGATACCGGTCCAGACGATCGGCAGCAGCCCGAAGCGGCCGCCGAACAGATCGCCGATCCGGGGTTTGTCAGTTCTGTGGAGGGCGAGTTGGATCTCCGCGACCCGCGCCTCCGTGTCCACGCCGGGCCCCTCGATGTCACGCAGCGCGGCCTGGGCCCGGGGCAGTTGTCGGGTGGTGATCAGGAAGTAGGGCGACTCGGGGATACGGCTGGCCAGGAGGGAGTAGAGAACGGCCGGGACCACGGCGGCCATCAGCATCCACTGCCATGCCTCCAGCGGTCCGAGGGAGTTCTGGCTCTCGCCCCCGGCGCGTTGGGCGATGACCCAGTTGACGAGTTGGGAGGCGGTGATGCCCAGCACGATCGCAGCCTGCTGGAAGGAGGCCAGACGGCCGCGGTAGTGCGCGGGGGCCACCTCGGCGATGTAGGTCGGGCCGATCAGGGACGCGAGGCCGATCGCGACACCACCGAGGGCACGCCAGGCCGCGAGGTCCCAGGCGGAGAAGGGCATCGAAGAACCGAGCGCGCTGATCGCGAAGAGAGCGGCCGCGATGTGCATGACCCGCAGCCGGCCGATGCGGTCCGCGAGGCCGCCGGCGGCAGCCGCCCCGACGGCGGATCCCAGCAGCGCGGAGGACACGATGGTGCCGGTCTCCGAGGACGAGATGGCGAAGTGCTGCTGGATTCCGGTGACGGCGCCGTTGATGACGGCGCTGTCGTAACCGAAGAGAAAGCCGCCGATCGCCGCCGCGGCGGCGATGAAGGTGACGCGGCGGAGGCTTGGTTTTGCCGGTTCCCGGGTGGATCGGGTGTCCGGGAATGTACTGGAGGTCATGGGAACGTGCTCCCTGCTGAGGCGCTGCTTCGGTATGCCGAACGTCGCCGGGTGGGGCTGACGGGACGTGAGCCGTGGAGATCAGAAAGCTGTGGTGATGGCGGAGGCCCCGGCGAGGGAGCGATCCGCGCCGCGGTTCCACTCGACGACGACGGGGCGGCCGTGCTCGGTACCGAGGCGGCTGACCGATGCGGTGTCGAGGCGGAACAGTGATCCCGCGGCGGGTGGCAGGCCCAGGCGCCGGGCGGTGAGAACCCGGAGGAAGTGGCCGTGGGCGACGAGGACCACATCGCCGCCTGCGGGGTCGTCGAGCAGCGGGCCGATCCGGGAGAGCACGCGGTCGGCGCGGGCGCCGATGTCTTCCGGCTGTTCTCCGGGATGCCCGGGCGGGCCGGGCACGACACCGTCGGTCCACAGGTCCCAGCCGGGGCGGGTGCGGTGGATCTCGGCGGTTGTGATGCCTCCGTAGCCGCCGTAGTCCCACTCGTGCAGGTCGGGTTCGACCTCGGCACGTCGCATGCCGGCGAGTTCGGTGGTGCGTCGCGCGCGTTGGAGCGGGCTGGTCAGCACCAGGGCGGTCGGCCGCCCGGCCAGGAGCCGGGCGGCCGACCGTGCCTGGTCCTCGCCGTGCGAGGTGAGCGGCAGGTCCGTGTAGCTGGTGTGCTGTCGTGAGACAGTCCACTCGGTTTCGCCGTGGCGGGCCAGGACGAGTTCACCCATGGTGGGTCATCTTCTTTCGGGCCGTGTGGGCCGAGTGGGGTCAGGCGGTGAATCCGCTCTTGAAGGCACGTGTGAGCAGGACCACGCGCTCCGCCCGGTGGCGGGCGGAGTTGAGGGTCTGCTCACCGATGGGGTTGTTGCCCTGGGCGTCGACGTGCGAGGTGCCGTACGGGTTGCCGTCGACGAACGTGACGGGGTCGGTGTAGCCGGGGGAGACGATGAGGCCACCGAAGTGGTGCTACCGTCCGCCGTCCGTGCTCTCGACCGCGTGGCCGCCGAACTGGTTGCGCAGTTGGGCGATCATCTTCATCTGCGGGGAGTCGTCCTGGCGCGAGGCGAACCGGGCGAAGAGGGAGGCCGTGATCGCGGGCAGCGGCACGGCGTGGTCGATGGCCGCCTCGACGGTCCAGCGGCCCTCGCCGGAGTCCTGGGCGACGCCCTTGACCGCGTCCAGGTGCTCGTCCTCGTCCAGGGCGTCGACCGCGAGGTCGAGCAGCCAGGAACGGATGACAGTACCCTCCTGCCAGGAGCGGAAGACCTCGCGGACGTCGGTGACGGAATCGGCCTTCTCCAGCAGCTCCCAGCCCTCGGCGTAAGCCTGCATCAGCGCGTACTCGATGCCGTTGTGGACCATCTTGGAGAAGTGCCCGGCGCCGACCCCGCCCGCGTGGACATAGCCGTACGGCCCCTCCGGCTTGAGGGCGTCGAAGACCGGCTGGACCCTGGCGATGTGCTCGGCGGCGCCGCCGACCATCAGCGCGTAGCCGTTCTCAAGCCCCCACACGCCGCCGGAGACCCCCGCGTCGACGAAGCCGATGTCCTTGCCGCCCAGTTCGGCGGCGTGCCTCTCGTCGTCGGTCCAGCGGGAGTTGCCGCCGTCGACAACGGTGTCGCCGGGCTGGAGGAGCTTCGCGAGGTCGTCGATGACGGACTGGGTGGGGGCGCCGGCCGGAACCATCACCCAGACCGTGCGTGGCGCTTCGAGCTTCTCGACCAGTTCCGACAGGCTGCCCGCGTCGGAGAGTTCGGGGTTGTGGTCGTAGCCGACGACGGTGTGGCCGGCGCGGCGGATCCGCTCGCGCATGTTGCCGCCCATCTTGCCGAGACCAATGAGTCCGAGCTGCATATCAGTTACTCCTGTGCTGTTCGTGGGTGTGGCCACGAGGGCGGTGGTGGAGGCGTCGGGGATGTCGCCGTTGCCGGTGTCAGACATCGTTCTTCAGCTCCCCGGCGGTGGTGCTCAGGGCGCCGGCGTAAGCCTCGTCCGGGTCGAGACGGCGCAGTTCCTCGGCGATCAGCTCGGCCGTGCTGCGGACGCGCAGGGGGAGAGCGCGGACGGGCTGGTGGGGAATGGACAAGGTGGCGAGGGCTCCGTCCGGGCGGTCGATGACAATCTCGCCGTCGGTGGTGCGCAACCGCACACCGGTGACGACAGGGCCCTTGGTCACCACTCGTCGCACCGGCACCTGGAGCCGGTCGGTGAGCCAGCGAGCCAGCAGTTCGGCGCTGGGATTGTCCGCCTCGCTCTCCACAACCGCCGACGTCACTGTGGCACGGGCCTGGTCCAGCCCCGCCGCCAGCATCGAGCGCCACGGCGTGAGCCGGGTCCAGGCGAGGTCGGTGTCACCGGGGGCGTACGCGGTGGTGCGTACGGCCAGCTCCCTGAGGGGCTCCTCGACGGCGTACGAGTCGGTGATGCGGCGCTGCGCCAGAGCGCCGAGCGGATCCTTCGCCGGGGCGGGCGGAGCGTCCACCGGCCACCAGACCACCACCGGCGTGTCGGGCAGCAGCAGTGGTACGACCGTCGAGTCGGCGTGATCGGTCAGTTCGCCGTACAGCCGCAGGAGGACGGTCTCGGCGTTGCCGGCGTCGTCCCCGACCTGTACTTCGGCGTCCAGGCGGGTCTCGCCGCGGCGCCGCGCCCCGCGGGTGGGGCGCTTGATGACGGCCAGGATGCGGGAGGGGTGTTCGCGGGAGGCGTCGGACGCGGCCTTGACCGCGTCGTGAGCGTTCTCCTCGTCCGTGACGACGACCAGGTTGAGCACCATGCCGACGGCAGGGCTGCCATTGGCCCGGCGTGCCTGGACCAGAGCCTTGTTGATCTTGCTGGCCGTGGTGTTCGGGAGATCGATGTTCATGGCCGGCGCCAGCTTCTTCCGTCGTGTGCGAGCATGTGATCCGCCTCGGCAGGCCCCCAGCTTCCTGCGGGGTACTGGGCCGGCTTGCCGTGTTGTTTCCAGTACTCCTCGACCGGGTCGAGGATCTTCCAGGATTCCTCGACCTCCTCGGTGCGGGGTAAGAGATTGGCGTCGCCGAGCAGGACGTCGAGGATCAGCCGCTCGTACGCCTCGGGGCTCTCCTCGGTGAAGGACTCGCCGTAGGCGAAGTCCATGGTGACGTCGCGGATCTCCATCGAGGTGCCCGGCACCTTGGAGCCGAAGCGGACGGTGACGCCCTCGTCGGGCTGGACGCGGATGACGATCGCGTTCTGGCCCAGTTCCTCGGTGGCCGTCGAGTCGAACGGGGAGTGTGGAGCGCGCTGGAGGACGACCGCGATCTCCGTCACCCGCCGCCCGAGCCGCTTGCCCGTACGCAGGTAGAAGGGGACGCCCGCCCAGCGCCGGTTGTCGATCTCCAGCTTGACCGCGGCGTACGTGTCGGTCCTGGACGCGGGCGCGATGCCCTCCTCCTCGAGGTATCCGACGACCTTCTCGCCGCCCTGCCAGCCGGTGGCGTACTGCCCGCGCACCGTGTGCCTGCCCAGGTCGTCCGGGAGCTTGGCAGCCTTGAGGACCTTCAGTTTCTCGGTGACCAGGGACTCGGCGTCGAAGGACGAGGGTTCCTCCATCGCGGTCAGCGCGAGGAGTTGGAGGAGGTGGTTCTGGATGACGTCCCTGGCCGAGCCGATGCCGTCGTAGTAGCCGGCGCGGCCGCCGATACCGATGTCCTCGGCCATGGTGATCTGCACGTGGTCGATGAAGGACCGGTTCCAGATCGGCTCGAACATCTGGTTGGCGAAGCGCAGCGCCAGGATGTTCTGGACCGTTTCCTTGCCCAGGTAGTGGTCGATGCGGAACACCTGGTCGGGAGGGAAGACCTCATGGACGACCTGGTTCAGTTCCCTGGCGCTGGCGAGGTCGTGGCCGAAGGGTTTCTCGATGACCGCACGCCGCCACGAACCCTCGGGGGCGTCGGACAGGCCGTGGTTCTTCAACTGCCGTACCACTTGGGGGAAGAACCTCGGCGGCACGGAGAGGTAGAAGGCGTAGTTGCCGCTGGTGCCCCGGGCCGCGTCGAGCTCGTCAACCGTCTCGCGCAGCTTCTTGAACGCCTCGTCGTCGCCGAAGTCACCGGGGATGAACCGCATCCCCTCCGACAACTGATTCCAGACCTCCTCGCGGAAGGGGGTCCGAGCGTGTTCGCGTACGGAGTCGTGGACGATTTGGGCGAAGTCCTGGTGCTCCCACTCGCGACGGGCGAAACCGACCAGTGAGAAGCCCGGCGGCAGAAGACCGCGGTTGGCGAGGTCGTAGACGGCCGGCATCAGCTTCTTGCGGGACAGGTCGCCGGTGACGCCGAAGATGACGAGACCGGACGGACCCGCGATGCGGGGAAGGCGGCGGTCCGCAGGCGAGCGCAGTGGGTTGGCCCAGCCTTCGGTGATGATCTCTGACATGACGTCAGACCTCCTGGGAATCAAGGCGCTTGCGCTCGGCCCGCGTCGTTTCTGGCAAAGTGGTCATCTTCTTTCTGGAGATCGGATCAACCGCGTGCGGCGGCCAGCGACTCCCGGGCGGCGGCGGCGACGTTCTCGGGAGTGAAACCGAACTCGGCGAACAGGGTCGTGGCGTCGGCGGAGGCGCCGAAGTGTTCGAGCGAGACCACGCGTCCCGCGTCACCCACGAACTTGTGCCAGGTCAGGCCGATACCCGCCTCGACCGCGACGCGGGCCTTCACGGACGGCGGAAGGACGCTGTCGCGGTACTCGCGCGGCTGCTCCTCGAACCACTCGACGGACGGCATCGACACGACTCGGGTGCCGATCCCCTCGGCCTCCAGTTGTTCGCGGGCGGCGACGGCCAGCTGGACCTCCGAGCCGGTGGCGATGAGAACAACGGCCGGGGCGCCGTCGGAGGAGTCCTTGAGGACGTAACCACCGCGCGCGGCGTCCTTGTTGGGAGCGTAGGTCGGCACACCCTGGCGGGTGAGGGCCAGGCCGTGGGGGGCGGGGTCGGTGGCATGGCGTTTGAGGATCTCGCCCCAGACTGTGGCGGTCTCGTTGGCGTCGGCGGGACGGACGATGTTCAGGCCGGGGATGGCGCGGAGCGAGGCGAGGTGCTCGACCGGCTGGTGGGTCGGACCGTCCTCGCCGAGACCGATGGAGTCGTGTGTCCACACGTAGGTCACGGGCAGCCGCATCAGCGCGGACATGCGGACGGCGTTGCGCATGTAGTCGGAGAACACGAGGAAGGTGCCGCCGTAGACACGGGTGTTGCCGTGCAGTGCGATGCCGTTCATCGCCGCGGCCATCGAGAACTCGCGGATGCCGAAGTGGACCGTACGGCCGTACGGGTCGGCCTCGGGCAGCGGGTTGCCCCTGGGCAGGAAGGACGACGTCCTGTCGATGGTGGTGTTGTTCGAGCCGGCCAGGTCGGCTGAGCCTCCCCACAGCTCGGGCAGGACCGCACCGAGCGACTGGAGCACCGTGCCGGAGGCGGCCCGGGTGGCGACCGCCTTGCCGGGTTCGAAGACCGGCAGGGCGGATTCCCAGTCCTCGGGCAGCCGACCGGCCACGAGCCGGTCGAACAGCTCCGCGCGCTCCGGGTGGGCACCGCGCCACGCATCGATCCGGCTGTCCCAGACCGCGTGCGCCTCGGCGCCCCGGTCCAAGGCCGTGCGCGTGTGAGCGAGGACCGCTTCGGCGACGTCGAAGGTCTTGTCCGGGTCGAATCCGAGTACTCGTTTGGTGGCCGCGATCTCGTCCCGGCCGAGTGCGGAGCCGTGCGCGGCCTCGGTGTTCTGGGCGCCCGGGGCGGGCCAGGCGATGATGGTGCGCATGGCGATGATCGAGGGCCGATCGGTCTCGTCCTGCGCCGCCCTGAGCGCCGCGTAGAGCGCGTGGACATCGATGTCGCCGCTCTCGGCGGGCTCGATGCGCTGCGTGTGCCAGCCGTATGCCTCGTACCGCTTCAGCACGTCCTCGGAGAACGCGGTGGCGGTGTCGCCCTCGATGGAGATGTGGTTGTCGTCGTAGACGAAGACGAGGTTGCCGAGCTTCTGGTGGCCGGCGAGGGACGACGCCTCCGCGGAGACGCCCTCCTCAAGGTCACCGTCGGAGACGATCGCCCAGATGGTGTGGTCGAAGGGGGACTCACCAGAGGGGGCGTCCGGGTCGAACAGGCCGCGCTCGTAACGGGCGGCCATCGCCATGCCGACGGCGTTCGCGAGACCCTGGCCCAGGGGACCCGTCGTGGTTTCCACGCCGCTGGTGTGGCCGTGCTCGGGATGGCCTGGTGTGAGCGAACGGTGTGTGCGGAAAGACTGGAGATCGCTCAGCTCAAGACCGTATCCGGCGAGGAAGAGCTGGGTGTACAGCGTCAGCGAGGTATGGCCCGGGGACAGAACGAACCGGTCACGGCCCATCCAGCCCGCGTCGGCCGGGTCGTGACGCATCACCTTCTGGAAGATCGTGTACGCGGCAGGGGCCAGACTCATCGCGGTGCCGGGATGGCCGTTCCCGACCTTCTGTACGGCGTCAGCCGCCAGGACGCGGGCGGTGTCGACGGCCCGCTGGTCCAGGTCTGTCCATTCGAGACTGCTGTGTGAAGGCTTGCTCATCGTGATCAATCCGTCGTCTTCCGGGCCCGGGTGCGCCCTTGGTGGGTAGTTGAAAGTTATACAACGTGGATCGCGCGGGTATTCCCCCGCCGAAGTGGGCGTGATGTGCGGCCTCGATGGGGCATGGCCGCCGGGTGCCGGACCCCGGCGGCGGGACCACCCCCGGGCGGGAGCGCGCCGTCCCCCGGTGAACGACCGCACAGGACGCCCTGAGCGGGTCAGCGGGGAACGGCGGCGGCTTCGCGTGGTATCGACGTTCTTGGTGTCCGGGCCCCCGGGGAACCGGTGCGACCCGGGGGCCGGGCCTTTCCGCGATCCGGAGGGGCTATGCGCGATCCGGAGGGACTACGCGCGCGGTTCCGGCGGCTCCTTCTCGATGCCGAGGTCCGCGTCGACGTCGTAGCCGACTGCCATGTGCCGCACGGTCGGGTGCCCGATGTCGGCGCCCATGTCGAAGGCGGCCTCACCGACCGCCTCGGCCAGTTCCTCATCCTCGCGCCGCCGGACGGCACGGTGGTGGTGCTCGCTGATCCGTTCGACCACTTCCCGGACGTATCCGTGGTGCCGTTCGGAGGGCTGCTCGACATCGCTCATGTACCGGATCCTCCGTGTGTGCGACCGGCCGCCTCAACTGTGCCCAGGTGACGGGCCGGTGACGTTGTGGGTGCCGGGAGCCACATGCTGTGGAGCGGGCACGCGGCCCGGCGTCACGCCTGACGTGGTGAGGCGGGGACGGTCGCCGGACGACCCGGTCTCCGTCAGATGATGTGCCGCATCAGCGCGGCGACCGCCGGGGGTGCTTCGCCGGGCGGCCGGACCACCATGATCTTCCAGTTCGGTGCGTGCCGGTCGAACCGGCGTTGGGGCAGATCGGGGAAACGGTCCGCGATCGACTTCGGCATGATGCAGACTCCGAGATCATTGCGGACCAGTTCGGATGCCGCGACGATGTCGTTGACCTCGAACGTCGGGCTGCGGTCGACCCCCGCGGCCCGGAAGGCCCGGTCGACCGCGTAGCGGATGGCCCAGCCGGGTGTGAAGTCGACCAGGGGCAGCTCGGCGATGTCGCCGAGCCGTACCTCGCCGTCCGGCGTCGTCCCGGCGAGCACCCGCCGGGGTGATGTCAGCAGCACCATGTCCTCGTGGGACAGCAGCCTGGTCACCAGCCCGCGCTGCTGCTGGCGGTCGAGTGCCACCACGGCCAGGTCCACCGTGCCCTCGCGCAGTGCCTGCCGGATGTCGGCGACCGCTGCCTGCCGCAGATGGACGACCACACCCGGATGCTCCGCCCGCAGCGCGGCGAGGGCGTGGTGGAGTCCTGCCCAGACGCCTTGCATCGTGCCGACCGTCACCCGCCCGCGAAGATGTCCCTGTACGGCGTCGACAGCCTCCCGCGCCAGTTCGGCGGCCCGGAGCGCCGCGCGCGCAGCGGGTACGAACGCCGCTCCGGCCGGGGTCAGCGAGAGGCGGTGCGTGGTGCGGTCGAACAGGGAAGTACCCAACTCCCGTTCGAGGGTCCGGACCGTGCTCGACACGGCGGACTGGACTACGTGCAGCCGCCTTGCCGCCGCCGTGAAACCGCCCGCGTCCGCAACCGAGACCACGACCTCCATCTGCCGCAGATCCATTATCCGCTCCCGGTCCGGTGGCGCTCCGTCTGGTGCGCCGGCGACGGCCTTCGATCTTTCCGCATCGTAGGGGGAAGGCGGGGCGTCGACGTGCTCTGCCGGCTGATGCCTCTCCAGGCACCCGTTCGCGTATGCCGGGGCGGCGGACCGGGGCCGTTCTTCAGGCGCGGACCAGTGGCGTGTCGACCAGATGCTCGGCCAGGAACCACGCCTGCCGTTCGCCGCTCCGGATCACCTGTGACACCAGCATGTCGATGGTGCCGTCGTCACCCCACTCGGCGATCCGGAGGGCGGCGTCGTGGGCGTCGATGAGGATGGTCTCATGGGCCTCCAGCAACCGGGACAGCATCGCCGGAACCTCCTCGACGCCGTCCGGGGGCCGGGGGATCGACGTGATCTCCGCGACATGCCGGGGGTCTCCCACCGCGACGCCGCCCAGGGACTGGACGCGCTCGGCGATGGTGTCGACGATGTCGAGTTGTTCACCCGCGTGCTTGTCGAGGACCAGGTGCAGTTGGTAGAAGGTTGCCCCGCGCATCAGCCAGTGGTGCTTCTTGTAGAGGCCGTAGAGGATCTGCGTGTCCGCCAGGACCCTGTTCATGCGCTGGCAGGAGTACATCCGGGCGTCGTAGGACAGCCCGACCGGGAACTGCTTGACGGTCCCGAACTCCTGGATCACCTCGCCCTTCTGGTGGAGCCATGGCTGGCTGCCGTTGATCGGCTTGGAATCGGTGGTCATGGCCGCCTCCTGCGGTGCTGTGCTGTGCGTACTGGGGCGACGCTAGGCGCCGGATCGCAGGCCGGGTTGCCCGCCAGCGCATGAGCTTGTGCCCGCCGGCGCACTGTGCCCGGTGCTCGTGCCCGGAGCGTTCGCTCTCGGGCAAACCTCCGTGCGCCGGCGGACTCCGGCGGTCGTCCGGCCGCTCTAGCGTCGGTGGGGACAGGTCCGTGCCCGGGAGCCGGTGGAACGAGGAAAGTCATGAGCACGAACGAACAGGCGGATGTGGTGGTCGTGGGGCTGGGGCCGGGCGGCGAGTACGTCGCCGGCACGCTGGCCGAAGCGGGACTGGACGTGGTGGGGGTCGAGGCGGAACTCGTCGGAGGCGAATGTCCGTACTGGGGATGCGTGCCCAGCAAGATCATGATCCGGGCCGGGAACCTGCTCGCGGAGGCGCGCCGAGTCCACGCCCTCGCCGGTGAGGCGGTCCTGACTCCGGACTGGACCAGGGTCGCCGGACGTATCCGCGATGAGGCGACCGACGACTGGAACGACCGGGTGGCCGCCGACCGGCTCGCGGCGAAGGGTGGTCGGCTCGTCCGGGGGACAGGGCGCCTCGCCGGGCCGCGCCGTGTGACCGTCGGCCACCGCACGTTCGAGGCACGGCGCGGTGTCGTGCTGGCCACCGGTACCCGGCCCCGGATCCCCCCGGTGCCGGGCTTGGAAGACACACCGTACTGGACCAATCGGGACGCCATGGCGGCCAAGGAGCTGCCGACGTCGATGCTCGTCCTCGGCGGGGGCGCCATCGGCGTCGAACTCGCCCAGGTCTTCGCCCGCTTCACCTGCGCGGTCACAGTTGTCGAGGGGCAGGACCGGCTGCTCTCGCAGGAGGAGCCCGAAGCAGGGGAGCTGGCCGCCCGGGCGCTGCGCGCGGACGGTGTCACCGTTCTCACGGGTGTCCGGGCGCGGCAGGTCGGTCATGACGGCACGGAGTTCACCGTCCGCCTTGAGGGAGACGGAGCGCCGCTGCGTGCCGAGCGGTTGCTGGTCGCCACGGGACGCCACGCCGACCTGACCCCGCTCGCGGTCGACACGGTGGGGCTCGATCCGACGGCGGGAGCCGTGCCCACGGACGGGCAGATGCGGGCCGGCGAAGGGCTGTGGGCGATGGGCGACATCACCGGCCGGGGCGCCTTCACACACGTGTCGATGTACCAGGGCGAGATCGCCGTCCGGGACATCCTCGGGCGGCCCGGACCCGACGCCGACTACCGGGCGCTGCCCCGCGTCACCTTCACCGACCCGGAGATCGGAGCCGTCGGGATGACGGAGCGCCAGGCCCGGGAGCGGGGTCTGCGGGTGCGTACGGGTGTGGTGTCCCTGGCCTCTTCCACGCGTGGCTGGATCCACGGGCCGGGCGGCGACGGGTTCGTCAAGCTGGTCGAGGACGCCGAACGGGGAGTGCTGATCGGCGCGACCTCCGCCGGGCCGGCGGGTGGCGAGGTGCTCTACGGGCTGAACGTGGCCGTCCACGCCGAGATACCCGTGGACCGGCTGCGGCACATGATCTACACCTACCCCACCTTCCACCGGGCGGTCGAAGCGGCTTTGGGAGCCCTCCGCTGAACCGCAACCCGACCCCGCTGACCGCCCCCGCCGTCCGGCTACGGCGCGCCATGGCGGGCCGCAACCCCGGCGAACCGCACAGGTCCGCCACCCCGCTGGAACTCTTCTTCGACCTCTGCTTCGTCATCGCGGTGGCGCAGGCGTCCGAGGGCCTGCACGAGGCGCTGACAGAAGGGCACTGTGCCACTGGCTGCCTCCGCTTCGCGCTGGTGTTCTTCACCATCTGGTGGGCGTGGATGAACTTCACCTGGTTCGCCTCCGCCTACGACCCGGACGACGTCCCGTACCGGCTCACGGTCCTGGCCCAGATCACCGGCTCGCTCGTCCTCGCCGCCGGCGTCCACCGTGCGTTCGAGGACGGGGATCTGCGGGTCATCACGCTCGGATACGTTGTGTCGCGTTCGGCGCTGGCCGCGCTGTGGCTGCGTGCCGCACTGTCCGACCGTACCCGGCGCAGGACGGCGCTGCGCTTCGCCGTCGGTGTGACGGTGTGTCAACTCGGCTGGGTGGGGCTGCTCTTCGTCCCCGCGTCGGTGCGGCTACCCGGTATCGTGGTCATGATCATGGCCGAGGTGTCCGTCCCCGTGTGGGCACAGTCCGCCGGGATGACGCCCTGGCATCCGCGCCACATCGCCGAGCGCTACGAACTGTTCACCCTCATCGTCCTCGGCGAGTCCGTCGCGGCCGCCACCGTCGCCGTCCGCGGCGCCTTCGACCGGCACGAGGGCACCGGTTCGCTGTACGCGCTGGCGGGCGGCGGCCTGCTCATGGCCTACGCCATGGGGTGGCTGTACTTCGCCCGGCCCGCCCACACTCTCCTCGCCGCGACGCACCGGGCCCACCGGAAAAGATTCCCCTGGGCCTACGGCCACTATCTGATCTTCGCGTCGGCGACCGCCGAGGGCGCCGGTCTGGCCGCTTACGCCGATCACCTCACGCGTCACAGCGGGGCCTCCCCGACCGCTGCCGGCGTGGCCGTCACTCTTCCGGCGGCCGTCTTCCTGATCACGGTCTGGGCGGTGCACCTCCGGCCCCACCAGAGGAGCGCGGCCGAGATGATTCCCTTTCCCGTCGCCGCGGCCGGTGTCCTGTGGTCCGCCTGGTCCCCGGTACCCGCGCTTCTCGCCGGTGTGATCCTGTCGGCCCTGGTCGTCGTGGTCACGGTGCCGCGCAGGTAACCCCGCGGCCCCGCCGGCATGTCAGCGGGAGACCTCGGGAGGGAGGAGACACTGACCCGAGAGCGCCCCGAAGGAGGGCAGTGCGCTGTCGGAACGCGGCCGGTGCGCTGCCGGGACACAGCGCGGCTCCGGCTCCAAATAGCTTTGTAACGACGGAAATTGGGTCGGGCCCGGCCCGCGCGACGCGCGGAAGGCCCGGCCGGAATCCGGAGCGGTCAGCGCGGGCGCGGTACCGCGTGTCCGTCCCCCTCTCCGGCCCACCGCTGTCGTCGCGCATGGACGTCGATCCGAATGAGATCGACGCCTCTCATCCCGCAGGAGGTTGTCGAAGATGTCCCCGATGCCGGTCGGTGGGCTGGTGCCCCACGCCACCGACAACGCCGCGGACCTCGTGGTCCGCAACGCGAAGATCCACACAGGAGACCCGGGCCGCCCGCAGGCCGAGGCGATCGCCATCCGCGACGGTGTGATCACGGTCGTCGGTGACGACAACGACGTGGCCTCCCAGGTCGGCCCTGCCACGAAGGTGGTCGACGCCCTCGGCCGTCGGATGCTCCCCGGTCTCAACGACGCCCACGCGCATGTCATCCGGGGCGGACTCAACTACGTCCTGGAGCTGCGGTGGGACGGAGTCGCCACGCTGCGCCAGGGCCTGGCGATGCTGCGTGAGCAGGCGGCGCGCACCCCCAAGGGGCAGTGGGTGCGGGTGGTGGGCGGATGGTCCACCGAGCAGTTCGCCGAACGGCGGCTGCCGACCGCCGCCGAACTGAACGCCGCCGCCCCGGACACCCCGGTGTTCGTCCTGCACCTGTACCAGTCCGCGGTGCTCAACCGGGCGGCCCTCAGGGCCGCCGGATTCACCCGGGACACCCCTGAACCCAGGGGCGGCCAGATCGTACGGGGCCGGGACGGTGAGCCCACGGGCATGCTGCTGGCCGCTCCCAGCGCCCTGGTCCTCTACTCGACCCTGGCCAACGCCCCGGTGCTGGAGGGTGAGGACAAGAAAACGTCGACCCGTCACTTCCTGCGGGAACTCAACAGGTTCGGCCTCACGTCGGCGATTGACGCGGCCGGAGGATTCCAGAACTTCCCCGACAACTACAGCACCGTCGTTGAGCTGGCCAAGGCCGGCCAACTGTCGCTGCGCATCGCCTACCATCTGTTCCCGCAGACCGCCGGCCAGGAAATCGACGATCTCACCCGCTGGATGGAAATGGCCCGCCCCGAGGACGGGGACGAGTGGCTGCGCCTCAACGGCGCCGGAGAGAATCTCACCTGGGCGGCGGCGGACTTCGAGAACTTCGCCGAGCCACGACCGGAACTCGCGGACTACGAGGCGCAATTCGAGAAGGCCGTACGTCTCCTCATGGAGAACGGCTGGGGATTCAGGCTGCACGCCACCTACGACGAGACCATCCGCCGGGACCTCGCGGTATTCGAGAAGCTTGCCGCGGAAGGTCTCTTCCCGGGCGGCAACCGGTGGCTGTTCGACCACGCGGAGACCGCCTCCGCGGACAGCCTCGATCGCGTCGCCGCCCTCGGCGGCGCCATGTCCGTGCAGAACCGGCTGTCCTTCCAGGGCGAGGCGTTCGTACGCCGCTACGGCCCCGGGGCCGCCGCCGACGCGCCCCCGGTGCGCGCCATGCTGGAACGCGGCCTGACCGTCGGCGGCGGGACCGACGCCACCCGGATCTCCACCTACAACCCGTGGATCGCCCTGCACTGGCTGATCACCGGCCGCACCGTCGGCGACCTTGTCGTCCGTCCGCCGCACAACCGGGTCGACCGGCAGACGGCGCTGTCGATGTTCACCGAGGCCGGTGCGGCGCTGACCGGCGAGTCGAGTGTCAAGGGGGTCCTGCGCCCGGGCTGCCTCGGCGACCTCACGGTGCTGTCCGAGGACTACTTCACCGTGCCCGAGCCGGAC
Source organism: Streptomyces sp. NPDC006923 (assembly GCF_040635655.1). Lineage (NCBI taxonomy): Bacteria > Bacillati > Actinomycetota > Actinomycetes > Kitasatosporales > Streptomycetaceae > Streptomyces > Streptomyces sp. NPDC006923. The sequence goes on from NZ_JBEYIF010000003.1 coordinate 170,082, forward strand.
ATCGCGCACATCGAGTCCCTGCTGACGGTCGTCGGCGGCCGGATCGTCTACGCCACCGCCGAGTACGAGGGTCTGGACGAGGAACTGCCGCCGGTCAGCCCTGACTGGAGCCCGGTGGCGTACTTCGGTGGCTACCAGGCCACGCCCAGGACCGGCCCGACGGGCGCCCGCCAGGCCGAGTTGCTCGGCCAGGCCGTCGCCGAGTCCGAGCAGCACCGCCAGTGGCGTGCCCGCCGGGGCCTCACCCGTGAGCCTGCCGGCACGCTGTTCGACCCCTGCTTCTTCCTCTGATCTTCCGGGACGGGCACGGTCAAGCCCTCCCGTGCACCACCGCGGGGGCCTCTCGCCCGGCGTGTGCCCTTCCCGCTTCGCCTTGCGGTCCACGGCACCGGCTCCCGCTCCCGGTCCGGCCCGCTCCCAACGAAAGACCGAACGCGCACCGTCCACCGGACGGTCGCCCTCACCGGCGGACGCCCGTCCGCGATCACCACACACCTGGAAAGGCTTCCTCATGGTCAAGATCTCCGAGGTCACCGCTGCCCCCAGCCCGGACCTGCTGACACCGGACAACTGCGCGGTGCTGTTCGTGGACCACCAGCCGCAGATGTTCTTCGGTTCCGGCAGCGGCGACCGTACCGCGATCATCAACTCGACGGTGGGCCTGGCGAAGGCCGCCAAGGTGTTCGACGTGCCCGTCGTGCTGAGCACCGTGGCCGCCGAGTCCTTCTCCGGTCCGATCATGCCGCAGCTGGCCGAGGTCTTCCCCGACCAGAAGATCATTGACCGCACCACGATGAACGCGTGGGAGGACGCCGCCTTCGTCGAGGCGGTCAAGGCGACCGGCCGCGAGAAGCTCGTCATCGCCGGCCTGTGGACCGAGGTCTGTGTCGTCCTCCCCGCGCTCTCCGCCCTCGCGCAGGGCTACGAGGTCTATGTGGTCACCGACGCGTCCGGCGGTGTCACCCCGCAGGCCCACGAACACGCCGTCCAGCGCACGGCTCAGGCCGGTGCGATCCCGGTGACCTGGGTGCAGGTGCTGCTGGAGCTCCAGCGCGACTGGGCCCGTACCGAGACATACGGGGCCGTGACGCAGGTGGTGAAGGAGAACGGCGGCGCCTACGGGCTCGGCCTGGTGTACGCGCAGGCCTTCATCGGTGCCCACGCGGCCGGCTGACCTTTCGAACGGTCATCGACGGACGCCAGAAACAGGCAGGAACGCATATGGACACTGGACTGTTGGTCCTCCGGCTGGTAGCGGGCCTTCTCATCGCCGGACACGGAACGCAGAAGCTCACGTTCCGGCTGGGAGGCAACGGCTTGGCGGGCGGAACCGAGGAGTTCCGGCACGACGGCTTCCGCGGTGGCCGGCTCACCGCTCTCGCCGCGGGCGGCAGCCAGGTCGGTGCCGGCCTGTTCCTGGCGACCGGACTGCTCACCCCCGCGGCGGCGGTGGCCGCCGTGGGGGTGATGACGGTCGCGAGCACCGTCAAGTGGCACAACGGGCTGTGGGTGCAGAACGACGGCTACGAGTACCCGATGGTCCTCGCCGTCATCTCCGCGGTGCTGGCCCTGACCGGCCCCGGCCGCTGGTCGGCCGACCACATCCTCGGGCTGACCCCCTGGCCCCTGTGGCTCTCCCTCGCGCCCATCGTGATCGGCCCCGCCAGCGGACTGCTCACCCGAGCCGTACTGCACCGCACCCCCGCTTCCGGCAGGAGGACTTCCCATGTACAAGCTGCTGACTGACGCGGCCCGCACGCTCGCCCCGCCCCCGGGAGACCGGCACGGCCCGCTGCCACCCCTCCTGTTGACGCTGACCGCGGTGACCGGTCTCGTCGACGCCGTGAGCTACCTGGCGCTCGGGCACGTCTTCGTCGCCAATATGACCGGCAATGTCGTCTTCCTCGGGTTCGCCCTGGCAGGGGCCGAGGGCCTGTCCGCGCTCGCCTCCGTCGTCGCGATCGCCGCGTTCCTCGTCGGCGCGCTGACGGGAGGACGGGTCGGCACACGCTTCGCGGCACACCGCGGGCGGCTGCTGACGGGTGCCACGGCCCTCCAGGTCGTGCTCGTCGCCGTGGCCGTGGTCGCAGCCGCGGTGACTCATGGCAGGGTCAACACCACGGTCCAGTACACCCTGATCGTGCTCCTCGGCGTCGCCATGGGACTGCAGAACGCGGTCGCCCGCCGCCTTGGCGTCCCCGACCTGACCACGACCGTCCTGACCCTCACCCTGACGGGGCTGGCGGCGGATTCCACCACCGCGGGCGGGACGGCGCCCCGCCCCGGCCGGCGGATCCTGTCCGTCCTGGTCATGTTCCTCGGAGCCTTCGCCGGTGCCGAGATCCTGCGGAACGCCGGCCTCACCCTCATCCTGGGCCTGGCGCTGCTGCTGCTCGTGGTCACGTCCGTGGCCACGTATCGCCTCTCGGCCTCCGGCGCCGCCTGGGCCAGGCCGCAGTCATGAAAGCGCGTCGGCCCCTCACCCGAATCGCCGGGGCACGCGAGCCCAGCTAGGTCCAGACGGGACAACCCTTAGCTGTGGGCGTCGCGCCATTCGCGAGGGGACATCCCGTACGCGTCCCGGAACACGCGGCTGAAATGCGCGGCGCTGGTGAAGCCCCATCGGTGCGCCACCGCAGCGATGGGGCGGCCGCTCGCGCGGCGCCCCAGTTCACGCTCGCACTCCTCCAGGCGACGCCGCTGGACCCACCGGCCGACAGTGGCGTCTTCGCTCTCGAACAGCCTGTGCAGTTGGCGCAGCGATATGTGATGGGCGCGGGCGATGGTGTGCGGGGTCAGATCGGGGTCCGCGAGGTGACGGTCGATGTATGCCTGGATCCGCAGCAGCAGTGCTCTGTTTCCGCGGGGCGCGTCCGGGCTCGTCCGGTTGAGCCGCTCGTCGGCCAGCACGCCGAGCAGGTCCACGATGTTGCGGACCATCAGTTCACCGATGCGTGACGGGTAGGTGCCCGCACCGTCCACGAGCCCGGCCAGAAATGGTGACAGCACCCTGCCCAGGGGCGTGTCGGGCCCGAGTGGGGAGGCCGTGAGATGAGCCATGTCGTTCTCGCTCAGGCCCAGAGTCTCCCTCGGCAGGAGGAGGGACTTCGTCCGGAAGGACTGGGGAAGGCTCAGCCGGAAGGGGCGTGTCCTGTCGTAGACGAAAACGTCTCCCGGTCCGAGGAGCGCGTCACGGCCGTCCTGTTCCAGCCGGGCGACTCCTCTGTCCAGCAGTTTGACGACCACGTACTCGTCCTTGCCGCTCGGCGGGACGAGCCGGCGGGTTCGCCGGGTGGTCAGGCGTTCGCCGTCCACGGTGACGGCCCGCAGCCGGCCGAGCGGTACGGCGCGGATTGTGCCGCCCTGCACCTCGTCGGGGACGGAGAAGTCGACGGCGCCGAACGTACGGGACAGCGACTCGCGCCAGTACGCGTGTCTGCGGTGGGCGGGCAGGGAGTCGGTCGTGCAGAGGGTACCGCCCGGGGGCTGTTCGGGCTCCGGGCAGGATGAATCCGGCGACATGATGTCCGCCCTTCGGGGGCTGTGCGTCGTCAACATCCTGCCAGTCGCTCAAGGCTTGCACATCGCGCGTATCCGCCCAGGGGCGTCCCGTCATCCGTGGTGACGCGCAGCAGCAGTCGGCCTCTCCGCCAGGGAGAGGCCGACGACTGCGTCACTGTGACTGAGTGTCCTCTGTGCTCGGTTCCGCGGCGGCCCGCTGTCGGCGCTCGGTGGTCCAGTAGACCAGGGCGAGGAGGGGGAGGGCGGCACCGAGGGCGGTGATGGCTGTCCAGCCCCCGGCGTTGTAGACGACGGAACCGAGCTGGGAGCCGATCGCGCCGCCGATGAAGAATATTGCGATGAAGGCGCTGTTCAGACGGGCGCGGGCAGCAGGGTCGAGCTGGTAGACGGTGTGCTGGCCCAGGACGAGGGTGGTCTGTACGGCCACGTCGATCAGGATCGCGCCGAGGGCGATCAGGACCACACTGTGACCGCCGAAACCGGCGACCGCGAAGGCCAGGGCCGCGACCACGAAGGCGTACCCGGTCATGGGGCGTACGAGTCCCCGGTCCGCCCAGCGCCCGGCGAAGGGTGCGATGGCCGCTCCAGCCGCGCCGACGAGGGCGAAGACGCCGACCCCTACCTGTGAGTAGTGGAAACGGGGGCCGGTCAGCACAAAGGAGACAGTGGTCCAGAAGGCGCTGAAGGCGGCGAACATCGCGGCCTGGTAGAGGCCGCGGCGCAGCAGCGCCGGGTGTGTGCGAACCAGCCGGACCGTCGAGCGCAACACGTGGTGATAGGGGATGGCGGTGGTCGGCGCGTGCTGCGGCAGGGCCAGGCGCAGGGCGACGGCGAGCAGGGCCATGAGCACGGCGGAGCCGAGGAACACAGCGCGCCAGTCGGCGAGGTCGGAGACCAGGCTGCTCAGGGTGCGGGAGAGCAGGATGCCGGTGAGCAGGCCGCTCATCACCCGGCCGACGATGCGGCCCCGGGCGTGGTCGGGGGCGAGACTGGCGGCGAAGGGGACCAATATCTGCGCGACGACCGAGGTCGCACCGCTGACCAGCGAGGCGATCAGCAGCATGGGGAAACTGGTGGCGAGTCCCGCCGCCACGAGGGCGAGGGTCGTGATCGTCAGCAGGACGGTGATCAGATTGCGTTTCTCCAGCCGGTCGCCGAGTGGGACCAGGAAGACCATGCCGATCACATAGCCGACCTGGGTCACTGTGATCAGCGCACCGACGGTGGCCGTGCTGGTGTGGAAGACACCGCTCAGTGAGGACAGCAGGGGCTGGGCGTAGTACAGGTTGGCGACCGTCATTCCGGAGGCGACGGCCAGGAGCGCGACCAGCCAGCCCGGCACACCGTGCGGAGCCTCGGCGGTCGCGGCCCGTTGCGGAGCCCGGACGTCGGGTGATGCGGACATGTGCACCTTCTTGACGGGTGAGCCGGTGAACTGGCTCGGACGGAAGCGCTGTGCGGTGGCCGGCATCCTCTTCGATGCCGTCACGTACCCGTAAGCGTCGGCCGGGCCCCGGATGCTTCCTCGCCAGGTGCGATGGTTCGGGATATCAGTCATCTCCATCGGAGATGGCCACAGGCGCGGAGCACGCCGGGCGCGGCTTCGGCGGCGTCGCGAAGTCGGCGACGCGGGCGGTCACTGGGGCAGCACGGTCCTCAGCCACTCCAGGACTTCGGGAGTCACGGGGTCGGTGATGTCGGCGAACTCGCCGTGCTTCTCAAGGAACTTCGCCACGTAGGGGCAGACCGGCACGATGCGCTTCCCGGAGGTACGTACGTCGGTCAAGGCATGCTGGACGAGAAGCGGGGCCAGCCCCCGACCGGCGAAGGCGTCACTGATCTCGGTGTGGTAAAAAACCCGCTGTTCATCGCGGTCGCGGTACGCGGTGAAGCCGGCGGTTTCACCGTCAACCAGGACCTCGTACTGATGCCTGGCGTCGGCTCGCTCGACGGTGGGGGCAGCGGCGTCCTGTGTCATGGTGTGCCTCTCAGTGGGTTCCGGGTTGTTGCGCGGCGCGATGGCGGCATTCGGCAGGGCGGGCGCGGGAAGACGGGCGCCGTCGTAACCACCGACACTGCCGAAGCGGTCGGACGCGTTCTCCCAGGCTTCTCTGGCCTCGACGATGTCCTGGTGGGTGCGGCCGATGAAGTTCCACCACATGACGATCTGTTCCTCGAACGGTGTCCCGCCGAGCAGTACCGCCCGAGCCGGTTCGTGCCCCTCGTTCGCCAGCGTCAGGGTGGTGTGTCCCACGCCGAGGTAGCCCAGTTCCGCCGGCCGCAGGAGGGTGCCGGCCATGCGGACATGCCCATGATCGACGAGAAGACCGTACTCGAAGGAGGGATCTGCCGGGATCGTTGTCGTCGAGCGCGGATCGAGGACGAGTTCGGCGCCGAGCAGTGGTGTGAAGGTCCGTACCGGAGAAGTCTCACCGGCGAGGGATCCCAGGAACACTCTGATGTCCGCCCCGCCCAGCCGGACCGGACTCGGGACATGGTGCCGGAAGTCACGGGCGGTGTGCCGGTGTTCCTCGGGCAGAGCCACCCACAACTGGACGCCGTGCAGGATCGTGGTACGGGTGGTGGAGACTTCCGAATGGCTGATGCCGTACCCGCCGGTCATCAGGTTCAGCTCACCGGGCCGCACCAGCGCGTGGCTGCCCATGCTGTCGCGGTGCTCGATCTCCCCGCTGAACAGCCAGCTCACGGTCTGCAGGCCGGTGTGCGGATGGGGAGCGACGTCCATGCCGCCGGTGTCGGCGACATTGTCGGGCCCGTAGTGGTCGGCGAAACACCAGGCTCCGATCAGCGTGCGAGCGCGCTGCGGCAGTGTGCGCCGTACCGTCATCGCTCTGGGCCCGCCCAGGGGGACGTGCCGCGCGGTCAGCACGTCGACCTGCGGCGCGCTCTGACTCCGGCCCGCGGCACCACGCCGCGGTGCGGCGGGATCCACTTCGGTGCTGCTCATCGCAAGCCCTTTCACATCCGAGGATGATTTCACGTTCAATAATTCCGCTCGACGGCGAGGTGCCGGTGAACGGCACCGATCCTGTCCGCTGTGCGGCCAGGATCGGTGCGCTGATGAGCAATTCTGCTTCGTCAGGGCGAGGTTGGCTGGGGCAGCGTCCAAGGGCTGTCCTGTGTCATGCTCCACACCCTCCGCGAAGCCCACGCCGCCCAGGCGGCGATCACCCTGGCCGTCACCACCTCGCGCACCGCGCCGCACGCCCCCAGCCACCAGCACCGGCGCCGGGCCGCCCGTACGGGCAGCCCGGCGCCGGGGCCTCGGGGACGCCTCCGTGACGACGAGGCGTCAGCGGACGGCCGAGGCCGCGTCGACGATGACATCGGTCACCGCGTTCGGCTTGGTGACCAGGGACAGGTGACCGGCGTCGACCTTGGTGATGTGTGATTTCGCGCGCTTGGCCATGGAGAGCTGCTCGGCGGGCGGGATGACGTGGTCCGCCGTTCCGACGACGGCCCAGGACGGGATCGACTTCCAGGCGGGAGCCCCGGAGGGCTCCGAGCCGGCACTGACCGCGAAGGGCCGCTGGCCGGCGGCGAGGAGCCGCGCCTGGCCGGCCGGGACCCCGTTGGCGAAGCAGCCGTCGAAGCCCTGGTAATCGGCGTTGGGCGCGACCTTGAGGTAGGCGTCGTAGTCGCCCGAGGGCGAGTCCGGGTACGCCACCAGGTTCAGGAACGTCGACGGGTCGCCGCCGACGCATGAGCCCGGCTGGGCAGCGTTGATCTGGAAGACCGTCTCTCCCCGCTCAGGTATGTAGGCGTTGTCGTAGACCAGCGCCTTGACGTTGCTGTTGTGGGTCGCGGCGTTGGTGATGACCATGCCGCCGTAGGAGTGTCCGACCAGGACGACCGGGCCGGGAATGGTCGCCACGAAATTGGACAGGGTCTGCGCGTCGTAGGAGACGCCGCGCAGAGGGTTCGGCGGGGCGTAGACGGTGTAACCGTCGTGCTGAAGGCGCTCGGTGACCGCGTTCCAGCTCGACGCGTCGGCCCAGGCCCCGTGTACCAGCACGATCGTCGGTCTGGGGCTGTGGTGCTGGGCGGGAGCGGCCGCCTGCGCGGTGACCTGGGCGCTTGTAGCCAGTGCGGCGGTGGCGGCCAGAATGCCTGAGGCAGCGAGCAGACGTGTCTTTCGAGCCCGCATGGTCTGGGCTGTTTTCATGGTGAATCCTTTGTCGCCCTGAAAGGGCTTCTGGTGGTGTCCATCCACAACGCATGGACAGCTTGTGGGGTCGAACCGGGACATGAATGGCAGTCGCCCACTGATCGAGTGAAGGGCCGGCGGGACCGGCTGATCGGGGTGACGGCATGCGTCGCGGTGCTGGTGAGCTTGGGGAAGGCGGGGACGGCCGGACCGCGGGGCCTCTGCCGTCCGGTGCGCCATGAAGTGCCGTACGGCGATATCGACGATAGACGGGCCTTTGGGTGCCTTCTGGAAGGAGAGCGCACACACGCAGTCCTGTGAGTGCACTGTCTGTCGGTATGGGCTGGAAGTCACCTCATGCGACGCGCGGTTCGCGGAACGCGGTCGCGGTTGGCGGGATCGGCGAGAGCGTCCATGACCCCCTGGTAGGTCTGGATGGCTGCGGCCGCGCGTCCGTCCCCGTCCAGTGTGAGCACGGCCGCGTTGGACGCCTGGAGGTATCCGATGACGTCGTCGGCCCGGGCGAACAGCTCCATGGAACGGAGAACGTGGTCAGCGGCGGGCGACACCTCACCAACCGCGTTGTGCAGCCAGCCGAGACAGCTGTGGGCCCACGCCTGCTGGACGACGTCCCCACGGACCCTGGCCAGGTCGAGTGCGCGGGTGGCGGCGGTGACCGCCTCGCCATGGCGGCGTTCGCAGGCCCAGTATGCCCAGGCCAGATAACCTCGGTGGGTGGCTTCGAGCGAGGCATCGCCGAGTGAGGCGCCGGCCTGGGCGGCGCGTTCGTACATCTCGACCCAGTGGCCTGCCGGCACCCAGCTCTGGGAGGTCCAGTGCACGGCTTCCGCGACTTCGGTCACTCTGGCGTGCTCGCCGATCTCGGCGGCCTGGCGGAATGCCGACAGCCAGTTGTCGCTCTCCGCCTTGAGCCAGTGCAGTGCCTGCTCACGGCTGTCCAGCGCGACCGGCGGGCTCGGGTCCGGCGGCGGCGCACCGTGGTCGGGCTCGTACCAGCGGCCGGCGACAACGGCGGTCTCCAGCAGCCAGGCACGCAGTCGGGAAGCGAACTCGGCCGACTCCTGCTCGCTCTCCTCCATCCGGTGCCGGGACCTGGCGTACAGCCGCAGCAGGTCGTGGAACCGGTAGCGGCCCCGGGGGGCGGTCATCAGCAGTCCCGCCTCCAGCAGCTCCTCCAGCAGACCTTCGGCGTCGGGCAGCGACGCGTCCGCGAGGACAGCCGCCAGCGGCAGGCTGAAATCGCCCCCCGGCACCAGCGACAACAGCCGGAACATCCGGGCGGCGCCCGGGGCGAGACGCGTGTAGGACAGGGAGAACGCCGAGTTGACACGCAGGTCGCCGGCGCTGAGCACGTCCAGCCTGTGGTCCTCGTCGGCGAGGCGGTCGGCGAGCCGCCGCAGACTCCAATTCGTCCGGGTGGCCGCCCAGTTGGCGGCCACCCGCAGAGCCAGGGGGAGGTGACCGCACAACTCGGTGACCGAGCGTGCGGCTGCGGGTTCCGCGTCCACGCGTCCGTCGCTGACGATGGCACGCAGCATGGAGGTGGACTCCTGCTCGGTCATGGGACCGACCTCCACGCGGTGCACTCCCTCCAGGCCGGCGAGGGTGCGTCGACTGGTCACCACCACCAGCACCCGCCCCTCGCGCGGCAACAGGGGCCGGACCTGCGCCTCACTGGCGGCGTTGTCCAGGATCAGGATCGCGCCCACCCCGGCCGCGGTCGCCTGGTAGAGCTCCAGACGCTCCTCGGCGTTCTGCTCTGCCACCTCGACGTCCCATGCGCCCAGCAGGCGCAGCACCGCGTCGTCCGCCGACAGCGGTTGTTCTTCCAGACCCCGCAGGTCCAGCAGGAACCGGCCGCCCGGAAAGGAGGTCGCGAATTCCTCGGCGAGCCGGACCGCCAGGGTCGTCTTCCCGCTGCCCGGTGCGCCGAACACCACCACCGGCGGTGCGGCGCCACGCGTCCCCCGCTTCCCGGGCGCTGTCTCCTCGGCCGTGCGCTGTGCCAGGGCGCGCAGCGCGGTCAGTTCCGAGTGCCGCCCAACAAAGTCCCTGATGCCTCTGGGCACCATGGAGGGGGAGGTTTTGACGGGCAAGGGAGCTTGTTCGGCAGGCTGAGCCGCCCGGGCCGCGGCAAGCAGGCCATTGTGCGCCGCTTCGTCCAACCGCAGCCCCTGCGCCAGCGCGGTGACCGTTCCCCGGTGAGGACGCAGGCTCCGCCCGCGCTCCATGTCGCCTATCGCGCGCCCCGAAACACCCGATGCCTCTGCCAGCGATTCCATCGTCAACCCACGGCTCTGCCGCAATTCCCGCAGCAGCCGACCGAATGACGACCCGCCCGGGGCGCCCGCCGCCTCATTCACCGTCGGTCTCCGGCGGCCGCGTTTCCGCTGCCGCGGTTCTCACCGGTGATCGGCTCGATCCCCATCGTTCCTCCGTCTCCCCGGCCGCATCCGGGCGCCACAGGCCCAGATGGAACGGGACGTACTCGCGACGGCCGAAATACCGGCTCATCGCTTGTGCAGCATACGGCCTTCCGTTTGGGAGACCGAAAGCGCCGACGGCATTGCACTGCGGGAACAGATTCGGTGCACTCGGAGACAAGTAACGCCGATTGTCGGGCCCGTGGTGATCTCGGATACAGGCCATATGGACCGAGATCGGATCACGACCTGGGACGGTGATCCCGCTCACCACGCCAAAGGCGCCGGGCCCGGTCGTCTTGTCTGTGCCTGCCAGCCGTTTGTCCCCTCAGCGCACAGCGTCCCGCACGTCCCGAACGGCCGCCGGAGCACCAGGCCCTTGCCCCAGCACGCCGGACGGCCCGTGCCGCACCGCGCAGGCTGAATGTGCCGCCCTTGGACTGTCCGGTACACGCATGGCGCGCAGGGCGCCCGCAGCCAATTCTTCCTGCGATTCTTCCTGGTCCGTGCGGCCCCCATGCAGTTTTCTGGTGACGTACGGCCCCGGCTCCTGGTGCCGTCGATCACCTGCCCAGGAAGGTATCCGGTGACCATAGTCGTTTCCACCGCTCCCCTACCCGTACCGGAACGAAGAGAACTCTGGCACGAGGCGGTCTCACGCGCCTTCGTGCCGCTCGACGTCAATCTTCTGGAGAAGGAGCCGTCGCCCGGAACAATTTCCAGCCAGCGCCTTGGCCCCCTGCAGATCTCCACTGTCGAGGCGGGGCCGCAAGTGGTGACACGCAGCAAACGCAAGATCTCCCAGGACGGCAAGGAGTGTCTTATCGTCAGCCTCCAGGAGCGGGGCGCCTCGATAAAGGAGCAGGACGGGCGAGAGGCCCTGATAAATCCCGGAGAATTCTCGATCTCGGATTCCTCGCGCCTGTTCAGAAAAAAATGTCTGGACGAATTTCGTTTCGTCTCGTTTCATTTTCCTCGTGAAGCTCTTCGCGTGCGGGAAGATGATCTTCGGGCGCTGACCGCGACGGCCTTCAGCGGCACAGAGGGAGTCGCCGCACTGGTGGCGACCTACTTCGCGCGTATGGCGCGGGAGGCGGCCAATTTCGACGACATCGTCGGCCGTCAGGTCGCCACCACCGCGCTTGAGATGCTGGCCATGCTGGTCGACGAGCGGCGCGGTCGCTTCACCTTTGAGACACCGGAGACGGCCTCGGCGGCGCTCCTGCGGGTGAAGGACTACATCTTGCGCAATCTTTCCGATCCCGACCTGTCACCGCCGGGGATCGCCGCCGCGCATTTCATCTCGGTTCGCTATGTGCACAAGCTCTTCCAGCTGGAAGGAGTCACGCTGGGCGGGTGGATTCGGACTCAGCGCCTGGAGCGATGCCGCCAGGATCTCCTGCGGCCCCGGGCGAGGGAGCTCGGGGTGGCGGCCATCGCGCGACGTTGGGGTTTTGTGAGCGCCAGCCACTTCAGCCGGGTCTTTCGCGCGGCTTACGGTATGACACCCCGGGACTGGCAGGTGCACGGCCTGTTCGGGGAAGACCGCACCGCTCCGGGCGCCTGAGGCCGCCCGGCCGGAAGGTGCTCCGGCGATCCGGAGGGGTTCACGGCCCCGCGGCGACCTGGTGTCGGCCAGGAGGCAGTCGCGCGGGCGGGACACTCCGGAGAACACACCGCGGCCGGCAGAAGGCCGCACCACCACCCCCGAGCGCGGTGAGGCGTCGCACACGACGACCGCTGCCTCACCGCTCGCGCGGAACGACCGTCGTACTGCCGGCCGGCCACAGGTCCGCCGAGTCCCCCAGCGGATTCCGGCCGCCGCCAGGAAGCCCGTATCCCTTGGCGCACACGGCGCGGATACGTCACCGCCACCGCACAGCGGGCCACCAGGCCGGCGTGTCCGGTGCCGGTTTCGGTGTGCCTGCCGTCCGGTGGCGGCAGCCAAGCAGTGTCAACGCCTCCTGAGCCGGGTCACTTCGCCAGGAAGGCGAGCAGCGCCGCGTTGACTTCCTCCGCGTGAGTCCACAGCAGGCCGTGCGGCGCGCCCTCGACCTCCACGTAGTCGGCGGAGGGGAGCGCCTTGTGGAACAGGCGCGCGGTTCCCTCGGCGGGCAGGATCCGGTCGGCCGTGCCGTGCAGAATCAGAGCCGGCACATCGATGGACGGGATGTCGGCCCGGAAGTCCGTGTACCAGGTCGACGGCGCGGCAGCGGCTGCGAAGAATCCGCCGGCCGCCGCGGCGTTCCAACTGCTGCGGACCGCTTCCTCGCTGATCCTTGTACCGAGGTTCTCGTCAAGGTTGTAGAAGTTCTTGAAGAAGTCGGTGTAGAACGCATAGCGGTCTGCCTTGACGGCCGCGACAACACCGTCGAAGAACTCCTTCGGCGCGACCCCCTCCGGATTGTCATCGGTCTTGAGCAGGTACGGCTCCAGTGATCCCAGGAACGCGACCTTGGAGACCCGCGCCGAGCCGTGGGCGGACACGTATCGGGCGACCTCACCGGTGCCCATCGAGAACCCGACCAGGACGGCGTCCCGCAGGTCGAGTGTCTCCATGACGGTGTTCAGATCGGCCGCGAAGGTGTCGTAGTCATAGCCGGTGGTCGGCCGGCTGGACTGCCCGAAACCGCGGCGATCGTAAGTGATCACGCGATAGCCGGCGTCGAGCAGTGCGGCGCTCTGCCGCTCCCAGGAATGTCCGTCGAGCGGGAAGCCGTGGATCAGGACAATCGGCTGCCCTGTTCCATGGTCCTCGTAGTAGAGGCTGATGGTGGTGGAGTTCTCCGAACCCACTGCGATGTACGGCATGACCTTCTCCTTCGTCCGGGGAATGTGGTGCGTGCTGCGCTCCCTTGCCCTGCCGGTGCGGGAATGCGCTCCATGAAGCCCGTCGGCATGTCCCGGCTCGGTGTGGTCGGCTCGGGGGGCGCGGCAACGGAAGAGCGGACGGTGGTCCGTCCGCGGAATTGCTCTCTGATGGCTGTCGAGGCGCGGGAAACAGGTCGGACCACCGTTCGCGGCCTCGCGGTCGCGTTCCTTCTCAGGAACGGACCAGGGGGGTGTCGACCACGTGCTCCGCCAGGGACCACGCCTGGGGCTCGCCGGTCCTGATCACCTGTGAGACCAGCAGGTCGTTGGTGCCGTCGTCACCCGACTCGCCGGCATCAGGCTGAGTGAAGCGCGTTGCGCAGGGTGGTGACCGCCATCGTGATGGCGGCCTCCGCGGCGTGGGTCCCACGCAGGGCGTTCAGCATCACGAAGTCGTGGATGATGCCCTGGAAGCGCACGGCGGTGACCGGGACACAGGCCTCGCGGAGCTTGTTCGCGTATGCCTCGCCCTCGTCGCGCAGCACGTCGGCCTCGCCGGTGATGACCAGCGCCGGCGGCAGACCCGTCAGTTGCTCGGTGGTGGCGCGCAGCGGGGACGCGGTGATCTCCGCGCGCTGGCCTTCGTCGGTGGTGTACTGGTCCCAGAACCACCGCATGCCGTCGCGGCGCAGGAAGTAACCCTCGGCGAACTGGCGGTACGAACCGGTGTCGAAGCTCGCGTCGGTGACGGGGTAGAACAGCACCTGCTGGACCAGCGGAATGCCGCCGCGCTCCTTGGCCATCAGCGTCAGCGCGGCGGTCATGTTGCCGCCCACGGAGTCGCCGGCCACGGCCAGCCGAGAGCCGTCCAGGCCCTTGCTGCCGCCCTGCTTCACGACCCACTCGGCGACCGTGAAGTTCTGTTCGATCGCGACCGGGTACCGGACTTCGGGCGAGAGATCGTACTCGGGAAACACCACGGCGGCGTCGGCGCCGACGGCAAGTTCACGGACCAGACGGTCATGGGTGTGTGCGTTGCCGAAGACCCAGCCCGCGCCGTGGATGTAGAGGATCACCGGCAGCGGGTCCTCGGCGCCGACGGGCCTGACGATGCGAACCCGTATGCTCCCCGTGGGACCGCCCGAGACGGTGATCCACTCCTCGTCGACCGCAGGCTTGCGGATCTCGCCGGACTGCACCTCGTCGACAGCCTTCCGCCCCTCCGCCGGGGCGAGGTCGAACAGATACGGCGGGTTGGCCGTCGCCTTCGCGAAGGCACGTGCCGCTGGTTCCAGCACAGGCTGGACCGGCTCCACAGCATCAGACATGTGAATCTCCTCAGGGCGTTGTCGCAATACACCGGTGTTTCCGGCCGGATGACCCGGATCACGCGCAAGCGCCCCGGTGCCGCTGCTCGCCACGCTAAATGCTGTGAGCGGAGGGAACTGCTCGCGGGCGCACCACAGCTGTTCCCCCAGCGCACCGAGCGGCGGCCGGGCCCCGGCCGGCGATGGCGCGGTGGGCCAGCGAGCCGATCTTCGTGGACCGGCCCCGGACCTCTGGCGCGGTGCGTCGCAGGCGAAGGATCGTTCTCCTGCTGGACGTACGGAGATTGCGCGGGGTCTCGAACCGGAGCCGCCGGCTGTCCTGGAACATCAGTTGCCGTATCGCGTCTCCCTCTGGAGAAGGGCGCGGAAGGTGTGTGCGGGCCGGCCGGTGAGGCGCTGAACGGTGTCGGTGACGCGGTTCTCAGCCCCCTCGGCGATGGCGCGGTCCATGTCGGCCAGCATCGCGGCGAACTCCACCGGTAGCAGCGCCGCGAGGCGATCGCGCAGGTGCTCGTGGGACAGACGGTGGTGGACCACGGGCCGGCCGGTGACCTCGGTGATGATCGTGGCGATGTCGTCGTGGCTGAGTGCCTCCGGTCCGGTGAGGACGAGATCGGTGTTGGGGGCGTGGTCGTCGGTCAGGGCGTGGACGGCGACGGCCGCGATGTCCTCGGCGTCGACAAAGCCGACCCGGCCGCTCCCGGTCGCGGTCCGGATGACGCCGTCGTCACGGATGCTCACGGCATGCGCGTGGGTGCCGGTGAAATTCTGCATGAACCACGAGGGCCTCAACACCGCCCACTCTTCAAACAATGCGGGCAGGGCCTGGTGCTCCGCTCCCACCGCCGGGCCGCCCTCGGGGATGGCCGAGGAGCTGAGGAGCACCGCGCGGCGCAGGCCCGCTGCGCGGGCCCGGCGGAGGAACGGCAGCATGACCGCCGCCGGGTCGGAGTCGCCCGGGGGCGGTATGAGGTAGACACGGTCGGCTCCGTCGAGGGCGGCAGCGTGGGTGGCGGGGGCGTACCAGTCGAAGGAGACCGGCTGGGTGCCGGGGACCGGGGTGGCGTGACGGCCGGCGGCCCTGACGCGGTGGCCGGCGGCTGTGAGCTGTGCGGCGGTGCGGCTGCCGGTGGTGCCGGTCGCGCCGATGACCAGAGTGGTGCCGGTGGTTGTCATCGGCCGCTCCCGGCGAAGTCGGTGCCGGGTTCGAGAGCGAGGGGGTTCCAGTAGTCGCGGTAGGAGGTGATGCGCCCGTCCCGAACGGTTACGACAGCGATGTAGGTCATGTCAAAGGGGCTGTCGGTCCGCGTCAGGCGGCCGACGCCACGCATCTCGACCACGATGGTCTCCGGATCGGTGGTCTGGTGGATCAGCAGGGCGGGGAAGCCCTGCAGATCGATGTGGTCGGGGTAGTGGCGCATATAGGCGGCGACGGCCTCCTTGCCCTCCAGACGCCGGGGCCATCCGTCGGGGGCGAAGGGGAACTCCATCACGCCGTCCTCGGCCCACAGGCCGACCCAGCCAGGAATGTTCTTGTCCAGCAGCAGCCGCAGGCTGTGGCGGTAGAGATCCGCCGGAGAAGTCGGTGCGGACATGGGTATCCTCCATCCATAGAATCCGGACTCCAGGTCCGTTTTCACGATACGGACCCAGGGTCCGTTTTTCAATGGGAGGAGAGCAGCGTGTCCGAGCGCAAGCCCCGCAAGGACGCCGCCCGTAATCGGGAGGCCGTCCTCGCGGCCGCCGACGCCCTCTTCGCCCGTCGTGAGAGCGCCGAAGACATCACCATGGCCGACATCGCGGCAGAGGCCGGCGTCGGCAAGGGCACGCTCTTCCGGGCTTTCGGCGACCGCCCGGGGCTGCTCCGCGCGCTGTACGAGGCGCGGCTCGAACCGGTCAGGGAGGCCGTCGAGGCCGGCCCGCCGCCCTTGGGGCCCGCCACCGCACCCCAGCAGCGCGTACCCGCCCTGCTCGACGCCGTCCTGTGTTTCAAACTCGACAACCGCCGCCTCACGCTTGCCTTTGAGGAAAGCGGTGGCAGCAGTCCGTACCGGGCGGAGCACTACGAACGATGGCACGGCCTGCTCCGAGACGTGCTGGAGCAGATCCCCGGTCTGGCCGACAGTGACTTCGCCGCCCACGCGCTGCTCGCCGCCACCCGGGCCGACCTCGTCGAGTACCTGGCCGGACAAAAGGGCGTGCCGCGCGAAAGAATGCGTGCGCAATTGGCGGACTTCACCGCCGGATTCCTGGCCTCCGGTCCCTCCCGGGGATCCGCCGGACCGGCATCCGTGCCCGGATCGCGGGGAGTGCGGCCCTGAGGGACGCCGACTTCGGGCTGTAGGTCACGGGCCCCGGAACGGGCCCGCCGACGGCCGGTGGCGACGCGAGTCCATGACCGGCCAACTGCGGTGTCAGCCCTGCGTGGTGGGGCGGATCGTGATGTCACCGATCTCTACATCGTCCGGTTGTTCGATGGCGAAAGCGATGGTGCGTGCGACCGCGGCGGGATCGATGGCGAACTCACGCATGCCGCGCTCAACCGAGGCGCGGGTGTCCGGGTCGTCGATCGAGGTTGCGAGTTCGGTACGCACATAGCCGGGCGAGACGGACGTGGTGCGAATGATGCCGTCGGTCGATTCCTGGCGCAGCCCCTCCATCAGGGTGCGCACGGCGTTTTTTGTGGCGGCGTAGACGCCCTGTGTGGGGACGATCTTCAGTCCGGACGTCGAAACGGTCGTCACGAAGTGGCCGCGACCCTGGTCGCGGAAAACGGGCAGCGCGGCGGCTATGCCGTACAGGACACCGCGGAGGTTGACGTCGATCATGGCTGACCAGCCGTCGACATCGATGCCGGTCATGGGGCCGATCTTGCTGATGCCGGCATTGCTGACCAGCACGTCGAGTCGGCCGTACTCGGTGACGGCGTGGTTCACGAGGCGGTCGAGGTCTTCGCGGCGGGTGACGTCGGTGACGCAGGCCGACGCGTGGCCCCCGCGCTCGCGGATACGGGAGACCAGTGCTGCGAGCCGGTCCTCGCGGCGGGCCGCGAGGAGAACAGTGGCGCCCTGTGCGGCCAGCAGCTCCGCGGTGGCCGCGCCGATGCCGCTCGCCGCTCCCGTGATCGCCACGATTTTGCCGTCGATGCCTGTCATACGAAAATCTCCTCGGTAAGCGGACACGTGTCCGCCTATCAGTGTACGGACACGTGTCCGGTTGCTGGAGAATGGGGGCATGAACGAGTCGCAGCGTCGTGCGGACGCGGCAGTGAACCGGGAGCGGATCATCGCGGCCGCGCGGGAGGTCGTGTCGGGAGCCGGGGAATTCAAGCTCAACGCGATAGCCAAGCGGGCGGGAGTGGGGCAAGGCACGCTGTACCGCCATTTCCCCACCCGCGTGGACCTGCTGGCCGAGGTGTACCGGCAGGACGTGCTCGCTCTGACCGCGCTCGCCGGCGAGCTGCTGGAACGGCACCGGCCGGCCGAGGCGCTGGCCCGCTGGCTGGACCGCGTGGTCGACTACGCGCGGATCAAGCGTGGGGTGCTCGCGGCGGTCGAGGCCGATGTACGGACGGAACTGACGGACCGCAGCCATGGACCGATCGGCGGGGCGTTGACGACACTGCTGGATGCGGGCAAGGCCGACGGCACCATCCGCTCCGACGTGGACGCGCAGGGGGTGATCATCCTGATTGGCTTCCTGTCCCGGCTCGAGGAGCCGGAGTGGGAGGCAAGGGCGCGGCCCCTGCTGAACGTCGTGCTCAGCGGAGTCCTCAGACGTGATGAATAGGTACGGGCAGGACCGGTCGCGTCACGCTTCCCGGCGGCCCGGGACCGCAGAGTTCATTCACCGGGGTTGATCTTGTCGGACAGGAAGAGCAGACCGAAAGCGATCAACAAGGCCAGTCCCGCCAGTTCTTCGCTGTCCCGTACGTACAGAACGACGGCCACGACGAAGGCGACGAGCGCGAGCAAGCCGGTGAGGCAGCCGGCGATCCGCCGGGGACGGGCGGGGGGCCCGGAAAGGGCCATGAGTTCCGGGTCCTTGGCGTTCCCCCAATGGGGGAAGGGCCCCGGCCGGTATCGCCAGCCGTCCGCTCGAAGCCGCTGGACCTCGGGGTGACGCCGGGCGTGGCGCAGCCGGCGGGGGGCCAGGCGTTGCCAGGGCAACCACGCCTGGCGGACCGCGATCCAGACCAATGCGGGAAGACAGGCCAGTCCTGCCCAGATCACCGACTGGGCCTTGCCGGCCGGTGTGCTCGGCAGGATGCCGAGGAGCTTGTCCAACTGGCCGCCGGCGGCGTAGGCAATCAGGCTGACGACGGAGAGCGCCATCATGGCCTGCTCGATCCGGTGGCCGTCACGGCACCGCACACAGCGGGGTACTCGCACGTTGGTGCTTCTCCACGTGCTACGGATACCCAGATACCAGGTCGGGGAGTGTTCGACGTCCTTGTGCAACCCAACCACGCGGCTGTGGGGCGGACTTGTGGCGTCGCGCTCGCAGAACCAGCATTCGCGCGTCATGAGCATCTCCTGAAGCGTGCCACCCGCCCCGCAGGGACGACTCGAACGCCACATTCATCAGGTGGCGGCGACAGCACTTTTGTATCGCCTGACGGCAGACGGCACAACGCCCAACTCAACGGCGGCGGGCGGTGTGACGCGCCTCCGCAGTCCCCGACCCGGGTCCGGTCCGGGTCAAGCCCCCGTGGGAAAACAGGGGCTCAGGACAGGAAGTCGAGGAGTTCCTGGGTGATGCGGGCGGGGATCTCTTCCGGCAGGAAGTGCCCGCCGGGCAGTTGTGTCCCGCGGAGGTCGGCGGCGTATTCGTCCCACACCGACATCGGTTCGTAGCCCTTGGCCACGAAGGAGGACGCCTCCCCCCAGAGCACGAGTGTCGGCGGGGCCAGCTTCTGGCCGGCCTCGGCCGAGGCGTTGTCGTGGTCAAGGTCGGTGGCCGCTCCCGCGCGGTAGTCGGCGCAGGTCGCCGCGATCGTGGCCGGGTCGGAGAAGCAGCGGATGTACTCGGTCATGACGTCGGGCTCGATGGTGGCTCCGGGCGCCAGCAGGCGTTCGGTCATGGCGCGGATCCAGAACTCCGGTTCGGCCGCGAGCAGACCTTCGGGGATGCCGCCGCCGGCGGCGAGGAACCACCAGTGGAAGTGGGCGCTGGCCATGGCGTGGTCGACGTGGGTGAGCAAGTGCCGGGTGGGGATGATGTCCAGCAGGGCGAGCCTGGTGACCGCGTCGGGATGGTCGAGGGTCAGCCGGTGGGCGACGCGGGCCCCGCGGTCGTGTCCGACGAGACCGAATCGCTCGAAGCCGTAGTGGCGCATGACGGCGAGCTGGTCCTCGGCGAGGGCGCGCTTGGAATAGAGCGTGTGCTCGGCGTCGGGAGCGGGCTTGCCGCTGTCGCCGTATCCGCGCAGATCCGTGACGACAACCGTGTACCGCTGCGCGAGCGCGGGGGCGACGTGCCGCCAGACGAGGTGGGTCTGCGGGTAGCCGTGCAGCAGCAGCAACGGTTCCCCTTCGCCGGCGACCGCGGTGGTGATGTCGGTCCCGTTGACCTGGAGCTGCTCGTAGGCGAAGGGGTCCGGCATGCGGGCCACGCGCTGACCGGTCGGGCTCATGGATCTCCTCCTGCGAAGGTCGGGACGGATGCCGGTCGCGGCGGTCAGCGGCGGTGGTCCGTGGCGCCGCGGCGGCGGGCGAGCCGGCTGATGCCGTCGCAGCCCCAGGATTCGGGATCCGTGATCACGAACGCGACATACGCGGTGGTGCGCAGCGGGGCGAGTGTGTCGGCCGGCAGCTCCGATGGTGACCTCGCGGACTCCTTGAGCAGGTTGCTCTCCGGCAACTGGGTAATCCGGGTTGCCGGCAGCTCTGGGCGTCGGCGGGAAGGTCCGCGTCGGCGACGATGAGACGAGCGAAGGGCATGACTGCTTTTTTATGAAATTTAATGTTCCTCACTCATTACTAGCATGGGGTGCTGTCACCTGCTGGGCGAGTTACCTCGATGTCCGGAGGCCACGGCCCCGGGCAGGGCTCCCGCCGCGCCGGAGCGCACGTGCCCCGGGTGGTGCCGCCTGCCGCAGCCGCAGGCGGTGCTCACTTCCGGACACCTCGCCGGCGCGACACCGGGGATCTCGCGACCCCGGGCCACCCGAACAACACCTACGCCATGCGCCGGCCGCGCATTGTCCTTCAGGCCGCCGCCCGCAGGCTCGGGGAACGGTGGCGGGGTCACTCACCAGTGGTGAGGGGTCCGCCGGCGGTGCGCCAGTCGACAAGGCCGCGGCTCATGTTGACCGCGTCAAAGCCGTTCTCCACCAGCAGGTTCGCCGCCCCCGCAGAGCGGATACCACCGGTGCAGAAGGTGATCAGCAGGCGGTCGTCCGGCAGTTCCAGGCAGCGTTCGGGCAGCACTTCGAGTGGCATGTGCACGGCGCCGGGGATGTGCGCGCGGTTCCACTCGAACTCGCGGCGGACGTCCACGACGAGCGCGCCGTCCGTGACCAGACGGACCGCCTCGGCGGCGGTGACGGCCGGTGGTCGTCGGAAGTAGTGCCGGAAACTCATAGGGTTCGCGCCTTCCGTCGTGGGCCGGCCACCGTGAGTGGCCCGCTCGGTTCGGGCTTGCGGGGGGAGGCCGACATGATGTCGACGGGCCGCAACAGGGATTCCATAACCTTCAGCTCTCGGTGCGGGGCGAGTTGGGCTGTGGGGATCGGCTGACGAAGCCTTGGCCGGTGAAGCGTTCAGGAGTTCGTCCTGGCGAGGCAGGACGAATGCGACCAGGACTCCGGCGGCGGCCGTGCGGCGGACGGGAACACGCCGGCGGCGACGGTGACGGGACCGATCGCGACAAAGACCGCCAACACGTTGAGGGTGAGAGGGATTTCGTCATGACTTCTTTGACTGTGAGGGACAGGGGCGCGGGCGCCTCGGCGCGTTCCACGGTAGGAAGATCGTCCGCGGTTGGACAATGGGCAGAAACGCCATGCCTCAACGGGTTTTCGTCAGCGTCCTGACCTGCTGCCTTCTCGGCTCACGGCAGCAGAGTCCGGACCTGTGTCGTCGGGGTGCAGCCCTTCACCCTGCGGACGCTCGCCGACACCCTGGCTCGGGCACGGCGACGCTCTGCCGTCATTTCGCGGGCTTCCCCGCCGGGCTGGCGGCCCGGACGTTCACCGCCGTCAGCCACTACGTCATCGGCGTCGCGGCCCAGCAGCACGGCCCCGGCTCGGCGGACCCCGACAGTGCTTCCGCCCTCGCCGCCTTCTACCGGGGTCTCGATCCCGCCACTTACCCCGCCATCACCGCAGCCGCCCAGGCTCTGACCCGCACACCGCTCGACGAGGAGTTCCACTTCGGTCTTGCCCTCCTCGTCAACGGCCTGGAACCCGTCATGGGACGGCCCTCCGGGACGCCATGACGTACCGCTGAGCACACTGGTTGCGGCACGGCCGCTCTCCCGTCGAGCGGTACCGGGCACGGCCCGGCCCACGGGCAACGCCTCGGCCGTTCGCCGCGGACAGCCGGGTGCGGACGTCGGATCCGGCGAACGCCGACGGCGGCGTACGCCGACATGGTGTCGGGGTACGCCGCCGTGGAGTGGGACGAGCGCCGGGCCGGGACCCTCAGCCCGCTGCCAAGGTCCTGCTCGCGCTACTTCGGGTCGCGGTTGAACAGCGACGTGGACCAGAAGTAGCCGAGGGCGGCCAGTCCCAGGCACCAGCCGACGGCCAGCCACCCGTTGTGGCCGATCTCGCTGCCCAGCAGCAGCCCGCGCAGCGTCTCGATCGCCGGGGTGAACGGCTGGTATTCGGCGATCGGCTGGAACCAGCCCGGCATCGCCTCGACGGGGACGAAGGCGCTGGAGATCAGCGGCAGGAAGATCAGCGGCATCGCGTTGTTGCTGGCCGCCTCGGCGTTCGGGCTGGACAGACCCATCCCGACCGCGATCCAGGTGAGCGCCAGGGCGAACAGTGCGAGCAGCCCCAACGCCGCGATCCACTCCAGGGCCGTGGCATCCGTGGCCCGGAACCCGATGGCCACCGCGACGGCCCCCACGAGCACGACGCTCATCACACACTGCAGCACGCTGCCGACGACATGCCCGATGAGCACCGACCCGCGGTGGATCGCCATCGTACGGAAGCGGGCGATGATGCCCTCGGTCATGTCCGTGGCGACGGACACGGCGCTGCCGATCGTGGTGCCGCCAATGGTCAGCAGCAGGATCCCCGGGACGAGATACGCGATGTACTCGGAGCGGCCCCCACCGCCGTCCCCGATGCCGGCGCTCATCACATCGCCGAAGACATAGACGAAAAGCAGCAGCAGCATGACCGGTGTGAGCAGCAGATTCAGTGTCAGGGACGGGTAGCGCCGCGCGTGCAGCAGATTCCGCCGCAGCATGGTGGACGAGTCGCGTACGGCGAGAGAGAGGGCGCTCATCGGACGGTCTCCTTGGTCTGGTCGGGTACGTTGGTGCCGCCGGTCAGGGCGAAGAACACGTCGTCGAGGTCGGGGGTGTGCACGGTCAGCTCGTCCGCCTCGACGCGGGCCGAGTCCAGCCGGTCGAGGATGGAGCGCAGCTCGCGCTGGCTGCCGTCGCTGGGGATCTGCAGCGCGAGTGCCTCGTCGTCCCGGGTGACGTCGCGCAGCGCGACGGCGGCGCTCTGGTAGGCGGACGGGTCGGAGAAGCGGAGGCGCACATGTCCGCCGGGGATCAGCCGCTTCAGCTCGTCGGCGCTTCCCTCGGCGGCGATCCTGCCGTCGTTCAGCACCGCGATACGGTCGGCGAGTTCGTCGGCCTCCTCCAGATACTGGGTGGTGAGGAAGACGGTGACGCCGTCGGCGACCAGCCCGCGGATGATCTGCCACATGTTGTGGCGGCTGCGCGGGTCGAGGCCGGTGGTCGGCTCGTCGAGGAAGATGATCCGCGGGGAGCCGACGAGGGTCATGGCGATGTCGAGGCGGCGCTTCATGCCGCCGGAGTAGCTCTGGGCCGGCTTCTTGGCGGCGTCGACGAGGTCGAACCGTTCCAGCAGCTCGGCGGTGACCCGCCGCCCCTCGTGCTTGGACAGGTGGTGCAAGTCCGCCATGAGGAGCATGTTCTCCTCGCCGGTGATCAGCCCGTCGACGGCGGAGAACTGCCCGGTGACGCCGATCGCGGCACGCACCCCGTCCGGTGACATGGCGATGTCGTGGCCCGCGACCCGGGCCTGCCCGCCGTCGGCGGAGATGAGGGTGGACAGGATCTTCACGGCGGTGGTCTTGCCGGCGCCGTTCGGTCCGAGCAGCGCGAACACGGACCCGGCCGGGATGCTCAGATCGATGCCGGCCAGGACGGTCTTGTCGCCGTACGACTTGCGCAGAGCGACGGAGGAGACGGCGGCCGGCGACTCGTGACCGCCGGCCCTTATGGATGTGGGCATGACAGAGGAAGGCATGAGGCCCTCCCATTCGAAGGCTGGAGTGGCTGGAGTGGCTGGAGTGGCTGGAATGTCGGGGGAGTGGGGGAGTTGAGGCCGGTTCTCCGGTGATCAGGCCTTGGCGCGGCGGACGTCGATGTTGCCGTGCCGGGTGCGGGCGCGGACCGCGACGGTGTCCTCGGTCTTCTCCGGGGTCTCGGACGCGGTGAGCGTGTTGCGCACCTGCCCGGAGCCCGAGCTGACGTCGAGCCAGGCGGCCGTGCCCTCGCGGACGCCGACCTCGATGGCGCCGTAGGAGGTCTCCAACTGGACCGTCCCGCGGACCACTTCGTCCACCCGCAGGGTGCCGTGGGCGGTGGTGGCGGTGACCGAGTCCTCGGCACGCCGGATGTCGATGTCGCCGTTGGCGCCGCGCACCCGCAGCTCGCCGGTGGCGGCGCCGACGGTCGTGGTGCCGTGCGAGTTCTTCAGGACGGCGGGGCCGTCGACGAAGCCGAGACGCAGGCTGCCGGAGCTGGTGGTGATCTCGGCCATGCCCTCGACCCGGTCCACGGAGATCGAGCCGTGCGACGCGGTCAGGTGCAGCGGACCCGTCGTGTCGAGGCGGACATCGCCCGACGAGGTCTTCACGCGGACCTCCCCGAGCCGGCCCTCACCGAACACCTGGGCCCAGGCGCCGGTCATGTCGACGCGTGAGCCCGTGGGCAGTTCGACCGTCACATCGACGGTGCCGGTGCGGCCGAACAGATTGGACTTGGGCGTCCTGACGGTCAGTACGCCGCTTGTGTACGTGACCGCGGTCTGGTCTGCCGCCCGTACATCCTGGTCCTTCTTCGGGTCGCGGGGCCGCACTTCGACGACGGTGTCGAGGCGGTCGCCCGCGGTGAATCCGATGGAACCGGCCTCCACGTGAGCCGTGGCCGAGATCGGTTCGGGAGTGTCGAAAGAAGGCATGGCTGTCCCGTCCTGTTGGGTCTTCGGAACGTCCCCGCTGGTGGGACGTGGTGTGGGTGAAGTGGTTCGGGTGGTCGCGGCCGGGTCCGGAGCGTGCGCGGCGACGCTATGTGTGGAACACGCGCTAACGCACCCAGCCCGTGAAGCTCTGGCCGATGGTCTGGGTCTTCTCCGTCGTACGCGGCCGGGTGCTGCCGTCGACCGCGGCCGACACGGTGCGCACCAGCCACGCGTTGACCGACAGACCCTCGCGGGTCGCGGCCTCCTCGGCGAGGGTCTTGAGGTGGGCGGGCAGCCGCAGGTTGACGCGGGCGGTGCCACCCTCGTCGCCGTCGGCCGGGACCGGGGTCCTGAGCGGTTCGGCGGGCGCGGCCGGCGCCGCGGGGGCGGCGCCGTCGCTGGGCGGCAGTGTCACCACGAAGTCGGGGTCGAGCCCGCGCAGCCGTACGTCGACCGAGCCGGGGGCGAGTTCGCGGGTGACCTCGTCCATGGCGGCGGAGAGCACATTGAGCATGGTCAGCCGGGTCGCCGACTCCAGGGGAGCGGTGAGTCTCTCTGCCAGCTCGCGGGCTTCGTCGCCGCCGGCTTCGGCGGCCACCGCGAGTTCGCGGCGGAGGGTGTCGACATACGGGGTGAGGTCCATAGCGCCATCATGGCACCACTATGGCTCAACATGCAAGGCGTATGGCGTTATCTTGGCGTCGCTGCCCTCAGGAATTGCTCTGACCTGCGAAAATCAACCTGGCGCCTATCTGGCCGCGTGTGGCGCCATGTGGCTCACGCGCCTGAGAGGGGCATGGAGTGGCGCCGGGTGGCGCCGGGTGGCGCCAAGCTGTGCCAATCGGAGGCATGGTGACGCCATGCGCACTGGCGCAGAAGTTGGGGACCTGACCGCCGTACGGGCCGCTGACCAACGCGCAGGCTTGTCGCACCAGGCGGGTGTCACGGACGACCAACCCAGAACTGCCTCGGCCCGGAGGGGCCCGGCGCGGGAGGAAGCGCCGGGCCGTCCTTCGCGCACCGTCCGCTAGACCGCCAACGGCGTGGGCGTCGAAGCCGCCCGGCGTGGCGCTGGGGGGCGTTCGAGCTGGGTGACGACGCGGGAGTAGAAGTGGTCGACGGCATCGTCGACGCTGCGGATGAATCCGGATTCCGTGTTGCCGCGGGTACTGCCCATGCCCTTGAAGAGGGACAGGCGGAAGCCGGTGATGGGGGTGTCGTCCTTGAAAAGGAGATCGGCGGGTTCGGGACGCAGACGCTCCAGGGTGCCGCGAGGGCCGCTGTTCTGGCCCTCGCCGAGGGTCTCGATGTGAAGGTCCGCAGGTGCTGCGGCGAGTTGCCGGATGAGTCGCTTGACCCAGGTGAGCGGGTAGCCCTGCTCGGGGGCCGGGATCTCGACGGAGGTGCGGAGCCTGCCGGTACGCAGATCGGCCGCGATGGCCAGGATGCCGGGCGTGCCGTCGACGCGGAGTTCGGCGTGGAGGCGGCCGTCGTCGCAGAGCCTGTCGGCGAGGACGGCCCTGCGGGCGTGGGCGTCCGTGCCGCGGCGGGTGCGCTGGACGGGGAGGACCTTTACGCCGAGTTCACCGCCCAGGCGGAGACAGACCTGGCGGATGAGGCGCTCCCAGCTCTCGACGACCTCGACGGCACGACGATCCCCCTGGCAGAGGGTTTCGTCGTCGATGCCGTTACGGACGGGCACCCAGGAAGGGCCCATGTTCTGGAAACCGTGGCAGCCGGAGTTCTCGTGCTGGAGATAGTGCAGAAGTTCATGCAGCAGCCATGCGTGGGCGGCGTTGCCGACCCCTTCGTGGCGGATCAGCATCTGTGCCTGATGCGCCACCTCGGCCCAGGACAGATGCCACAGAGCCACCTTGTGCTTACGCCGTCCATCGGTCTTGACCTCGACGAGTGAACGGCCCTCCAGGGCAACGTCATTGGACAGTGTGATCACAGCCTCGTAACCTCGCCGCGCGGCGATGTCCATGTAGGCCTGGACCTGACTGTCCTTGAGCTGGTTGCCGTTGGTCTTCGTCTCCACGAGAGCCGTCCACAACTTGCCGGCCCGCTCGACGCGAATTACTGCGTCCGGCCGCTTGGGCGCGTCCCCGTGGGGCAGCGAGACCTCGGTGAATGTCTCCATACGGCCGGCCGGAGCGCCGAAGGCGGCGGTGAGCCTGCGCCCGAACTCCGGCACCTGAGCCATCACCGACAACAGAACGGATGTGGCCCTCATCTCGCGCTCACGGTCGCTCTTGAGTGACGGGGCGGGAAAGAGCCGCGCTTGCCGCCATGCATCGTTCTCGGCGAGGGACTTTCTGGCCGTCCTCGGGAGGACCACCTTCTTCTTCGCCGTACGCGGGCGCCGCGCGGGAGTCGCGGCGACAGCGGCTTCCGGCGGCGCCGCCTCCGCGGGCACCGCTACCGGCGACTCGGTGGGCGGAACTTCCACTGTCGAAGCCGCGATGGGCTCCGCCGCCGCCTCGGCCTCCAACTCCTCGGAGCTGTCGTCATCGACATCAATACCGAAGTCCGTGGCCAGGCCCGCCAGCCCGGACTCGTAACCCTGTCCGATCGCGCGGAACTTCCACTCGCCCGCCCGGCGGTAGAGCTCACCGAAGAGGAACGCGGTCTCCGGCCCGGCGTCGCTGATGGGGAATCCGAGCAGTCGCTCACCGCCCCGGTCGGCGATCGCCACTCGCAGATCGTCCAGATCGCCGAACCGGGCTCCGCCGTACCTGCTGGCCGCGATGACTATCCGCTCCACGGCCGGTGGGATCGCGGCCAGATCGAGGCTGATCCGGTCCTCGCTGCCGTTGTCCGTCGGCGTCTTGCCCAGGAGCTGCACGCTTCCGTCGGCGGCGGCCGGATTGTTGTAGTAGAAGAAGTCCGCATCGCTGCGCACCTTCCCCTCCGCGTCCAGCAGAAGTACGGAGACATCCGCGTCCCCGTCCCCCGCCGCGCTGCTCCACGAGAGACTCACGACCACAGAAGCCGAGTCCTCGCTCAGTGCCGCCAGTCCGATATTGGCGCCCTTGACCATCTCGTACATGTGACCCCCCAGTCGCTTGCGTGACGCTGACCACAGGCGTCAACACAAACCGCACCTTAGCGCCCGCAGGGCATGTTTCGGGTGCTGGTCCGACGAACAGGCCCGCTCAACTCCTGCCGGGCGACGAGGTCCACATACTCCCTCCCGGGCAACGCCCCCGAGCGGGCGCCGGGAGGCGGCGGGTCTGGTGAGCAGTGGCCCGCCTGCGCTCACTGGAAGTTGAGACGGTGAGGGTGTGACGGGTCCACCGGGCAGGTGAAGACGCGCATCAGACCGCGCCCGACGTACACGCCGGTCGGGTCGCTCGCCCCGGCGGTTCTCATGGTCTCCCGGTCCTCCAGCGGCACCCAGCTCAAGGAGCCGCCGTCCCACTCCCGGTCGCTGACGGTCAGCAGAGGACGCATGGGGGAGCCGCAGGAGCAATCGATCCGGGCCGGGCCGGTGAGGCCCCAGGTGGCGAAGCCACCGACTTTCCAGCCGGGCGGGATGGACAGGTCACCCTGGTAGGAGAGTTCGTACTCCTCGCCGGCTTCGCGTTCCGTCCCCCTCTCCTCCGCCGCGTCGAGCAGCTCCTCCTCCCAGGCCTCGATCCTCTGCCGCGACTCCTCGCTCAGCAACTCGATGGACTCATGCTCGACGACCTGTTCCGGATCGAGAACACACGGTTCCGGCACGCATTCCGCCCGGCCCACCACCGTCGGCTCCGGAATGGCCGTGAGGATTTCCGTCACCTCCTCCGAACGCCGCCATGTCAGCATCACGTCCATGGTCCGGTCCGGACCGTGCGCCTCGAACGGACACCACAGGACCTGAAGCAGGTCGTGTCCGCTCGGGCCGATGAGATCCGGAACATCTCGGGTGAACAACTGGACGGCGGCGAGCAGCGGGATCGGGTCGGCGGTCCGTAATTCCGGTACGTGGAGACCGGATTCCCGCAGTCCGTCGAGGACCTCGGCCTCCTTGCCCGAAGGGCCTCGCCGCGGATCCCGCCGCCATGCCTCGTCACGTATCCGCCGCCGTAGCCGTACGTCGGTCAGCAGATGCCCGCGGCCCTTCTCGTGGACGGCGCGGCACACCGGCCACGGCTCGTCGGCGGGCCACAGGAACGGCCCGGCCACCGAACTCTGGTGGGGCTCCGCGAAACCCTTTCGGGGGTGCAGCCGGGTGCCCGTCCTGCGATGTCCGGACAGCTCCGGAAACAGGGCTTCGACATCGGCCGGCCGCTCGGGCGTGGTGCGCGTCATGCTCTCCTCCGATTACCGATGCGGCGCGGGTGCCGCACCCCTCAGCAGCAGTGCGGCGACCGCCTCCGGGGCCTCGTGCATGGCGTCGTGGCCGGTGGGGAGGTCGTGGACCAGCCACTCGGGATCGGCCTGGAGCCGGGTGCGGAGTGCGGCGAACGGCGTCCTGTCTTCCCATCCCGAGCAGTAGATGAACTCCCGGCGGGGGATCCGGTCGACCGCCCCTGTGAGCCGGATCGTCTGCACGAACGAGGCGAGGGGATGGGGACGACGGCGGGGATCGCCGCCGTCCGGCGGTCGGACGGCGTAGCCGGTGGCCGCGGCGCCGGCGGCGAACACGTCTCGGAAGTGCTCGTTCGTTGAGGACCAGCACGACTCGCCGTCGCGCGGTACGTAGGCGTCGAGATGCACCAGTCGTGAGATCCGGCCGTCAGCACGGTCGGCGGCGGCGGCGATCACCATCCCGGCGTAGCTGTGACCGACCAGCGTCGCGCTGGTGACGTGGTGGCGATCGAGGTGTCGCAATACGTCGTCGGCGTGTGTGTCGAGGTTGGCGGCCGCGACCGCCGCGTTGTCGTCGTCCGGCCGCAGACCGGTCAGGGTCAGTGCGTGCACGGTGTGACCGGCCCGCTCCAGCAGCGGAATTACCGCCTCGAACGACCAGGAGCCCTTCCAGGCACCGGGCACAAGGACGAACGTCGCCATGCCTTTCTCCTTCTGTCTCAAGCCGCGGCATCGAGGCACGCCGCCTCGATGCCATGGGTGCGGTCGGGCGCTCCGCGCGCCTGAGGACCACTCCGCATGAAGGAAGTGTCACCGGGTCACGGTGTGGCCCGCGACCGTTACGATGCCAACTGATGCCCGTTCGCCGCCAACCTTCCCCGACCCCCGGTGTGACCTCCCATGTGTGGCCGTCCGGCGGGCGCCACCTGTGGCCATCGGGCGCATCAAGCACCATGCAGTCGCACCCACGGGGACACCTGGTCTACGCGGCCGGCGGCGTCCTGTCGGTCCACACCGAGCGCGGCACGTCGATCGTCCCCGCCAACCGGGTCGCCTGGACCCCCGCCCGGTTCACCCACTACCACCGCGCCCACGGCGACACCGACATGCGGATCGTCTTCCTCGCGCCGTCCCTCGCCCGGCTCATACCGGACCATCCCACCGTGTTCCTGGTCTCCGACCTCGCCCGCGAGGTCCTGCTCGCCCTGACCGGCCTTCGCGACTACGACGAGGCCGCGCCCGATTACAGCCGCTCCGCGCGCTCTCGCCTCCTTCGCGTCCTCGTCGAAGAACTCCGCGAGGCCCCCGAACAGCCACTGCACCTGCCCGAGCCACAGGACGACCGACTGCGAGCCATTGCCCGGATCCTGTACGAGACGCCGGCGGACAACGCCACCCTGGCCGAACTCGGGAAGACGATCGGAGCCGGCACCCGCACGCTCAGCCGGCTGTTCCGCAACGAACTCGGCATGACCTTCTACGAGTGGCGCACGCAGCTACGCATCCACCACGCGCTGGTGCTCCTCGCCGACGGCCACGACACCATCCGGACCGCCCACGCCTGCGGATGGGCCAACCCCAGCAGTTTCATCACAGCGTTCGCCGACATCATCGGAACAACCCCGGGCCGCTACCGGACCAGCCGCCAGACCACCGCCCCCGCGTCTCAACCCCCGAGGGCGGCCACGTCCTCGCGGTGATGCGTACGCGCACCTACCCGGGCCGATGTGGTCTGCGATCGCATCGCGCGATCGCGGACGGCCGGGTCGCAGCCGTCCGCGTGTGGAGCGTCCCGCCCCTTCCGGCAACGGGCGGGAATCACTTGGTGCCTGTCCGTGCGCGGGTGGCCCGTGGACACCGGTGGACCGGCCGTCGGCAAACAATCTTCGCGAGAGCAACACATCTACTACGCACGGCCTCCCGCAGGTGCCGTTACGTTGGGGCCCGCTCGATCCTGAGTGCGAACGTGAACAGGGCGCCGGAGTTCCCGGTCGCGCAATCAGCACAGAAAGATCGCGGATGGACTACTGCTCCTCGTGCCGTCGGACCCTCAACGGGGCACTGGTGTGCCCCGGGTGCGGCGCGTACGCCCCGGACATCGCGCCCCCCGGCCACCGCAACACGGCACCGATGAACGCGATGACGGGGGAGGCGTGGCCCGCCCGGGAGTTCCCGGCCTCGGACGACCGATACGAGAGTTACGGCAGTCTGCGTCTCGGCGACGAGCCGGCCGGACCGGACGGACCCGAGGACGCGGCGGAGGACGTGCCGGCCGCGACTGCCCCGGCGAGTGTGTCCACCGTGCCGGCAGCCGCGCCGGACGCCCTGTCGCCCGGGCCGGACGCCTCGTCAAAGACCGGTGAGTCGGACGCCGGGTCGGAACCCGGCCCGTCGGACGGCTCGGAGCACACCGGTTCCCCGGACGGCTGGGAGCAGACCGCCTCCGCGATGGAGGGCCGCGCTGCCCGGCGCCGCCAACTGGCGCGCTGGAAGAAGCAGCGCCGCCGTGCGGCGGTCGCGTCGACCTTCGCCCTCGTCGGGGGCGGTCTGACCCTCGCCGTACTGCCGTCGCGTCCCTCCACCGGTCATGACGCGCAGGCGTCCTCGACACCGGAGCCGAAAGCGACGGCCACGACCGGGACGGACGCTGTCGACACCGGTTTGTCCGCACGGCCGCGCACCGGCGAACCCCGGGATTCCGGCATCGGCGCCCCCTCTTCCGCGATCACCAGCCCGCCACGCAAGTCCACCGCCGTGGTGGCCATCACCGGCGCGAAGGACCAGCGGGGGACCGGCACCGCGGCCCGTCCCGGCGCGACGACGGGTGCCCGGCCGGACACCCCGCCCGTGGCGGCCGGCGGCATATCCACCACCGATCCCGGGGCGCCGCAGACAACCACGCCGCCGCCTCCCGCCTCCACGCCCCCGCCCGACGACTCCGCGTCGGAGACACCGCCGCCGAATCCGGGTCCCTCGACGACGCCCCCGGACGACGACCGTCTGTGCCTGCTCGTCCTGTGTGTCGGCTGATCACTCCGGCTGCCCGGGCCCCGGGTCGACGTGCTTCTCGCCGGCGGGGAGCCCGGGTACTCGTACGGGCTCTCACAGGATTCCTTGAACGTTAACGATTGCCTCATACGGCGGTCGGCTTGATCACCGATCTCCCGCACAAGGTGGACGCTCCTGCTCGGTACCGATCCCACGGCTCCAGGAGTTG
Organism: Streptomyces sp. NPDC006923; assembly: GCF_040635655.1. NCBI lineage: Bacteria > Bacillati > Actinomycetota > Actinomycetes > Kitasatosporales > Streptomycetaceae > Streptomyces > Streptomyces sp. NPDC006923. The sequence continues at coordinate 202,267 of NZ_JBEYIF010000003.1, forward strand.
TCCGCCATGCGCACCGGATTGAAGTCCCTGACCAGCGCGGCAGCCGCCGCCGTACTGACCGTCACCGCCGTCTGGGGCGCTCCCCGTCTCGTCGAGCTCCGGGCGGGCGGCTCCCCGGCGGCCACCGCGAAGCCGCGGGCGGCCATCGACCGGATACATGACGACTATCTGGACCACAGACCCGGCGCCGCCGTCATGGTGGTGGCACACCGCGGCTACTGGCGGGGCGCACCGGAGAACTCGCTGCGGGCCATCGACCTGGCGGTGAGGAAGGGCGCCGAGGTGGTGGAGATCGATGTGCAGCGCACCAAGGACGGGCACTTGGTCCTCATGCACGACACATCGGTCGACCGGACCACCGACGGCACCGGAAATGTCGCCGACCTGACGCTCGCTCAGATCAAGGCGCTGCGGCTGCGGGCCGGACTCGGCGGCAGCCAGGCGGTTTTGACCGACGACCGGGTGCCCACGCTCGACGAGGTGCTGGCGGCCGTCAAGAACCGGGCAATGATCAATCTCGACAAGGGCTGGGACTTCCGGGAGCAGGAATACGATCTGCTGGTCAGCACCGGCACCCTGGACTACGCCATTTTCAAGAGTTCCGCTCCGGTCGCGGAGGTGGAGGCGTTCCTGAGCAAGGACCCCCGCATTCTCTACAGCCATGTGGTCGACGATGCGAACGCCACCAGCATCGGTGCCTTCACCGGTCGCCGTCCGCAGTCGTACGAGCTCGTCTTCGACCGGCTCACCGACCCCCAGATCCAGCCTGCCGCGGTTCGCCGGGCGCAGGCGAACGCGCGTGTGTGGATCAACACCATGTGGTACGGGCTGGCCGCCGGTTACACCGACGAGGCGTCCCTGATCGACCCCGCCCGCGGCTGGGAGACAGTGATCGACCGGCACGGCGCGTCCATGATCCAGACGGACAATCAGGAGCAGCTTCGGAGCTGGCTGAAGGCGCGGCGTTCGCATGGCGACGACGCGAAGTGGCCCACCCTTCCCGCGGGAGCGGTCCGGGTGCAGGCCGAGGACTACTCCACCGGGGGGAAGGACACGGGGTACCACGACGTGGAGGACGACAACCGGGGCGGAGCCGCACGGAAGTATGAGGGCGTCGACCTCTGCGACCAGGCCGGAGCCCTGGTGATGTGCTGGGTCCGGGGCGGAGAGTGGGTCAAGTACGCGGTGTACGTGCCCAGTTCGGGCACATACAAGGCGTCGGCCCGGGTCTCGTCTCCCTATGGACCGGCCGGAACGTTCACCCTGGCCTTCGACAATGACCCGGCCAGTGAACCGGTGGACGTCATGACCACCACCTCGCACGATGCCTTCGAGCTGCAGCCGGTTCCCGGGGCCCGGCATCTTTCCAAGGGCACACACGAGTTCACGGTGCGCATGGACCCGGCCGCCTATCAGAACTTCAATATCGATTACTTCCAGTTCGACCGGGTCCGCTGAGCGGCGTGCCCCGGCGCATCACGGATGTGCCGGGGCCCGGGCCGGTCGGCCAGTCAGCCACGACGCGCCCGGCCGAGCGCGATTTGCACCTGCGGCCGCTTCCCCACCGCTCGCTGCAACTCGGGCTCGCCGGCGAAGCCGCACACCGATACGCGGACGACTGGACGCTCTCCATCACCGACATGACCGGGCTCGCGCACGAGATCCATGCCCGGGTACGGGACGGCGACGTGGATGCCGCCCGGCGGCTTCTGCCCGAGGAACGTCCCTATCCTGTCCCCGACGGTCTCCTGGATCACCTGCGCTCATGAGTACTGGTCGCCCAGGGAGACGCCGGCCGAGCGGAGGCGGGAGGTGGCCCGCGCGGTCGCGCGTGGCCGCTCCCACGCGGAGATCACGCGGGAAGACATCTGAAGACCCCCCTTTTTTTTAACACGCAAGCCTTTCCCGGGAGCAAGATCAAGAGCTTTTTGGCAGCGGATGGGAAAGGGCCGGGACTTTTCCTGTTGGTACGGGCGAGCCCCCTGAGGTGTGAGTTCTCCGGAGGGGGGCATTCGGTGCGTCGGAGAAGTCGAGCAGCGAAAGTGGGCCTGCGCCATGGCGGCAGTTTCGGTACGTGCTATTGAGCCTCGGGACAGATCGGCGACCTTCGGGAAAGTACTCAGACTTCCCGGGGTCTACGCGGTTCAGTCCGACAGTCTGCTTCTCGCGGAAACCCTGCGGCGGGAAGGGGTGGGCCCGGGCATGCGGGTGCTGGACATGTGCACCGGTACCGGTGCCCTGGGGGTGTACGCGGCGCGGCTTGGAGCGCGAGTGACAGCCGTCGACATTTCCCGGCGCGCGGTGCTGACCACCCGGTTGAACGCCTTTCTGTCAGGGCAGCGGGTCACGGTGCGCCGAGGCGATTTGATGGCGTCGCTGCCCTCCCGGTCCTTCGACCTCGTGGTCAGCAACCCGCCGTACGTGCCCGCGCCCGCGACGCTGCCACCGCGCCGGGGAGCCGCGCGGGCGTGGGACGCCGGTCATGACGGCCGGGTCCTGGTCGACCGTATCTGTGACAGTGTCTCGGACGTGCTGCGCCCCGGGGGTGTTCTCCTGATGATCCACTCCGGGTTGTGCGGTACCGAGGAAACCGTGCGGCGGCTCGGTAGGGCCGGGATGAGCGCCTCGATCGTTGAGCGCGCGCACGTGCCCTTCGGGCCGGTTCTCCGGGGGCGTCTGGACTGGCTACGCGGGCGCGGGCTTCTTGGCGCTCATGACAACAGGGAAGAGCTGGTGATCATCCGTGCCGAAAAGATCTGACGGCCCCGTACGGGTGACCGTGGGGCGCGAGGGCCCACTGCTGGTGGAGGGACCGGTGGAGGTGGTCATGGACGACGGCAGCACGGCCTCCTCGTCGCGCTTCACGGCCGCGATCTGCACCTGCCGCCGGAGTCGCGTCTATCCGTGGTGTGACACCAGCCACCGTCGCCGTGTCCGGGCCGGTGCCGACGGTCCCGGACAGCGAACGGCCGGGGACGGACCGGACGCCGATGGCACGGACGGAAAGGAAGACGCACGATGACCATGACCGCCATCACCGGCGTGCGGCAGGCCGGCCCGGTGCTGCCCCTCCCTCGCGGGCCTCTCTCGGCGGGCGTGATCAGCGCGCTGCGGGGCGAGCGCGGCGTGCTGCCGGACGACGCGGACGCAGCGCGCGCCGAGCCGTACGGCGGGGATCTGCACCTCGCGCTGTATGTGCTGTACGAACTGCACTATCGCGGCTTCGAGGGAGTGGGCGACCACCACGAGTGGAACCCGGACCTGCTGCGGGTGCGGGGAGCCCTGGAAGACCGCTTCCTCACCGCCCTGCGGGCGGACGTCCCGGCGGCCTGCGGGGTGGACGAGGCGCTCGGTGAGCTGCTGATCGAGCCGGTGGGCGACACCGGCGACAGCGTGAGCCATCACCTCAGCGGCCGGGGCGAGTTGTGGCAGCTCCGGGAGTACGCTGCCCTACGCTCCCTCTACCACTTGAAGGAGGCCGATCCGCACGCCTGGGTGATTCCCCGGCTGTGGGGACGGGCCAAGGCGGCCATGGTGGCGATCGAGTTCGACGAGTTCGGCGCCGGGCGGTCCGAGGACATGCATGCCCAGCTCTTCGCGGACTTGATGACGGACCTGGGGCTGGAAACGTCCTACGGACGCTATCTCGACGCCGCGCCCGACGAGGTTCTGCCGACCGTCAATCTGATGTCCCTGCTCGGGCTGCACCGGAGCCTCCGGGGCGCGCTGGTGGGACACTTCGCGGCGGTCGAGGTGACTTCCTCGCCCGGCTCCCGGCGGATGGCGCAGGCATTGCGCCGTACAGAGGCGGGTCCGGCGGCGGTGCGTTTTTACGAGGAGCACGTGGAGGCCGACGCGGTCCATGAACAGGTGGTGCGCCGCGAGGTCATCGGCGGTCTGCTCCAGGACGAGCCGGAGCTGGAGGGTGACGTCGTTTTCGGAGTCCGGGCGACCGACCTCCTGGAGACCCGTCTGGGTACGTTCCTCCTCTCCGCGTGGCGCGAGGGGCGCAGCGTGCTGCGCGAGCCGCTCGGCCACATCGCGGACCCGCACCGGTGACCCCCGGGTCCCGAAGCAAGTGGTACGGAGGTGCTCCACCGGTCACCGGCGGGCCCTGACCGCTCACCGCGCGGCGAGGTGGCCGGGGGCATCCGGGACGTCGTCGCTCGTCCCGGCGCCAGGAACTACTGTCGCGAGCATGGTCGAACACGATGCCCTCAGTGCCACCCGCGATGCCTACGACACCGCTGCCCCCACCTACGCGGAACTGTTCCGCGACACACTGCGTGACAGGCCCTTGGACCGCGCGATCCTGGGTGCGTTCGCCGAGGTCGTACATGCGAGTGGGGACGGCCGGGTCGCGGACCTGGGGTGTGGACCCGGCCATGTCACCGCTCATCTGGGCGAGTTGGGGCTGGAGGCGTTCGGCGTTGATGCCTCTCCCGCGATGATCGAGTTGGCTCGAAAGGAGCATCCGGGCCTGCGGTTCGAGGTGGGCTCGATGGCCGCGTTGCACATCGCTGACGGCGTACTGGGCGGCGTGCTCTCACGTTGGTCCGTCATCCACACTCCGCCGCAGGAACTCCCCGCGATCTCGGCGGAGTTCCACCGGGTGCTGGCACCTGGTGGCCACCTTCTGATCGGCTTTTCGGCAAGCGACGATCCGTCTCACCTGACCCAGGTCTTCGATCACGCGGTCGCTCCGGCCTATCGGTGGTCGCCTGATCACCTCGCCGCGATGCTGCGCAAGGCCGGGTTGGCCGAGGTGGCGCGGATGGTCCGGGAGCCTCAGCCCACCGACCGACGGCAGTTCCAGGAGATTCACCTGCTTGCCCGCAAGGATTGAGGGTGCGCCTCGGGACGGGCATGCGCGATCATGATCGGCATGGACGCTCGGTTCCTTGGCATCGCTGATCTGGTCGAAGTCCCGTCCGTGGCGGTCGTGGTCGATGTCATGCGTGCTTTCACCGTGGCCGCCTGGGCGTTCGGCCGGGGGGCGGAAAAGATCGTTCTCGCTGAGTCGCTGGACGAAGCGCTGGCCCTCAAGGCTTCCCATCCGGATTGGGTGGCGCTCAAAGACGGTCCGCACGCGCCCGGGTTCGACATGGTCAACTCGCCGGGCCTGCTGCGGTCCGCCGACCTCGGCGGACGGACCGTTGTGCAGAAGACCACGGCGGGCACGGTCGGCGCCCTCGCGGTCAAGGACGCGTCACTGGTGCTGTGCGCCGGCTTTGTGGTGGCGGAGGCGACGGCTCGGCTCTTGCGGACACACGGGAGCGACAGCGTCACGTTCGTGGTCACCGGCGAGGAAGGGCAGGCCGATGAAGATCTGGCGTGCGCGCAGTACATCGCCCGGAGGACCACCGGGGCGGGGACGGACCCCGCTGAGTTCCTCCGCCGCGCTGCCGAGTCGCGCGCCGCTGCCGAGCTGGCGGCGGGGGTGCGCCAAGGCGTCCACCCTGATGACGTTGCGCTCTGCCTGGAGGTCGACCGGTTCCCCTTCGCCATGGCGGCGGCCGTGGAAGGACCGCTCATGGTCCTCCGTCCGTGTGTCGTGCCTCCGGCGACCGAGAACGCCCCGATCTGATCGCCGGCGACGTCCAACTCTCCCCATGCGGGAGGCGGAGCCCAGTCGGGTACCCCGATTCGGCCGCATGCCCCGGTGGCGGCGGTTCGGGATGGTGGTATCGAGCTGGGCGAGGGCCGGCCCCCGATACGCGGCCGGGTGATCGCTCAGGTCTCGGCGAACGCGCCGACGGCCATGACCGTGAAACACGGCACCCGCGCCGCCGAGCGAAACCGGGTGAAAGCCGGTAGGGATGGTGGATGGCGGTGGGGATTCGATCTGCGGAGCTCGCCGCCGGGCGCGGAGAAGGGCCGCCACATGGTGCCGCCACATGGTCCTGGGATCGCAGGGGTCCCGGGGCCGGCACGGGTGGGCGGCCGCAGTGGTCGAGCCTACGAAAGTGGACCCCGTGACATACGAATCCGATGGATCCGAGCTCCCCGGCTACAACGACTCGTTCTGGATGGAAACCAGCCGTACCACGTCCTACCCGCCTCTGGCGGAAGACCTCAGCGTCGATGTCGCGGTGGTCGGCGGCGGTATCGCGGGGCTGAGCACCGCCTGGGAACTCGGCCGGACGGGCCGGACGGTCGCCGTACTGGAAGCCGACCGCATCGCCGCCGGGGTCTCGGGCTACACGACAGCGAAGGTGACCGCACTGCACACCCTGGTGTACGGCCGACTGCGCCGAAGGCAGGGGGCGGAGGCCGCGGGCCTGTACGCGCGTTCACAGCAGGCCGCCGTGGAACGCGTGGCGGAGATCGTCGACACCCTGGGCATCGACTGTGACTTCGAACGGGCGAGTGCCTACACGTACGCCACCGACCCGGCCGCCGGTCCGGTGCTGGCCGCCGAGGCCGAGGCGGCATCCGCCGCGGGGCTGCCCGCGGCCTATGTGAAGCACACCGGGCTCCCGTTTCCCGTCCATGGCGCGGTGCGGGTCGATCACCAGGCTCAGTTCCACCCCCGTAAGTACTTGCTCGCCCTTGCCGAGGACATCCGGGCGAACGGCGGCTCCATCTTCGAGCGCACCAGGATCACCGGTCTGTCCGAGGGCACACCCTGCCGGATCACGGCGGAATCGGGCCGGACCGTCACAGCGCGGGACGTCGTCGTCGCCACCCACTACCCGGTCTTCGACCGTGCTCTGCTCTTCACCCGTCTGGCGCCGCGCCGTGAACTCGTTGTGGCGGCGCCCCTCTCCGCCGACCAGGCGCCGGACGGTATGTACATCACCGAGGAGGAGGGAAAGCGCTCAGTCCGCTCCGCCCCGCTGGCGGACGGTCAGCGACTCCTCATTGTCACGGGAGAGAGTTTCACGCCCGGTACGGGGGACGCCGGAGCCGGCTTCCAGCGGCTCGACGCCTGGATGCGCGAGCGCTTTCCCGTCGGGAACACCGCCTACCGGTGGGCCGCGCAGGACAATGACTCGACGGATCACATCCCGTTCGTCGGACCCTTCCACGCGGCCGCCCGCCACACCTACGTGGCAACCGGCTTCGGAGGCTGGGGGATGAGCGGAGGCGTGCTGGCGGGTCAGCTGATCGCCGACCTGGTGCAGGGGCGGGCACCCGCCTGGGCAGCCCTGTACGACCCGCGCCGCCTGAAGAGCATCCTGAAAGAGGTTCCGACGCTGATCACACAACAGGCCGAGGTGGCCAAACACTTCGTCGGCGACCGGCTGCGCACCACACACGTGGACTCGGTGGCCGAGGTCGCGCCCGGCGAGGGAGCGGTGGTACGTCTCAACGGCCGGACCTGTGCCGTCTACCGCGACGAGGAGGGCTCGGCCAGGGCTGTCTCGGCCCGCTGCACCCACCTGGGGTGCCTCGTCTCCTTCAACCGGGGTGAGAAGGCTTGGGAGTGTCCGTGTCATGGATCGCGATTCGGTGTTGATGGATCCGTCCTCCAGGGCCCGGCGGTCCGGCCCCTCGAAAAGATCGACATTCCCGCCTCCGACAGCGGGAGAACGGCCCGATGAGCCCACCGCTCGAAGCGCTGTCGTGCCGGATGCGCTGGAAGAACGTAATTTATGAGTCCACGCTCCGAGTGAGGAGTCCTCATGACCGGCGAGGGGCCCGGGAGGCACCGCCTCACGGACTCCCGCCGCCATCCCATCTCCCGCAGAGGACGGTCCACCATGGAACGCTCAACCACGCCATTCGGTACCCCTCGCCTGCTGGGCATCTACCTCAACGACCACCTCGCCGGCGCGACCGGCGGGGTGGAATTGCTGCGCCGCGCCGCACGCGCCCAGCGCGGCCGCAGCAGGGGTCCCCAACTGGCCGAGCTGGCCGAAGAGGTGGCCTCGGACAGGGCCGCTCTTCAGCAGATCATGGCCGACCTCGGTATCCCTGTTCAGCGCGCGAAGACCGCCCTGGGATGGCTGGCGGAGAAGGCCGGACGGCTCAAGCTGAACGGCCACCTGCTCTCGCGCTCACCGCTCAGCGACGTTCTCGACCTTGAGATGATGCGCCTGGGAGTAGAAGGCAAGACCTCCTGCTGGCGTTCGCTGCGTGCCATCGCAGACACCGACAGCCGGCTCGACACCGCCCGACTCGACGGGCTCCTCCAGCGTGCCGGCCGGCAGGCGGAGGTCCTGGAGGCACTGCGCACCGCCGCGGCGGTCGAGACATTTGGCAGCCCGCGAGACTGAGCTCCCGGTGGCTGCTGTTCTGTCCGCAGGGATTTTTTGGTTCCCGCGTTTGGGTCCGGTTTTACGGGTCACACCCAGGCCGTAAGGAACGTATAAGTCTCCGCGTTCAAGGACTGAGGAAGGTAGTGCCATGGGCATCATCGCCTGGATCATCATCGGACTGCTCGCCGGCATCATCGCCAAGGCCATAGTTCCCGGCAAGGACCCCGGCGGGATCATCGTGACCATGCTGCTGGGCATAGTCGGTGGTCTCCTCGGCGGCTTCCTCGGCAAGGTGATCTTCAACGTGGATTCGATCGACGGGTTCTTCGACCTCTCGACATGGATCGCCGCGATCATCGGTTCCGTGATCGTGCTGCTGATCTACCGACTTGTCACGGGCCGCAGCCGCGCGCACGCCTGACCCCGCGCGGTACCGCTCCGTGCCCCGTCCGGAGCTTCGTCCTGGCCGGCCCCGCAGTACAGGGGCCGGCCAGGACGGTTTACGGCACAGCGCCAGCGCGAGGCGGAGGCCCCCGGCGCGAGCCGATCAGTCCTCGTGCCGGCGGTGGCCGGGCAGCATCTCCTGGATCTTCGCCTTGAAGCCCTGCCTGATCATCGCCTCCCTGTCGCTGTCGCCCTTGAGGACGGCGGAGGCCGCCGCCTCGATCTGGTCGAGCGTCGCGTGCGGAGGGATGGGCGGTACGGCGGGGTCGGTGCGGAAGTCGATGACGAAGGGCCGGTCGGCGGAGAGTCCCCGCTGCCAGGCGGCCTCGACCTCGCCGGGTTTCTCGACGCGTACGCCGTCCAGCCCGACGGAGCGGGCGAAGTCCGCGTACGGCACATCGGGAAGGGCCTGTGAGGGAAGGAACTGCGGAGCGCCGGACATGGCGCGCATCTCCCAGGTCACCTGATTGAGGTCCTGGTTGTTGAGTACCGCCACGACCAGCCGGGGATCGTCCCACTCCCGCCAGTACTTGGCCGCGGTGATCAGCTCCGCCATGCCGTTCATCTGCATGGCCCCGTCCCCCACCAGCGCCACGGCGGGCCGGTCCGGGTGGGCGAACTTCGCGCCGATGACATAGGGCACTCCGGGCCCCATGGTGGCGAGCGTGCCGGAGAGCGACCCACGCATCGCGCCGCGCATCCGCAGATGCCGGGCGTACCAGTTGGCGGCGGAGCCGGAGTCGGCGGCCAGGATCACATCGTCGGGAAGGAGCGCGTCCAGCGCGTGGACGACGTACTCGGGGTTGATGGGATCCGCGTCCACGGCGGCGCGGCGGCGCATGACCTCCCACCAGTGCGCCGTGTTCCGCTCGATCGTCTCGCGCCACGTGCCGTGTTCCTTGCGCTCCAGCAGGGGCAGCAGGGCCTCCAGCGTCGAGCGGGCGTCTCCCACGAGGTTCACCTCGAACGGATAGCGCAGACCGACCATAAAGGGATCGATGTCGATCTGAACGGCACGGGCCTGGCCGAATTCGGGCAGGAACTGGCTGTACGGGAAACTCGACCCGACCACGAGCAGGGTGTCGCAGTCCCGCATCAGTTCGTACGAGGGCCGGGTGCCCAGCAGTCCGATCGCCCCGGTCACATACGGCAGATCGTCGGGAAGCGCGTCCTTGCCCAGCAGGGCCTTGGCCACTCCGGCGCCGAGCGTGTCGGCGAGTTGCTCGATCTGCGCCCGTGCGCCGCGCGCACCCTGCCCGATCAGCACGGCGACCTTCTCACCCGCGTTGAGCAGCTCGGCGGCGCGGGAGAGGTCGGCCGACGCCGGGACCGGCGCGTACGAGGCGACGCCCAGGCTGGACGGCACCATTTTGAAGGCGTGGGTCGGCGGCGTGTAGTCGAGTTCCTGCACATCGGCGGGGACGATGACGGCCGTCACCGTCCTCTTGGTGTACGCCGTGCGCATGGCCCTGTCGATGACGTTGGGGAGCTGCTCGGGGACGGTCACCATCTCGCAGAAGTCGGAGGCGACGTCCTTGTAGAGGCTCAGCAGGTCGACTTCCTGCTGGTACGAGCCGCCCAGGGCACTGCGGTTGGTCTGGCCGACGATCGCCACCACGGGCACATGGTCGAGCTTGGCGTCGTACAGGCCGTTCAGCAAATGGATCGCGCCAGGGCCCGAGGTCGCCGCGCACACTCCGACCTTGCCGGAGAACTTCGCGTAACCGACGGCCTGGAAGGCGGCCATCTCCTCGTGCCTGGCCTGGATGAACCTCGGCTTGTCCTCGGTCCGTCCCCAGGCGGCGAGCAGACCATTGATGCCGTCACCCGGATAGGCGAAGACATGACTGACCCCCCACTCGCGCAGCCGCTGAAGGATGTGGTCGGACACCTTGATCGACATGAGGCACCTTTCATCCGGCGTCGGGGAGGCCCAGCCGGTGAGCCCCCGCCCGCCCGTCTCCGGAAACGCGTTCCCGGGGAAGGTGCCGGCTAACGCGGCCGGACCTGACGTTGGGCCGGATGCCCCCGAAGGACCACCGGGCCCGTTTCCGAGTGACGGGAGGTCGGACCGGCGCCGGATTCGTGCCGTGGGCCGGGCGGGCCCCGGAGGGCGTCAGTCGGTCACCGGATGCCCACCGTCGCCCTCGACCACGACGCGGTCCTCGCCGGCCTCGGCCGTGCGCTCGACCACGGTGACGTCGACGCCGCCGTCCCCGGTGGTGTCGAACTGGTACAGGTCCGCCGTGCCGTCGCCGGTGGTGTCCGTCATCCAGACGTCCGGCTTGCCGTCGCCGTTGGTGTCGGCCGCGAGCACGATGTGGTGCTGGTTGCCGCGCGTCTCCACAACCTCTTCGTTTCTCTCCATGTCGGCCGCGTGCCCGGAGCACGTCGGCAGAAACCCGCGGGAAGCATCGTCCGGGGCCCCGGGAAACGGGCCCCCGGCGGAGGCGCGGCGGACCGGCAGGGAACAGACGCGGACGGGGGCTGGGGAGGAACTCCCCGGCCCCCATGTGTGGTCGGTGGCTGATCAGCCTCTGTCCGCGACGGCCGGGGAAACGTCCCGGCGGCGCCCCCCCGAGGTCGGTGTGCCCCCCCCAGGCGGTCGGTGGGTGTTCGGTGTGTCGGGGGGTGGTGCGGAGGACGGGGTGTGAGGGGGGTGTCCCGTCCTCCGCGGTGGGTGTGGTGCGGGGTGCGGGTGTGTCAGCGGTTGAGCTGCTTGTGTTCGGTCGGTCCGCCGATGGTGATCTTGCGGGGCTTGGCGCGTTCGGCGATGGGGATGCGCAGGGTGAGTACTCCCGCGTCGTAGTCGGCGGTGATGCGTTCGGTGTCGAGGGTGTCGGCCAGGACGAGCTGGCGGGAGAAGACGCCCAGGGGTCGTTCGGTGAGTTCGATCTGTACGTCGTCGGCCTTGGCGGTGGGGCGGCGTTCGGCCTTGACGGTGAGCATGTTCCGCTCGACGTCGATGTCGATCGCGTCCTTGGTGACGCCGGGCAGGTCGAGGGCGATGACGTAGTCCTCGCCTTCGCGGTAGGCGTCCATCGGCATGGCCGAGGGCCTGGACCAGGTGCCGCTGACTCCTGTGAGCTGCTGGGCGAGCCGGTCGAGTTCACGGAACGGGTCAGTGCGCATCAACATCGCGATACACCTCCACAGGTCTGGCAGGAACTGCCAATGCGTTCGGTCTGACACCGTTGTAACATGTCATCCGAACGATGACAAGTGAAGTGTCGTCCACAGGGCGACAGTCTTGGGAGGAACGCCGTGACCACCAGCCCCGAGCCCCGTGACCCCACTTCGTTCTTCGCCGCCGAAGCGGCGCTGAACGCGATCGACGAAGCCGTCCGTACCGCCCAGGACCCACGGACAGGAACGCACCCGCAGGACGACACCCACGCCAGCGCGGACCAGGCTCTGGCCGCGCTGCTCCTGCTGCGTGAACTGCGCGACCAGCTCGCGGGATGGGAATCCGGCCTGATCGAAGCGGCCCGGGCGGCGGGTTCGAGCTGGGCCGACCTCGCCCACCCCCTGGGCGTCGCCAGCCGCCAGGCCGCCGAGCGCCGCTACCTGCGCGTACGCCCCGGGACGCCCGGCACCACCGGCGAACAGCGCGTACAAGCCACCCGCGACCGCCGCGCCGCCGACCGTACCGTCACCGCCTGGGCCCGTGCCCACGCCGCCGAGCTCCGTCAACTCGCCGGACAGATCACCGCGCTCACCGACCTGCCCACGCGTGCCCGCACACCCCTGGCCCGGCTGGCCGACGCCCTCGCCGACAATGACTCCGCCAACCTCATCGCTCCCCTCACCGACACCCACACCCATCTCAAGGCCACCCACCCCGACCTCGCGGCCCGCGTCGAGGACATCACTCACAACACCGACCGCCTCCGCCACACCGGCGACACCCCCCGCTGAACGGGCCCCGGCCGCACGGGGATCGCGGATCCGGTGGCGCCCCGGGCCCTGTCCGGCACATCCCGCCCGCAGGCCGGGCGGATGTGCCCGACAGGGATGACGAGGCAGACCTTGGTCACACGGCATCTCGCGGCGGCACCAACAGGCCCCGGAGCGGCGGCGGGGGAGTGGCCGTCAGTCCCGGACGTCGTCGAGTGCGGCCGAGGGGCGGTCGCCGCTCTGGGCCTGCTGGGCGCGGCGTGCGAAGAGCGCGGCGATGTCCTTGACGAAGCCCTGGTCGAGCTGGTCCTCGTGGCGGGCGGAGGTGTCGAGCCGAAGGATTGTCGTCCCCACGCGTATCTGCCCCGTGATCCCTTGTGTGCCCTGGGAGTCGACGGTGCCGCGCAGCGCGTCGCGTTCCTCGCCCGCCGCGCCGAGATCGGCCTTCTCCTGGCCGGCTTTTCGCTCCGTGTCCTTCCAGAGCACGTCGTACGCGGCCTCGGCGGCAGGTTCGTCCTCGTAGGCGACCATCCAGAGACCGGCGAGGGCGTCGCTGTCGGCGCGCTCGAAGGTGACGGCCCCGGTGAAGCGGGCACCCTCGCAGCCCTTGTTGCCCTCGTTGGGACAGATGCCGCTCCGCTTGAACGTGGTGTCCAGGGCGCCGGACGAGACCTTCTCGGCGGTCTTCCAGCCGGGCATGGCCTGCGCGTCCGGCAGTACCGACCGGACCTGCGCCTGATCGAGGGGCGCGGCGGTGCCCGCCGGCTCGCCGCCGCATCCGGCGAGCAGCGCCGCTCCCAGTCCTGTCCCCACAGCCCGCACGTACCACTGCTTACGCATGACCCTCCCCGTATGGTCGCCCGGCCGTATGGTCTCCGGCCGAATGGTGCCGGCTGCTGATCATAGTGACGGGGAGTGGACGTTCGCTCACGATGCGGACCCGGCATCGGACACGCGGCTCGCGGGGGGTGACGACGGGGCCCGGCAGGTGGCCGGAGAACTCGGGTGTCGGCGGCGGGCGGTGGTGGAAGGCGGATTCGCGGCGCGGTGCCCCGGTACGATTTGACCTGCCCAGTTCAAGCCGCATATCTTCAGCCACCTGGCCTGATCCATAGGGACAGGTCATCATCGTGGGCCCTTGGGGGGGAACGCAGTGCACTGGTATGTGGATGTACTCAAGAACTACGCCGGATTCAGCGGGCGCGCGCGGCGCCAGGAATTCTGGATGTTCTACCTGCTGAACCTGATCGTCGCCATTGTGGTGGCCATTCTGGATGCCGTGCTGGGGCTGAACACCATTCTCAGCCTGCTTTACACGCTCGCCGTCCTGCTCCCGTCCCTCGCCGTGACCGTGCGCAGGCTGCACGACACCGGCAAGAGCGGCTGGTGGGTCTTCATCAGTCTGATACCGCTCGTCGGCAGCATCATCCTGCTCGTCTTCCTCGCGAGCGCGGGGGAGCCGAACGCGAACGCCTACGGCGAGAACCCCAAGCAGGGGCCCGCGCACCTGTAATCCGTCCGGCCCGGGGCATCTGCGTCAAGGACCCCGCATCGGCCGGTCGAAAGTGTGATCCTTCCCCGAATGCCCGCCGGCACCGAGCCGGCGGGCATTCGGCGTTCCTGGTCCGCTGCCTGACACCGGTCCGCGTCCGGCCGCGGTGTGTGTGCCCGGCCCGGCCCGTCTGTCGTTTCACAACGCCACCGTCCCCACCGGGCATTCATTCATCGGATGGATGAGAGAGGGTGGTTGTCCCATGTCATGCAGGGGGCATTGACAGGTTGTCAATTCGCTCCAATCATCGGACCTCATGACCGAACTTCCCAGGCGTCAGGTACTCGGAATGACGGCAGGAGCGGCAATCGGCGCCGCTCTGATCGCCCCGGCCACAGCCGAAGCGAGCGCGCTCACCGCGGACTCGGCACCAGTCCAGGGACATACGGAGCACGGCGGCCACTGGGGCACCGTTCCCCCGGCCGTCCCCGTGCCCCTGGAGAGCTGGTTCGACAACGACGGCATCGACACCGCCGGAGTCCGCGGCGGCGACTTCGACGGCTCCGGATACACCTTCCCCGGCGAGGAACTCCCCGCCGGGGAAGTGGAGATCGACGGCATCGCCTATCTCTTCCCCGCCTCGGCGACCGGTGCCAAGAACAACATTGTCGCGCTGGGACAGCGCGTCGACCTGCCCCCGGGCCGTTATCTCTCGGCCTTGTTCCTCACCTCCTGCAGCTATGGCGCCACGTCGGGCACCGCCACCGTCCACTACGCCGACGGCACCACCACCAGCGCCGGACTCGGCGGATCCGACTGGTACTCCGGCACCGGGGCACTGACCGCGCCGTACCGCTACGATCCGAACGGCTCCAAGGACCAACACCGGGTGGTCATCGGTACGTCCGAGCTCGCCATGGACCCGGCCAGGGAAGCCGTGGCCGTCACCCTGCCCGTCACCCACGCCGCCACCGAGGGCAGTTCGTCCCTGCACATCTTCGCGCTGTCCTTGCAGCCGGTGGCCGAGGGCCGGGCGCTGTCGCTGCGAAGCGCGCACTCGACGACATCCCTGCTCGACAACGGCGCGCAGAGTGTCGAGGCCACCGTCGTCAACGCGGGCACGGTCGGCATCCTCGCCTCCGACGCGCTCACCCTCTCCGTGGACGTCCCGGGCGCCCGTACCGTCTCGCCGGGGAAGGTCACCAGGCTCTCTCCGGGCGACCAGGCCCGCGTCACCATCGGCATCCGGTCCTCGCCGGGCACGGTACCCGGCACCGGCCGCGGCGGCCGGATCACCGTCACCAGCCATGGCCGGCGCGCCGCCGGCACCGCTCTCGACCTGACCCTCGGGGTGCCCGACTACCGGCCCACGGACGATTCCCTGAACACGCATCAGGCGCCCTACTGGTTCCAGGACGCCAAGTTCGGGATCTTCATCCACTGGGGGGTCTACTCGGTGCCCGCCTGGGCGCCGGTCGGCGTCCAGTACGCCGAGTGGTACTGGGCCCAGATGCAGGACCCCGCCAATCCCACCTACGCCTACCACCGTGACACCTACGGTGAGTCCTTCGCCTACGACGACTTCATCCCCCAGTTCCGCGCCGAACGGTTCGACCCGCGCGCCTGGGTCGAGCTCTTCCGCGACGCGGGCGCCCAGTACCACGTCCTGACGTCCAAACACCACGAAGGCTTCGCGTTGTGGGACACCAAGGTGTCCGACCGCAACTCCGTGAAGATGGGGCCGAGGAGGGACATCGTCAGGGAACTCTTCGATGCCTCACGCCGCTACGCGCCGGAACTCCACCGGGGCCTGTACTTCTCGATGCCGGAGTGGTTCAACCCGGACAGCCCCTGGCAGGGGCACGCGCCGCGCAATCCGTACACCCTCGAACCCCTGCCGTACACCGGCCATGCGGCGGGCAAGGACTACATCAGGGATCTCCAGGCCCCGCAGATGCTGGAGCTGATCGAGAACTACGACCCAGAGGTCATCTGGTGTGACATCGGCGGTGACAACGACAGCCACCGGGTGCTTGCCGAGTACTTCAACCACGCGAAGAACCGCGCCCGGCCGATCGGCGTGACCGTCAACGACCGTTCGGGCATCGCCCCGCACGACTTCACCACACCCGAATACACGACGTACGACACCGTCGTCACCGCCAAGTGGGAGGCCAGCAGGGGCCTGGACCCGCGCTCGTACGGCTACAACCGCGCCACACCCGACGACCGCTATATGACGACGGAGGAGGTCATCCACTCCCTGGTCGACATCGTCTCCAAGAACGGCAACTTCCTACTGGACATCGGACCGCGTGCCGACGGCACCATCCCGGAGATCATGGAGCGCAGGCTCCGTGAGACGGGGGAGTGGCTCAAGGTCAACGGCGAGGCGATCTACGGCAGTACGTACTGGGCGAGGATGCCGCAGCTCGGCGAGGACCTGCGCTTCACCGTCAAGCCCAACGAGGCGTTCTACATCCACTCCCTGGCCGAGCCGGGCAGCACCCTCACGGTCGGCGCGCCGGTGCCCGTCAGGCCCGGCGACCGCATCACCATGCTGGGTCATCACCGGCCGCTGACCTGGCGTACGGCCAACGGCGCGCTGGTCGTGGACGTACCGGCGGCGGCCCGCAAGGCGGGGCGGCATGCCTGGGTCTTCAAGATCGACTGGAGGTCCTGAGGTACCGGACCGGCCCGGGGGCGCCGGAGCCGGGCGTCCGAAGTGCGGGACGGAGGGGCGGGCTGCCATGGCGCCCCGACGTCCCGCGTAGGGTCATCGCGTCGTAGTCGTCGGGCGGAGGACGTGACCGGCCTGTGAACGTGGGCATCACCGGGCAGGCGGTCGGCCTGTTCGCCGTCACGAACGTCGACGACATTCTGATCCTGTCCCTGTTCTTCGCCCGGGGAGCCGGTCACCGGGGCGCGGCCGGCCGGATCGTCCTCGGGCAGTACCTCGGCTTCATGGCGATCCTCGCCGTCGCCGTCGCTGCCGCCTTCGGTGCCTCGTTCCTGCCCGGGGCGGTCATTCCTTATCTCGGTCTGCTTCCGCTGGTGCTCGGTCTCAAGGCGGCCTGGCAAGCCTGGAGCGCTCACCGTGACGACGCTGACGGCGCTGACGGCGCTGACGGCGAGGTGAAGGAGGGCGGCGGTCCGAACCAGTGGGAGGTCGCCGCGGTCACGTTCGCCAACGGCGGCGACAACATCGGCGTCTACGTCCCGGTCTTCGCCACCGCCGGCGCCGGCGGGACGAGCCTGTACGCCGTCGTCTTCCTCGTCCTGGTCGGCGTGTGGTGTGTCGCGGGTCGGTTCTTCGCCACCCGACCGGTCATTGCCAGGACCCTCGGCCGCTGGGGACACATCCTGCTTCCCCTGGTGCTTGTCACGCTCGGTCTGCTGATCCTGGTCGAGGGCGGCGCCTTCGGCCTCTGAGCCGCCCGGAGTTCCGGCGGTCACGGGTTGGCGGCCCTCGGGCGACCTCTCCGATCCGGGCCGTCCGGGCGGCTGCCGACGGGCATTCCACGCCGCACCCGGCCCCCTCGCGGAAGAGACCTGTCTCCAAGTGTTGAATATGGATGTCATTATCAATTAGCGTAGGAAGGGCGCCGCGCCAGCAGCGCCATCGAGGCGGTGGAGGAGAGGTCTGCGTGAGCGCGACAAGCCAGGCGGTCGGGCCGGAGCGGGTCAGTGCCGAGCGGCATCTCTGCGTGGGAGCGGGACAATGCGTGCTTGCCGCGCCGGCCGTCTTCGACCAGGGGGACGACGACGGTCTGGTGGTCGTGCTGGACGAGACACCGCCCGCCTCGGAGCTGCGTGCCGTACGCGATGCCGTCCGGGCCTGCCCGTCCGGCGCTGTCACCCTGCGTCGGGGTGCGGAGGACTGACGTACGTGCACCACCCCCGCGCCACAGGCCGCCCCCGCCGACGTGGGGTGCCCGGGACCGTCACCGTGTGACGGCCCGTCCGGTTTCGCGGCCCGGGCGCCGGCGCTGCCCTCTCACTCCGCACGCGGCCGGTGTTCCACGCCCGCCCGTGCGCCCACTTCGTTCAGTTCAGCAGATCGTCAAGGAGAAGCATGTCCAGACAGTTCGACCGCCGCGCCTTCCTCCGCCGCAGCGCCACCGGGGCCGCGGCCCTGGCGTTGGGGCCCGGCCTGCTGGCGGCGTGTTCTACGGACGATCCCGCGCTCGACCCGAAGACGAAGAACGGCTCCACATCCCGCACCGGAGGTACGCTTCGCGCGGCCTTCGTCGGAGGCGGTGCCTCCGAGACGCTCGACTTCTTCAACGGTCCCTCGGCACTGGACCTGGTCCGCGCCCGGGCCTGGCACGGCACGCTGGGCAATCTCGATCCCACCGCACCCGACGGCGTCCGCTACGGCGTGCTCAAGGGCATCGACATGGCGAAGGACTTGTCCACGTACACCCTGCACATCCGGCCCGGCGTCCGTTTCACCGACGGCTCGAAGCTGACCTCCACCGACATCCTGCACTCGCTGTCCGTCCTCGCCGGCAACAGCATGCTGCCCGTCTACAAGCTCGCCGCGGCGAATTTCGATCTTTCGCGCGCCAGGGCGGACGGCGACCTCAAGGTCGTACTGCCCACACGCCGGCCCATCGCGGACGGTCGCATGATCCTGTGCCAGGGCAACTTCCTGATCGTCAAGGACGGGACGAAACACTTCGCCCCGGGCATGCCGAGCTGTGGACCCTTCAAGCTCAGCGAGTTCACACCGGGCCAGGGCGCGGTGTTCACGCGCTACGACGAGCACTACGGTCATGTGCCCCGTCTCGACGGCCTGGAGCTGCGGTCGATCGCGGACTCGACGGCCCGCGCCGGTGCGCTCACCAGCGGCGAGGTCGATTTCGCGCACGACCTGTCACCCGTCACCGCACGCACCCTCGCGGACAGCGCGAACGTCGAACTCGTCCCCACGAAGAGCCCGTATCTGGTCGGGCTGTCGTTCCAGATGAACATGGGCGTCAAGCCGTTCGACGATCCGCGGGTACGTGAGGCGTTCAAGCTCGCCGCGGACCGTGAGGCGATGGTGCGGACGGTGTTCTACGGAAACGCCGAGGTGGGCAATGACCTGCCCGCCATAGGGTTTCCGGACTACGCCGCGAGCCTGCCTCAGCGTGCCCACGACCCGGCCGCGGCCCGAAGGCTGCTCAAGGCGGCCGGGGCCGACGGAATGAAGGTCGTACTGACCACGGGTCCCGAGACACCGGGGATGGTGGAAATGGCCACGCTCTTCGTCGAGGACCTGAAGAAGGTGGGTGTCCGGGCGTCCGTCCGTGAGCTGCCGGCCGGGCAGCTCTTCGCCGACTTCGCCGCCTACAGCCGCCTGCCGCTGGCTGCCGCGTACCAGATGCCGATCCCCGCGCTGTCGACCTACCAGATGAACACGGCCGCCGGCTCGCCGTCGGCGTTCGGCTGGAAGCGGCCCGCGGTCGATGCCCTGGTGGCGCAGGCACGTGCCCAGAGCGACCAGGGCAAGGCCAGGGAGATGGGCGCGCGGGCACAACGCGAGCGCTGGGAGGAGGGAAACCAGGTGCTGCCCGCCTTCAAGCCGAATCTGAACGCCCAGACCAAGAGGGTCAGTGGGATACAGGACGACCTCTTCGAGCAGTTCCCGGGCTTCTCCCAGGCGTCCCTGGCGTGAGCTGGCTCTCCTTCGTGGGCCGTCGTCTGGCCGGCGCGGCCGTTCTGCTGGTGGTGCTGTCGGCGGCGATCTTCGCGGCCACGGCTGTACTGCCGGGCGACGCGGTCAGCGCGGTCGCCGGGGTGGACGCCTCGCCGGCGGAACGCGCCGAGGTCCGTGCCGAACTCGGTCTGGACCGGCCCGCCGCCGAGCGTTACGGCGCCTGGGTGTCGGGCGCCGTCCGCGGCGACCTGGGTACCGGCTTCGTGGGGCATCGCGCGGTCAGGGACGTCCTCACCACCCGGCTGCCCAACAGCCTGTTGCTGGCGGGCCTGACCCTCGCCGTCACCGCGCCGCTGGCCGCGCTGCTCGGTCTCTGGACCGGGCTGCGCGGCGGCGCCGCCGACCGATGGGTCTCGGCCGCAGCGCAAGTCGCCGCCGGAATACCCGAGTTCGTACTCGCGTCGCTGCTGATCACGGTGGCGGCGGTCTGGCTCCGGCTGCTGCCGCAGGTGTCGCTCGTACCGCTGGGCGGTACACCGCTCGATGTGCCGCTCGCACTGGTGCTGCCCGTCCTGACCCTCAGCGCCGTCGGCCTGGCCGTGGCCACCAGGCTCTTCCGTGTCTCCGTCGCGGATGTGGCGGCCACGCCGTACGGCGAATCGGCCCGGCTGAACGGTGTACGCGGAGTGCGCCTCGCGGTGCGCCACATCCTCCCCAACGCGGCGGGGCCGGCCGTCCAGGCGCTCACCCTCACCACCGGCGCGCTGGTCGGCTCCGCCGTGGTCGTCGAGAGCGTCTTCGACTACCCGGGGATCGGCCGCGAACTGCGGCTGGCCGTGGCCGCACGGGACATTCCGATGGTCCAGGGCATCGCCACCGCTCTCGCCGCGGTGATGCTGGTGATCCTCCTGCTGGGAGACATCTGCGCGCGCTCGCTCGACGCGCGAGGAAGGCACGACGGATGACGAGTGTCATGACGGAGGAGCGGCGGGTACCGCGTGGCCACCCGGCGCGGCCGGGCCGGTGGCTCCTGGTCACCGGGGCCCCCGCGCTCCTGGTCGTCCTGCTCGCGCTGCTGGGCCCACTGGCCGCTCCGCACAGTCCCACCGAGCAGTTGGCGGCGCCCTTCCAGCGGCCGGACGGGCAGTTCCTCCTGGGGACCGACATCCTGGGCAGGGACGTCGTGAGCCGGGTGCTGAGCGGAGGCCGGACGATCGTGCTCATCGCCATGGCCGGGACAGCGGTCGCGGGCGTCATCGGTGTGGCCGCCGGAGTCCTGGCCGCCCTGGTGTCCCGGCGGTTCGGCGACCTCGTCCTCCGGGTGGTCGACGCGCTGGCCGTGCTGCCGGCCCTCCTGCTCGTCCTCGTGCTGGCCGCCGGCTTTCCCGGCAGCGACTCGGCGGTTGTCGCGGCCGTCGCCCTGGCCACCGCGCCCTTCTCGGTCAGAGTCCTGCGCGCTGCCGCGGACGCCATCCTGACCAGCGGATATGTGGAGGTCGCCCGGGCCAGGGGCGACAGCGGGCGGTCCGTACTGCGCCATGACGTGCTGCCCAACATCGCCGGGCCCGTCCTGCTGGACACCGCGCTCCGGCTGGTCGCCTCACTGCACCTCGCGGCCACCGCGGGTTTTCTCGGCCTCGGCCGTGGCGGGTCGGCGCCCAACTGGGGGCGCATGGTGAACGAGAACATCCCGGGAGCGTCCCTGGCGATGGCGCCCTTCCTCGCTCCGGCTTTGCTGCTGGTGGTGCTGTCCGTCTGCGTCGGGTTGCTGGCGGGACGGCTGGCGGACGCGGTGGGCGGGGGCGCCGTATGACCGGCGGCGACACACTCGCCGAGGTCCGAGGACTGACGATCGGTCCGGTCACCGGGGGCCCGCCCGTCCTCCTCGACGCCACCCTGTCCGTGGCGCGCGGGCAGGTGCTCGGTGTGGTGGGGCGGTCCGGTTCCGGCAAGAGCAGTCTCGCGTTCAGCCTGCTCGGCCATGTCCGCCCCGGCCTGGAACGCCGCCGCGGCACCGTCCGGGTGGCCGGGCTCGACCCGTTCGGCCGGGCGGAGGCCCGCAGGCTGCGGGGACGGGTGGTGTCGTTCCTCGGCCAGGACCCCGCCTCGTCACTCAACCCCGCGCTGCGCATCGGCAAGCAGGTGGCCGAGGCGGTACGACTGCGGTCGGGAGTGTCGGGTGCCCGGGAGGTGGGCGCGGAGGTCGAGTCGCTGCTCTCCTCGGTACGGCTGCCCGCCGACCGGGCGTTCCAGCGGCGCCTGCCGCATCAGCTCTCGGGCGGGCAGGCCCAGCGGGTGGCTCTCGCTCTCGCGCTCGCGGGCTCGCCGAGTCTGCTGGTCCTGGACGAACCCACCAGCAGCCTGGACACGGTCCTGGCAGCCCGGATGCGCCGGCTGCTCGCCGACGTGCTGGGCCACGGCGACCGGGCCGCGGTGCTGGTCAGCCACGATCCGGCCTGGATCGCCGCCGCGGCGGACGAGGTGATCCGGCTGGAGGACGGCCGGATCGCCGCACCCCGCTCCCCGCGGACCCCGTCGGCCACCGCTCCCGTACGGGGCCGGCCGGACGGTCCGGTCGGCGGCCGGGCCACGGGCGGCCCGAGCTCCGGCGGGCGGCTGTCCGTGCGGGGACTGACGGCCGTCCATGGCCGGGAGCCGGTGCTGCACGGTGTCTCTCTCACCGTCGAGGGCGGCAGTTGCACCGCGGTGATGGGCCCGTCCGGCTCGGGGAAGACCACCCTCGCCCGCTGTCTCGCCGGGCTTCACCGGCCCGCCCACGGCAGTGTCATATGGCGGGAGGACGCCCCGGATCCCGACGGCGGCGGCGCGGTTCACCTCGTACCGCAGGACGCGCGTGGCGCGCTCAACCCGCGTGAATCGGTGCGTGTCGCCCTGCTGCGCCCGCTGACGGGGATACGACGGCTGCCGGCCGAGCGGGCGGAGCAGGAGGCGGACCGGCTGCTCGCGTTGGTCGGCCTCACACCGGAGATGCTCCGGCGCAGGCCCGGTGAGCTCTCCGGCGGCCAGCGCCAACGGGTGAATCTGGCCAGGGCGTTGGCCGCCGGTCCGCGTGTCCTGGTCTGTGACGAGATCACCTCGGCGCTCGACCCGGAGACGGGGGCCGCCGTCCTCTCGCTGCTGGACTCTCTGCGGAGCTCGCTGGGGCTGACGGTCGTACTGGTCACGCACGACCCGGCGGCGGCCGCTCGCTGCGCGGACCGGATTGTCGTCCTGGACGCGGGGCGGGTGGCCGAGTCCGGACCCGTGGACCAGGTCCTGGGCCGCGCGGAACACTGAGGTCCTGCGTCGGAAGGCCGATGGGGAGGGGAGCGTACGCGTACGCTCCCCTCCCGCCTTTCACGCCTGCGTCAGCCGCCGGGCCAGTGCCGCCTTGTCGATCTTCCCGACGGCGGTCAGCGGCAGGTGGGCGACCTCCACCACCTCGTCCGGAGCCTTGTGGTCCGCCAGCCCGCGGCCCTTCAGGAAGGCGGCAAGCTCACGGGCGCGCGGAACGGCGTCCGTACACACGACGAACGCGACCGCGCGCTCGCCCCAGCGGTCGTCGGGCACGCCGACCAGGGCGGCGGAGGTGATGGCCGGATGTGTCAGCAGCTGCTCCTCCACCTCGGTCGCGGCGATCTTCTCGCCGCCGCGATTGATCTGGTCCTTGATCCGGCCCACCACCACAAGATGCCCGGACGGGAGGCGCCGTACGACATCGCCTGTCCGGTAGAAGCCCTCCGCCGTGAAGGCCGTCCTGTTGTGTTCCTCGGCCCGGTAGTAACCGCGCAGTGTGTACGGTCCCCGGGTCAGCAGCTCACCCGGTGTGCCGTCCGGCAGCGGCCGGCCTTCCGAGTCCACCACGAGGACCTCGTCGTCCGGTGAGGCCGGACGTCCCTGAGTGGTGCAGACGAGCTCTTCCGGATCGTCAAGACGTGTGAGGTTGATCAGGCCCTCCGCCATGCCGAAGACCTGCTGCACCGTGACGCCGAGCGCCGGCCCCAGTTCACGCGCGAGACCGTCGGGCAGCCGCGCTCCGCCGACCTGGACCACCGCGAGGCTGCTGATGTCCGACACCCCGGACGCGGCCTCGTCCATCCAGTGCGGGACGAGCGGCGGACTGAGCGAGGTGATCGTCACCCCTTCCCGCTCGATGAGCGCGAACGCGGTCTGAGGGCTGGGATCCGGAGCGATGACGACGGTTCCTCCCGTGAAGAACGTACCGAGCACTCCCGGACAGGACAGTGTGAAATTGAAGCCGATCGGGAGCACCGCCAGATACACGGCACGGGCGTCGAGCGCGCAGACGCCGGCGCAGGCGCGCGCGTTGTAGCTGTAGTCGTCGTGCGTCCGGGGGATGAGCTTCGGCAGTCCCGTGGTGCCGCCGGAGAGCAGCAGCAGGGCCAGGTCGCCGGGGTCGGCCCCGCCGTCGTCCCCGGCGAGGCCGTTCACGGGTCCGGCCGCCCGGCGCAGCTCCTCGAACCGGATGAAGTCGCTGTGCGGACCGGGGTCGCCGACCACCACGACATGGCGCAGTGAGCCCCCGGGTCCCTGCTCGGCGAGTGTCTGCCGCAGGAGTTCACGGTGGTCGAATCTCGCGTGCCGGTCGGGGATGACACAGGCGCTGGCCCCGGAGACGCGTACGAGATGACCGATCTCCTTGCGCCGATGGCCGGGCATGGCGTGGACGGGTACCGCGCCGAGCCGCTGGAGGCCGAACCAGACCAGCACGAACTCGGCGCGGTTCGGGAGCTGGACCACCACCCGGTCCCCCCTGCCCAGCCGCAGTCCGCGCAGCCCGTGGGCGATGCGGTCGGCCTCGGCGTCCAGGTCCGCGTAGGTCCAGCGCCGGTCTCCGTCGACCAGGGCGGTGCGTTCGGGGTGTTCCGCCGCCCAGCGGCGCAAGGACGTGCCGAAGGTCACGCCCTGCCAGTGTCCGGCGGCGCGATAGCGCTCCGATTCGGCTTCGGGCCAGGTGGGTTGGGTGTTGTTCACGGTGTCTGCCTTTCATCGCCGTCTGCCCGGGTGCTGGCGCGCAGCCCTGTCATCTGTCTACGATAAGCTCATTGAAATGATAATCGTTTCCATGTGACGCCGGGTCGGGCCTCTGCCGGACCGAGCCGGACCGGGCGTGAGCGGAACGCCGCTCGGTGTTCGCCGACGAACCCGCGCACCACATCTCCGACCGGAAGGACCCCCCGTCAGTGAGCGATGAACCGGCCTCCACGGCACAGACACCGCAGGACGGCTCCGCGAACCGCCCAGCCTGTTCACCGGCGGCGGTGCGCGAAGCGGTGGCGCGCGCGCTGGACATGACCCCGCAGGAGGTGGACGGCGACCGTGACCTCTTCGAACTCGGCCTTGACTCACTGACGTTGATGGCCCTCGTCGGCGACTGGCGCCGCGGCGGCAATGCCGTCACCTTCCAGGACCTCACCCGTGACCCCACCCTGGACGCCTGGACGCGTCTGCTGACGGAGAAGGCCCGGTGCGACACACCGCCCGCCGGGCAGCTCGCGGCCCGCACCCCGCCCGGCGGTGAGCGGGCGGCGGAGGCGGGGACCTTCCCGCTGGCGACGATGCAGCACGCCTACTGGATCGGCCGCCAGGACGGCCAGCCCCTGGGCGGTGTCGCCGCGCACTTCTATGTCGAGCTGGACGGTGACGGTGTCGATCCCGGCCGGCTCGACAACGCGCTCAAGGCACTGGTGGACAGGCACGGCATGCTCCGGGCCGTCTTCGACGACGAGGGCCGCCAGAGCTTCGGAGCCGCGAGCACCGGACTCACCCTCCACGACCTGCGCCAACTGACCGCCGACGAGGCCGGATCGGAACTGGAACGGCTACGCGAACACCACACCCACGCACGTGCGGACATCGCGGCCGGCCAGGTCTTCCAGGCCGCTCTGTGTCTGCTCCCGGGCGGCGGGACACGCCTGCAGCTCGACCTCGACATGATGGCCGGAGACGCCCTGAGCCTGCGGGTTCTCCTCTCCGACCTGCGGCGCTTCTACGAGTCACCGGACGACGCGCCTCCCGGACTCACCCTCGACTACCGCCAGTACCTCGTCGAACATGAGCGCCGCCGGAGCCCCGAGCGCGAACAGCACGCCGCCTGGTGGCGGGAACGGCTGGCCGAACTGCCCCGCGCGCCACGACTGCCGACCACCGTGGACCCGCTCACCCCGGTACAGGCGGACGACAAGACACTCACCCACTCCAGGCGGCTGCACCACTGGCTCGGTCCGGAGGCCAAGGCCGCGCTGCTCGGCGCCGCCCGCCGCCATGGCATCACCCCCGCGGCCGCTCTCGCCACAGCCTTCGCCGAGGTCATCGCCGCCTGGAGCGGCAGCCCGCGCTTCCTGCTCAACCTCCCGGTGTTCGACCGGGAGATGTTCACGCCCGAAGTGGCGCGACTCGTCGGCGACTTCAGCAGCTCGGTCCTGCTCGACGCGGACATGAGCGCCCCGCTGCCCTTCGCCTGCCAGGCCCGGCAGGTGCAGGAGCGGCTTCAGACCGGTATCTCCCACGGCGCGTACAGCGGAGTGGAGGTGCTGCGTGACCTGGCACGCGTCGAGGGCACCCCGGTGCTCGCACCCGTCGTCTACACCAGCGCCATCGGGCTGGGCGAGATCTTCGAGCAGGACGTCCAGAAGTCCTTCGGCCGGCCCGTCTGGATCATCTCCCAGGGCCCGCAGGTGTTTCTGGACGCGCAGGTCACCGAACTCGACGGCGGCCTCCTCCTCAACTGGGACGTACGCGACGGCCTGTTCGAGCCCGGCGTTCCGGAGGCGGCCTTCGAGGCGTACCGCCGGCTGATCACCGGCCTTGTCACGGACGCCGCCGCCTGGGCCCGGCCCGTCGGCGCCCTGCTCGACCCCGGCGTGCCGGCCCGGCGAGCGGTCGCGGCGCTGCCGCCCACACCGCTTCCGGACCGCGCCCTGCACACGCGCTTCTTCCGGCTCGCCGAGGCGGAGCCCCGGCGCACCGCCGTCGTCCGCGAGAACGGCGACACCCGGACCTACGGCCAACTCGCCCGGGCGGCACGGCGGGTGGCCGCGCATCTGCGCCGTCACGGGGTGCGTGAGGGCGACGTGGTGACGGTGACCCTGCCCAAGGGCGCCGACCAGATCACCGCCGTGCTGGGCGTACTGGCCGCCGGCGCCGCCTACGCACCCGTCGGAGTGGAACAGCCCGCCGTACGGCGCGCGCGTATCCACGCCGTCGCGAGCCCGTCCGCCGTACTCACCGACCGGGCCCACGCGCACCTGTGCGCGGACGCCTCGCCAACTCCGGTGCTGCTTCTGGAGGACGCGCTCACCGAGGAACCGGGACCGGTCGCCCGGCCGGACCCCGCACTGCCCGCCTATGTGCTCTTCACCTCGGGCTCCACAGGGCTGCCCAAGGGAGTGGAGGTGCCGCACCGCGCCGTCGTCAACACCATCGAGGCGCTGGAGGACCAGCTCGGCCTCGGTCCCGGCGACCGCACCCTCGCGATCTCCGCCCTGGACTTCGACCTCGCCACCTGGGACATCTTCACCCCGCTGTCCCTCGGCGGCCAGGTGGTCGCCGTCGGGCAGGAGCACCGCAGGGACGCCCACCACTGGGCCCGGCTCGTACGCGCACACCGGGTGACACTGATCCAGTGTGTACCGGCCCTGCTCGACCTGCTGATGGCGGCGGCCGAGGACACGGGCCTGGGCGATTCCCCGCGCATGGTCCTGCTCGGCGGTGACTGGATCGGACTCGACCAGCCCGGCCGGCTGCGCGCCCTCGTCCCGGGCTGCCGCTTCGTTGCGCTCGGGGGCATGACGGAGGCGGCGGTCCACTCGACCGTCTTCGAGGTGGCCGAACCCGACCCTGCCTGGAAGTCCGTGCCGTACGGGGTCCCGCTGCGCAACACACGGGCGCGCGTGGTCGACGGTCGTGGACGAGACTGTCCGGACCTGGTCACCGGAGAGCTGTGGGTCGGTGGCCGCGGTGTGGCGACCGGCTACCGGTCGGACCCGGAGCGCACGGCCGAGCGTTTTGTCGAGTACGACGGCGAGCGCTGGTACCGCAGTGGTGATCTGGCCCGCTACCGGCCCGACGGCGTCCTGGAATTCCTCGGCCGCGCCGACCACCAGGTCAAGCTCGGCGGTCACCGCGTCGAACTCGGCGAAGTCGAAGCCGCGCTGGAGGCCGACCCGGCCGTCCGGCACGCGGTCGCCACCGTCCTGGAGACACCGGTCCGGAGGCTGGCCGCGGCCGTGTCGGCACGCGGTCCGGCGCCCCAGGCGGACGAGCTCCGCGCCCGGGTCGCAGAACGGCTGCCGGCCCCTATGGTTCCCGAACGGATCCTGGTCCTTGACGATCTGCCACTGACCGCCAACGGCAAGTTCGACCGGACCGCCGTGCGCCGGGCCCTGACGGACGCCGCAGGCGAGGAGACCGTCCCGACCAGCGCGCCGGCCGGCCCGGTGGAGACCGCGGTCGCCTCCGCATGGGCCGCACTCCTCGGAGTGAGCGACATCGGAAGGGACAGCAGCTTCTTCCGGCTCGGCGGAGACTCGCTCATCGCCACCCGCCTGATCGGCCGGCTGCACGCCGCCGGTTACCCCGGTGCCCGGGTCGCCGCGTTGTTCACCCACCCCGTGCTCCAGCACTTCTGCCGGACGCTGAGCCCCACGACGGGAGCCGCCGAGGCCACGCGGCCTGTCCTGGTGCCCGATCCCGCGCACGCCCACGAGCCGTTCGCGCTGACCGATGTCCAGGCGGCCTATCACACCGGCCGTGATCCCGGCTTCACCCTCGGCGGCGTCGGCACCTGGCACTACAGCGAGTTCGACGGCGCCGATGTCGACCTCGACCGGATGGAGCGGGCCTGGGCGACCCTCGTGCGACGGCACGGCATGCTGCGCGCGGTCGTCACCGACGGCGCGCAGCGCGTCCTGCCCGCCGTCCCGGCCCCGCGCATACCGACTCGGGACGTGGATCCCGAAGGGGCCCCTGAGGCGCTGGCCCACCTGCGCGAGCGCATGTCCCACCAGGTACGCGACCCCGCGCGGTGGCCGCTGTTCGCGATCGAGGCGGTGCGCTACCCGGACGGCACCGGCCGCACCAGGACCCGGATCGGCGTCGGCCTGGACTACCTCGTCCTCGACGCGCTCTCCATCACCACCCTCTACGCGGAACTCAACGCCCTCTACGCCGACCCGGACCTGCGGCTGCCGCCGGTCGACGTCTCGTTCCGCGACTACCTCACCCAGCTTCCCGCCGATCCCGCCTCGGTCATCCGGGCCCGCGAGCACTGGCGGGGACGGCTGGCCGAACTGCCACCGCCTCCGGCGCTGCCCTTCGACCGCGACCCCTCGACGCTCGGCGCGCCGGCCTTCACGCGGCGCCGGCTGCGCCTGGCCGCGACGGACTGGGAAATCCTCAAGGAGGGCGCCGCCCGGCACGGCCTCACACCGTCCACCGTGCTGCTCGCCCTGTACTGCGAGGTACTGGCGGCCTGGAGCGGGACCGACGCGCTCACCGTCACCCTCACGCTGTTCAACCGGCGTGATGTGCATCCCCACATCCACCGTGTGCTGGGGGACTTCACCTCGCTGTCCCTGGCGGGCTACCGCCGTACGGAGCACGGGTGGCGGGCCGCCGCCGCCGCGCTTCAGCGGCGCCAGGCCGAGGATCTCGACCACCAGGATGTGCCGGTCGACTGGCTGCTGCGCGAATTCGGCCGTCGCACCGGCACCGTGGACGCTGCCGCACCCGTGGTGTTCACCAGTGCCATCGGGGTCGGTGACGCGGCGCTGGACGGTCCCGGCACCGGCTTCCCGGCGAAGGTCTGGGGCATCTCGCAGTCACCGCAGGTCTGCCTGGACAACCAGGTCACCGAGGAGGCCGGGGCACTGGTCATCACCTGGGACGCGGTGGAGGAACTGTTCAGCGCGGGCGTACTCGACGCCATGTTCGACGCCCATACGCGGCTGCTGCGTCACCTCGTGACGAGCGACTGGGCATCGCCTCTTCCCGACCTGCTGCCCGCCGCCCAGCGGGAGCGGCGCGCCGCCGCGGCCCGGGAGGCGCGCCTGGAGCAGGTGCCTCCCGCGCTCCTGCACCAGGCGTTCTTCGCGCGCGCCGCGCACCGTCCCGGCCGTACAGCCCTGGTCACTGCGGACGGTACGGGCGTCGGCTACGGCACGCTCGCGCGGCAGGCGCTGCGGACCGCCGCCGCCCTGGTGACCGCGGGCGTCCGGGAAGGCGACCTGGTCGCCATCACGCTTCCCAAGGGTCCGGAACAGATCGCCGCCGTGCTGGGCGTGATCGCGGCCGGCGCCGCCTACGTACCACTGGGCCTCGAACAGCCTGCCGCCCGGCTGGAGCGGATACGCGCCACGGCCGGCTTCCGGCTGGTGGTCGGCGACTGGCCCGCTGTCATGGAGCGGGACGGCGAGACGGGCGGGGCAGCGCCACGCGTTCTGTCGTTCCAGGCCACCCAGGAGGCACCACCGCTGCCGGCGCCACGGGAGATGTCTCCCGACGCGCTCGCCTATGTGATCTTCACATCGGGCTCGACGGGTGAGCCCAAGGGTGTCGAGATGAGCCACGCCTCCGCCTGGAACACCGTCGCGGACATCGGGGCCCGGCACGGCATCGGCGAGGACGATCGCGTATTCGCCCTGTCGGCACTGGACTTCGACCTGTCGGTGTACGACATCTTCGGCCTGCTGTCCGCCGGTGGGTCCGTGCTGCTGCCCACGGAGGAGCTGCGACGCGAGCCGGCACGCTGGCCGGGGCTGGTGGGCCGGCACGACGTGACGGTGTGGAACACCGTGCCCGCCCTGCTCGACCTGCTGCTCGACGCCGACGAACAGCGAGGCTCCGAGGAGAGCGGCATACGCGGCATGCGCACCGCCCTGGTCTCCGGCGACTGGATCGGCCTCGACCTTCCCGGCCGGCTCAGGGCACGGACGGCCCGGCCCTGCCGGTTCGTCGCCATGGGCGGCGCGACGGAGGCCGCCATCTGGTCGAACACCCTGACCGTCGACGAGGTCGACCCCCGGTGGCCGTCCATTCCCTACGGACGCCCGCTGACCGGACAGCACTACAGAGTGGTCGACGCGACCGGCCGGGACTGCCCCGACTGGACACCCGGAGAACTGTGGATCGGCGGCAGGGGGCTGGCGCGCGGCTATCTGGCCGATCCGGTCCGCACCGCCGAGAAGTTCGTCGTGCGGGACGGCCGGCGCTGGTATCGCACCGGAGACCTCGGGCGCTACCGGGGCGACGGGATGCTGGAGTTCCTCGGCCGCCTCGACAACCAGCTCAAGATAGCCGGGCACCGCGTCGAGGCGGGCGAGATCGAGGCAGCCCTGGAAGCACACCCGGACGTCACGCGGGCCGCCGTGGTCGCGGTGGGAGAGCGCACCGCCAAGCGGCTTGTCGCCTTCGCCGTGCCACGGGACACCGCACGGGTCACGGTGCCACCGAACGCCGGAGCGGGCGCGGACGCACCGCGCGGCGGCCGGGCCCCCGGAGCGGAGACAGCGGAGCGCGAGCCGGAGCCGTACGACCTCACCGAAGACCTCTTCGGCTGGCTCGCCGAGCGGCTGACCGCCTACGCCGTCCCCTCCCGCGTGCTGCTGCTGCCCGAACTGCCGCTCACCGCCAACGGGAAGGTCGACCGGAACGCCCTGGTCCGCACAGCGGGACAGGAGACGGTCTCGGCCGGCGCCGAGCCACCGCGGGGCGAGGTCGAGACCGCACTCGCCGAACTGTGGCAGGAGCATGTGCCGGGACCGGTACTGGACCGGAACGCCAACTTCTTCACCATCGGTGGCGACAGCCTCTCCGCGCTCCGTCTGATCACCGCGATCGAGCGCCGTCTCGGCGCCGCCGTCCCCGTCAGGCGTCTCTTCGCGGCACCGACCATCGAGGCCCTCGGCGCGGACGTCACCCGCATCCTCGCGGCCCACGCGACCCCTTATGAAACCGGAGAACTGTGAACATCACTGAACTGCTGGCCCGCTGCGCCGACGAGGGCGTGGTCCTGTGGGCTCAGGACGGACAACTGCGCTTCCGGGCCCCGCAGGGCCGTCTCACCGGCGAACGCCGGGCGGAGCTGCGGACGCACAAGGAGGCGATCCTGCGCCATCTGGAAGCGGGAGAGCCCGTGCTGCGCGGCGACGCGGCCGGGCGCCACGAACCGTTTCCGCTGACGGACATCCAGGCCGCCTATCTCATCGGCCGCACCGACGCCTACGCCTACGGGGGCATCGGCTGCCACGCCTATGTCGAGCTGGAATACCCCGACCTGGACGCGGAGCGCGTCACCGCCGTCTGGCGCGAACTCGTCCAGCGGCACGACATGTTGCGTGCTGTCATCCACAACGACGGCTACCAGCGGGTACTGCCGGAAGTCCCCGAGCTGGATGTCACCGTCAGCGATCTCACCGGGCTCGCCGACGACGCGGAGGCCGACGCGGCTGTCGAACGCACCCGTGCGCGGATGTCCGTACGGCGGAAACCCACCGACCGCTGGCCGCTCTTCGACGTCGAGGTGAGCAGGACCGGCAGACGCGCCGTGCTCCACCTCTCCTTCGACATGCTCACCGTCGACCACGCCAGCCTGCGGATTCTGCTCGCCGAATTCCAGAAGCGCTACGAGGGCTCCGCCCTCTCCGAGCCGCCCCGGATCTCCTTCCGCGACTATGTCCTGGCCCGCCGCGCCCTCGGGGAGGGCGCCGGCTACTCCCGGGACCGCGCCTACTGGACGGAGCGGCTCGACGCGCTGCCTCCCGCCCCCGAACTGCCCGTCGCGGAAAGCTGGGAACCCAGAACCGGAGCAGCCGGGAGCACGGGCCGGGACGACGCGTCCGGCGACCCCGTGCGCTTCCGCCGGCTGGCCTTCCCGCTCGCCGCGCCCGACCGGGAACGCTTCGCCGAGCGGGCCGCGCGGCGTGGGCTGACCGTGTCGAGCGCGTTGCTCGCCGCCTACGCCGAGACCGTCGGACGCTGGTCGCGCACCACCCGGTTCACTCTCAACGTACCGACGGTGGACCGCCCGCCGCTGCACGAGGACATCGGCAAAATCGTCGGCGACTTCACCTCGCTCGAACTCCTCGCCGTCGACCTCGACACCCCGGCGACCTTCACCGAGCGGGTCAGGACCATCGGCGCGCAGCTCCTCGAAGACCTGGGACATCCGCTGTTCACCGGGTCGGACGTGCTGGCCGAACTCTCCCGCAGGGCCGGGGCGCCCGTCCTGATGCCCGTCGTCTTCACCAGCGCGCTCGGTGCCGGCGCCACCGCCGAGGGCGTACCCCCGGAGGTGACCCATGCCGTCACCCAGACGCCGCAGGTATGGCTCGACTGCCAGGTCATGCGGCGCGGCGACACCCTGAGCCTGTCCTGGGACATCCGGGAGGGGGCGCTCAGCGCCGGAGTGGCGGAGGACATGTTCGCCGCCTACACCGCACTGGTGAGCCTGCTGTCGGCCGAAGGCGCGGCGGGCGAGGCCGCCTGGGACGAGCCGGCCCGTATCGCTCTCCCCGCCGCCCAGGCGGCCCGCAGGGCCGAGGCCAACGCGACCGACGGGCCCCTGCCGGACACCCTGCTCCATGAGCCGGTGCTCGCTCAGGCACGGGCCACTCCGGACGCCATCGCGGTCCGGACGCCCGGACTGGCCCTGACCTACCGTCAGCTCACCGCCCGCGCGAGCGGCCTGGCCGACGCGCTGACGGCATCCGGGCTGCGGTCCGGCGAGCCGGTGGCCCTCTGGATGGACAAGGGCTGGGAGCAGGCAGTCGCGGTCCTCGGCACCCTGATGGCGGGCGGCGCCTACCTGCCCGTCGACACGGCACAGCCGACGGCCCGCCGCAATACGATCCTGACGGACGCCGGAGTCCGCACGGTCCTCACCCAGTCCTGGCTCGCCGAGATCGGCGATCTCCCGGAGAACGTGTCGGGCCTCGCCGTCGACCTCCTGCCGGAAGGCACGGTGTCCGACCCGTCAGGCGAACGCCGGCACCCCGACCAACTCGCCTACGTCATCTACACATCGGGATCCACCGGCACGCCCAAGGGCGTGATGATCAGCCACCGGGCGGCCCTCAACACCATCGAGGACATCAACCGGCGCCACGCCGTCACCGCGGCGGACCGTGTCCTCGGCATCGCGGGGCTGAGCTTCGACCTGTCCGTCTACGATCTGTTCGGACCGCTGTCGGTGGGCGCGACCCTTGTCCTGCCGGCGGCCGACCGGCGCGGCGACCCCTCCCACTGGGCCGAACTCGTGCGGGACTTCGGTGTCACGGTGTGGAATTCGGTGCCCGGCCAACTGCACATGCTGTGCGACTGGCTCCGCTCGGAACCCGCCGCCGACGACGGGACGCTGCGGCTGGCGCTGATCTCGGGCGACTGGATCCCGGTGACGCTGCCCGACGAGGCGCGCGCGGTCCTCCCGGGACTGGAGGTCATCTCCCTCGGCGGCGCCACCGAGGGCTCCATCTGGTCCATCGCGCACCGTGTCGGCGAGGTGGACACCACCCGCCCGAGCATCCCCTACGGCAAGCCCCTGACCAATCAGACGTTCGCCGTGCTCGACGACGAGTTGCGTCCCCGGCCCGACTGGGTCCCCGGCGAGCTGTACATCGGCGGCGCGGGAGTCGCCCTGGGCTACCTCGGAGACGAGGAGCGCACCGCGGAGCGGTTCCTCACCGACCCCGCCGGCGGCGAGCGGATCTACCGCACCGGTGATCTCGGACGCTACCTTCCCGACGGGACCATCGAATTCCTCGGCCGCGAGGACGCACAGGTGAAGATCCGGGGCTACCGGGTCGAACTGGCCGAGGTCGAGGCCGCCGTACAGGCCCACCCGGCCGTGGCCGCGGGCGCGGTCGTCGTCGACGACTCCGCAGCCGGCGGCCGGCGCCTCGCCGCCTTCGTCGAGACGGCGCGCCGGGACGGCGGCACGCCCGTGGCGTCGGGTGCCGAAGGCGCCCGCAAGGCGGCCGCCGAAGCCGTACGGGAAGCCTCGGCGGCCGTCGACGCCCCACGGCTGACGGCGTTCCTCGGCGCGCTCGACGAGGTCGCCCTCGCCGAGATGACGCGCGTGCTCGCGGCGGCCGGGCTGTTCGCGGACGACAGCACACACACGGCGGACGAGGTGGGGACGGCCCTGCGGGCCACTCCCCGGCACCGTCACATCGTGCGCCGCTGGCTGCGCGCCCTCACCGGCCGGGGGCGGTTGACACACAACACCGCCGACGACACCTACGGCGGACTCGCCGCCGTCTCCGCGTCCGCGCTGGACGAGAGCCGGCGGCGAGCGGCGCGGTTGGAGCACGAGGTCGGCTGGAGCACCGAACTCCTCGCGGTCATGCGGACCTGCGCCGACCGGCTGCCCGAGCTGATCGCCGGGGACACCGGCATCAGGGATCTGCTCTTCCCCGGCGCCGCGCTGGACGCCGCCGACGCCGCGTACCGCGACAACCTGGCCATCCGGCACCTGAACCGGGCCGTGGTCGCCGCACTGCGCGAGATCGCCGCCGCGCACACCGGTGAGGAGCGGCTGCGTGTGCTGGAGGTGGGCGGCGGCGTCGGCGGCACCACGGGCGAACTGGTGCCCGTACTCGCCGAGTACGGGGTGGACTATCTGTTCACCGACCCGTCGGCCTTCTTCCTCAACGAGGCACGCGAGCGCTTCGCGGACCACGCCTGGGTGCGCTACCAGCGCTTCGACGTGGACGAGGACGCCCGTACGCAGAACCTCCCGCCCAACTCCTTCGACGTCGTCGTCTGCGCCAACACCCTGCACGCCGCCGCCGACGCGGACGCGGCGGTCGGCCGCCTCCGGGAGCTGCTGGTGCCCGGCGGACAGCTCGTGTTCGTGGAGAACACCCGCGACGAGAACTGTCCGCTGCTGGTGTCCATGGAATTCCTGGAGGTCGCCGGGCGTACCTGGACCGACGTACGCGAACACACCGGCCAGTCCTTCCTCACCCACGGCCAGTGGCGCGAACTGCTGGCCCGGCACGAGGCAACGGACGTCGTGTCCCTGCCGGACCCGGCGGACCCACTGGCCGCCACCGGGCAGGAGGTGTTCATCGCCACGTTGAAGGGCGACCGGCACCACGTGCCCGTCGGGGAACTGGCACGTGGCGCCGCCACCAGGCTGCCGGACTACATGCTCCCCGCGGTGTGGCAGGTCGTCGACACACTGCCGCGCACCGCCAACGGCAAGACCGACCGGTCGCTGCTGCGGACCTGGCTGCCCCGGGAGACCGCGCGGCCCGTGGTGGACGACGGGCCGATGGACGATCTGGAGAGCGGCCTGGCCGAGCTGTGGACGGAACTGCTGTCGGTCGAGCGGGTCACCAGGAACGACGACTTCTTCGCCCTCGGCGGGGACTCCCTGCTGGTCGCCCGCATGGTGGGCCGGCTGCGCGAGCGCGTACCGCGGGCGGCCGACCTCGAATGGGAGGTCGTCCTGCGGCACATGCTCCGCCGACCCACCGTGGCCGGGCTCGCCGGCTTCCTGCGCGGCCTGGCGGGCGCGGGGGAGCGGCCGGCGGCCGGGACCGCGCTACGCACCGATCCCGTCGTCCCGCTGCACGGCGCGCGGTCGGCGGACGAGCCGACGACCGTGCTGGTGCACGCCGGAACGGCCACGATCATGCCGTACCGGGCGCTGATCACCGAGATCAGACGGCGCTCCCCGGGCCTCGCCGAGGTGGTCGGCGTGGAGGTCCCCGATCTGAACGGATTCCTCGCCGCGCCGCCGGAGGGACTCATCGAGCAGTCGGCGGCCGGCTACGCGCGCGCCCTGACGGCCGGTGGCCGGCGGCGCTTCCATGTGGTGGGCTACTGCCTCGGCGGGCTGATCGCCACCGAAGTGGCCCGCAATCTGGCCGAGTCCGGGGCCGAGGTGGAGAGCCTCACCGTCATCAGCAGCCACAGTCCTCGTTTCCGCCTGGACGACGAACTGCTCTCCGAGTACTCCTTCGCCGTCATGATGGGGATCGACCCCGCCGCGCTGGGCTTCCCCGCCGACCAGTACCGGGTGGCCGCGGCGGCCGACGCCGTCCTCGCCGGCAGCCCCGGAGTCCTGCCGGACGGCGGGCTCGCCGCGCTCCCCGCCGAATTCGCCGATGTCGCCGACCGCTTCCGGGCCCTGGCGGGCATACCCCGCGCCACCCGGATCGCGCGGATGTGCGAGGCGGTGCCCGCCTCCGCGGGCAGCT
Source organism: Streptomyces sp. NPDC006923 (assembly GCF_040635655.1). NCBI lineage: Bacteria > Bacillati > Actinomycetota > Actinomycetes > Kitasatosporales > Streptomycetaceae > Streptomyces > Streptomyces sp. NPDC006923. The sequence continues at coordinate 239,173 of NZ_JBEYIF010000003.1, forward strand.
ATGAACCGGAGCACATGACACGGCTGTTCCTCGCCTTCCGGCAGAGCGTCTTCGCCATCACCCGCTACGACGCCGAGCCGTACGCCGGCGACATCACCTTCCTGCGGCACGACGGCGCCTACCCGTTCCCCGGCAGCAAGGACGCCGTCACCGCCTACTGGGAGGAACTCACCCTGGGCGACCTGGACATCGTCGACATCGGCGGCGACCACTACAGCTGCCTGTCGGTCGAACACGCGCCCAGCATCCTCAAGACCCTCAGCGACCTGACCAGGGGAGCGATCACCCGATGACGGAACAACCTCTCATCGGTGTCCTCGGCGCCTCCGGAGCGGTGGGCCGGGCCGCCGTGCGCGAACTCCGGGCACTCGGCCACACCGGGCTGCGGCTGGGCGGCCGTACCGCGTCGGCGCTCCGCACCCTCGCGGAGGAGGAGCCCACCGGCCGCGACGAGATCGTCCGGGCGGACGCCGGGGCGCCGGGCGGACTGAGCGCCTTCACCGACGGCTGTGACATCGTCCTCAACTGCGCCGGGCCCACCTACCGGCTGCGCGCCACCGTGGCCTCGGCCGCGCTCGCCGCCGGAGCACACTGCGTCGACGTGGCGGGAGACGACCCGGCCGCCGAGGACCTCCGCGCGGCCGGCGACCCGGCCCGCGACGGCCGCACCGTCGTCCTGTCGGCAGGGGCCCTGCCCGGCCTGTCCAGCCTCCTGCCGCGCTGGCTGGCGCGGCAGGGCCTCGACAGCGCCACCGGTCTGACCGCGTACTGCGGCGGTCTGGAACCCTGCTCGCCGACGGTGGCGAGGGATCTGATGCTCTCGCTCACCTCCGGCGGCGCGGACGGAGCGGCCTACGGCGAGCCGCTCGCCGCCGTCCGGGGCGGCCGGCGGGTCCCGCGCGCGCTGCGGGCCGCCGAGGACACCGAACGCGACGGCTTTCCCGGCCGGGTGGCCGTACAGCCGTACCTCAGCGGCGAAAGCGAACGCCTCGCCACCGGACTGGGCCTCGACCGGCTCGACTGGTACAACGTCCATCCCGGCTCCCAGGTACGGAACCTGCTCAGCCTGCTGCCCGCCCGCCTCGCCGCGGGCACCGACCCGGAGGACCTGGCGGACCGCCTGATCCTCGCCGCCGGCCTCGACCTGGCCGGGCGCACGCCCTACTACGTCATGGACTTCGAGCTGTCGGGGACCGTATCCGGTCAGCCGGCGACGGCCGGACTGACCCTGCGGGCGGCCAGCAGCTACCGGCTCACGGCCGCTGTCGGCGCGCTGGCGGTGGACGCCGTGCTGCGGGCCGCCGTGCCACCGGGCGTCCACTTCGCATGCGATGTGCTGGACCCGGACACCGTGGCCGGCCACCTCCGCGGCGGTGGGGCCGGCGACCTGCGGCTCACCGGAGCCGCCGCCACGACGGGCACCGAGCCGGTGGAAGAAGGCGCCCTGTGAGCGCCGCGGCCCCCTTCCGCGTCCTTGTCTGCGGCACCAACTTCGGCCGGTTCTACACCGAAGCCGTCCTCAGACGTCCCGGATATGTCCTGGCCGGAGTCCTGAGCCGGGGCTCCGCCGCCTCCCGCGCGCACGCCGAGAGCCTCGGCGTCCCGCACTACACGGACGTCGACCACCTCCCGGGCGACATCGACGCCGCGTGTGTGGTGGTCAGCTCCGCGATCTCCGGAGGAGCGGGCACCGAACTGGCCAAGGCACTGATGGACCGCGGCATCCATGTGCTCCAGGAACACCCGGTGCACCTCGCCGAACTGACGGACTGCCTCCAGCACGCCCGCCGCCGGGGAGTGCGCTACCGCATCAACACCCACTATCCGTACGTCGGTCCTGTCCGTGCTTTCACCGAAGCGGCCCGCAGGCTCATCACCCTGCAGCAGCCGCTCTTCGTGGACGCGGCCACTCCGATCCACCTGATGCACCCGCTGGTGGACATCCTCGGTCGCGCACTGGGGACCCTGCGTCCCTGGCACTTCGCCGACCCGGCGCCCCTGCCCGCGCGGATCGGCCCCCAGCCGTTCCGCACCCTCCAGGGCATGATCGGCGGTGTTCCGCTCACCCTGCGAGTGCACCACCAACTCGATCCGTCCGACCGGGACAACCACGCCCTGCACTGGCACCGGATCTCCCTCGGTACGCACGGCGGTGTCCTCACCCTGGCCGACACCCACGGGCCGGTCCTGTGGAGCCCGAGGCTGCACATCGGCAGGGACGCCGACCGCCGCTTCGTCCTGGACGGACCGGGGACCGGTGGTCTGGGCCTCGGAACCACCGCGGTCGTGGGCACCACCGGAACCTTCCGGAGCGTGTTCACCGATCTGTGGCCGCACGCGATCGGCAGTGCGCTCGACGGTCTGCGCGAGGCAGCGGAACAGGGCGGTGACGCCCTGCGCGCCGGACAGTACGACCTGGCGGTGTGCCGTATCTGGTCCGACCTCGCGGCACGACTGGGACCGCCGGAGATCGTCAGGCCCGAGACTCCGCACCCGCTGCCGGTCAGCGACATGTTCCCGGACCCGGCCCGGGATTCCACCGGAACCGCCCCCGCCGCCGGCCCGGTGGCGGGCGAGAGCGTCCCCGGGCCCGCTGACCCCGAGAGCCCGGCGCCCTACACCCCGTCGGCGGAGTTCTTCGACCTGGTCGCGGCGGAACACACCGCGACCGCGAGCGCCCCCGCCATCGCCGCGCTGCTGGCCGGTGCCGATCTCGGCGGCGGCCCGGTGGTCGACATCGGCGCCGGAACCGGCCTGGTGACCGAAGCCGTCGCGCGGGCCAGGCCCGACGTGGAGATCCTCGCCTGCGAACCGGCCGTCGGTATGCGCGCCGTACTGACCAGCCGGGTCTTCAGCGACCCGGACCTGCGCTCCCGGGTCACCGTCACCGCGGACGCCGCTCCCGATCTGGAACTCCCCGACCGTGTCGGTGCCGTGCTGCTGTGCGGAGTCCTCGGCCACCTCGACGCCCCGCAGCGGCACCGGCTCTGGCAGCGGCTGAGACAACGGCTGGCGCCCGGCGGGCTCGTCGTGGTCGAACTCATGGGCCTCGACACGCCGTTGACCCTGCCGGAGACCCGGCTCGCCACGGCCGTCGCCGGAAAACAACGCTACGAGTGGTCGTTCTCCGGGGCGCCGGACGAGGCGGAGGAATCCGTCATGCGACTGCACACCACCTGGCGGGTCTACCGGGACGGCGAACCGGGCGCGCTGCGCGAGGTGCACGACTCCTACCGCTGGGTCCCCCTCGGCCTCCACGACGTCGCCGCCGAGTCCGGAATGACCCTGCGGACCCTGCCCACCAGGCCCGGCGCGCCGCCACTGGCCGTACTCACCCACGAACCCACCACCGGCTTCCCGATTCACGCACCCACGACTGAGGACCACCGATGAACACTCCCGTACCCCCGAGCTCCGGCACGCCCGGCGCGGCCCCTTCCGCGAGCGCGCCCCCTTCCACGAGCGGGGCGCCGGACGGCGCGGCTCCCCGCGACTTCCCGATCCGGCGCGGCTGCCCCTTCGCGGCGCCCGCCGAGTACGACGCGCTGCGCACCGACGACCCGGTCGCCCGGGTCACACTGCCCACCCGGCGTGAAGCGTGGGTGGTGTCCCGGTACAACGACGTGCGCGAGCTGCTCTCGGACCCCCGTGTGAGCGCGGACATCCGCCGCCCCAACTTCCCCGCGCTCGGCGAGGGGGAGCAGGAGGTGGGAGCCAGACTCCGCCCCTTCATCCGCACCGACGCCCCCGAGCACACCCGTTACCGCCGCATGCTCCTCCCGGAGTTCACGGTGCGCCGGGTGCGCGCGATGCGGCCCGTGGTGCAGGCACGCGTGGACGAACTCGTGGACGACATGCTCGCCGCCCAGGAGCCCGTCAACTTCGTTTCCGTGTACGCCAACGCCGTCTCCACCTCGGTGATCTGCGAACTGCTCGGCATCCCCCGGGAAAACCTGGAGTTCTTCCGGGACGTCACCCGGATCTCCGGCTCCCGTCACAGCACCGCCGAGCAGGTCTCCGAGGCCCTCGGCGGCCTCTTCGGCCTCATCGCCGGCCTGGTGGCCAAGCGGCAGGAGGAGCCGGGCGACGACCTCATCTCCACGCTGGTCGCGGACCACCTGAACACCGGCGAGGTCACTCTGAACGAACTGCTCTCCACCATCGGCATCACCATCAACGCCGGCCGAGAGACCAGCACCAACATGATCGCCCTCAGCACACTGCTGCTCCTTGACCGGCCGGACCTCAAGGAGGAACTGCGCGCCGATCCCTCGCTCATGCCGGCCGCCGTCGACGAGTTCCTGCGCGTCCTGTCCATCGCCGACTCCATCCCCCTGCGGGTCGCGGCCGAGGACATCGAGCTGTCCGGCCGGAAGATACCCGCGGACGACGGTGTCATCGGTCTTCTCGCCGGGGCCAACCACGACCCCGAACAGTTCGACCACCCGGAGCAGGTCGACTTCCACCGGCCGGAGAACCACCATGTCGCGTTCGGATACGGCGTGCACCAGTGCATCGGGCAGCACCTGGCCCGGCTGGAGCTGGAGATCGCGCTGGAGACGCTCATCCGCCGGGTGCCCACCCTCCGGCTCGCGGTGGACCGTGAGCAGGTCGCCTTCAAACACGACTCGGCCACCTTCGGGCTCGAAGAGCTGATGGTGACCTGGTGACCGCCTCCCCCCTTCCGGGCGCCTCGTCCCGGGGCGGCACGGACGGCCGCCGGCCGCACGCCCCCGACCCGTGGCTCAGGCGGTGGAGCGACAGGACCGCGCCCCGGCTCCGGCTGATCTGCCTCCCGCACGCGGGCGGCGGCGCGAGCTTCTACCGGCCCTGGGCCGCACTGCTGCCCCCCGAGGCCGAACTGCTCGGCGTCCAGTACCCGGGCCGCGAGGACCGCTTCGAAGATCCCTTGATCGACAGCATGGACGAGCTGGTCACCGCTCTGGCCGGCGCCCTGCTGCCCCTGCTCGACCGGCCGTACGCCCTGTTCGGGCACAGCATGGGATCGGCCGTCGCCTGGGAACTGGCCCACGAGCTGGAGCGTCTGGGCGCACCGGCTCCCCGCCGGCTGTTCGCGTCCGGCCGCGCGGCTCCCGGTACGGCGGTCGCCGGCGAGGTGCACCTCCAGAGCGACGAGGTGCTCTGCGCCGAACTGCGGCGGCTGGGCGGCACCAGCCGTGAAGTGCTCGACGACCCCGGGCTGCGGTCCCTGGTCCTGGGGACCGTACGCAACGACTACCGGCTCGTCGAAACGTACCGGCCCACCGCCCGGCCACCACTGCACTGCCCGATCCACGTACTGACCGGCACCAGCGACCCGGAGCTCGACCAGGCGCGCAGCCGCGACCGGGCCGGTGGCTGGGCGGACCTCACGACCGCCCGCACCGAGGTGTGCACCTTCTCCGGCGACCACTTCTACCTCACCCCCCGGCGACGCGAGGTCGTCGCCACCGTGCTGCGGCGGATGGACCCCTCGCTGAGCACCGGCGGACACACATGGCCGAGCACTCCCTGAACCGGCGGCCACCGGCCGCACGGACCCAGCCCCGGCGCTCCGCCCCGCACCCCCGGAGATCGATGTGATCGACTACTACTCGGCCTCGGCCGAGTTCTACGAACTGGTCGCCACCCGGCACACCGCCAGCAGCGGACCACCGCTCAGCCGTGTGCTCAAGGGCGTCGACCTCTCGCACGGCCCCGTACTGGAGATCGGCGCGGGCACCGGACGCGTGACCGAGGTCATCGCGTCCACACTGCCCGAGGCCGACATCATCGCCGCCGAGCCCTCCGCCACGATGCGCGCCATGCTCACCTCCAGGGTCGCCCGCGACCCCGGCCTGCGCCGCCGGGTCACCGTGGTCGACGGCGCGGCCCAGGATCTCGCGCTGCCCGAGCGGCTCTCGGCCGTGGTCATCTTCGGCGTGGCGGGCCACCTCACCGTCCCCGAACGCGTGGCTCTCTGGCAGCGGCTCGCCGCACGCCTCCCCGAGGGCGCGCCCATCGTCGTGGAACTGATGGGTGTCTCCTCGCCACGCGTCATCCCACCGGTGATGTCCCTCCGGGAGACCATCGGCCGCCAGACGTACGAGTGGTGGATCGGCGGTGAACCCACCGAAGGCGACGCCATGCGATTCACCACCACCTGGAAGGTGCTGCGCGAAGGCCGCACCGTGCGCGAGGTCGCGGACAGCTACGACTGGCACACCTTCGACGTCGCCCGGCTCGCCGGAGAGGCCGGCATGACAAGCCGTCGCATCACCGAGGCGGGCGGCCAGGCAATCCCCGAAATCGGAGTTCTCGTCAAGTGAAGCCGCATCCGTCCGGCCAAGGCCCGGACCCGACCTCTCCCACCACCGCGGCCCCCGCGCCGCCCCCGCCGCTGCGTGGCCTGCTGGGCCGGATCCGGGGGCGCCTCGCCCTCGCGGCCGGCCTCCAGGCCGTCGCCGCCCTCGCCGGTGTGGTTCCGTTCATCGCCGTCTCCCGCATCGCGGACCGTCTCACCGACGGAACCCGCGCCGGCGGCGACGACCTCTGGCCGCTGGTCACACTCGCGTGCGCGGCGGGCCTGCTCGCCCTCCTGTGCGGTTCTGCGGCCGGAGCCGTCAGCCATCTCGCGGACAACGACCTCCAGCTCGGACTCCGCCGCGGGCTCGCCCGGCACATCGGACGGCTGCCACTGGGCTGGATCACCACCAGGGGGACGGGAGCCGTCAAGCAGGCGGTGCAGGACGACGTACGCGCGCTGCACACCCTGGTCGCCCACACTCTTCTCGATGTCGTCGCCGTCCTTGTCGCCCCGGTGCCGGCACTGGTCTACCTGTTCACCGTCGACTGGCGGCTGGCCCTGATCAGCGTGCTGCCGCTGGCACTCGGTGTGTTCCTGTTCAGCAGGGCCATGTCCGGAGCCGCCGCGCAGATGGCCGAGTACGGAGCCGCACTGGGCCGGATCTCCTCCGCCGCCGCGGAGTTCGCCCACGGAATCGCCGTCTTCAAGACCTTCGGCCGCGCGCGCGGCGCTCAAGAGCGTTTCCTCGACGCGACCGACGGATTCGCCGACTTCTTCTCCCGGTGGGTGCGGGCCACACTCGTCACCTCCACCGCCGCCGTGCTCGTCGTCTCCCCGGCCGTCGTGCTGCTCCTACTGGCCGTTCTGGGCGCGGTGTTCGTCACCAACGACTGGATCACCGGCGCGGAGATCGTGCCCTTCCTGCTGCTCGGCCCGGCGGTCGCCGCTCCCATGGGGGTGGTCGGGCCGCGCGTCCAGCAGATCCGGGCCGGCCAGGCGGCAGCCGTCCGTATCTCCGCCCTCCTGGACACCGCCGTCCTGCCGGAACCCACCACACCCGCCCTGCCCGCCGGCCACCACATCTCGCTGCGCGGAGTGTCCTTCACCTACGACGGTCGCACCGACGCGCTCAGCGGCATCGATCTCGACCTGGCCCCCGGCACGGTCACCGCGCTCGTCGGCCCCTCCGGATCGGGCAAGTCGACACTCGCGTCGTTGCTGCTCCGCTTCCACGACGCGACGACCGGCACGGTGACCATGGGCGGCGCCGACATCCGGGACATCCCCGCGGCCGAGCTGTACCGCCGTATCGGCTTCGTCCTCCAGGACGTTCGCCTGCTGAGGGCGAGCGTCGCCGACAACATCCGCCTTGGCCGCCCGGACGCCACCGACGAGGAGGTCGAGCGGTGCGCCCGCGCCGCCCGGATCCACGACCGCGTCATGGACCTGCCCGACGGATACGCGACCGAGATCGGCACGGAGGCCACCCTGTCCGGCGGAGAGGCACAGCGGCTGTCCATCGCGCGTGCGCTGCTCGCCGACGCGCCCGTCCTTGTCCTGGACGAGGCCACCGCGTACGCCGATCCGCACTCCGAGGCGCTGATCCAGGACGCGTTGTCCGCCCTCGCGAGCGGCCGCACCCTGCTGGTCGTCGCCCACCGGCTGGCGACGATCCGCACCGCCGACCGGATCGTGGTGCTCGAAGGCGGACGCGTCACCGAACAAGGCCGTCACGACGACCTGCTGGCGGCGGACGGCCGCTACGCCCGTCTGTGGCGGGCCCAGCAAAAGGTACGGCCCGCCCGGGCCGACATCCGAGAGGGAAGCTCACGATGATCCGCCGGCTCTACCGCGTTCTCGGACCGGAGGGCTCACGCCCGCTGAACCGCCTGCTCCTGCTGCTGTCCGGCGCGGCTGTCCTCCAGGGCGTCGCCTTCGCCCTCCTGGTGCCCACGCTGCGCGCGCTGCTCGGCGACGAACCCGGCCGCGTGTGGCCCTGGCTGGCCGCACTGATCCTCTGCTCCCTCGGTCACGCCGCGCTCCAGGGCGCCGCCCTCAGCGGCGGCTTCACCGTCGGTTCCCGGCTCTCCCGGGTACTGCACCACCGCCTCGCGGACCGGGCGGTGGAGCTGCCGCTCGGCTGGTTCACCGCCGGACGCGCGGCCGAGCTGGGCCGGCTGGCCGGGCAGAACGTCATCCAGGTGATGAACATGCCCGCCCATCTGCTGCGGCCGTTCATCAGCTCACTGCTGACCCCGGTCACCCTGGTGGCCGCGACCTTCTTCTTCGACCGGCGGACGGCGCTCATCCTGCTCGTCTGCGCGCCCGTGCTGTACGCCGTTCACGCGGCGAGCACCGCGGCGATGCGCCGGCTCGACCAGGGCCGGGACGCGGCGATCGCGGAATCCGCCGACCGGGTCCTGGAGTTCGCGCGGAACCAGCCCGTCCTGCGGGCCTTCGGCCGGACCGCGGAGGGCTACGGGGCGTTGGACGACGCGCTGGTCGCCGAATCGCGTGCGGACCGCCGTCTTGTCGTCCGGGGCCTGCCCGGGCTGGTCTCCTTCGCGTTCACCGCCCGGTTGGTGTTCGCTCTGCTGCTGGCGCTGGGCGTGTCCTGGCAGCTCGACGGTTCGCTCACGGTCCCCACCCTGCTGGCGCTTCTGGTGCTGCTGGTCCGGCTGATCGACAGCCTCTCCGGAGCGGCCGACGTCGGCGCCGGCATGCGCATCGCACGCAACAGCCTGGAGCGGCTCGGCGCGGTTCTCGACCAGCCGCCCTTTCCGCAGCCCGCCGAGGGGCGGACGCCCAAGGGCACCGACGTGGAGTTCAGCGGCGTCGGCTTCCACTACGAGACCGACGGGACGGCGCGCCAGGTACTCGACGACGTCAGCTTCCGCCTGCCCGAGCGCGGTTTGACCGCCCTGGTCGGGCCGTCCGGGGCCGGCAAGACCACCGTCGCGAGGCTGCTGGCCCGCTTCTGGGACACCACCAGCGGCACCGTCCGGATCGGAGGTGTCGACATACGGGACATCGGCCCCGCGGAACTGGCCGCACGAGTGTCCCTGGTCTTCCAGGACGTCTACCTCTTCGAGGGCACGATCGAGGAGAACGTCCGGATCGGCGCCCCGGACGCCGACCCCGAGCGGCTCCGCGGGGCCGCGGCCCTCTCCGGTCTTGACCGGGTGATCGAGGAGCTGCCCGACGGCTGGGCCACGCCGGTCGGGGAGGGCGGCATCGCGCTCTCCGGCGGCCAGCGCCAACGCGTGTCCATCGCCCGCGCCCTGCTCAAGGACACACCGATCCTCGTCCTCGACGAGGCCACCGCCGCGCTGGACCAGGAGAACGAGGCCCTGCTCGCCGGGACCGTCCGGGCACTGGCCGCGGAGAAGACGCTGCTCGTCATCGCCCACCGCCTCAGCACCGTTGTGTCCGCCGACCAGATCCTGGTGCTGGAGAACGGCGGGATCACCGAGCGCGGCACGCACAGCGAACTGGTCGCGGCCGGTGGTACGTACGCCTCCTTCTGGGAGCAGCGCACACGGGCACACGGCTGGCGCCTGAAGACGGCGTCATGACCATGTCCCAGCGCCGGGTGCGAGAGACCGGCGAACGAGCACACCAGCAGAGAGAAGGCACACAACGATGAGCAGCGGTACGCGAAAGAGCTGGGACGAGTGGGCGAGGGCCATTCCCCCGCTCCGGTGCACAAGCAGCCTGGAATCCCACGACGACCCCGCGACGGCCGCCGCGCACCTCGCGAAGGCGGGACTGGCCGGCCAGTACGCCGTGTACGAGCGGGCAGGTGTCTGGTACTTCGCGGCCGGCTCGGCCGTGACGGTCACGGCGGACGTTTCCAGTGTCACTGCCCGCGCCGACGGCAGGACATGGACGGCGGAGGCCGGCGCGCGGCCGCTGGAGGTGTTCTCCGACGCTCTCGCGGCCCTGGGGGACCCCGGGCGCGAGGAGCGCCGTTTCTACGGCTGGGCCGCCTTCGAACTCGCGCACCTCCTGCACGGCGACCCGGCGGCAGCCGGCACCGAGCCCTTGCTGCACACACTGGTGCCCTGCCTGGAGGTCTCCCTCACACCGGGCCTGGCCGTGATACGAGCCGTCGACGAGGCATGGGCCCGGAAGGCCGCCGACCTGCTGGCCGAGTCGGCCGCCACGCGCGGCACCGTCAACGCGGTGCCACCCGACCGGGCCGAGACCGTCATCGCCCACGGCATCGGGGCCTACGGCCAAGCCGTCGCCCGTACCGTCGCCGACATCCGGGCCGGGCACCTGGAGAAGGCCGTCCTCTCCCGGCGGGTGCCACTGCCCGCCGGGTCGCGCGCCGACTTCGCGGCGACCTATCTCGCCGGCCGCCGGGCCAACACTCCGGCCCGCTCCTATCTGCTCGACCTCGGTGGCCGCAGAGCGGCCGGGTTCAGCCCCGAGACCGTACTGGAGGTCCAGGAGGACGCCCGGGTCAGTACCCAGCCGCTCGCCGGCACCCGCGCGCTGGGCACCGACCCGGCGGAGAACGAGCGCCTGCGGCAGGAACTGCTCAGGGACCCGAAGGAGATCCACGAGCACGCGGTCTCCGTACGCCTCGCCTGCGACGAGATGAGCGCGGTGTGCCGGCCCGGATCCGTCGTGGTCGGGGAGTTCATGACGGTGAAGGCGCGTGGCTCGGTACAGCACCTGGCCTCGCGTGTCACAGGACGGCTGCGGCCGGGAACGGGGCCATGGGCGGCTTTCGCGGCGCTCTTCCCGGCGATCACCGCCACGGGCGTCTCGAAGCGCGCGGCCCTGGCCGCGCTGGCCCGCTACGAGGACGGGCCCCGCGGTCTGTACGGCGGCGCGGTCTTCCGGGGGAGTACGGACGGTTCGCTGGACGCGGCCCTGGTCCTCCGTACGCTGCTGGGCGAGGGCGAGAGGGCCTGGCTGCGCGCGGGCGCCGGGGTCACCGGACAGTCCGTCCCCGAGCGGGAGATCGAGGAGACCTGCGAGAAGCTGCGCAGTGTCGCGCCCCATGTCCGGTACGCCGAGGACTGAGCGGTCCCTCCCCCGCGTGCCGGAGACCGTGGCGTCGGCGGTGATGGGCGGTGGATTCGGCCCGCACCTCGCGAAGCCGGGCCCGCGCGGCTACGATCTGGCAGTGGTTGTCGGGCAAGGGGCCCGGTCTGGTTTGGGGTTGGTTGGCATGGTTGCTGGGCGTGTGATTCGGTTTGACGCTACGCGGGGTTATGGGTTTATCGCTCCCGAAACGGGTGGCGAGGATGTCTTCTTGCATGTGAACGATCTGCTGATCCCGGAGTCCTATGTGCGCGCCGGTCTGGAGGTCGAGTTCGAGACGGAGGACGGCGGCCGGGGGCTGAAGGCGTCGTCCGTGCGGCTCGCCGAGCGGTCCGGCGCTCCGCAGCCGGTCCGGGCGCCGCTGCCGGCTCCGTCCACGGCCGCGCCGACGGCGTCCGGCGGAGAAGACTCGCTGTGCGATGTGCTCGGGGTGGAGGAGTACACCCGGGAGGTGACCGAGCTCCTGCTGAAGGCAGGTCCGCGCCTGACCGGAGAGCAGATCCTGGAGATCCGCCATGAGCTGCTGAAGTCCGCGGAGAGCCACGGCTGGACCGAGGACTGACAAGCGCCGTCCCGTACGGCGGGCGAGACCGGCTCGCGTGTCCGCGGCGTCGTTCAACTGCGGTGGTGTGGCGGTTGGACGACGCCGTTGTCGTCCGCCCGCCGGACCCGGCCGGTGTACTCGGGGCCCGGGGTCCTTCGTTCTGACCCGGCTCAGATCCAGCCGCGGCGGGTCGCCTCCATGGCGATCTGGAAGCGGGTCTGCGCGCCGAAGCGGTGCATCAGCCTGGTGACATGCCGCTGTACGGTGCGCTCGCTCCAGCCCAGGGCCCGGCCGGCCGTTTTGTCCGTCGCGCCGGCGGCCAGCAGGCTCAACAGCTTCGCCTCCTCGTCCGACAGCTCGTCCGCCGCGTCGCCCGTGGCTCTGGGCATCGGCAGCCGGACCGGGACGCTCCGCTCCCAGAAGGCTTCGAACAGCGCGATCAACGCGTCCAGCAGCGGCGACGGATGGATCAGATAGGACGCCGTCACCGCGCTGTCGTCGGGGCGCAGCAGCGGGATGATGGCCAGCCGGTCGTCGGAGATCGCGAGCTTCATCGGCAGATCCGGCGCGATGCGTGCCTGCTCTCCCCGGCGCACCCCCGCTGTGACGTCCTCCAGCCAGCCGGGCAGTGCCAGGACGGTGTTGTCATAGATGACGCGGTAGCGCAGGCCCCGTCTCAGCAGGTCGAGTTCGACGGTGTTCGGCTCGGTGTGTTCCTGGGGCGCGGCGTAGGGCGGGCGGTCGAAGCCCCGTATCTGGGTGCGTGTGTCCCGTTGCATCCGCGCCCAGCGGTGGTTGACATCGTCACGGCCCGAGACGACCTCCACCAGCTCGCCGGGATAGGTGAAGCGGGTGCCCGCGCGGTACAGATCCATCAGTGTCCTGATGTGGGGGCGCACATCGTTCAGAGCGCGCTCGCGCTCGCGCAGTGCCGTTTCGAGTCCGCTGTCCGGCGAGACCACCACATAGGTGACCGGACGGCCCCCCGAGCGCGTGGCCAGACCGAGCCGGATGAGTGACTGCAGGCTCCTGCGGACGGCCGGCGCGGCCAGCTGGCAGGCGCGCACCAGGTCGGACACCGATGCCTGGGTACTGCGGACCAGGGCGTCGTACACCTCCTCGTCGCGCTTGCTCAAACCGATGGATTCCAACATCGCCGGCCTCCTCCACGTCCCGGTCCCGGTCCCGGTCGTCCCACCTCATCCTGTCCGATCCCTGTCGCACATACGACACCTGACGGGAAGTCGCCTCCGGTTGCGCTTGTCAGGACGCCGAAGCGGATGTCAGCGTTCCAGCATTTACCCCGTCAGTTCGACACACGGTGCGGCCCACCGGTCACCAGCCGGTGGCCGGTGGGCCACCACCGAGAAGGAGAGCCCAGGTTGTCGTCAGCCTTCCGGTCCCGCGGGCTACGCCTGCCCGCACTGTTGTTGGCGTTCGGAATATCAGCGGCGACCCTGGGCGGTGGTCCGGCGGTGGCGCGGGACACCGGCCCGGCGTCGCCACCGGCCTCGGCCGGACGAGCGAAGATCGACCCGAAACTGCTGCAGCGGATGGAGGCCGTCGGAGCGCGCGGCAGCGGCCGCGTCGAAGCGGCCGTCGTCCTGCGCGACCAGCCCGGCCTCCCGGACCGGGGGACCGGGGCGAGACAGGTGCGCACGGAACTGAGCCGGACCGCGGCGTCGGTGCAGTCGCCCGTCGTTGACATGGTGGAAGCCCGTGGCGACGAGGTGCTGAACACCTTCTGGCTGAAGAACATGGTCCTGGTGAAGGCCACACCGGAGACACTGAAGGAACTGGCCGAACTCGCCCCGGTCGACCACATCATCCCGAACTTCACACTGAAGGTGCCGCCGGCCACCCGGGCCGCGACACCTCGGGCCGCGGTCGCCGAGCCGACCACCTGGGGCCTGGCCAAGATCGGTGCCGACCGGGTGCTGAGCGAGCGGAAGGTGACGGGCGAGGGCGTACGGGTGGCGGTGCTGGACACCGGCGTCGACATCACCCATCCCGATCTGGCGGGGAAGCTCGCGACCGACAAGGCCGCGGATCCGTCGTATCCGGGCGGGTGGATGGAGTTCTCCGGCACGGGTGAGCCGGTGCCGTCCGAGCCCCACGACAGCAGCTACCACGGCACCCATGTGGCGGGCACCGTCGCCGGCGGCAACGCCTCCGGGACGCAGGTCGGAGTCGCGCCCGGCGTCGACCTGATGGCGGGACTGACCATTCCGGGCGGGCAGGGGACACTCGCCCAGGTGATCGCCGGCATGCAGTGGGCGATAGCTCCCTACGCCGCCGACGGCACTCCGGCTGGTGAACCGGCCGATGTCGTCAGCATGTCACTGGGGGCGGAAGGCTATGCCGACGAACTCGTCGAGCCCACCCGCAACATCTACCGGGCCGGTGTGTTCCCGTCCTTCGCCGTCGGCAACGAATGCGTGGACGGCTCGGCCAGCCCCGGGAACGTCTACGAGGCCGTGGCGGTGGGAGCCACCGACGACGGCGACGGTGTGGCCGATTTCTCGTGCGGCGAAGTGGTCGAGAGAAGCGACTGGATCGACGCACCGGCCGAATGGCCCGAGTCCTATGTCGTACCCGACATCTCCGCCCCCGGAGTCGACGTACTCTCCACCCTGCCCGGCGGTGAGTACGGCATGCTGAGCGGGACCTCGATGGCCACGCCTCATGTGTCGGGCACGGTGGCCCTGATGCTCCAGGCCAATCCCGAACTGACCGTGGACGACACCCTGGACATCCTCGCCGGTACGTCGTTCTTCGACGACCGGTACGGCGCGCGCCCCAACCCGCGGTACGGCTGGGGCAGGATCGACGCCTACGCCGCCGTCACGGAGGCGGGTCTCAGGAGCGGTGTGCGGGGCACGGTCGCCGACACCAGGACCGGCAAGCCGCTGGCGGGCGTGACCGTGGCCCGCGCGGACAACGGCCGCACGGTCGAGACGGACAAGGACGGGCGCTTCGAGATCCGGCTCGGCGCCGGCACCCAGGAACTGCGGTTCTCGCGTTTCGGCTACCAGCCGGAGACGGTCAGGACACGGGTGACCGCGGACAAGTACACCGACGTCCGCCCGCGTATGACGCCGACCCCGCGAGGGAGGATCACCGGCCGGGTCACCTACGGACCGACAGGCACCACGGTGCCGGGGGCCACCGTCCGTGTGCTCGACGTGCCGGACACACTGGTGGCGACGACGGACCGAGACGGCCGCTACACCATCCGCGATGTGCCCGAGGGCAGCTACCAGGTGTCGGCCACGGCCGCGGGGATCTCACGCTCCCAGCCCGTGCCGGTGGAGGTGAAGAAGCACCGCCTCACCGGTCACGCCGACCCGCGACTTCCCCGCCCCTCCGCCACCGACCGGGTCTCGCTGACGCCCGAGGGCAAGCAGGTCAACCACGAGGCATGGTGGCCCAGAATAAGCGCCGACGGAAGCGCCGTGGCGTTCGCGAGCCCCGCGTCCAACCTGGTCGACGGCGACACCAACGGCGAGCTCGACATCTTCGTCACCGACCTCGGCACCCGTGCCACCGAGCGGGTGTCGGTGGGCTCCGACGGCGCCCAGGGCGACAGCTTCTCGCTGTCTCCCACCCTCAGCACGGACGGCAGGTACATCGGATTCAACAGCGGTGCCACCAATCTGGTCGCGGGCGACACCAACGAGCAGACCGACAGCTTTGTGCACGACCGGCGGACCGGTGTGACCGAGCGGGTGTCGGTCGCCTCCGACGGCACGGAGGGTGACGGCCTGTCATCGGCGCCCTCGTTCAGCGCCGACGGCAGATTCGCCGTCTTCAACAGCGACGCCACCCAGCTCGTTCCCGGCGACACCAACGGCACCACCGATGTCTTCGTCCACGACCGGCAGACCGGCCGGACCGAGCGCATCTCGCAGACGCCGGGCGGTGCCGGCGGCGACGGCAGCTCCCGGGAGCAGTCGATCAGCGCGGACGGCCGCTATGTCGCCTTCCAGAGCAACGCCACCAATCTGGTGGCCGGGGACACCGACACGGCCACCGATGTCTTCGTCCACGACCGGCAGACCGGCACGACCACGCTGATCCCCGGTCCCGTCCCGGACGCCAACAACACCGGACCGCTGATCAGCGCGGACGGCCGGGTGGTCGCCTTCGGCACGGACAACGGAAAGATCTACGTGTACGACCGGGAGACGGGCGCCACCGAGCAGATCGGGGTCGCCTCCGACGGCACCGAGGGCAACGACTGGTCCTTCGCGCCCTCCCTCAGCACCGACGGACACCTGGTCGCCTTCTACAGCAGCGCGACCAATCTGGTCCCGGGCGACACCAACGGGAGGGCGGACATCTTCGTACGCGACCGCACGGCGGGCACCACGCAGAGGATCTCCGACGGACTGGAGGGCGCGGAGGGCGACGGCACGTCCGACCTGCCGTCGATCAGTGGTGACGGGCGCCTTGTCGCCTTTGAGAGCACCTCTGCCAACCTGGTGGCCGATGACACCAACCGGCGGTCCGACATCTTCGTCCACGACCGGGTGGCCGGGCCGGAGCCCCGCTTCGCCTGGAGCGGACTGTCCGTCACACCGGACACCGCCCGCGCGGGAGCGCGCGTACGCGTCACGGCCGAGGTGAAGAACGTCGGTGAGAAGGCGGGCTCGTACCAGGCGGTCCTCCGGGTCGGGGGCGAGGTGGAGCAGAGCCGCACCGTCGAGGTCCGGCAAGGCCGGAGCGAACGGCTCACCTTCGATGTGCGCCGCGGGGACGCGGGCATGTACACCGTGACGGTCGGCCCGCTGACCGGCCAGTTCACCGTGCGCCGGTAACCGGGCGGCACCCGTCCACTCGAACGCCCGGGGCGCCGGGGTCCTCTCAGGTCCCCGGCGCCCCGGGCAGGTCGCTGGACCGGCGCGCACACCGGCAGCGCGGCTCGGCCCGGCGGGAGCCGCCGAGGCCGGAGCCGCGAGGTGACACCGGCCCCGACCGGCGCGTCCGTGGCCGGGTCAGTGGGCGAGGCGTGGGCGCTGGGCCGCTCCGGGGGCCACACCGAGGCGTTCCAGCAGCAGTCCTTCCCGAGTGGACCAGTGGCAGATGGTGACGCTTTCCGCCCGGCAGTGCTCCATGAGGGCCTCGGCGATCAGCGCACCGGCCAGGGACTGCTCCGCGCGGTGCCGCGAGATGCCCGGCAGATCCCTGAGCCGGGCCGGGTCCGCCGCCAGGAACAACGGGAACGTCGCCCGCAGTTCGGAGAGCGTGAGCCGGCGTGGCGTACGTACGTGTGTGCTGCGGGCCCCGGCGAGCCGGGCGAGCTGGGCGAACGTCTTGGAACAGGCGAGGACGTGTCCGCCCGGGTCGGCGCGCGGCAGAGCGGGAAGCGCCTTCAGTGAGCTGCGCAGATGCCGTCGGACCCCGGCCAGGCGCTTTTCGGACGCGGCGGTGCCGCCGGGCAGCCAGTCACGGGTGATCCTGCGGGCGCCCAACGGCAGCGAGTGCAGGACGCGGGGCTCGTCCGCGCTGCCGGAGGCGATCTCCACGGTCCCGCCGCCGATGTCCAGGACCAGCAGGGGACCGGTCGCGGTGCCCGCCCAGTGCCGGGCCGCCACATAGGCCAGCCGCGCCTCCTCCTCGCCCGGCAGCACCTGGAGCCGGACGCCGGTGGCCCGGGCCACCCGGTCGATGACCTCGTCCCGGTTGGGCGCGTCCCGGATGACGGAGGTGGCGAACGCGTACGCCTCGGGCAGGCGCAGTCTCGGATCCGTCGTGACCGCCTCGGCCACCGCCCGCTGCACGCTCTTGATCCCGGGCCCGGTCAGCCGCCCCTTCGCGTCGAGGAACATGTGCAGTCTCAGCCGGACCTTGCGAGTGAGCACCGGCTCCAGCGTCCCGCCCTTCCTCCGCCGCGCCACAGCGAGCAAAGCACTGTGGCAGCCGACATCGAGCACCCCCGCCTGCCGCATTCCCCCACCTTTCCGCACACGAACACCCCGTCGGACCGCGCGCGTTGAACGCCCCGCGCCTGGTACTCGTCCAGGTGCCGGCGGCCATGGCACGACAGCGGTCCACCCCTCCGTAACCATTATGTCACCGTCCGTACGGGCATGGTTGAGGGAGGGGTGAGTGCCGCCGCGGTCCGTGCTTCCGGACGGGAATCCGGCTGTGCCGCCGCGTGCGCCTCCGCCTTCGTGGTCTGCGGGTCTGCGGGTCTGCGGGTTTGCGGGGCTGCGGGTCTGCGGGGCTGCGGGTCTGCGGTGTTGGCGGCGTCCCTTCTCGGCTGCTCGGTGAGGGGGCGTTGATCAGTTGATCAGGCGGGCAGCGAGGCGAGCCAGCGGAGCAGCAGCCGATTGACCTCGGTGTGGCGTTCCTGCTGGATCCAGTGGCCGCAGCCGTCGAGGACATGCGAGGAACGCAGGCCGGGCAGGGTGGTGGGATACGCCTTGATCGCGTCGGCCAGCCAGGTGGTGGAGGCGTCCAGCGCTCCGCCGAGGAACAGGGACGGCTGGGTGACGGGGGCGCCGTCGAAGCCGGCGAGGTCCTTCCAGTCGCGGTCCATGTTCCGATAGCGGTTGAGCGCCCCGCTCATGCCGGTCCGTTCGAACTCCCCGGCGTAGACGTCGAGGTCGTCCTGACTGAGCCAGGCGGGCAGCCGCCCGACGGGGAACCGGTCACGGAGCTTCCCTCCCCGGCTCACGAAGTGCGGGTCCGGCGAGCCGGGTGCGGGCATGGTGTCGGCGGACAGGGCGGCGTAGAAGCCGGCCAGCCAGCCGCGCACATCGGGTTCGATCTCGGCTTCTGCCCGGCCGGGCTGCTGGAAGTAGGAGACGTAGAACTCCTCGTCGCCGCCCATCCGCGCGAAGACCTCGCTGGGCAGCGGTCCGCCGCGCGGGGTGTAGGGCACGCTCAGCAGAGCCACCGCACGGAAGACGTCCGGCCTGGTCAGCGCGGAGTTGGCGGCGATGGTCGAGCCCCAGTCATGGCCGATGATCACCGCGGACTCCGCGCCGAGGGCACGCACTACGGCGACGTTGTCCTCGACGAGGTCGAGCATCCGGTACGCGGCCGCGCCGTCGGGTGCGGAGGAGCGCCCATAACCCCGGACGTCGATGGCGACCGCGCGGTACCCGGCTGCCGCCAGCACCGGCAACTGGTGGCGCCAGGAGTACCAGGACTCGGGGAACCCGTGCACCATGAGGACCAGCGGCCCGCTGCCCTCCGACACCAGATGTGTCCGGCCCGCCGGCGAGGCGATCAGGCGGTGTTCGGCTGGTGTGCCCCGGGTGTGCTGCTGTGACATGGGTCCTCCGGCTCTGTCGTTCTGCGGCATACCGAGCACACGGGCGGACCCATTCCGCTCGCGGCCGGCCGCACCGCGGCTCGGACAGCGAGCATGGGGCCGACGGTGCGGTCGACGCGAACTTTCTTGCTGTTCCGGCAAACCCGCTCTGAGCGACAGGGCCTTCGGCGGCCGGGGGATCCGCCGGGGCGAACGCTCACAGCGTGGCGCATCCGGCTCACGCGCGAGCGGAGACCACCTCGTGGTAGGCGTCGCCGAAGCGATGAGCCATCGTCTTGATCTCGGTGTCGGAGCTGACCAGCGGCGGGGAGAAGATCACGTTGTCACCCGTCGCGCGCAGCAGCAGCCCCTGTTCCATCGCTTTCGCGGCCACGAGCGGGCCCAATTGGCCTTGCTGCAATCCATGGGCGGCCGAATCGAACGTCACGGCACTGAGGAAGCCGTAACTACGCACGTCCTGGACCAGCTCCGCGCCATGAAACGTGCCGAGGGCGTCGGCGAGCACCGGTGCGAGGGCACGCACATGGCCCGGGATGTCGCGTTCCTTGAGGATGGCGAGATTCTCTCGGGCGACGGCCGCTGCCACCGGGTGTCCGGAGTAGGTGAAGCCGTGGCCGAACGAGCCCGAGTTCGCGGACCCCTCGGCGAGAGCGGCGTACACCCGCTCTCCCACCATGACCGCGGAAATCGGCAGGTACGAAGAGGAGAGACCCTTGGCAAAGGTCATCATGTCCGGCCTGAGATCGAATTCCGTGGTCCCGAACATGGAACCGGTGCGGCCGAAACCGGTGATCACCTCGTCGGCTATGAAGAGGATGTCGTGACGCGCCAGAACCTCCTGAACCCGCTGGTAATAACCGGTCGGAGGGATGATGACGCCGCCCGCGCCGAGAATTGGTTCGCCGATGAAAGCGGCGATCGTGTCGGCGCCTTCGGTGGCGATGAGGTCCTCAAGTCGCATGATGAGCCAGTCGACGAACTGGTCATCTGTCAGGTTGTTCGCGCGGGCGTCGAGCGGGTCGGGGCACGGCACCTTCAGGAAATTCGGCAGCGGGATGCCGAATCCCTCGTGAATATGGGGGATTCCGGTGGCAGAGCCGCTGGCCACGGTGGTCCCGTGGTAGCTCCGCTGATGAGAGATGATCTTCGTGCGTCCAGGACGCCCCAAGCTCCGATGGTAATACCACGCGAATTTGAAAGCGCTGTCGTTCGCTTCCGAGCCCGAGTTCGCGAAGAAGGTGCGCCCCATCGCCATCGGTGACATCTCGGCCAGGTCGTCGGCCAGGGCCAGGGGGACGTCGCTCGTGCGGTGGTCGAAGGACGGATAGAACGGCAGCTTGGCCATCTGATCGGCGGCGGCCTTGATGAGCCGGGGTTCGCCGTAGCCGAGGTTTGTGCAGAGAATTCCGGAGACACCGTCGAGATAGGCGTTGCCCTCGCTGTCCCACACCGTGATCCCCTCGCCGCGAGTAATGACATGCGGCGGAGTCTCCAGGTGGAGAGCGGTATGTGGTTCGAGCATGGTGGACGTCTGCGGGTCGAGCACGGTGGATGAGCGATGAGGCATGAGAACTCCCTGCGGGTTGCGAGTTGCATTCTCAGAGTGACGAATTGAGCCCCCCAGCCGAATACCGGCTCTTTCCGTGGTACACGAAAGGAGTTCGAACGGCAAACAGCGCGCCATGCGTACGTCGTGCACACCCGGCTTCCCGCCGTCGGACGGCGAATACGCGTAACCGGAGAGTGAGTCCCGGAACGCGCCGCCGCAGGCCGTCCCGTAATCCCCGCTGGATGAACGGGACAGCACTGAGAAAAACGAAGCGCGGGACGGTGCGGTGAAGCACCGTCCCGCGCCTGAGAAGGTACGGGGAGGGAACGGGCCGGGAGAGAACGGGGAGGAACGCCTGCCGAGCCCGTTCAGCCCGTACCGTTCAGCCCGTACCGCTCCGGTCTCCCGTGGTTTCCCGCCGACGGAGCGTCAGACCGGCTTCAGTCCCGGGTCGCCGGCCTCGGTGACAAATGAACCCGCCGTACTGATTGGGGCGTTCGGCGTCGTCACGGCGGAGACCGTGCGGAAGTCGGCCCTGGCCTGGTCGTCCCCGAGGGTGACGGTCACATAGCCGCGTCGTCCGTTGTAGAACTTCATGTGCGGGTTGGCCTGGAGATAGGTGTCGTAGTTGGACGGCTTGTCGGAGCCGTCCTTGCCGCTGCTGATGGAGGTCGCCACGATCTCGGTGCCCAGGGTGCGTGAGTCGGGGTCGTTCCAGTCCTTCTTCAGGTCGTAGGCGTTGGCGACATGGACGTCCCCGGTCAGCACCATGAGGTTGTCCAGTCCGGCCGCCTCGGCGCCGTCCATGAGCCGCTGCCGGGAGGCCGGGTAGCCGTCCCACGAGTCCATCGACAGCTTGAAGTCGGGGGTCGGCAGGCTGCGGCGCTGGGAGAAGGTCACCTGCTGCGGCACGACGTTCCAGGTGGACCGGGAGTTCTTCCAGCCGTCCAGCAGCCACCGCTCCTGGGTCCCGCCGGTCAGGGTGCGCGACGGGTCCTCGGACTCGGGGCCCGGGGTCTGCCAGCCGTCGCCGTACGCCTGGTCGGAGCGGTACTGCCGGGTGTCCAGGATGTCGAACTGCGCGAGGCGGCCGAAGTACAGCCGGCGGTAGAGCTGCATGTCCGGTCCGTCGGGCTGCTGCGGCTTGCGCAGCGGCTGGTTCTCCCAGTACGCGCGGTAGGCCGAGGCCCGGCGGAGCAGGAACTCCTCCGGCGGCACGTCGTTCTCGGGTGTCTCGTCGGCGTAGTTGTTCTCGGTCTCGTGGTCGTCCCAGGTGACGACGAAGGGGTGGGCGGCGTGCGCGGCCATCAGGTCGGGGTCCGACTTGTAGAGCGCGTAGCGCAGCCGGTAGTCCTCCAGCGTGACCGTCTCGCGGTTGTAGTGCGCGGGCAGCCGGCGGTCGGTGTAGTTCCGGGAGCCGCCGGCGGCGGTCACCGCGTACTCGTACAGGTAGTCGCCGAGGTGGAAGACGACACCGAGGTCTTCCTGGGCGAGGTGCCGGTACGCGGTGAAGTAGCCGTCGTGGTACGCCTGGCAGGAGACCGCGGCAAGCCTGAGCTCGGAGATCCGGGCGTTACGGGCGGGCGCGGTGCGGGTGCGGCCCACGGGGCTGATCCAGGCACCGGCGCGGAAGCGGAAGTAGTACACGCGGTCGGAGTCCAGGCCGGACACGTCGATGTGCACGGCGTGGTTGAACTCGGGGTGGGCGTCGACCGTGCCGTGCTTGACCACGCGGGTGAACCGGGAGTCGTTGGCGACCTCCCAGCGAACGGAGACTCTCTTCGCGGGGAGGCCGCTGCCGGACTCGTAGGGGCTCGGTGCGAGGCGGGTCCAGAGCACCACGCCGTTCGGGCGCGGCTCGCCGGAGGCGACGCCGAGGGTGAACGGGTCGCTCTTGATCTTTGCTGCGTCGAGTTCGGCGGCACTCGCGGTACCGGCGGCGGGGAGGTTGACGGCGAAGGCGAGCGCGACGGCGGCACCGGTCCCGGTGAGGAACCGGCGGCGGCCGAAGTCGGCCGCGGCGGCCCTGAGGTCGGAGGAGTGCGTGCCCGGGGCGTTGCGGTGTACAGGAGTCATATGCCCTTCCCTGACTGCGGTGGTGAAAGGCATTGCAGTCAGGCGTGGAGGCGAACCGCTGTCGGGCAGCCGACATCCGCATGGCCGCTGCGTGAGTTGACCGTGCCGTGTCAAAGAGCGTGCCGAAAAGTCGAGTTTGGCCGCCCGTTCGTACGAGACGCCGGACGGCCGCCCGGCAGAGCCGGTCCGCGGGAGGCCGGTGCGCCGGCGGAGGGCCGTGCTTCGCGCGCCGTGAACACTTCGTGACGGCAGGTGTTCGCGGAGATCGCGGGATCGACACGACCTCCTCACCGTCACCTTGTTGTGGGAGACTGCGCTGGTCAGGTGGCGGTGGGGGGTGTGTATGAGCGGGCCGGACACGTCTTCAGCGGCGAGGCGGGGCCGCGGCGGGAAACGTTGTCACGGCCGTCCGCGTCCCGGCGCGGTTGGCCGGCCGCTCGCCCCGGCCCGGCATCGGGTCCGCCGCACGTCCCGGCTCTCATCTGACGTTGTCCCATCTGTATCCATCGCGCTACGGAGCTCGTCATGACAGCAGGTACTCCCAAGCCCCAGATCGACACCAGCAAGCCTCATCCCGCGCGTGTCTATGACTGGCTCCTGGGCGGCAAGGACAACTATCCCGTCGATCAGGAGGTGGGGGAGAAGCTTCCGCCCGAGGCGAAGGACGCCGCGCGTCAGAACCGCGATTTCATGCGCCGCGCGGGCGCCTGGCTGGCGAGCACCGGCGTGGACCAGTTCCTCGACATCGGTACCGGTATCCCGACCGAGCCCAACCTGCACCAGATCGTCCAGGAGATCGTGCCGGCCGCGCGGATCGTCTACACCGACAACGACCCCATCGTGCTCCGGCACGCGGAGGCCCTGCTGATCAGCAGGCCCGAAGGTGTCACCGACTACATCCAGGCGGATGTGCGCGAGCCACAGGTGATCCTTGAACACGCCCGTGGCTTCCTGGACTTCGACCGGCCGGTCGCTCTCTCCCTCATCGCTCTGATGCACTTCATCCCCGACGACCAGGAGGCGCACGACATTGTGCGCACCCTGGTGGACGCGCTGCCCTCCGGCAGCTACCTGGTGCTGTCCCACGCGGCCTCGGACCTCTTCCCGGAGCTGTCGGCCAGGGTCACCGCCGAGTACGCGAGGGGCGGTATCCAGCTCGGCTTCCGGGACCGTACCGAGGTCGGCCGCTTCTTCGAGGGGCTCGACCTGGTCGAGCCCGGCCTGGTGACGGCGCCGAAGTGGTTCAGGGGCACGTCCGCCCCGCAGGCGGAGGACAGCGGTATCTACGCAGGAGTGGCCCGCGTTCGCTGAAGGCACGTCAGATCCCGTCCGGCGGGCGGCCATTCGGCCGCCGGTGCCGGACGGGCGGCCGGAGCGGCTGTCGCACGCGGAGGCGCGGGCCCCGGTCTCGCGACACCGTCCACCGTGGTGGCCGGCGGATGCCGTGACGGCGCTCCGGGGCCCGCGATGCGCGAAGGAAGAAGCCTGCCCTCCTTGCCCCGGCGGCTGGAAAAACTCATCGCCGTCCGACGCGGCGCCCGTGCCAACACGCCCTTCCCGCCGGGGACTACGGGACAGCCGGGAGAGTGCGGCCGAGGAATCCGCGGACATAGCCGGCGATGGTGTCGAGCCGGCTCTCCAGCGCGAAGTGGCCGGCGTCGAGAAGATGGATCTCGGCATCGGGCAGGTCGCGAAGGAAGGCGCGCGCGCCGTCGGGCCCGAAGATCTCGTCGTTGGCTCCCCAGACCGCCAGCAGCGGTACCTGACTGGCGCGGAAGTATTCCTGGAGCGCGGGGTACAGCTCGACGTTGGACGGATAGTCCTGGAAGAGCCGTAGCTGGATCTCGGCGTTGCCGGGGCGGTCCAGCAGAGGCTGGTCGTGGGCCCAGGTGTCGGGGCTGACGAGACTCTTGTCGGCCACGCCGTTGAGGTACTGCCAGCGGGTGCTCTCCAGCGTCAGCGCCGCGCGCATGACCGGCTCGGTGTCGGGGCCGGGCGCCTCGGCGTACGCGAAGACACCGCGCCAGAAGGCGTCGACGAATCCGTCGGTGTAGGCGTTGCCGTTCTGGGAGACGATCGCGGTGATCTTGTCCGGGGTGCGGGTCGCCAGACGCCAGGCGATGGGGGCGCCGTAATCCTGCGCGTACACCGCGAACCGGTTGATGCCCAACTGTTCCAGCAGCCCCGCGGTGATGTCGGCGAGGGCGTCGAAGGTGTACGGAAACTCCTCCGGCGACGGCATGGACGACTGTCCGAAGCCGATGTGGTCCGGCGCGAGGACGTGATAACGGTCCGCCAGCAGGGGGATGAGATGGCGGAACATGTGCGAACTGGTCGGAAAGCCGTGCAGCAGCAGGACCACGGGAGCGTCGCGCGGGCCGGCCTCACGGTAGAAGACGTTCTGGCCCGCGACCGTCGCGGTGAGATGGCGTACGGGAACGACCATGGCTAACCTCCAAAATGGATCTATGCGGTTATGGATAGTGGAGCACTCGACCTGTAACCTGTCAAACGTGTTGATGGGGTTAGGGTCCGAGTCGGTGGGCCGTTCGGTGCCCGGTCCCGCATGCCTTCCCGGTCCCGGGGCCGGATGGCCGGCGTGGCGTCAGGTGTCGCTCGGGACGGCGGCAGCCGAATGCCGGACGGGCCTCGCGCCGACGCCCCGGCACCGCGGCGGTCCGCCCGCGCGTCCACGCCGACCGTGTCGGCGTGTAACCTGCCAAGGGAGACATGGGGGTTACTGGGAAGGGGTACGGATGGCCGACGAGAACGCGGCGCTGGCCCTGCTGAACAGCCGTCCTGTTGTCGACGGTGAGCCGCGCGACGCCCTTGGCGCAGATGACGAGGGTGCGCGCTGGCTGCGGGCGCGGGGCGGCAGTGGATCCGCCGGTGAGCTGCGTACCGTGCGCAGGGCCCGGGATCTGCTGGACTCCGTGGTCCGTGGCGAGGCCCCGGCCGGCGTGCTCGCCGAGGTGCTCGAAGGCGTCCACCGCCTGCCGCACTTCAGTGACGAGGGCCTCACCTGGAAGGTGTGTGTTGAAGAGGACGCCCGCTTCGCGGTGGACGCCGTGCTCGCCTGGGACGAGCTTCGCCGTGAGGCACCGGGACGGCTGCGCCCCTGCGTCAACCCGGAGTGCCGCCTCTTCCTGATCGACCGCAGCCACGCGAACCGGGCCCGGTGGTGTTCGATGGCCACGTGCGGCAATCGTATGAAGGCGCGCCGGCACCACGAGCGGTCACGCGCCGCAGGGACCTGACGGCGGTCGCCCCGCCGGTGCGGGCCCCTTCACTCAGGGGCCCCCTTCACTCCGGAACGGGACGGTGTGGCGGACACGAGGCCGGGGTTCAAGCGTCCGGTGTGTCCCGGAGATAATCCTTCGATGAACGAGATCGTCCTGATGTCGGATCCGAAGGTCGCCGCCATACCCGTCAGGGAATGCGGTGAACGCCTCGTCGACGTACGCCTCGGCGGTTCGCTGCTGGTCGATGCGCGCAGACAGGACCCGGCAGGTGCTTCCGCGCATCTGCGGGAGGGCGTCCTTGAGCGGCTCCTCGAAGCACAGACGACGCTGCCGCGCGGCCACCGGCTGTTGTTTGTCGAGGGATACCGGCCGATCTCGCTGCAGCGGCGGTACTTCGAGGAGTACGCGGCCCAGCTCCGGGCCGGCCGGCCCGAATGGTCCGCCGAGCGGATCCACTCGGCGGCCAGCCGGTATGTCTCACCGCCCGGCATAGCCCCGCACAGCGCCGGCGCGGCGGTCGATCTGACCCTCGCCGACGCCGACGGTCAGGAACTGGACCTCGGCACCCGGATGAACGCGGATCCCGAAGAGAGCGAAGGCGCCTGCTACACCGGGGCCGCCAACATCAGCGAGGAGGCGCGCGCTCATCGTGAACTCCTGGGGGCCGCGCTGACGGCTGCGGGCCTGGTCAACTACCCCACCGAATGGTGATCCCACCGTCTGGTTCGAGGACAGCCACCCCGTGCCCGAGGAGGAGCCCCTGAGCAGATTCCTCCTCCAGTTCGCCCTTGAGGAGGCCACGCTGTCGGCTGTCCACCAGGCCCGTTGCGGCAACCTTCCCAGGCATCTCCTGCCCGCACTCGAGAGCTGCCTGCGGCGCGTGCCCCTGCGGCCGTTCTTGGCGCCCGCCGACGCACCGACGGACTTCCTCGTCGCCCCTGGCCTCGTCGCCACGGTCGGCCCCAGCGGGGACGCCGGGAAGGTTGATGTCTCGATCGGCGCCCAGCACCGCGGCTCCCTGGGGCCCCTCGACCGGCTCGACATCCCCTGGCGGCGCTTCGACGGGTGACGGATCCCGGACGCACCGGCTCCGGACGCAGGGGCCGCGTCAACGCCCACCGGTGGCGGGCGGCGTGGCTGGTTCCACGTACGTGGCGCCGTACCCGGATGGTCTCTTGACGTATCGAAGGACTGCGCCGTCCGCCGTCATGCCGCTCACTCCAACGAGGGAACGGGGCGCCGACGTCCAGGCAATGCGCGTCCGCGCACGCGACCTGCACGATCATGACCGCGGCCGTGCCTCCGCACCACAGGGACATGCGGGCCGGTCATCACACGCACCCGCGTCCGCGAAAGGGAAGCGATGAAGAGCACGCCCCAGCTCGCCCGTACGATCAAGATCGCTGTCACGGTGGCCGCTTCCATGGCTACGTTCGCCCTTCCCGCCTCCGCCGAGCCCGCCGGTCGGTCCGGCGTCTCGTCGACCCCGGTATTCGTCCAGACGGACAACACCAGAGGCAACAAGATCGTCGCCTATCACCGCGCCGCTGACGGCTCCTTGCACCGCCGGGGCATCTACGGGACCGGGGGCAAGGGCGGGATCCTCAAGGGTTCGGTCGTCGACCACCTCGCCTCACAGGGCTCTCTCACCTATGACCGCCGCCACAAACTGCTCTACGCGGTGAACGCCGGCAGCAACACCATCACCCGGTTCTCCGTCAACGGCGACCGGCTTCGACGGCAGCAGGTGATCCCGTCCGGCGGCACCTTCCCGGTCAGTGTCACCGTGCACGGTGACCGTGTCTATGTCCTCAACGCACGCAGGGGCGGCTCCATCCAGGGGTACCGGCACACCAAGGACGGGCTGCGCCGCGTCCCCGCCTGGCACCGGTCCCTCCGTCTGAACACCACCGCATCGCCGGAGTTCACCCACACCCCCGGCCAGGTCTCCTTCACTCCCGACGGATCGAGTCTGGTCGTCACCACCAAAGCGGGCGGCAACGGCATCGACGTTTTTCCGCTCGGCTCCTCCGGTGCCCCCTCGGCCAAGCCCGTCGTGAACAGCAAGAAGAACTCGGTGCCCTTCGGAGTCACCTTCGACAGCCGGGGCCGGCTCGTTGTGGCCGACACCGGGCCGAATGTGGTCCTGACCTTCGCCCTCGGCCGCAAGGGCAGACTCACCCTGCTCCATGACGTTCCCACCGGCCAGCAGGCCAGTTGCTGGGTCGTCCGCGCCGGCAGCCGCTTCTATGTGTCCAACGCCGGCAGCAGCACGCTGTCCGGCTTCCAGCAGACCCGCGGGGCGGTCCTCAAGCCGCTCGGCAACACACCCACCGGGGTGGGCACTGTCGACGCGGCCGTCACCCCCAACGGGCGCTACTTGTATGTCCAGACCGGAGGGGTGGGCGCCGTGGACGCCTTCCGTATCAACCGCGACGGCACCCTCACCAAGATCGGCACCACTGACGTGCCCGACGCGGTCGCCGGTGAAGGCATCGTGGTGATCTGACAGCCGCCCTCGGCGGGGGCAGCGGTTGCGGCAGTGAGAAGCAGCGCGGCGGCGACGGCGGTGGGCGCGATCGGCACATGGCATGAGAGGGACCGGAGGGATTCGGGCCGTCGTGTCGTGGTCGTGCCCACCGCCTGCCGCTCTCTCTGAATTGACCCTCGGTCAACCGGACTTCGGGGTTGCCCCGGCCGCCGCCGGCTTGGATTGCTTTGCACAAACGGCAAATCGCCCACCGCGGGCCTGTATGGGCCTGCCCGGTCGAGGGTGCCTGATCGTCACCGTCGGTGACACATGGACTTCGCGCAGCGTGACATCGATGTCGGAAAGTCGCGGGTTCAACGGAATCCGCCACTCTTTATGTGAGATGCGTAACTTCCCGCCGAGGAACCGGCACTGAGTTCCAAACGTACCGTCAGGCAGCGCCGCAGGTCGGGGCGTTGGTGCCCCAGGTGGTTCGCTCTCGTGATCTTGGTGCGTCACGCCCAGTGGCACGGAGTGTCCCTGGCCCGTGGTCATGGTGACCATCTGTAGTAGGGGCGCGGAGTGTGGGGCGCGGGTACTGTACTGCCTACCGAACCGCCCCCCTGTGGTCTGGATTGCTTTCGTGAACCATCCCGGGAGTTCACGACAGCCGTGGACCCAGAAAGGGGTGGGCCCGATGGCTTCCAGGCCTGAGGGGTGCTGCTGCTGCACCAAGGCGGATCGCCGCTACAAGTGGTTCCGCTGGCTCGGTCCAATCCTCGCGCTGGTCAAACTCGCGTGGGATCACTTGGGCCGGTAACGCAACAGCCCCGGCCTAAAGGCCGGGGCCGGCGCGGCAGACGGTACGAGAGGTAGAAGGCCTCACTCTGAGCTTCGCAGGCGATGGGTGGGGCCTTCTTCGTGCCCGTTTGCTCATTACTCCCGCGTAGGTTCAGCTCTGACAGTCGTCATGCGAGCCCTCGCGGTGGCTCCCATCTTGCCTGGCGCGGCCCCCGAGTGCGACCGGGGGGCGGGTCTTCGTCTCCCCGGATCGGGGGTCAAATGTGGCAAGGGGGCTGCTCATTGGCGCTATTCGTCCTTTTCGTGTGACGTAAATTACACCCGTTCGTGGAGGCGACTCGCACCCGAATGGACATCAAATAGTCAGCTTTTGTCGCGAGTTCACCTATCTCGGAACTGGCCCCCTCATGAGCGGAGGCACTGTACCCGTCACCGCTGACAACGCGATCGCGCCGATCGCGTGCCGCGCGCCGCTTCTCGCCGTGATCCGCCACGGACTACGGGGCTGCCCTTACCCGTCGGTGGTGCGCTGTTCACCGTCCCGCCACGCCGTCATGGCCCGCGCCTCACGCGCGGCTGGCAGCTTCTGGCTCCAGAGGAAAAGTTGGCTGTACAACTTTGGAGGAGAAATGGAGCTGACCGACGTTCCCGCCGTCTGGCTGCGGGACAACTGTCCGTGCTCGCTCTGCCGTGATCCGCGCAATGGGCAGAAGCTGTTCCAGATCACCGACCTGCCCGCCCGGCCGGCGGTGGCGTCGACGCGGGAGCTGCCCGACGGCTCCGGTACCGAGGTGGTCTGGGCGCCCGACGGACATCGCTCCGTGTTCCCCCACGGATGGCCGGGACAGGACACCGGCGCCGGTGACGGCCGTACGGAGGCCGACAAGGAGACCTGGACGGCGGCCGACCTGGACGGGCGGATCCCCGAGGCGTCGTGGCCCGCGTACCTGGCCGACCACGCGGTGCGGGAGAGGATCCTGACGGCCGTCGCGCGGCTCGGCTTCGCGCTGCTGCGCGAGGTCCCCTGCCGGCCCGGCCAGGTGCTCGACGTGGCCGGGGCGTTCGGCTTCGTACGGGAGACGAACTACGGCGAGCTGTTCGACGTACGGGTCGAAGAGGACCCGAACAACCTGGCCTTCACCGGCTCCCGCATCACGCCGCACACCGACAACCCCTACCGGGACCCGGTGCCCACCCTGCAGCTGCTGCACTGCCTGGCCAACTCGGCCGAGGGCGGTGACTCCGGCCTCGTGGACGGGTTCCGGGCGGCGGCGCTGCTGCGTACGGAGAATCCGGAGGCGTTCGAGGTGCTGACCCGTACCCCGGTGCCGTTCCGCTTCGCCGACGCACGCACGTCGCTGCGCGCGGACCGTCCGCTGATCGATGTCGACGCCCGTGGGCGGATCCGCGAAATCCGCTTCAACAACCGCTCGATCGGGACCCTGCGGCTGCCCGCCGGGGAGCTGACCGCCTTCTACGCCGCCTACCGCGCCTTCGGTGAACTGCTCCAGCGCCCCGGGCTCCAACTGGACTTCCGGCTCGACCCCGGTGACTGCCTCATCTTCGACAACACCCGCCTGCTGCACGCCCGTACGGCCTTCGCCGAGAACGGCGCCCGCCACCTCCAGGGGGCCTACGCCGACCTGGACGGACTCTTCAGCACCCTCGCCGTGCTGCGCAGGCAGCGACCGCTGGACGATCTCGCCGCGCTCTTCGCGGGCCCGGGCACCGAGCAGTACCTGGGCGAAGAGGTCACTCAGGCGCAGCACATGCTGCGGACCGCGGCGCTCGCCGAGGCGGACGGTGCTCCCGCCGCCCTGATCGCGGCCGGACTGCTGCACGACGTGGGCCACTTCCACGGCCCGGTCAGCGGGGAGGAGCTGATGGCCGGCACCGACAACCGGCACAGCCACACCGGCGCGGACCTGCTCTCCCGCTGGTTCGGGCCCGCCGTCACCGAGCCGGTGCGGCTGCATGTGGCGGCCAAGCGCTATCTGTGCGCCGTGGAGCCGGAGTACTTCCAGCAGCTCTCCGCCGCCTCCGTGCACACCCTGAACGTGCAGGGAGGCCCGATGTCGCGTGCCGAGGCCGACGCGTTCGAGGCGAACCCCCACGCGCGGGACGCGGTGGCGCTGCGCCGCTGGGACGACCGGGCGAAGGACCCGGCCACGGTCGCCCCCGGCTTCGAGCACTGGCGCCCGCTGCTGACCGGGCTGCTCCGTACGGAGGTCATATGACGGCACGCCGGGACAGCGAGGACACGTCCGCCGAGTTGTGCACCGTGAAGGCCACCGTGCCCGGCAGATAACGGTCCTCCGACCACTCCACGGGCGTGCCGGACGGGTCGGTGGTGCGCCGCCGCTCCCTGAGCAGCGGATCACCGGCCCGGCAGCCCAGCAGCCGGGCGTCGTCGGCGTCGGCGAAGGCCAGGTCGATGGTGTGGTGGGCGTCGGAGAAGAGCACACCGCGCTCCTCCAGCGGCACGGTGTGCGAGACGGCGGCCGGATCGAGGCCGGCCACGATCTCGCCTATGTGCGCCGGGTACACCGTGCGCTCCACCATCACCGGCACCCCGGACAGGGTCCGCACCCGCAGCACCCGGCAGACCTCCTCGTCCGGCTCCAGCCGGAGCTGGTCGCGTTCCGCCTCGTCGGCCGGTCCCCGCTCCACGGCGATCAGCCGGCCTCCGGGCTCCTCGCCGATCGACCGTGCCCACCGCGTGAAACTCAGCAGCTCGGAGAAGCTCTGCACCCGGGCGGTGCCGAGCACCACCCGCCTGGTGCCACGCCGTGAGGTGACCAGACCGTCCGCACGCAGGACCGCCAGTGCCTGCCGCACGGTGCCCCGCGAGACGCCGTGCACCTGGGCCAGTTCGCTCTCCGCGGGAAGCCGGCCACCGGACCCGTACGCCCCCTCCGCGATGGCCAGCCGCAGGTCAGCGGCCACCTTCCGGTACAGCGTCTGCCGGCCTTCCGTCACTGTCGCTCTCCCACGTCGCTTGATTCAACCGCCGGCCCATCACCCATGCCGCGGCGTCGTGCCGTACCCCGCGGCACCGCCCGGCGGTGTGCCGAGCGGCCCGCCGGCCGGCACGTCTCGCGGGGGCGGCCCCTCACCGCCGGTCCTGCCGCCCGCGCCGGGCCGCAGGACCCGTACAACATAGCCTGCCGAGTTGTACAGCCAACATGGTCGCTTCCCGGTCGTCCGGTGTCAGCCCCGGGCCGCCCTCGGTACACAGTCGCGCCCGGGGGCGAGCCACGGCGAAAAGGGGCTGACAGGCCGTCGGCCGGGGCCGGGGTCCGCCGGTGCGTTGCCGTAGGCTCGTCCGCGTAGACCGCCGTGAGGCCGGGCGCGCACCTGCGGGTATGCCGGAGGCGGGCGGTCCAGGCACCCCGGCGGAGCGAGCGTCCACGGTGCGGAAGGAAGTCCAGCGATGACACTCAAGCAGGCAGTGGGTCCGGTCGGTATCTGGAGCATTGAACTGCGGGCCGACGACCCTCAGCAGGGCCGGCAGGCCGCCGAGGCCGCGGCGGAGCTTGAGCAGCTCGGTTTCGGCGCGCTGTGGATCGGCGGCAACAGCACCGTCGCCCACGCCCAGCGGCTGATCGAGGCCACCTCCCGGATCGCCGTGGCGACGGGCATCCTGAGCATCTGGGAGCACGAGGCCGCCGATGTGGCCGAGAAGCACGCGGCTCTGGAGCGTTCGCATCCCGGCCGGTTCATCCTCGGCCTCGGGGCCAGTCACCCGCAACTGGCCGAGGGCTACAAGCGTCCGTACTCGACGATGCGGGCCTATCTCGACGCGCTCGACTCCGCCCCGGTACCGGTGCCGGCCGAGCGGCGGGTGCTGGCGGCGCTCGGCCCGAAGATGCTGGAGCTGTCCCGCGACCGCGCCGCCGGTGCCCACCCCTATCTGGTCACCCCGGAGCACACCGCCCAGGCCAGGGAGATCCTCGGCGCGGATCCGCTGCTGGCGCCCGAGCTCAAGGTCATCCTGGAGACCGATACCGAGCGGGCCCGGAGCATCGCCCGTGACTTCCTCTCCTTCTACCTCCCGATGACCAACTACACCTCCAACTTCCGCCGCCTCGGCTTCGGCGACGACGACTTCGAGGACGGCGGCAGCGACCGGCTGCTGGACGCGGTCTTCGCCTGGGGCGGGCCCGACAAGGTGCGCGAGCGTGTGGCCGAGTTCCACAGGGCGGGCGCCGACCATGTCGCCCTCCAGGTGGTCACCGGTGAGCGTGGTGTCCTTCCCCGGGCGGAATGGCGCCGCCTGGCGGAGATCCTGGAGTTGGGCTCCGCGTGAGCGCCCTCCAGGGCGTTTCCGGCCGGCCCCTTCGGGGGCTCCTCAAGACCGGCCGGAAACGCCCCGGCCCGCGAGTTCCCTGACACCCGCCAGCAGGCGGTCGACGTCCTCGGTGTCGTTGTACGGTGCGAGGCCCGCCCGGATCGCGCCGTCCTCCCCGAGCCCGATCCAGCGGGCGGCTTCGAGGGCGTAGAAGGTCCCGGCGGGAGCGTTCACGTCCAGCCGGGCCAGATGCTCGTGGACCTCTCCTGGGGACCGGCCGGCCACGCCGAACAGCGCTGTCGGTGTGCGCCGGCCGGCCGAGCCGTACAGCGTCACGCCGCTGATCGCGCGGAGTCCGTCGAGCAGCCGGTCGAAGAGCTGTTCCTCGTGTTCTTCGACCAGCCTCATCGACTCCAGCACACGGGCCCGCCGGCCGGCCGCCGCCGGGCTCAGCTCCGCGATGAAGTCGACGGCCGCGGTGGTGCCCGCCAGCAGTTCGTAGGGCAGGGTGCCGAGTTCGAACCGCTCGGGCACGGCGTTGCTCGACGGGAGCAGTTTGTCGGGGTGTATCCCCTCCAGCAGTCGCGGTGCCGCGACAAGTACGCCGTGGTGCGGTCCGAAGAACTTGTAGGGGGAGCAGGTGTAGAAGTCGGCTCCCAGGTCCTCGAACGACACCGGGGCGTGCGGTGTCAGATGGACTCCGTCGACATGGACCAGCGCCCCCACGGCGTGCGCCGCCTCGGTGATCGCCGGAATGTCCGGGCGGGTGCCGAGCAGGTTGGACGCGCCGGTCACCGCCACCAGGCGCGTACGCGGCGACAGCACCGCGGCGATGTCGTCGACGCTCAGGGCGCCCGTGGCGCGGTCGAAACCGGCCTGCCGCACGGTGGCCCCCGCGGCCTGGGCAGCGGCGAACCAGGGCCGGATGTTCGCGTCGTGGTCCAGCCGGGTCACAACGATCTCGTCGTCCGCGGCCCACTGCTTCGAGAGCGCCCGCGCGAGATCGTAGGTGGCCTGGGTCATGGACCGCGCGAAGACCACGCCTTCGGCCGGGCAGCCCAGCAGGTCCGCCACGGCCGCCCGCGCCGCGAGCACGACGCCGTCGGCGTACCGCTCGGCGGCGGTGACGGTGCCGCGATTGGAGAGGCCGCTGGTCATGGTGTCGGCCACGGCCCGCGCGACGGGCTCGGGCACCTGGGAGCCGCCGGGCCCGTCGAAGTGGGCCACGCCCCGGGCGAGAGCGGGAAAATGGCTGCGGAGTCGTGCGACGTCAAGGTGCATGTCCCCATCCTTCATGGCGGAGGCCGCGCGTCAACAGCGTCACCGGCTGGGCGTGAGACCCGGGCGGGGGAAGCCGGAGCGCCGCCGGGGCACGCCGCGAACGGCCCGGCTGAGCTGCCGACCCGAGGTGCGAAAGCCATTCGTGTGACAAACGGGTTTTTATGTGACCGTGCGATGCGGCAAGGGAAGTCATGGTCATTGGACACCGATACGCGTGCCCGTCCGGCGACCGGTCTGCTGCCGATCTCTGTGCATCCCAGGCCGGGCGAAGGGAGCAACGCAGATGATTGCTGTGCGACGTGTGGCCGCCGCCACGATGCTGGCGGCGCTGGCCGGCATATCCGCGCCTTCCGCGTTCGCGGAGGCCGCGGCCACCGATGACGCGCCATTCCTGAAGGCGGTCCATCAGGGAAACCTGGCGGAGATCGCCGCCGGAGAGGACGCGGGCAAGCACGCCACGGCGGCGTGCGTGAAGACGGTCGGCGCCATTCTGGTGCGCGACCACCGGAAGCTGGACGCCGACGTCAAGGCGCTGGCGCGCAAACTGGATGTGTCGCTGCCGGCGGCGCCGGCTCCGGCGCAGCAGCAGGCACTCGCCGCCGTGCGGGCCAAGGCGGGCACGAGCGCGTACAACACGGCGTGGCTGAAGACCGAGGCCACCGGGCACGTGGAGACGCTGGAACTGATCGACCACGAGATCGGGACGGGTGGCAACGCCGAGGTGAAGGCGGCAGCCCGTGCGGCCCGCCCCGTCGTGGCGAGGCACCTCGAACTGATCCGTGCGTGCGAGGCGGACATCAGCCGCTCCTGACCCGGCCGGCAGCCCAGGGCGGCAGGCGATCGCCCCGCCCGGCCCGCGGCGTCCGGCCCGCGTACGCGGCGCGTTGGCGGAGCCGTCCGGGTACGTCCAGTACGCGGACGGTTCCCCGCCTCGTGAGCGCACGCACCGGACGCCGCGGGCCCCGCCCCCTGGTAGCGCTGATCGCGGTGGTCCAATGGAATCCGGACCGGCTCAGGACCGGTGACCGGACAGGGGGAGTGGGGCTCGTGCGCGCAGTGGTGTTCGAGGAGTTCGGGCGGCTGCCGGACGTACGGGAGGTGCCGGATCCCGCGCCGCCGGCCGCCGGGGTGGTGGTGCGCGTCGAGGCGACGGGACTGTGCCGCAGCGACTGGCACGGCTGGATGGGCCATGACGACGGCATCGCCCTGCCTCATGTGCCCGGCCATGAACTGTCGGGCCGCATCGAGGCGGTGGGCTCCGAGGTCGCCAACTGGCGGGTGGGCGACCGGGTCACCGTGCCCTTCGTCTGCGCCTGCGGCCGCTGTGCCGCGTGCGCGGCAGGCGATCAGCAGGTCTGCGAGCGCCAGGAGCAGCCCGGCTTCACCCACTGGGGGTCGTTCGCCGAGTACGTCGCGGTGCACCGGGCCGATGTCAACCTGGTGGCTGTCCCCGAGAACATGTCCTTCATCACCGCGGCGGCCCTCGGCTGCCGGTTCGCCACCGCCTACCGGGCCGTTGTGGCCCAGGGCCGCACCCGGTCCGGCGAGTGGGTGGCCGTCCATGGCTGCGGGGGAGTGGGACTGTCCGCGGTGATGATCGCGGCTGCCTGCGGGGCGAGAGTCGTCGCGGTCGATGTCGCGCCGGGCGCGCTGGAGCTGGCCAGGAGCCTGGGCGCCGAGGTATGTGTGGACGCCTCCCCGACGAGTGGCGCCACCGCCGCGGCGGTACGGGAGGCCACGGGCGGCGGCGCGCATGTCTCCCTCGACGCGCTCGGCTCCGGGGCGACCTGCCGCGCGTCCCTGGAGAGCCTGCGGCGGCGGGGCAGGCATGTACAGGTCGGGCTGATGCCGTCGAGCGGCACCACCGTGCCGATGGACCGCGTTGTCGCGCTCGAACTCGAAATCCTCGGCAGCCACGGGATGGCCGCCCACGCGTACCCGGAGCTGATGGGACAGGTGAGCACCGGGGCGCTGCGCCCCGATCTGCTGGTCACGTCAGTCGTCGGGCTGGCGGAGGCGCCCGCCGCGCTGGCGGCGATGAGTGACGGTTCGCGTCCGGGCATCACCGTCATCACACCGCACGGGGCGGACGGTCCTTAGGACCGGGCGGGGCGGGGATTGGACGTGTTGCCCGGCCCCGGGCCTCGCCATAGGGTCGAGAAGGGGTCTGGCGGCGTTGCCGCAGCGGAGACTCCCGGGAGATTCGATGAGCACCACTTCGCCCACTCTGGTGACCGGGGCCGCCGGAAACATCGGGGCCGTGGGCCGTACGGTCGTACAGCTTCTGAGGGAACGGAACCTGCCGGTCCGCGCCATGGTCCGGACCGAGGACGACCGGGCCCGGGCGCTGCGGAAGACCGGTGCCGAGGTCGTGGTGGGTGACCTCACCCGGGCGCCGGACGTCGCCGCCGCCATGGCCGACTGCCGCGGGATCTACTTCGGTATGAGCGTGTCGGCCTCGTACCTCGAGGTGGCGGTGGGTCTCACGGCGCTGGCACGCGAGGCGTCCGGCCTCGACGTGCTTGTCAACATCTCCCAGATGACGGTCTCCCAGATGACATCGACGAGCACCGAGGAGTCCAGGCAGCAGAGGATGCACTGGATGGTTGAACAGGTGATGAACTGGTCCGGCCTTCCCGTGGTGCATGTCCGGCCGACCGTCTTTGTCGAGAACCCGCTCTTCACCAACGTCGCCGCCGATTCGATCGTCCGCGACGGGACGCTGCGGCTGCCCTTCGGCACGGCGCGTACCTCACCCGTCGCCGCGTGGGACGTGGCGCGCGTCATGGCCGCGATCCTCGCGGAGCCCGCCGGTCACATTGGCAGCGTCTACGAGCTGACGGGGCCGTTCAGCCTGGACATGAACGAGATGGCCGAGGAGTACGCGGCGGCGCTGGAACGGCCCGTCACCTATGTGGATGTGCCCTGGGACGAGTGGAGCGAGCGGGTCAGGACAGCACTGCCGGTCCCTCCGTATGTGGCGGACCACATCGTGACCATGGGCAAGCTGCACGCCCAGAACCGGTACGACCGGGTCTCCGACGACGTACGGCGGATCACGGGACGCGAGCCCCTCCGTATGCGTGACGCCCTCCGGCCGCATGCCGCGGAGTTCCGCGCGCCGGCCCGCTGACGCGGCCTCCTGCCGCCGCGGCTACTCCGAGGCGGGACGCTCCGGAGCGGCGGTGGACTCGGCGTCCCACAGCAGCCGCATCTCGGCGGAGGTGGCGAGCAGTTCCCCGAGGGCCCCGGTGGCCTCCGCGCGCCCGTCCCGCAGCAGCAGGATCCGGTCGGCGGCGCGGAGCACCGAGGGACGATGCGAGACCGCCAGCACCGTCGCGCCGGTCGCCAGCAGCCGGTCCCACATGATCCGTTCGGTCTCCGCGTCCAGCGCGCTGGACACATCGTCCAGCACCAGGAGTTCGGGCCTGCGGACAAGCATCCGGGCCAGGGCGATGCGCTGGATCTGGCCACCGGAGAGCCGCAGACCGCGCGGCCCCACCACGGTGTCGAGGCCGTCCCGCATGGCCGCCAGATCCGGCCCGAGCAGCACCGTGTGCACCGCCTCGGCGAGCGCGGCCTCGTCGTCCTCGCCGAGCAGGATGTTCTCCCTGACTGTCCCGCTGAACAGCCGGGGGTTCTGCGAGGTGCAGGCGCAGCGCGGCGGTGTGAGAAAAGCCGCCGGGTCCCGCACCCGTTCTCCTTTCCACCGGATCTCGCCGCTCTCCAGCGGAGTGAGTCCGAGCACGGCCCGCAGGAGTGTGGTCTTTCCCGAGCCGACGCGGCCGGTGATCACCGTGAGGGATCTCCGGCGGACCGCCAGCTCTATCCCCCGCACCTGGAAGGACGAGGCGGACTGCCGGGCGGTCAGTCCTCGTACGGTCAGGTGGTCCCGCTCCGGCGCGTCCCGCGCGCTGCCCTCCGGAGACGGTACGGGGGCCGTGCCCGCGCCGGGCCTCGCTCCCGGCCCGGACGCCGGTGGGGCCGTGCTCGCGTGGAGCGCGTCGCGCAGCCGCTCCCCGAGAAAGCCGGTGATGCGGTCGAGGGCCACCGCCACGCGTTGCAGCCGTACCGACAGGATGCCGAGCGAGGCCAGCGTCTCCGTCAGGATCTGCAGATAGAAGGTGAAGAGAGCCAGGTCTCCCACGGTGAAGCCGCCGTCGCGGATGCGGCCGGCGGTGAGCAGCAGCACCAGACCGATGCCCAGCGAGGCCGCGTTGCCGATGGCGTTGCGCTGGGCGCTGGCGAAGAGTTCCTCCCGGACCGCGACACTGCCGCGCGCCTCGTTCAGCCGCCGGATGTGCGCGGTGACATGCTCCTCGGCCGCCGCGGCCTGCACCGCCTGGACGGAGCTGACGGATTCCCGGAGGGCTCCGGCGACCCGCGCCGAGGCGGTACGGGTGGTCTGCCGGTAGGCCAGATAGCGGCTGTGAGCGACGGCGGTCACCGCCGTGATGAGGATCAGCAGGCCCAGCAGCGCGCAGGTGACCAGTGCGTCGATCCGCATCATGATGGTGACGGCGGCCACCGCGAACAGCCAGCGGGCGAGGTTCGTCGGAGCCCAGACGACAAAGAATCCGACCTCCTCGACATCCTCGCCGACGGCCCGCAGCGACTCGCCCGTCGTCGTGCGGGACGCCACGCCGGGCCGGCGCAGCGCCGATCCCAGCAGCGCGCGCCGCAGCCCGGCGGTCGCCCGGTACTGCAGGCGTGGTTCCAGCCGGTTCAGCATCACGCCGAACTGGAGGAAGAGCCGGGCCCCTTCGACCGCCGCCACCCAGGCGATGAGCAGCCACATCGCGCCGCCCGCGGCGGTGCCGTCGCCGAGTTCGTCGAAGAGCCGCTGGAACAGCAGGCCGACCACGAGTGTGCCGAACCGCAGCAGGACCCACAGTCCGGTCAGACCCCAGTACGTGCCGGCCAGACCTCCGAGCACCGCGCGCAACCGGGAGACGACCGCTGTCACCGCGCCGTCCCGCCCGTCCGCAGCAGGCCGTGATAGCGGGAGGCCGGATCGGCGGCCAGCTCGCCGCGCGGGCCCTGCTCGACCGCCCGGCCTTCCTCCAGCACAAGGATCCGGTCCACCTGTCGCAGCGCGTGCAGCCGGTGATGCACCATCACCGCCGTCCGCCCGTGCAGCAGCCGCTCCATCGCCGGGGCCAGAAGCTGCTCGGTGTGCGGGTCGAGCCGGGCGGACGGCTCGTCCATCAGCACCACGGCCGGATCCCGCAGGAAGGCGCGGGCCAGGGCGACAAGCTGCTCCTGCCCCGCCGAGACTCCGCGCGCCCCGGTGCCGAGGACGGTGTCCAGCCCCTCGGGCAGCTCCCGGTACCAGGTGTCGAGCCCCGCCTCGTCCAGGGCCGCGAGCAGCCGGCCGTCCTCGACGGAGCCGTCGAAGAAGGTGAGGTTGTCGCGCAGCGTGGCATGGAAGACATGCACCTCCTGGGTGATCAGCGCGACCCTGGTGCGCAGCGAGCGCACATCGAGGGTCCGCACCTCCCGGCCGCCGATCGTGACGGAGCCGCGCGCCGGATGGTGCAGACCGAACAGCAGACGGACCACCGTCGACTTGCCGCTGCCGGTGCGTCCGACCACGCCGAGGCGCTCGCCCGGCCGCAGCGCGAAGGAGACCTCGCGCAGCACCGGCTCACCCGTCCGGTACGCGAAGGACACCGCGTCGAAGCGGGCGTCCAGCGGTCGCGCGGGCAGTCGGCGGGTGCCCCTCGGACCCGTGCCGCCCTCACGCAGCAGCTCCCCGATGCGGCGCACACTCACCACGGCCTCCTCGATGTCCTGGAAGCGGGTGGTGATGCTCTGCAGCGGCCTGCGCAGCAGCATCGCGTACGAGAGCACGGCGAAGGTGGTGCCGGTGGAGATCTGTCCGGCCGCCCGGAGCCAGACGCTCAGCACCAGCGCCAGCACCACGCTGACGGTGGACAGCCCCTGGGTGGTGGCGGGCCACTGGACGGAGACCCGGGCGGCGCGGCGCGCCCGGTCGTACAGGACGCCGAGCCGCGTCTCCAGAGCCCGCATGGTGAACGGCACGGCGCCGTTGGTCCGCAGGTCCTCCGCGCCGGCGAGGCGCTCCTCCAGGAAGCCGACGAGTTCCGCGCCCGAGGCGCGACGGGCGGCGACAAAGGGGACGGCCCGGCCGACCAGCCTGCGCAGGAGCAGCAGGGTGGCCAGCGCGAAAGGAGCGAAGACCAGGCCGAACCGCCAGTCCAGGTGGAACAGCGCGGCGAGGATGCCGGCGACCAGCAGGGCCTGGGCCACGATCTCCAGCAGCAGGACCGACATCACGCCGGCCAGCCGGGTGACATCGCCGTCCATCCGGTCCACCAGCTCGCCGGGCGGATAACGCTGGTAGAAACGGGCCGGGCGGCGCAGACAGTGGGCGACGAGATCGTCGCGCAGCCGGTTGGTGCCGCGCCAGGCGAGCCGGGTGGCGGCGTAGTCGGACGCCACCGAGGCGATGAGCTGGCCCACGGCGAACGCCAGGTACCACAGCGCCAGTTGGAGCAGCGCGTCCGTCGGGCGGCCGTTCAGCGCGCCGTCGATGAATCTCCGCATCACCTCGGGCGCCGCGAGCTGGAGGCCGACGGCCGCCGGGACCAGCACGGCGAGCACCGTCATGGACCGCCATTCTCCGCGCGTGTAGCGGGCGAGCCGGGCGAGCTGACGCCCCATGGGCCCGGCGTCCGCCGGCCCGCCGGAAACATCCCGGGCGGGCTCGGGGCTGTCTGCCATCGCGGTTCCTCCCCGTTGATCCACGAGCGGCGGAGTGCGGAACAGCGACAGCATAAAGACGGCACGGAGCCGGCGGAAGAGGACGCCGGTCCGGTCATCGGGAACCGGAATGCGACGTACCTTTTCCAGTATTCCTGTGAAACCGCCGAGGCGTCATTGCCCATTGAATGGGAG
The DNA here is from genome assembly GCF_040635655.1 of Streptomyces sp. NPDC006923. Classification (NCBI taxonomy): domain Bacteria; kingdom Bacillati; phylum Actinomycetota; class Actinomycetes; order Kitasatosporales; family Streptomycetaceae; genus Streptomyces; species Streptomyces sp. NPDC006923. Next base: position 280,977 of record NZ_JBEYIF010000003.1, read on the forward strand.
CGCTGTTAGGCTCCACCGGATCCTGATACGGGGCGCGTTCACCACGTTATGACGCCCCGATCAGCCGGGTATCCGGCACGTTCGGTCATCCCTCGCGGCATTACACCGGCGAGGATGCGCGGGGAGCGTTCGCACCACCTCCCCCCATGCCGGCCCGGAAGCTGCTGAACAGGGCTCCACGCACGTCGCACCGCCTTGAGAAACCGTACTCGCCACGGCACAAGGGGGAGATCTTGTTACGCGATGCACTCGTACCGGGAAATGCCAAGTATGACGTGGTCACCGGCGCCGCTGGATTCATCGGCTCCCATCTGGTCGAGGCATTGCGCCGCGGTGGCCGGAACGTAGTGGGAATCGACCGCCGGGAAGTGGCGGTCCGCAGCGATACGCCCTTGCCGGCCGACGCGGGAGACTTTCACGCGGTCCGCTGCGATCTGGCCAAAACCGATCTGTCCGCCGTGCTGACCAATGCGGACGTGGTATTCCATCTCGCGGCGATACCCGGAGTCCGGCCTTCGTGGACAGAGTTTCCCGAATATTTGCACTGCAATGTCCTGGCCACCCAGCGACTACTGGATTCATGTGTCCGCTCGGGTGTACCGCACCTGGTCGTGGCCTCCTCGTCGAGTGTCTACGGAAACGCCACCCGGGCCATGGGGGAGGATCTGCTGCCCCAGCCGGCGTCGCCGTACGGAGTGACCAAACTCGCCGCGGAACGCCTGGCACTGGCCTTCGCCGCACGGGCGGACACCGACATGTGTGTGACGGCGCTGCGCTTCTTCACCGTCTACGGGCCCGGTCAGCGGCCCGACATGTTCATCTCACGGATGGTCCGCGCGGTACTGGAGGACAAGCCGATCCAGATCCACGGTGACGGCACCCAGCGCCGGGACTTCGTCTACGTCGGCGACATCGTGCGGGCGCTGATGCTCGTCGGTGCTCCCGGACGCCGGCCCGTGGAGAGCGGTGTGATCAACGTGGGGGGCAACGACCCGGTGTCCCTCAACGAACTCCTCGCGCTCGCCGCTGAGTTGACCGGGGTCAAGCCGGACGCCCGGTACGGCCCCACCCGGCTCGGCGACGTCGACGCCACCGTGGCCGACCTCACCCGCGCCCAGGGCCTGCTCGGCTACCGGCCCGAGACCAGTCTGCGCGACGGCCTCGCCGCCCAGATCGACTGGACACGCCGATGGCTGGCGGCCGGAGCCCGACCACCGGCGGCCGCCGCGGCGCTGCTGGAGACCGCCCCGACCCGCCCGAGGTAACCGCATGTGCGGCTTCGTGGGCTTCAGCGACCCCCGGGGGGCGCCGGAGACCTCCCGCGCCACCGCGGAGCGGATGCTCTCGGCGATCGCGCACCGGGGGCCCGACGGTTCCGGCTGGTGTCACCACCGCGGCGTCACCTTCGCGCACTGCGCGCTCGCCTTCGTCGACCCCGAAGGCGGCCGGCAGCCGTTCACCTCCCGCAGCGGCGCCGTCGCGGTCGTCTTCAACGGCGAGATCTACAACCACGCCGAGCTGCGCCGTGCCCTGCTGGCCGACGGCGCCGCGCTGCGCACGACAAGCGACACCGAGGTACTGGTGGAGCTCTACGAACGCGAGGGCGCCGGAGCCCTGGACCGGCTCCGCGGCATGTACGCCTTCGCGCTCCACGACGCCCGTACGGACACCACGCTGCTGGTCAGGGACCCGCTGGGCAAGAAACCCCTCTACTACACCAGAACCCCGGACGGGGTCGCCTTCGCCTCCGAACTCGCCGCGCTGCTGCGCCACCCGGACTGCCCGCGCACCCCCGATGTGACCGCGACCGCCGACTATCTGGTCCTCCAGGCGTTCCCGGCCCCGGGATCGGCCGTCACCGGTGTCCACAAGGTCCGCCCCGGCAGCTATCTGCGCTTCCGGCGCGGGAGCGAAGAGGAGGTGGAGTACTGGAGGCCCGAACTCGGGCCGGCGCGCGGCCGGGTCTCCGCGCGCGAGGCCGGGGCACGCTTCGGGGAACTCTTCACGGCGGCCGTCGCCCGCCGCACCGCCAGCACCCCGCGACGGCTCGGCGTACTGCTCAGCGGAGGTCTCGACTCCAGCGCGGTGGCCGCCGTGGCACAGCGCCTCTCCGCGGATCCGGTGCCCACCTTCAGCGCGGGCTTCGACGATCCGGCCTTCGACGAATCCGGCCACGCCGAGGCGGTGGCCAGGCACCTGGGCACCGAACACCACACCATCCGCGTCGGGCAGCGCGACCTCGCCGAGGTCGTCACCGGCGAATACGCCGGCGCGGACGAACCGCTCGCCGACCCCTCGCTGCTGCCGACCCGGCTGATCTGCCGCGAGGCGCGCCGCCGGGTGCGCGGCGTGCTGACCGGCGACGGCGCCGACGAACTCCTCCTCGGCTACCGCTTCTTCCAGGCCGAACGCGCCATGGAGACCCTGCTGCGGGTGATACCGGCCGACCGGATCCAGACCCTCGCCCGGCTCGCCCGCCACCTCCCGGAGCGGTCCGGCAACCTGCCGGTCAGGGCCGCCCTGCAACAGCTCGCACGCGGTGTCAGAGCCGCGCCGGAGCACCGCTTCTACGCCTCGACGGCCCCCTTCGGCCCCGGTGAACTCGCGGGCCTCTTCTCCGCCGGGGCGAGGGAGCGGCTCACGGACCACGAGCCCTTCCGGGAGATCGCCCGGCTGCTCGCCGGTCGGCCGGCCCTCACCCCCATGGAACGCAGCCAGCTCGGCATCATGTGCCACTTCCTGCGTGATGTCATCCTCACCAAGGCCGACCGCGGCGGTATGCGCAGCGCCCTGGAGATCCGTTCCCCGTTCCTCGACCTGGACCTCGTGGAATTCTGCGGCAGCCTGCCCACCGACCTCAAACTGCGCCGCTTCACCAGCAAGTACCTGCTGCGCGGCGTCGCCGCGGACTGGCTGCCCCGGCAGACGGTGCGGCAGACCAAGCTGGGCTTCAGGACACCCCTCGCCGAACTCCTGCGCGGAGCGCTGCGCCCGGTGCTCGTCGATTCCCTGGCGCCGGGCGCCCTGGCCGCCGGCGGGATGTTCGACCCGGTGGCGGTACGGGGTCTGGTGGACGCGCACCTGACCCGGCGCAGGGACAACTCCCGCCGGCTGTGGGCGCTTCTCTGCTACCAGCTCTGGTACGAGGGGCAGCTCGCTTCCGCCCGGACCACCCACAGTGGCCCGCCGGTCCTCTCCAAGGAGACCCGTCATGCCGTCTGAGCGAGTGCACGTCCTGTCACCCAAGACCTGGGGGGAGTTCGGCAACTTCCTGGCCGCCACCAGCTTCTCCCGCGCCCTGCGCGGTGCCCTCGACGTGCAGGTGACGCTGCTGGAGGCGGAAACGTTCCTGCCGTGGCTCGGCGACATCGGCGCGCAGATCCGCACGATCTCGCTGGAGAGTCCCGACGCCGCCACCAGGACCGAGCGCTATCTGGCACTCATGTCCCGTCTCCAGCAGCGCTTCCCCCGGGGCTTCGAGACCGACCCGGGGCCGGAGCACGCCTCGGCGCTCACCGGTCTGGTGAAGCATCTCCGCGAGACGGAACCGGACCTCGTCGTCGGCACGAAGGGCTTTGTCGCCCGGCTGTGCGTCGCGGCGAGCCGACTGGCGGGCGTCCGTACGGCGGTGGCCCACCACCTGACCAACCCCGGACTGCTGGACCTGCCCCTGCACCGCAGCCCGCACCCCGACCTGACCCTGGTCGGCTTCCCCTGGGCGAAGGACCGGCTGGTCGCCGAGGAAGGCGCCGATCCCGGCCGGATACGGACGGTCGGGCCGCTGGTCGCCCAGCACGATCTGAGCGACTTCATGACGGACGGCTCCGGGCCCCGGGCCTCGGAGCCCTGGGGAGAGCGGACCGGCGGCGAGACCCGGCCCAAGGTGATCGTCTTCTGCAACCGGGGCGGCGAGACCTATCTGCGCGTGCTGGAGCACATCGCGCACCGCCACCCGGCCACCGACCTGGTCTTCGTCGGCTACGACGACCCCGGACTGGCGCGCCGGGCCGCCGCCGCGGCGAGCGGGGCGCCACGGGGCGACTGGCGCTTCCACAGCCGGCTCACCCAGGCCGAGTACTTCGACTACATCAGCCAGGCGTCCAAGTCCCCGCACGGACTGCTCATCTCCAAGGCGGGACCCAACACCACCCTGGAAGCGGCCTACTTCGGCATACCCGTCCTCATGCTGGAATCCGGGCTGCCGATGGAGAGCTGGGTCCCCGGACTCATCCGGGACCACGGGCTGGGAGCGGCGTGCGCCTCGCCCGGGGAACTGCTGAGCGCCGTCGACGACTGGCTCGGACACCCCGCCACCATCGAACGGCACCAGCGGGCCGCCCTCTCCTTCGCCGACACCGTGCTCGACCAGGAGGCCGTCGTCCGCCGGATCGGCGCCGCCGTACGCACCGTCCTGGACGCACGGTGACACGCGCGCCGACGGCCGCCTCCCGCCCCCGCCCGCCCTATCTGCGGCTGGAACACGGCCCGGACGGCACCAGGGCCGAAGGAGTCCCGTCGGCGCGCCTGGGCCACCGGCTGCGCCGCGCCGGCCGCGCCGACGAGGGAGTGTTCGCCGAATGGCGGTGGGACGGCGAACGCCTGCTGGTACGCAACGACCGGTACGGGATGTTCCCTCTCTACTACTGGGCGGACGGCGACCGCATCGCGCTCGCCACCTCGCCGACGGACCTGCCCGCCCTCGGAGCCCCCGCCGGGCTCGACCACGACGCGCTCTCCGTCTTCCTCAGACTGGGCTTCTACCTGGGCGAGGACACCTGCTTCGCGGCCGTCCGGGCACTGCCGCCGGCCGCGACCCTGACCTGGTCCGCCGGCGCGCTGCGGCTGGAGTCCGGCCGCGCCGTCCCGGCCCCCGCGACCCGGATGACCCGCCGCGAGGCCGTCGACGGCCTCATCGAGCTGTTCCGCGCCGCGGTGGCCCGCAGACTGCCGGGAGAGCCCTATGTCCTGCCGCTGAGCGGCGGCCGTGACTCCCGCCATCTCCTGCTGGAGCTGGCACGCCAGGGAGCCGCGCCCCGGCTGTGCGTGAGCGGTTCGAAGTTCCCGCCCGACACCGGGGCGGACGCGCCGGTGGCCGCCGAACTGGCCGCCCGGCTCGGCATCCCTCATCTGACCCTGGACCGCCCCGCGTCCGAGTTCCACGCCGAACTGGTCGCCAACCGCGCCCAGGGCCTGTCCTCCGTCGAGGGGGCATGGGCGCTGCCCGTCCTCGACCACCTTCGCCACCACACCCGGATCACCTACGACGGCCTGGGCGGCGACGCGCTGGCCAGACCCGCGCCCGCGCTCTCCTTCGTCCGCGACGCCCCCCTGGACGCCACGGACCTGCCCGGAGAGGCCGGACGCCTGCTGCTGGCCGGCCGGACAGGACCACACGTCGAGCATCTGCTCAGCCCGGCGCTGGGACGGCTGTGGAGCCGGGACCGCGCCCGCCGACGCCTCGCCACCGAACTCGCCGGGCACACCGGGGCCGCCTTTCCCGCGGGGTCGTTCTACTTCTGGAACAGGACCCGCCGGGCGGTCGCCCTGACGCCGTACCGGCTGGTCCCCGGCGGCCCGCTGATCCACGCGCCCTATCTCGACCACGACCTGTTCGACCATCTCGCCTCGGTGCCGGAGCGGCTGCTGACCGACGGCGGGCTGCACGACGAGGCCCTGCGCCGGGCGTTTCCGCACCACGCCTCGCTGCGGTTCGCCGGGGACGGACCGCCCGCGTCCACCGCCCTGACACTGCGCCACCGCGCGGCCTATCTGCGCGGTCTGCTCGGCCACGCGCTGTACGCGGAACCCGGCTGGTGGCGCGGCGGCGACCGGATGCTGCTGCGGCTGCTGGCCGGCGGCCGGGGCCGGCCGGGACCCCAGCGGGTCAGCCGTCTGATGCCGCTGACGCTCTATCTGCTCCAGCTCGAATCCCTCGCCGCCGGTTTCCCCACCGGCTCAGCGCCTCGCACCCGCTCGTCCCGTACCGACGCGTCCCGTGTCGGCCCGTACGACCCCACCCGGTAAGCCCCAACAAGGAGGGCACACCATGCGGAAGACACTGCCCGTCATCTCGACCTCCGTATCCTCGAACGGCGCGTCGGGCGGCTGCTCTACCGCCGCCCCGGACACCGCGTCCGCGCGCCGCGCGCTGCCGCGCTGGCGCAAGCGCAAACTGCGCATCGCGCTCGTACGCCATCACGACCTGTGCCTCAACACCCGCCAGATCAGCCAGATCCAGCGGCGCGCGGGGGTCCTGCCCCACCTCGGCCTGGGCTATATCCACACGGCACTCAAGAGCGCGGGATTCCACAACGTCATACAGATCGACACCCCCGCGCTCGGCCTGGACAGCGAGGGACTGCGCAAACTCCTCGCCGACTTCGGCCCCGACCTGGTCGGGGTGAGCACCACGACGCCGGGGCTGCCGGGAGCGGTCGAGGCGTGCGAGGCGGCGAAGAGCACCGGAGCGAAGGTCATCCTCGGCGGACCGCACACCGAGGTCTACGCCCGCGAGAACCTCTACCACTCCTGCATCGACTACGTCGGCGTCGGTGAAGGCATCACGATCATGCCGGAGCTGGCCGAGGCCCTGGAACAGGGCGAGGAGCCGGTGGGCATACGCGGGCTGGTGGGCCGCGAATTCGACGGCGGCGCCGCGCCCATGGTCAACCTGGAGGACGTGGGCTGGCCGGAACGTGAGGGCCTGCCCATGGACCGGTACTTCTCAATCATGGCGCCGAAGCCCTTCGCGACGATGATCTCCAGCCGGGGCTGCCCCTTCAAGTGCAGCTTCTGCTTCAAACAGGCGGTGGACAAGAAGTCGATGTACCGCTCTCCCGAGGACGTCGTCGGCGAGATGACGGAGCTCCAGAAACGCTGGGGCGTCAAGGAGATCATGTTCTACGACGACGTGTTCACCCTCCACCGCGGCCGGGTCCGGGAGATCTGCGAACTCATCGGCAGGACCGGACTCAAGGTCCGCTGGGAGGCGCCCACCCGGGTCGACCTCGTCCCGGAGAAACTCCTGGAGGCCATGGCGGGCGCCGGCTGCGTCCGCCTGCGCTTCGGCATCGAGCACGGGGACTCCGACATCCTCGAACGGATGCGCAAGGAGAGTGACATCGGGAAGATCGAGCGCGCGGTGACCTCCGCCCACGAGGCCGGCATCAAGGGCTTCGGCTACTTCATCGTGGGCTGGCTGGACGAGAGCAAGGAGCAGTTCCGCCGTACCGTCGACCTCGCCTGCCGCATCCCGCTCGACTACGCCAGCTTCTACACCGCCACTCCGCTGCCGGGCACCCCGCTGCACACCGAGTCGGTGGCCGCCGGACGGATCCCCGCCGACTACTGGGACCGCTTTGTGCGCGGGGAGTTCGACCAGCGGATCGGATACCTGGTGCCCGACGCCCAGCAGCGCGCCCAGATCGCCTATCGCAAGTTCTTCCTGCGCCGTGACATGGCCCGCCCGCTGATCTCGCACATGGCGTCGACCGGCCAGTGGCTCAACACCCTGGACGGGCTGCGGAGCCTGGCCAAGTCGACCTCCAACACCGACCGTGACTTCTGACGGCGGCCGGCCCCCCGTACGGCTGAACCTGCCCGCGCGGCCGGGCCGGCCCCGGGACCGGAGCGAACCGGCCCTGCCGCGCCATCTGCGCGCCACCGTCGCACGGGGCTACCGCCCGGACGACACCTGGACCGTACCGGTGCGCCATCTCCTGGACGACGGCTCCTCGACCGGAGACCCGGAGAAGGCCGCCGCCGCGCTGCGCGGCCCGGGGGACCCGGTGTTCACCCTTGTCGCGCCCACCTATGTCCGCCGGCACACCCTCGCCGAACAGGAGGAACGCCTGGACCGGCTGCTGGAACGGGTGGACGAGGCGGTACGGGAGCACCCCGGCGCGGGCTTCGTGCTCCTCCTCGGGATGCAGTGGTCGGACCCGGAGGAGGAGCCCGAGGCCCTCCGGCGGCTGGAGGCGCTGCTGCGCCGGGCCGGGGGGCACCGGTCAGCGGTCCGCGTCGCGGGACTGTCGCTGCCGGGCCCCGGAAAGCCGCGCACGCTCAACGCCGCCATCGCGGTGGCGGAGACACTCGGCTGCGCCGGGGTCGGCTGGCTCGACGACGACGTGACCCTGGAGCCGGCCTGCCTGGCCCACCTCGTCGGCGACTTCATGGCCGGCGGCTGCCGGGGCGCGGTCGGCGCCACAAAGATCCCGCACGCCAAACCGCACACCACCTCCCGGCTGCTGCACCGGGCCAAGGCGGTCGCCGGACCGGCCACCAACTACCCGCACGGCTGCTGCATCCTGGTGGCCACCGAGGTCATGGCCGGCGGCATGCCGGACCGGTATGTCTCGGACGACGGCTATGTGTGCTTCCGGCTGCTCGACCCGGACCTGCCGGACCCGCTGGCCCATCTGCGTCTGGTGCCCGGCGCGCGCTGCCACTACCACGTGGCAGGACCGGCGGGAGAGACCCGCCGCCGTATCCGCCGGCTCCTGCTCAACCACCTCGTGGACCTCGCCGACTGGCCGCTGCCGGTGACCCGCCACTACGTCCGCCACATCCTTTTGCCCGGCATGTGGCCGCTGACCGGCTGGAACGGCTCGAAGGGCACGGCGCACGGCGTCGCCAACGCCGCCATCAAATGGATCTACTTCGGCTGGTTCGCCGCGGTCGGCGCGGAGCTCTATCTGCGCGGGCTGTTCCGCCGCCCGCTGCGCGGGATCCGCTGGGCCCCCTACTCCACCGCCAGTGCGCCCGTGCCGGCCGACGCGGAACCACCCGCCTGAGCGGGCGTCACCCGGCATCCACCGAGAAGGGAAGCTGATGCAGGTACTGTCACTCCACTCCGCCGGCCACGACACGGGGGTCGGATACTTCAAGGACGGCCGCCTCGCCTTCGCGGTCGAGACCGAGCGGCTGACCCGTACCAAACACGACCACCGCTCCGACATCGCGCTGCGGCACGTCCTGTCCCAGGAGGACGTGGACGCCGACGGCGTCGAACTCGTCGCGGTGAGCACCCCCGTCCGCAGCGGCCTGCTGCGCATACCCGACCTGGACCGCGCGATGGAACGCATCGCGGGCGGCGCTCCGCACCACCGCACCACCTGCGAACTCCTCGGGCGCCGGGTGGAGTGCGTCGTCGTCACGCACGAGGTCTCGCACGCGGCTCTGGCGGCGCACTACGCGGGCCACCAGGAGGGCACGACGGTCCTGGTCAACGAGGGCCGCGGCCAGATCACCCGCAGTTCGCTGTTCAGAGTCGGCGGGGACGGCCTGGAGTGGCTGGAGAAGGATCCGCTGCCCTGGTACGGCAACGGCTTCGGATGGACCGCCATCGGCCATCTCCTCGGCTTCGGCAGAACGCCCAGCGTCGCCGGAAAGGTGATGGCGCTCGGCGGCTACGGCTCCCCGGACCCGCGCGTACGCGAGATCCTGGAGGCCGTGGACCACCGGGTGATGCACGATCTGGCGCTCGCCGAGGAGGTGCGCCAGGACCTGGCTTCCCGGCCCGAGTTCGGCCGGGACTTCGAGAGCATGGCGCGGGTGGTGGCGACCTTCCAGGAACTCTTCACCGAGACCGTCCACGGGCTGCTCGCCCGGCATGTCCGCGAGGACGGCCCGATCGCCCTCGGCGGTGGCTGCGGGCTGAACATCGTCGCCAACTCCGTCCTGCGCGAGCGGTTCGGCCGGGCCGTCGCGGTGCCTCCGGCCTGCGGCGACGCCGGACATCTGGCCGGCGCCGGGATCTACGCGCAGAAGTATCTGTACGGGCAGGACGTGGCACCGCTGAGCGTGTACGCCAACGGCGCGGCGAACTCCCGCGAGGAGGTGCTGGCGGCGCTCTCCGCGAGCGGTCTCGAACCGGTGCCGTACGACAGGACCGCGGTGGCCGGGGAACTGAGCGACGGCGGGGTGGTCGCGCTGGTGGACGGCGCGGCGGAGCTCGGCCCGCGCGCCCTGGGCCACCGTTCGCTGCTCGGCAGTCCCGCCGTGCCCGGCATGCGCAAGCGGATGAGCGAGGAGCTGAAGCAGCGGGAGTGGTACCGCCCGCTGGGCGCGGTGATGCGCGAGGAGCGGTTCGCTGAGCTGTTCCCCGGCGAACGGCCCTCGCCGTACATGCTCTTCGAGTATCTGCTGCCCGAGGGCATGGCCCCGGAGGCCCGGCACATCAACGGGACGTGCCGGATCCAGACCCTCGGGCCCGACGAGGCACGGCTGCACACGCTGCTCGCCGAGTTCGAGACCCTGAGCGGCGTGCCCGCGCTGATCAACACCTCGCTGAACGGCCCCGGCCGGGCCATCGCGCACACGGTCCGGGACGTGCTGGAGGACTTCCGGGACAGCCCGGTGGACCTGTTCGTCCTGGGTGATGTGATGGCCTACCGGGCCGGTCCCCGGTAGGCCCCCGGTCAGCCGCGCGCGTGCACGGGGAGCAGCCGGTCCAGCACATCGTCGGTGTACAGGTCGACGACCGCCACCAGACCGTGCGAGACCGGCTGTTCCCGCACCGCGCCGAGCGCCTGGGCCCGCAGCTTCTCCAGCAGGTCCGTGACGTCCTGAGCGGTGACATCACCGGTCCGCATCAGATGGCCCAGGTTTCCGTCCCGCTCCCCGTCGCGGTCGTAGTCGGTGAGGTCGTCGGCGATCGTGATGATCGTGCCGAACGCCTCGGCGAAGGAACGCGCCGGGCCGGTCCACTCCGGCCTGCGGCCGCACAGCGCCGCCAGCGCGCCGTAGCAGCCCAGGAAGGTCGCGCCATAGGTGCTCGCGTTGGCGCACCACTGCTCCAGATCCCGGGCGCGATGGCGCTTGGTACGGATCTGGCCGGTGCACACGGTGGTGAAGTCGTGCTCCAGCAGGTCCACCACGGCCTGGGCGTCGGCGGACTCCTCGCACAGCTCCCGCAGCGCGGTCAGATGCAGCCGCAGGGCCGCGCAGGCGAGCTCTATGCGGTTCAGCCCGGTGTCGTCGTCCATCAGGTCGTCGAGCAGTTTCATCGCCACGATGTCCAGCGCGAGCGCCGCCGAGACCCTGGCGCGCAGCGGGGGGTCGGTGATCCACTCCGTAAGGAAGTGGGGGACACGCAGATAGAGCCGCAGTGCGGCGACATGCGCCGTCAGATCCGCCGAACCACCGGTCGCGGCCACGCAGGCGGTCACCCGGTCGCGGTTCGCCCCCTCCGTGACCAGCATGGCGGCGGTGTAGTCCGGGGGCAGCGCGGCCCTCATCGCCGTGCCTCCGGGCCGCCGGTGCCGTACACGGCGGCCATCCGCTCCAGCACGGGCAGCCAGTCCGGCTGTTCGAGAGCCCCGGCGAACCCCACGTAGTCCGCGCCCGCCTCCAGACAGACCGCGATCCGCTCCGCCGAGCGAACGTTTCCGCTGACAAAGAGGATCTGGTCCGGATGGAGCCGGTCCCGGAAGTACCGGACCACCTCGGGCGGCACATGGGAGTTGCGGGAATACAGATAGACCATGTGGAAGCCGAAACTGCGGGTGACCGCGATGTGCTGGTCGAGCTGGTCCAGGGCCGGCGAGACCGGTACGGTCCCCAGCAGGTCGCCGGTCCTGCTGTCCTCGCCGAAGGTGAGTGCCACGGTCAGCAGGAACTCCGGCCAGTGCTCACGGTCCATGCGGCCGGGCAGCGTGAGAAGCGTCTCCAGATAGCTCTTCCAGACGTAGTAGTCGTCACGGGAGCCGAGAAGGGCCGGCAGCACCACGGCGTCGGCCCCGGCGACGAGCGGGAAACCGGTGCCTCTTCGCGGCGGGAAGTGCAGCAGCACCGGGAGCGGGGTGACGGCTTTGACGCGGGCCACATAGGGCGCCATCCGCGTCTCGAACGCCTCGTAGTCGGTGCTGGCCAGGATGATGGCCGGAAAGCCCAGCCGGGTCAGCTCCCTGGCCTTCTCGACGGCTTCGGCCACCGGCACCTTGAACGGGTCGATGATGTGCACGGGCCCCGGCGGGTGCTTCCGGAGCCGCGCGAGGACCTCCCGGCTGGGCAGTGCCTGCTCGGGGAGTCTCCGCTCTGCCTGCTGCGCCAATTCCGTTAACGGGTTCACCAGTGCGTTCACCTCTCGGCCCTGGAAGTGTGAAGGAACGTCCGGACGGGCGCCCGGGGGATGTACGGGCGGCCTCCGCGCGGGGTCAGCGGGCGGCGGTGGCTCTGCCGAGAGCCGCGACCACGGAAGCGGTGGTGTACAGGGCGGCGTTGTCGAGGACCACGGAGCCCAGGGCGGCGCGTCCGCGCCGGTTGCGCTCCCAGTGCTCTCTCTCGTCGGGGTCCAGATCCGTCGGACCCGGGCAGCGGCACCAGGCCGACGGCTTCCAGCTTCCGTCCTGACGCTGGGAGTCCAGCAGCCAGCGCACGGCGCGTCCTACGGCGGGCCGGCCCTCCCGGGCGCCGCCGGCCAGTACGGCCCGGACCGCGAAGGCGGTGGCGAACGGTGATCCGTCCGGCTCCCAGGAGGTACGGACGGCGCCGTCGGGGCCGATGCGCTCCGCCGCCCACCGGCCGGCCGCCGAGGCCGCCGGAATGTCCCGGTCGTCGGGGTCCGCCATGAGTGCCTCCGCCGCGAGAGCGGTGGAGTACTCCCGGTCGGCCCACCAGTAGGCGGCCCAGGAGCCCTCCGGCCGCTGGATCTCGCGGAGCCTGGTGAGCAGCCGGGGCCGGCGGGGCAGCCGGAGCAGTCCGGCGGCAGCGGCGGTCACACAGGGATGGCTCGCGTACCAGCCGTCCCAGCGCGGGGCGACGCGGGTGAGGAACGGACCGGCGACCTCCGGCACATAACTGGTGATGCCGCCGTCGGCGCGGAGATGTCTCAGGACGAAGTCGTACCCTTCGGCGGCCCGTGGTTCCGCGTCCGCGCCGACCGCCTCCGCGAGGCGCAGCGCCCAGGACGTGATGTCCGCGTCGCCCGGCACCTGAGGTCCGTAACCCCAGCCGTCGGAGGGTCCCCGGGTGCGTGCCAGGAGCCGCCACGCGTCCAGGGCCGCCGCCTGTGCGTCTTTACCGGGGACTTCGGTCAGGGAGGCTCCGACAAAGGCCGTCGCCCAGAATTGACCGGGGCCGCGGACTTCGTAGTCGTTCCACCAGCCGTCCGGGTCGCGCTGTGCCGTCAGGAATTGCGTTCCGCTCAACAGGGCTGTCTCGCCCGGTCCGGCGGACGGTATTAGCTCCACACCGTGCACGTGCTCTCCTTCCCAGAGGAAGTGGCCACATAGCAGGTTTATGCGCGGGCAAACCCATCGGTGCCCGGAGTCGCAGTGGCACAGGCTACACGCCCCCAGGGCCCTCCCGTAATCCCCGGCGGGCGCGCGACGACAACTATGGCGCTTTACCGCGTTGTCGGAACGCCCGCATACATCCTGTATGCGAGCGCCTCTCCGCCGTGCGACGCACCGCATCCGATGCCGCGCGCTGATCCCCCGGGGATTACGGGACAGCCCTCAGTTCCGGTGGGGCAGGGGGTGAAATCGCGAACTCGCCCGACCCGTAACGCAATTGCCGCCGGTGACCGGCGGATCGGGGTCCGCGGTCACCGGCGGCAATGCCGTCACGACAGGGCTGGAAGGTCAGATGAACTGCATGTGCGGGCGCCGGCGCAGCCGGACCGACATGACAGCTCCGCTCGCCAGAGCGAGGAGCCCGCCCACGATCACCGCGTGAAGGACACCCGTGGAGAGAGAGGCGCTGGCCGAACCGTCGACCGCGTACGTGATGATTTCGCGGGTCGACCAGAACGGCAGCAGTTTGGCCGAATCCTTGACCGGATCAATGACCATCTGCGCGCCGATGACCGAGATCAGCAGCAGGGCACCTTCCAGATCGCGGGGCACCGCGAGGCCCAGAAGCAGACCGAGCGGAACGGCGACCAGCGTGGTCAATGCCATCTCTACCGCCACCGCGGACGGGTTCGGCACATTCTGGTCCAGCAGGATCACGACGGTGTAGAGCGCCGAGATGACCAGTCCCGCCGAGCCGAGCGCCAGGCTCCGGCCCAGAAAGAGGTGGACCGGACGGAAGCCGGACAGGGCGAGCCGCGACTCCACCTCCCGCCCGCCCGCGGCGGAGAACAGGGCGGCGGTGCTCACCGCGAACCCGACGCCGAGGCTCGCGAACCGGATGGCCTGGCCGCTCTGGTCGTGCCGGCCGAGGTAGAAGACAAGGGGCACCACCAGCAGCAGGCCCATGACGCCGCGCCGGCGCAGCAGTTCCCGCAGGGTCATCTCCGCCATGCGGACGGTCCTGGTCATCGCGCGGCCCCCGCCTTCGCCGGAGTGAGGTCGAGGACCTGGTCGACCCGGTCGAGCTGATTGAGCATGTGCGTGACGACGACCACCGCCTTGCCCTCGTCGCGCCACTTCCACACGCTCTTCCAGAAGTCCAGGTACGACCCGCGGTCGAAGCCCTGGTACGGCTCGTCGAGCAGCAGGACGTCCGGGTCGCCGAGCGCGGACAGCACGACGTTCAGCTTCTGCCGGGTGCCGCCGGAGAGGTCCTTGGCCAGGGTGTTCCTGGAGACGTTCCAGTCGAGCTCGACGGCGAGTTCCCGGCCCCTGCGGTCCGCGGCCGGGCCGCTCAGGCCTCGGCCGGCGCCGAAGAGGGTGAAGTGCTCGCGGGGTTTCAGGAAGTCCATCACACCGGCGCCCTGCGGGCAGTAGCCGAGCCGCCCGTTCACCGAGACCTGCCCCTTGTCGGGGGAGGCGAGCCCGGCGCAGATCTTGAGCATGGTGGACTTCCCGGCGCCATTGGCGCCGATGATCGCGGCGATCTCACCGGCGCGTACCCGCAGATCGACTCCGTCCAGCACACGCCGCCGGCTGAAGCTCTTCACGATTCCCCGGGCGTGCAGGAGAACAGGCCGCCCGCCGTCGTCCGGCCCGTCCCTCAGCTCATTCCGGTGTCCCGCATTCGTAGGAGTCACCATGCTTCCGTCACCTCTTTCTCAGCCGCGTGAACGGCACGGAAAACCATGTCACCGCGCACCGCGCGGCTGTTTCTCGCCTGTCCCGGAACCGCGGCGGCGCTCCCCGTCCCGGAAGCGATGGAGCGCCCCGGCCTGCGTGCCGCCTTCCGCCGCGCCCCGGCCGATGGGCTTGCCGTACCGCACACTTCGGCCGGACATCGCCGTACTCCGTTACGGGACAGGGCAGTTCGGACCCGACACTACCGGCGCGGCCCACCGAACGTACCATGACAACAGCAGGCGAATGCGGTAATGCCCGGCATAGCGCGTTCCCGGAAAGCGGCGCCGGGCATGAGAGCGTCCTCCGCTCCCGGACAGCCTTGCATCGACCGCGCGCCGCACCGGCGCCGGGATTGAGCGAGAGCCCTCCGCGACAGCCCCTGGCGGGATCCGGGCGGTGCATTTCACCGGCGCTCCACATCTCCTGAGGTCTCTTGAGATCTCTTGAGAGAGGCAAAAGCGCTGGTTCCGGCCATTCACGGGTTCGGCCGCGACATCTCCTTGTGATCACCTTGCGGATTTCGTTAATGTCCCGACCGCTGATCGATGCGAAGAACGCGTCTCACGCATACCGATTGCCGGTCTCCCGGCCGTTCCGCCGGGGCCCCGCGAAACGCACACCATGGAAGGGCCGGAAGCTCTCCGGCCGAATACCGACAGCACGGGCGGCGTTCGGACGAGCGGAAGGGGACGGTATGCGCAGGCGCACCGACGGCAGACGGACCTGGCTGCAGCGCGTGGTGGCCCGTGGCTACGATCCGGCTCCCGAGCCGCGGACCCCGGTCACCCTGGTGCTGCCCGCCGGACCGGGCGCGGACGCGGGCCCCCGGACCGTCCGGGAGGAGGACGCGGCCGGCCCGCTCGCCCACCTGCCGGCCGGCGGTGTCGCCACGCTGCTGCCCACCTATGTGGGCCGGTGCGGCGCGGCGGAACAGGAGACGGCGTTCGCCCACACCCTCGAAGCGCTGAAGGGCGTCCGGCGGACACACCCGGACCTGCCACTGACCGTCTGGGCCGGCATGCAGTACGCGCCCGGCGAGTACGAGGAGGCGGTGGACCGGCTGCGGCGGCTGGCCGCCCTCGCCCGGGACAGCACGCTCACGGCCTTTGTCGGGCTCGCGCTGCCGGGACCGGGAAAGATCCGCACGACCAACGCGGCGGTCCGGCTCAGCCAGGGGCTCGACTACGCCGGCTGGCTGTGGATCGACGACGACATCGAACTGGGCCCCGGCTGCCTGGAGCGCCTGGTCTCCCGGTTCCGCGACCGCGGATGCACCGGAGCGGTCGGCGCCCGGGCCGTCGCCCTGCCGCGGTCCACCCCCACGTCCCAGGTGATGGACAGGATCGGCGGCAACACCCTGCCCCCGACGGCCTACCCGGCGGCCGGCTGCATGATCGTGGAGTCCGCCGTGATCGCCTCCGGTATCTCCTCACGCCGGGTCACCGACGACGGCTTCGTACTGTTCGAACTGCTCGACGGGATCGGCGCGGACCCGCTGCGCGACCTGGAGGTACTGCCCGACGCGTACTGCCGCTTCTACCGCGTCAGCCGGGTCCACGACACGGTGAGCCGGCTCCGCCGCTCGATGTACAGCCATGTGACCTGCATGGCCGACTATCCGCGCGATGTCGCCGGCCGGTACTTCCAGGACATCCTCTTCCACGGCCTGTGGCCGCTCGCTCCGTGGGACGGGCGCCGGGGCACGGCACGCGGTCTGCTGCGCTGGACGGTCAAGTCCGTCCAGTTCACCTGGTTCGGCGCGGTGGTCACCGGCCTGGCCGTGCGCGGCCTGACCTCCCGTCCGCTGCGCCAGGTCGCCTGGGGCGACGAGGGGGACTTCGCCAGCCCGGCCGACGAGAAGACGTCCACGCTCACCGCCCGGACGCCCCGGAGCGCCTGAGCCGGCCCGGCGCCCCACGGCCCCAGAAAGGATCCGAGGTGCGGGCGACACCCGTGAGGCTGAACACGGCCACACTCACCGTCATCCTTCCCCACTACGACTGCGCGGACTATCTGGGCCTCGCCGTGGAGTCCGTCCTCCGGCAGGACTTCCGGGACCTCGTCCTCGTCGTCGTGGACGACTGCTCCCCGGACGACGCGTGGACCCGGACGCTGCGTCCCTTCGCGGACGACACCCGGCTCGTCGCCCTGCGGACCTCGCGCAACGTGGGCCATCTGCGCATCAAGAACGCGGTGCTGGAGCGGGTACGCGGCCCCTACGTCGGCTTTCAGGACGCCGACGACATCAGCCTGCCCGGCCGCTTCACCCACCAGGTGCGCATGCTGGCGTCCGGCCGGGCCGACCTGGTCGGCTGCGGCTACGAGTACATCGACGACGCGGGGCGGGTCACGGGCCACCGCCGGATGCCCCGGCACGGCAACCTCTGGATGCGCCTCGGCCGGACGACGGTGGCGCACCACCCGGCGACGGTGATCCGCCGCGACATGATGGACCGGCTGCGCGGCTTCGACGGGACCGTACGGCTCGGCGCCGACACCGACTTCCATCTGCGGGCCGCGCGCCTGTACCGCCTGCGGAACACCCGCCGGCTGCTGTACCAGTACCGGATCTGGCCCAAGTCGCTGACCCAGGCGCCCGACACCGGCTTCGGCTCCGAGGCCCGGCGCGCCTACACCGAGGCCATGACCGCGCAGGAACACGCCAGAAGACAGGCACGCTCACGCGAGGAACTGCTGCCGCTGCTCGCCGCTCCGCCGAACGACATCGAGTTCGAACTGCGTCCCGTCCGCATCGGATGAGATCCGCCGGCCCGCGGGCGCGGCGGCGGGGCGCGCCGGAGCGGCACCGCGACGCGGACGACGGGAGGACCATGCACGGACAACCGCCGGAATTCAGCGTCGTCGTCAGCTCGTCCGACGGCGAGTGGGGGCCCGCGGTGGACAGCGTGCTGCGCCAGACCCGGCCCGCGCACGAGACCGTTGTGATCAGCGGTGACGCGGACCGGCCGGCCCGGACCCCGGTGCCTGACCGGCCCGGTGTACGGGTGGTGCGCTGCCCACAGGACGGCGTCGCGGCGGCCGTCCGCCGGGCCGCGGACGAGGCGAAGGGCGAGTACGTCGCCTTTCTGGACGGCACGGACGAGGCCCTGCCGGAGTGGCTGGAGCAGCTCGCGGCGGCGGCCGGGGACACCGGCGCCGGGGTCATCCGCTGCGGTGCGCTGCGGCTGCGCCCGGACGGCCTGGTCGGCGGTTTTGTCCTGCCACCCGCCGAGGGCGCGAGCGCGCGTGGCCCGGGCGGGACGGCGCCCCGGGCGGTCCACCGTGACCTGCTGGGCGGGCGCGGTTCCCGGGGGGCGGGCCCCGGCGGTCCGGCGGTCTGCGCGGTACCCCTGCTGCTGGTCCGCCGGTATGAGCGCCCGGGGCGCGACGAAGGGGGCCGGGACGCGGACGACCGGTACGGTTCCGCGCGTACCACCAGGGCATACGCGCCCTCCCGGCCACCGGCCGCGAACCGGGCCGGTCCTGAGCTGGTCTCCGTGGTCATCCCCGTCCGCGACGGTGCCCGGACACTGACCGCGCAACTGCGGGCGCTGTCCGGACAGACCTACCGCGGCCCGCGCGAGATCCTGGTCGTCGACAACGGTTCCACGGACGGCACCCGGGCGGTGGCCGCCGCCGCGTGCTCCTGGCTGCCGGAACTGCGGGTGGTCGACGCGTCGGGCCGGGCGGGGGAGGGATACGCGCGCAACACCGGAATCGCCGCCGCGCGCGGCGACTTCATCGCCTTCTGCGACGCGGACGACGTCGCGGACCCCGGGTGGCTCACCGCGCTGGTGGAGTCGGCCCGGGGCGCGGACGTCGTCGGCGGCTCGCTGGACGTCTCCGTACTCAGCCCCGCGCACGCCGACGAGCAGCCCCTGCCCATGACCGCGCAGAGCGACTTCCTGCCCTTCGCCCGAGGGGCCAACTGCGGTGCGTGGAAGGAGGTGCTGACGGTCATCGGCGGCTGGGACGAGTCGTACCGGGGCGGCGGTGAGGACATGGATCTCTCCTGGCGGGCGCACCTCTGCGGCTTCCGGGTGGAGTACGCGCCCGGCGCGCGGATGCACTACCGCCTCAGGACCGGGCTCGCCTCCCTGGCCCGGCAGAAGTGGAACTACGGAAAGTCCGGCGCCCGGCTCTACGCCGCCTACCGCCACGCCGGGTTCCGGCGGCGGAGCCCCGGCGTGGTGGCGAAGAACTGGCTGTGGCTGGCGGTGCGTCTGCCGGACCTCGTCCGTTCCCCGGGGCAGCGTCGACGGTGGGTCAGATACGCGGCGCGACTGAGTGGCTTTCTGGCCGGAAGCCTGCGCCGCCGTGTGATGTACCTCTGAGACCGACCGGGGCCGGGCCGGGATCCCCGGTGATGCGGCGGCGACCTGAAATGCGCGTACGGGCCGGCTGGACGGTGTACGGATCAATTCACCCCGGCCGGGCCGTCGTCGTCATTCGGCCATGTACAAGGGCCTCTTGAACCACTGCTGGAATCCGTTAAACTCGGCGGCTTCGGAGGTAGCTGTCCCATCGCCCTCCGCGGCACCCCCGGCCCGAAGCGAGCTCACCGTGTGGCTTTACCGGACGAATAGGGGCTGAACAGAAATGCCGGAATCCGTTTCTCGCGAAGAGCCTTCGGCCGGCGTCGCCCGGCCGCTTTCCGCCGCCGTCGTCGGAATGGGGTATGTCGGGCTGCCGACTGCTCTCGGGCTGCACGCGAGCGGTCTGCGCGTACTCGGAATAGATCACAGCGCACCGCGCAACGCGGCCGTCCGCTCGGGCGACGTCGACCTGACCGCCGCCGACCAGCGGCGGCTGGAGAAGTCGCTCCAGAGTGACGACTTCCAGCTCACCACCGACCTGTCGGGGCTGTCCGGGGCCGATGTGGTGGTCGTGTGCGTCCCCACCCCGGTCGACCGCCATCTGATGCCGGATCTCACCGCGCTGGAGGAGGCATGTGCCTCGCTGGTGCGTCACGCGCGACCGGGACAGACCCTCATCCTGACCTCGACGAGTTTTGTCGGGACCACGCGGCGCATGCTGATCGACCCGCTGCGGGACAAGGGTTTCACGGTCGGCGAGGACATCTTTGTGGCCTGCAGCCCGGAACGTATTGATCCGGGCAACACCGCCCATGTGCAGAGCGAGACACCACGGGTGCTCGGCGGCGCCACAGCGGCGTGTGTGAAACGCGCGAAAGGCGCTCTCGCGGCGGTCTCCTCCGCGGTGCACGAAGTGGGCTCGCCGGAAGCGGCGGAGATGACCAAGCTGTACGAGAATTCCTTCCGTGCCGTCAACATAGCCCTGGCGAACGAATTCGCCGACATATGCGTCGAGTTGGATCTCGACCCGGCAGAGGTGTCGGACGCGGCGGCGACCAAACCGTACGGCTTCATGCCGTTCAGCCCGGGTCCCGGGGTCGGCGGACATTGCATCCCCTGCGATCCGCACTATCTGCTCTGGCAATTACGCGAGTCACGCGGCAGCGCCCCCCTCATCAGCCAGGCGATGACCGCCATCGCCGAACGGCCGAAACACATCGTCGCGCGCGTCCTCGACACCCTGTCGCGGGCGGGCCTCGGACTGGCGGGCCGCCGGGTGGTCGTGGTCGGAGCCGCGTACAAACCCGGAGTCAGGGACATCCGCCATTCCCCGGCCGTGGAGATCGTCGAGCAGCTCACCGGGCGGGGCGCGGACGTCTCGTACTACGACCCGCTCGTGAGCGAACTGCCGTTGTCCGGCGGAGCCCGGGTGCGGCGGGTCACCGAACCGCGCGGCACCGACTGGGACCTCGCGCTGATCCACACGGTCCATCCCGACCAGGAATACGGCTGGGTGCGGGAATGCCCGATGGTGGTGGACGCGACCCACCGCTTCGAACCGCACACGGCCCCGGCCGCCGTCACGGGCACGGCCCGCGACCGGCACGCCTGATGCCGTACCCCCGGAGCCAAGGAAAGGACCGTGTCCCTCATGCGCTGTCTGGTCACCGGCGGTGCCGGCTTCATCGGCTCGCATCTTGTGGAGCACCTGCTGGCACTCGGCGACGACGTCGTCGTCCTCGACGACCTCAGCACCGGCAGCGAGCGCAATCTCGCCGCGGTCGCGTCCCACCCGCGACTCAGGCTGATCAAGGGCGACATCTGCGTCCCGGACACGGTCGCGCGGGCCATGGAAGGAGTGGACGAGGTCTATCATCTGGCCGCCGCGGTGGGCGTGTTCACCATCCTCGACCGGACCCTGGAGAGTCTGCGGACGAATCTCACGGGCACCGAGACCGTCCTCGACGCGGCACGCCGTCACGACGTCCCGCTGCTCCTCGCCTCCACCAGCGAGGTGTACGGGAAGAACACGGCCGAGGGCCTGACGGAGGAGGACGACCGGATCCTCGGCTCACCGCTGAAGAGCCGCTGGTCGTACTCCGAGGCGAAGGCGCTGGACGAGACGCTGGCCGCGCTCTACGCGGCGCGGTACGGACTGCGGATGGTCATCGCGCGGCTCTTCAACACCGTGGGCCCCCGCCAGAGCGGGCAGTACGGGATGGTGATCCCGCGCTTCGTCGACCAGGCACTGGCCGGTGAGCCCCTCACGGTCTTCGGGGACGGCACACAGATCCGCTGCTTCTGCCATGTCGCCGACGTGGTGCCCGCGTTGGTGACCCTGCTGCGCACCGAGGACGCGCACGGAACGGTCTACAACATCGGCGGCACCCAGCCGGTGACCATCACCGAACTCGCCGAGCGGACCATCGCCGCGACCGGTTCGGCCGGCACCCTGGCCAAGATCCCCTACACCGAGGCGTACGGCGCGGGTTTCGAGGACATGCGGCGCCGCGTCCCGAACTGCGACAAGGCGTACCGCGCCATTGGATTCCGGGCGGCCCGCACTCTGGACGAGATCATCGCGGATGTGGTGGCCGAGCGACGGGCGCTCTGAGAACCACCGGTCCGACCGCTCCGAGGTGGTGCTACCTGTACCTTCGGGCCGGGGCCTCGGGCCCGTGACCGGCGCCGGCGCGCCCGGCAGGATGGGCGTCCGGCCCGAGAGACGGGCGGGCGAGCCGAGGGGGTACCTGGATGCGCTTCCGGAACGCGGCGGTGGCCGGCCTGCGGGGGCTGGCGCTGTCGGTGATGTCGTTGGCCGGTTCGACAGCGCTCTTCGTCGGCGCCGTTGTCTCGATCGCCCTCATTCCGCTCGGGCTCGGCGTGGTCACCACCCCCTGGGTCATCGGCCTGGTCCGCCGGTTCGCCGGCCTGCGGCGTGAGCTGGGGGCCGCATGGTGCGAGGTGAGCGTGCCGGTCGCGTACCGGCCCTTCCCGGCCGGCACACCGTCCGGCGCCGCAGGACAGGTGAGCACGTGCGTCCACCTGATGAAGGACCCGGCGGCCTGGCGCGATCTGCGCTGGCTCGTCACCGACATGACCGCGGGCTCCCTCACGGCGCTGCTGCCGGCCGCGCTGCTGGTCTATCCGCTGGAGGGCTTCGCCCTCGCCGCCGGTCTGTGGCGTGTCTTCGCCGACGGCGGCATCGGATACTGGTACGGCTTCGTCCCCATCCGGGGCCAGGCAACCGGCCTTGGCGCCGGGGCCCTCGGTGCGGCCCTGCTCGGCCTCGGTCTCTTCGTCAACCCACCGCTGCTGCGCGTCCACTTCCTGCTGACCAGGGCCGTCCTGGCGCCCCGCCGGACGGAGCTTGAGCAGCGTGTCGAGCGGCTCACCAAGACCCGCCACGACGCCGTCGACACCTCGGCCGCCGAACTGCGCCGTATCGAACGCGATCTGCACGACGGCGCGCAGGCGCGGCTCGTCGCGGTGGGCATGAGCCTCGGCACCGTCGAGGCGCTGATCGAGAAGAACCCGGCCAAGGCGAAGGAACTGCTGGCCAAGGCGCGCGCGGACTCTGCGGACGCGCTGGGCGAGCTGCGTGATCTGGTGCGCGGCATCCATCCGCCCGTGCTCGCGGAGCGCGGCCTGGCGGCCGCGGCGGAGGCGCTCGCTCTGCGGATGCCTCTACCGGTGGAGGTGTGCGTCACCCTGCCGGGGCGGGCCCCGGAATCCGTCGAGTCGGCCGCGTACTTCGCGATCAGCGAGGTGCTGACGAACGCCGCCAAGCACTCCGGCGCCGAACAGGTCCGGCTGGACCTCGACCACCGCGACGGGGCGCTGCGGATCCTCATCACGGACGACGGACGGGGCGGCGCGACCGCGAGCGGCTCCGGGCTGGCCGGGATCGAGCGCCGGCTGGGAGCCTTCGACGGCGTACTGGTCGTCGACAGTCCGCTCGGCGGTCCCACCACGGTGACGATGGAGATCCCGTGCGCGCTGTCGTCGCCGGAAGCCACTCCGTCGTCCTGATGCCCCCGGCCCCTCGGCACGCGTGCCGGGCGTCGTGGGCAGGAGGTCTTTGTCAGACAGGTGTCGGACAGGGCCGAGGGGCAGCCGCCTCAAGCGACTGCCCCCAGGGCCTCTCGTCCGGATCGTGCCGGGCTCGCCAGATCCAGACGAAAGACCTGGGCCGTGCCCGGTGGTGGCTCAGGTCTCCACCGCCACCGCTCGCACCGCGGGCGTGCGCAGCGAACGGCGCGCGGTACCAAGGCTGGTGATCAGCGTCGCCGCGGTGGCGACCGCCACCACACCGAGCCAGATTCCCAGTCCCTGACCGGGCCAGAGGGAGTCATCACGGACCAGGCCGAACGACGCGATTCCGGCGAGCCCCGCCACCGTCCCGAAGAACACCCCGGTCACCGTCAGCACCAGCCCTTCCACCCCGACCATTCCCAGCACCTGCGCCGGGGTGGCCCCCGCGAGCCGCTGCTGGCCGAACTCCCGGCGACGGAACGAGGTCGCCGCGTACAGGGTGTTGATCAGCATGACGCAGGAGAACACCACGATGATGCCGACGACCACGTAGTTCAGTGTTTCGAGGTTCTTGTCCTCCACCGACTTGGTGAGGCCGGAGGCCCTGAGCGCGTCACTCTCGATGGCCTGCATACAGAGCGTCGCCGTGGCGATGCCGGTGAAGAGGACCAGGGGCATCAGCACCCCGGACAACTCCGCCGCGCGATGCCGCATGGTGCGCACGGTCAGGTAACCGCTCGCCCCCGTGAGCGCCGTGACCGGACGCTCCAGCAGGCCCAGCAGCGCGCGCAGCAGTGGCGGCGAGAAGAACGCGAACCCGACGGCCAGCATGATGGCGCCGAACGCCGGAGCCGCCATCAGCGCGCCGTCCGTCGGCTTCATCGTGAAGGTGGCGGACACCCCCGCGGCACCGGCCACAAGCGCGGCCCAGCCGGCGAAGCGGCGCACCAGGCCCCGGGACTCGCGTGCCCCCGCCGCCCCCGTCGCCCGGCGCACCGCGAGGAACGCGGCGCCCACCGACGCGACCAGTGTGGTGCCGGCGCCCGACAACAGAGCGACCGGCCCGAAGACATGCTCGACGTCCCGCGCGACCTGGCCACTGTCCTGGAACGCCCCGAGCAGCGCCTGACCGCCCAGCATCGCCGGCCCGACGGCCAGCAGCGCTCCGGCGAGGGCGACCACGGCCGCCTCACCGACCACCATCCGCTTGAGCTGCGCCGGAGTCGCCCCGGCGCTGCGCAGCAGACCGATCTCCTCGGCGCGCTGCCGTACGTTCACCGTCAGTGTGGAGGCGACGGCGAAGAACACCAGCAGTGTCCCGTAGCCACCGACCACACTCGCCGTGAGAGTCAGTGTCTCGGCGCTGACGTCGTCGACGCCCGTGGCGCCCGCGGTGTCGTGCATCGAATGGAATGTCATCATGACGGCCGCGCCCAGGAACGCGGCCAGCAGTGTGGCGGTGAAACGGCCCGGACGGTGCCGGACGGAACGCATGGCCAGAACGAACATGACTCACACCCCCGCCGGAAGGTCGTCGCCCACCGCGTCGCCCAGATGCGCCAGCCGCTCGGCGACCGCGTCCACGGTCGGCTCCGCCAGCTCTCCGGCCAGCCTCCCGTCGGCCAGGAACAGCACGGAGTCGGCGTACGAGGCGGCGACCGGGTCGTGCGTCACCATCACCACGGTCCTGCCGTGGACCTGTACGGCCTCCCGCAGCAGCCGCAGCACATCCCGCGCGGCACGGGTGTCGAGCGCGCCGGTCGGCTCGTCCGCGAAGATCACGCTGGGCTCGGTGACCAGCGCGCGGGCGATGGCGACCCGCTGGCGCTGCCCGCCGGAGAGCTGGTCGGGCCGGTGGCCGAGACGGTCGCCGAGGCCGACCTGGGTGAGGATCCGCTCAGTCCGGGCCCGGTCGACGCGACGGCCGGCGAGCCTCAGCGGCAGTGTGGTGTTCTGCGCCACGGTGAGCGTGGGCAGCAGGTTGTACTGCTGGAAGACGAAGCCGATCCGCCGGCGCCGGAATTTTGTCAGCGCCGCCTCGCTGCCTCCCGTCATCTCCTCGCCGTCCACCGTGATCCGTCCGCTGTCCGGCCGGTCCAGCCCGGCGGCACACTGCAGCAGAGTGGATTTGCCGGATCCGGACGGCCCCATGACGGCGGTGAAGCTTCCCGCCGGGAGGCGAAGGGACACACCGTCCAGTGCGGTGACGGTGTTCCCGGCTGTCCCGTAGGTCTTGCTGACGCCGGCCAGACGCAGGGCCTCGGCGCCCCCGGCGGGGCCGGTCCTGCTCGCGCGTTGAAACATCTCATCCCCCTCTTCGGGCACGGGCTGTGCCACATCCACGAAGTTAGGGGCGGTGACGGTCCGGCACATTGGGCGTACGACCCGGGTGGGGGGTGTCGTTGAGTACACCCTCACCCACCGGGCCCGCCCCAGGGTCGCGGACCCTTCTCGGGCGGCGCGTATGTGGATGGCTCCGGTAACGCGTCGATGTGCCGTAGCCGTCGTCGCGAGCCCGCCAGCCGTGACGGGAGAGCCCTCAGAGACGACGTGCCGCGACAACCGCCGAACTGGTTGGCGTTGTGAGTACCTCCGTGGCGTCCAGGGCTGGATGCGCGAGGTAGAACAGGCGGAGCTCGTCCACTTCACCCTCGAAGCGAGGCGGCCAGTGGGGCGAGGGGTGAAGTCGTCCAGGATGAGAAGGCCGCCGGGCGCAAGGAGGTCGACGACTCCCCGGGGGTCGTCACGCTTGCCCCCGCCGTCGCAGAAGAAGACGTCGAAGGGGGCGTGCCGCTCCAGCAGCCGCCAGTCACCGGTGAGCACGCTGACGCGCTCGTCGTCCGCGAAAACACTGGCCGCTCGACGTGCCAGCTCCTCGTCACGCTCCACGGTCACCAGGCGCGCACCGGCGCCGAGGCCGCTGTGCAGCCAGGCGGTGCCCACTCCCGAGCCGGTGCCGCTCTCCGCGATGCTTCCATGAGGTTTCGCGGCGGCGGCCAGCCTGAGCAACCTGCCCACTTCAGGGATGCAGCTCTTCTTGAATCCCGTCTCGGCGGCGACACGCTCCGCGGCCACCACGCGAGGCGGAAGCGCACGTTCTGCCACGATCACGTCCCCCTTTCATCGTGGACACGACGCTATCCGCCGGCAAGGACGTCCACGGGAAGTTCCGCCGGTCCGGACCGGGTCGGTTTCCGGGGCGGAGCACGGGCGGTGGCGGCCCGGTCGCGCTCGCGGCGGTGACAAGCCGCGCGCGGCGGGGGGAGCGGGTTCGTACGGTCGCTCAGGCTATCTTCTACAGTGCTGTAGAGATTTGTTTCGTCCCGGGCCTGCGGCCCGGGAGCCGAGCGAGTGACGGAACTGACGGAGACGAAGATGGCCCTGTGGGATCGCCTCAAGGAATCCGCATCGACGATGCAGACCCAGCTCAACGCCAAGAAGAACGACCTCAAGAGCGGGGCGTTCCGGGATGCCAGCATGGCGATGTGCGCCCTGGTCGCCGCCGCGGACGGTACGGTCGACCCGTCCGAACGCCGCCGGGTGGCGCAACTGATCGCCAGTAACGAGGTGCTGCAGAACTTCCCCGCGGACGACCTCCAGCGCCGCTTCGACGACTGTCTGAACAAGCTGACGGCCGACTTCGACTTCGGTAAGGTCAGCGTCCTCCAGGAGGTCGCCAAGGCCAAGAAGAAGCCGGCCGAGGCGCGCGCGGTGATCCAGATCGGCATTGTCATCGGCGGCGCCGACGGTGACTTCGACAAGACCGAGCAGGCCGTCGTACGCGAAGCCTGCTACACGCTGGACCTGCCGCCCGCCGAGTTCGATCTCTGACCAGCGGGCGACGGGGCGGGGCGCGCCGGTGAGCGGCGGACCCCGCCCCGCTTCGGCTGGGGCGTGTTGTGAAAGGGGCGCCGTCCGCCCCTGGGGCGGGGCTCGCGGTGTCTGGTGCGTGCGATCGCAAGGCGGAGGATCGTTCGCGTACTGGACATACTGTTACGACGCGGGCGACTCAGACGACTCAGGCGACTCCGACAACGCGGCGAGCGTGCGTGCCAGGCGTCGCAGGCCAGGCGGGACTTTCACCACACGCCCTGGAGCGGGGTCGCGGCGTGCAGCAGGACGATCAGGGTCACGGCGGAGTTCGCCGACGACACGGCCGAGACGGCCGTACCCACCGCCGCGATCCAGGCGGCCACGCCCGCGGCCGTCCCGACCGGTGGCCAGACGCGGGCGGCCGGCAACGGGTCGAGCAGTGCCCTGACCCGGCGCGGCACGGGTCCCGGCATCGCGAAACCCGCCAGCGTCGGGCCCGGCGCCCCGTGGGACACCAGGGCGGCCCTGCCGACGGCGCGGGCCATCAGCCGGCGGTCTCCCATCGCCGCGGCGGCTTCCTCGTCCGCCCAGCGTTCCGCGCTGAAGGCCGTGGCGGAGCGCAGTGGCCGCAGCAACGGGTGCGCCCGCGCCGCGAGTTGGACCGCCAGCAGATAGCGGTGGTGCCGCGCGGTCAGATGGACCCGCTCATGGGCGACCAGGGCCTCGCGCTCCCGGGCGTCGAGGCTCGAAAACATCGCGGAGGACACCACGACCCGTCCCGGAGTGCCCGGCAGGGCGTAGGCGTACGGGATGCTGTCGGGCAGCACGGCCACCGGCGACGGGGGCATCCCCGCCAGCGCGCGCTCCGCGCCCCGGCGTACCCGGTAGTGACGCCACACCGCGGCCGTGCACGCGGCGGCCACGGCGATCAGCGCGGGAATCGCGGCCTTGCCCGCCACCTCGTTGTACGGCACCGCGGCGCGGACCTCCGGGTCGGACCAGCCGTCCGGCAGCGGGTTGTTGGGCAGTTGCGCCGTGCCGACGACCATGATCAGACCGAGGCACAGGGTGCTGCACAGCGCCAGCACCACGCTGACGCAGCTCAGCAGGCGGGTGGCGCCGCGTGGGTGCAGGTGCAGTTCCGCCAGACGCGCGATCGGCCACGCGGTCAGGGGCAGGACCAGCGGAAGGAAGACAAAGACGCCCATGTGCCGCTCAGCCTTCCGGCCCGTCGGCGGTCGCTTCGTTCAGGAGGGCACGCAGCACCCGCTCGTCGTCGGCCGACAGCGTGGTGACAAAACTGGCCAGCACGGCTCTGCGGTCCGCCTCGCCGTCCAGGACCCGGCGCATCCGGAGGGCCGCCAGGCCCGCCTCGTCCGAGGTCGCCTGCCACGCGAACGATCTGCCCGACCGCTGGCGCGAGACGGCGCCCTTGACGAGCAGACGGGACAGGATCGTGATCACCGTGGTGTACGCCAGGTCGCAGTCGAGACGCTCCTGCACCCAGGCGGCCGTCGCCGGGCCCGGAGCCTGGCCCAGGGCGGACAGCACTTGTGCCTCCAGCTCGCCCTGTCGGCGCCGGCGCGTGGGAGCACCCTCTTCTCCGCCTGTCACCCCGGCCCCCTCGCCCGCACGTCAGCAAAACAGTGGCACAGCATACTTCGCCGCGAGCGGCGAGCCTTGCGGGAGCGGGAGCGGGAGCGGGAGCGGGAGCGGGTGCGGGTGCGGGAGCGGCGAGGCGGGTGCGGCGAGGCGGGAGCGTCCGGGCGGTGGCGGAAGCGGTTGCCCGCCCCGCCCGCCGGTCGCAGGCTGGGGGTATGGCTTTTCCCGCTTCCGCCGGGGAGGCGCTGAACGGCTGGGCGGTCGAGACGCCCGGACCGATCGGCACCGGGCCCCTGGCGCGTATTCGTCGGCCGGCGCCCCGTCCGGGTCCGGGAGACCTGCTGCTGCGCGTGGAAGCCTGCGGTGTCTGCCGTACGGATCTGCATCTGTCCGAGGGAGACCTCACCCCGCGTCACGCGTCGGTCATTCCCGGGCATGAGATCGTCGGCCGGGTGATCGCCGTCGGGGACGGCGTGACCCAGTTCCGTACCGGCGACCGGGCCGGTGGCGCCTGGCTGCGCGGCACCTGTGGGACCTGCCGGTACTGCCGGGCCGGACGCGAGAACCTCTGCCCCTGGTCCGTGTACACCGGCTGGGACGTCGACGGCGGCTTCGCGGACCTGACCGTGGTTCCGGAGTCCTTCGCCTACCGGCTGCCGGGCGACCGGGACCCGGTGCTGCTCGCGCCGCTGCTGTGTGCGGGGATCATCGGCTACCGGGCCCTGCGCCGCAGCGTGCTTCCGGAGGGCGGCCGGCTCGGAATCTACGGCTTCGGCGCGTCGGCCCATCTGGCCGCCCAGGTGGCGCTGGCCGAGGGCGCCACCGTCCATGTGCTGACCCGGTCGGAACCGGCGCGTGAACTCGCCCTGGAACTGGGCGCTTCCTCGGTCGGCAGCGCTCAGGACAAGCCGCCGGAACCCCTGGACTCGGCGATCCTCTTCGCCCCTGTGGGAGACCTGGTGCCGGTGGCGCTGGAGGCGCTTGACAGGTCGGGCACCCTCGCCGTGGCCGGTATCCATCTCTCCGACATTCCCGTACTGAACTACCAGCGCCATCTGTTCCAGGAGCGGAATCTGCGCAGCGTCACCTCCAACACCCGCCAGGACGGCCGTGACTTCCTCGCCCTGGCCGAGCGCATCGGTATCCAGGTCACCACCAGCCCCTACCCGCTGAGCCGGGCAGACGAGGCACTCGCGGACCTGGCGGCCGACCGGGTCAATGGGGCGGCGGTGCTCGTACCGTCCTGACCGTGAGCCGTCGCGGGCGGGCGCGAAACGCCGACGTCTGCCGTGGAGACGCGCGCGGGCCGGTCAGACGGTGAGGACGAGACGCCCCGGGACCTCGCGTGCTTCCAGCCGGCGGTGTGCCTCAGCGGCCTCGGCGAGGGGGAGTTCATCGACCCGCAGGGTCAGTTCGCCGCTCGTGAGGAGGCCGACGACCTTCTCGGCTGCGGGTCGGGCGGTGGCGGGGTTGTCGCGCAGGATGCTGCCGACCTCGAAGCCGAGCATGCCCGCGCTCCTGTGCCACAGCTCGTCACCGGTGACGGGGGAGTCCGGGGTGCGGGCGGCGTGGCCGAGCAGGAGGATACGGCCGAGCGGGGCCAGCACATCCAGACTGGCCGTGCGCAGATCGCCGCCGACCGGATCGACCACGACGTCGACGAGCCGGCCGTCCAGGTCCTTCACAAACCGGTCACTGGTGAAGACCCCGTCCAGTCCCAAGTGTCCGGTGTCCTTGATCCGGGCCTGCGAGGAGACGGTGCCGGTGACGTGGGAGGCGCCCAGTGAACGGGCGACCGCGACAAAGGTGGCGGCCAGACCGCCGGCCACCCCGTGCACGAGCACACTCTCTCCTTCCTGGAGGTGCGCCACCCGGGTGAGCGCCAGATAGGCGGTGGTGGCGTTCGGCAGCGCCGAGACGGCCTGCGCGGGATCTATGCCGCCGTCCTTGAGGGAGACGGTCATGGCCGCCTGGGCGAGGGTCACCGAGGCGTAACCGCCCAGGCTCACCTGCGACAGTGTGACGACGGGCTCGCCGACCCGGAAGCCGGTCACCCCAGGGCCCAGCTCACGCACGGTTCCGGCGGCTTCGAGGCCGGGTACGAAGGGCGGCTGCGGCAGGTCGGGCCGTCCCGCGAGGTCACCGCGGCGGAAGAACACGTCGACCAGCCCCACCGCGGCATGCGTCGTGTTGATGGTGAGCTGCCCCGGGCCGGGCCTGGGGTCGGGCAACTCGGCCTCGGTCAGAACCTGCGGTCCGCCGAACTCGTTGATGGTGATCGCACGCATCGCGCACTCCGTACTGTGTCGGTTCGTTTTCGCCGTCGTGGCGGGCGCAGGGGGCGCCCGGGCGGCCGTCGCCTCGTACGAGAGTCATTTCCCGCGCTCTCTCCGCGGACGGCACCCGAAACGTAACGCAACACCCTTGCGTAGTCAACGCAAGGGTGTTGCGTTAGTGGCGGGCGCCCGTCTCGGTCGGGTGGCTCGGTTGCGTTTACCGTGTGGACATGACTGATCGCCCCGGCTTCCAGCGCGCCTACTCTCCCGAGCACAAGGCGCGGCGGGCCGCCGACCTCATGGCGGCGGCCCGGACCCTCGCCGCCCGCGAGGGGGTGCGGGGCGTCACCCTCACCGCCATCGCCCGGCACGCGGGGGTCCATGTCTCGGCGGTGCGCCGGTACTACGCGTCCCGCGAGGAGATCCTGCTCAACCTCGCCGAGGAGGGATACGACGGGTGGTCACGGGCCGTCGCCACGCGGCTCACGGGCCGCGCCGGACTGGACTCGGTGGAGTTGGCCCGTACTCTGGTCGCCACCCTCGCCGAGCGTCCGCTCTTCTGCGACCTGCTCACCCATGTCACGCTCAGCCTTGAACGCGAGGTCGCCTACGAACGCGTCCGCGCCTTCAAGCGCGCGGCCGGCGAGGCCGTGGGTGTCCTCACCGACACCGTCGCCGCCGCGAGCGCCCTCGACCGCGCCGCCGCCCGGGAGCTGATCACCGGCACCATCGCCCTGACCGCCCCCCTGTGGCAGGCCGGCCACCCGGGGGACGTCCTCACCCGTCTCTACCGGGAAGAACCGGACATGGCACATGTCGGCATCGACTTCGAACCGGCCCTCACCCGTCTCCTCGCCGCGCTCTGCGACGGTCTGACCGGCGACAGGAGCCCCCTGGAGACGGCCGAGCGAGAGGCCTGAGCCGGGGCGGCTCCCGCCCGACCGGTCATCGAGGGGAGCGTACGGCGGCAGCGGTGCGGTGGGGTGGCGGCGGGCATGCGGACAGCCAGTCGCGCCACCGGGGTGCGACGAGGGCCGCGATCTCGTCGTAGCCGCCCGCGCCCGGATGCGCGCCGTCGCCGGCGCGTACCTCGCGCATCCACACGGCGCTGTCGAGCAGCGGCCGATGGACGGGTACGTACGGCACGGACGCGTCATGGCAGACACGGGCGAACCGCTCGTCGAGCAGCGCGGTGCGGGCGTTGTGTGCGGGGTCGTCGACGGGTGGCGGGGCGACCATCAGGACGGGCCACCCCCGGTCCGCCGCCTGGCCGAGCAACTCGGCCAGATTGGCCGTCGACTCGTCGGGTGCCACGCGTGGGAGGCCGCCCTCCAGGGTGGTGTCGTTGACGCCGAATGACAGTACAAGCCGCAGGTCGCTGCCGTCCCGCAGCCGTTGGACGCATTCGCGCTGCCAGCGGGCGAGAACGTCGGAGGAAGTCTCGCGCCGCACACCGAGGTTGTAGAAGGTGAGCGGCTGTCCTTCGGTGAGCGCCCGCGCGGCCAGGCGTCCTGCCCAGCCGAGGCAGAGAGGGTCGCCCACACCGGCGACAAAGGAGTCCCCGACGAAGCCGATGCGCAGGTCGCGAGTCATGTGATCGATCTTCGCACGACCGCGGACCGCGACCGGGCCGCCTCCGGGTCGCCGAGGTAGCCGGCCACCGTGGCGCCGTCGCGCAGCGCGACATGACATCGGCGGCCCGCTCGGGATCGGGGTGGCCGCCTTCCCGGAACGCCTCGGCAAGGGTCCCGTGGCGACCTGACGGGTGCGGACAAGGAGAGCAGGAGGTCTCGATGCTCGCCCTGCACCTTTTGCAGAGCGGTCTCGTGCATGTCAATACATTGCTCGTTCAGCAGGTTTTGGCCGACCCGAAGTGGGCGGACACACTCGCTGAGGCGGACCGGCGGGGTCTGTCTCCGCTGTTCTGGACCCACGTGAACCCGTATGGCCGGTTCGAACTGGATATGAACAGCCGTCTCGACCTGGACCTCGGCGTGGGGGACCGGTCGACCAGCGGATGGCGTTAGGCCCTAGCTCCGCAGGGTCACGGGCCTCTGGCGTCGGCCCCCAGAACTGCCTCGCAGAACGCAACGGTTGTCAGAGGGTTATGACGGCTGTCCTGGGGCAGTCCGAAAAGTCCTGAACTCGCTTGTCCCGAGCGGCCCGGGGTGTGACCGGGACGCCATTCGCGGCAGTGTTCCGCACGGCCAAATGGCCCGCACCCTCCCTAGGGTGCGGGCCATTTGTCCTACTTCGACTACCCGATTCGGGTCAGCAGGGGCGTAGCGAATACACCGGACCCCAGTCCGCCGTTCCCTCGCTGTATGCAGTCGATCGCATATTGACTAGCTCGTTGCCCGACGCTCCGTAGTACCGGGCGACCGTCCCCCGGGTCTGGTTGTTCTCCCACGGGCCCGTGCCGTACCAGTTGGAAACGGTCCACAACTGACAGGTGGTGAAGCTGAACGTTGTGCCGCGTACGACCATACACAGGTACTTGTAGCTGCAGATCAGATCAGCACTGAGCACAGTTTTGGTAGCGGTGAACCCGTTGTAGTCCATGGTCTTCGCGTTGACCTGGTGGCCCTGGGCAGCAACGTCCGCGCCCATCACCGAAGCGACCGTGGCCTGGACTTCGCTGAGCCCGTTGTCCTGTGCTGCCGCGGACGAGCCCGTCATGCCCAGCAGCGTGACCGCCATCAGCATGCTCACGGCCATTGCCGTGCCTATGCGTTTTATCGGATTCATCTAGTCTGTTCCCTCCCCTGTGGCCTGCCCGCCCGTGCGGGCGATGCCTTGACCGTGTACAGCAGAACAGGTGGTTAACTCGGCGGCTAGACGGCACCCTCGAACAGTTACGCAGATGCGCCCGAACCGGCCAACTTCCATACAGACGCGGTCAGTTGGTCTTGGGGGCCGACCAGTGCGGTGGTGAGCTTGCGGGCCGCTCCCTTCGTCAGCCGCCCCAGCGCCTTCAGCTGGGCCGGGGTGGCCGGATCCTTCTTCGACTGCGCGGCGCGTTCGCGCCGGTCGCCGTAGTGCTTCGTATACCGGGTGAATCCCGACACGGCCCGCTGTCTCCCACGGTGCTCATATCTGGCCAACCGGTACAAGTGGGCGCGAGACAGAGCGAACCGGATGAGCGCTCACTCGATCCGGGGCCCGTCGACCACCCGTGCGAGGATGTCCGCTTCTCAGAAACGAACCTTTCCCGGAGCAAGGTCAAGAACGATCGGTGAGGGCGGCCTGAAGCGCGGACTCACTGTCACCACTCGCCACCCGGCGGCAGCTATACGAGCACGGAGCCTTGATTGACGGGCTGCCAAATGGGTCCTGGTCATGCCGGAATAATCCGGAATGATGCAGAACGGTCCGTCTCCCTATGTGCCGGACCGCTTCCCGGGCTTCTTCGACGGGGGATCCTGCGGGTCCACGCCCGTGAAGGCGGAGGCGTCCTTGCTGCCGCTCGGGCGCTGCGACCGGCCCTTGGGGCCCTTGTCGTGCATGCCTTCGCTCTTTCCGGCCTGTTCCTCACCGCGCCGTGATGTGCTTTCCAGCGGGGTTCCGGCGGTCGATTTCTTCTTGTCCTCGTCGGTGGCGGCGCGGCCGGCGTCCGGCTCCGGAGCGTGCTTGCCGGGGTGGAAGGAACGGTGTGCGCTCGGGTTGGGCTGCTGGGTGGTGTCGTCCACGTCCGGTGCCCATCCGTGCTGGTCACGTCCCTCGAACCGGCTCGGGCCCTCGCCGTGCGAGGGCTGGCTGCGCTTCTTCGACATCAGGAGGGCCTCCTGTTCCGTTCACACGCGTCATTCCTGGACATACAGCAGCAATGTTACGCACATCACTCGACGGGTGCAGGAAGGAGATCGCCCTCCCGGGCAACCAGGCGCAGGAAGGCGCCCAGTCCGTGAGGGGCCCTGAAGTCGCTCCGGCCCGAGGTGAGGACGGGGCACAGATCGGTGCGTACGATCCGGCGGTTGTCCCGTTCCAGAGCGGCGACCAGGGCGCGGTCCTCGCTGTGCCTGAGCGCGGGGAAACCGCCCGCGTCGAGATAGGGCACCGCGGCCACGCCGAGGTTGGCGCCGTGCACATGCGGATGCGACCAGGTCGCGGCGGAGGCGGGCCGTCCCGCGAAGTAGTGGGCGTCGTGCCGTTCGGCGGTCACCGGGCTGAGCAGGGGATGGGGCGCGATCCGTACGGTGCCCACCACACACTCCCAGCCGCGCCGGGCATGCCGCATCTGGTGGGCCAGCCACCGCCGGGGCACGAGTGTGTCGGCGTCGGTGGAGGCGATCCAGATCCGGTCGGCGCCCGGCCCGAGGAGGCTGAGGGCCCGCTCGGCGGCGGCGGCGCGGGCGGCTCCCACGTTGCGGCCCGATGTCTCGACGACATGTGCGCCCAGGCGCCGTGCGACCGCCGCGGTGTTGTCCGTGCAGTCGTCGGCCGCGACCACGGTCACCAGGGACATACCGGCCAGCGCCGGATGCCGGGCGGCCGCGTGCACGCTTCGCAGGGTGGCCGGGAGCTGACCGGCCTCGTTGTGCGCCGGGATGACAACGGCGCACGCGGTCGGTGCGGAGATCACACCAGCCCCTCTTCGGCCGCCGGGGAGAGCGCCGCGCTTCCGTCGGTGTGCCGCTTGGTGAACGTGTGGAGAGTGAAGTCCGGGTCGCGGTGGTCGGTGACCAGGTCGAGGCCGGGAGTCGAGAGGAGCAGCGGGGCCAGCTCCGAGCCGGTGAGCCGGTGTTCGGGGACGGGATGGTCCCAGTGCACGGTGACGAGGGTGCCCCCGGGCTCAAGGCTCTCCACGGCGCGGGTGAGCAGTTGCCGCAGGGTGTCGTCACTGAAGTAGTAGAGGAGCTCGGACAGGACGATCAGGTCGAACTCGCCCCGCGGCCACTCGGCGGGGACGGTGAGCTCGCGTATCTCGACATGCGGCCGGCCGCGCAGGCGCTCCGACGCCGTCCGCACCGCCGAGGGAACCCGGTCGGTGGCCAGGAGACGGTCACACCGGTCCGCGAGCCGGGCGGTCAGGACCCCCACGGAACAGCCCGGTTCGAAGGCGCGGTGATAACGACGGCGGGGCAGGGCGGCGAGGGTGAGGGCGTACTTGCGTTCCTCGTACCAGCGCCCCGCGAGATCCCAGGGATCGGGCGAGCCGTCGTACATGGCCGCGAAGTAGGTGGCCGGCGTGCTCATCGGAAGACCACCTCGAAGGACCTGGTGTGATGGGCGAGTTCCTCCGGCGGGAGGATCGCGGCGTTCTCCTCGCCGTCCCCCAGAGGCGTGGTCTGACTCGTGAAACGGCCGACGGCACGGCGTTTCCGCGCGGCGGCCTCGTCCGGTACGGGCAGGCGGGCGGCCTCCGGCCAGGGCACCCGGGGGTCGGCCGGCTTCGCCCAGTGCCACATCCAGACGGGGTAGAGCCACAGGGGTGTGTCCGCCTCCCGGCAGGCCGCCGCGGCGGCCCGGCCCGCGGCCTCGTGATCGCTGTGCAGGTCGCCGGTCCAGGGCGCGACGCAGTGGGCGCCGCCCACCTCTCGCAGCAGTCCGGCGACGGCGTCCCCCACCCGTGCCTCGTGGCGGTGCACCTGGGTGTCCGGGACGCGCAGACGCCGGGGCTCCAGCGCGGGCAGGCCGAGGTCGGAGAGCGCTGTGCGCAGTTCCGCCGCGCGGACCTCCGCGAGCCGCGCGGCGGTGACACGAGCGCTGCGCGGGTGGGAGCCCTCGCCGTCGGTGACCGACAGAAGATGCACCTCGGTGCCCGCCGCCGCCAGGGCCGCCATGGTGCCGCCAAAACCGAGCACCTCGTCGTCCGGGTGCGCGGCCACGACGACCACGGGGCCGGTGGGCGGGTCGGTGTGCGGCAGGAGCGCCAGCCCGTCCCAGGACGCCCACAGCGCCTCCGGAGTGCCCGGCGCGTCGATGGCGGCGGCCGCGGCCTGCCGGACGCCGGTCATTGGGCCTCCCGGTGGCCGGCGACCTGCCGGCCGAGTGCGGCCAGATCGGCCTCGGCGTGGTGCTGACGGATGTAGACGGTCAGATCGGCCACGGCGCGCGCGTGCCGGGCGTCGTGGCACAGCGGACCCGCGCCCAGGGCGCGCCCGACATGGCCGAGCACTTCCGTACAGACCTTCTCGACCAGGGCGCGCACCCTCAGGCCGCGTACCCCGGCCCCGCCCAGCGCGTCCAGCGGGTCGGCGTCGATGTCGGCCGCCGCACGTTCCAGCACCGTTTCCGCCGTGCTGAGCAGCATGTCCACGGCGCCGAGGTGCGCCGCGACCCGGTCGCCGGGGACGCGCTCCCGCGCCGAGACGACGAGGGCGTCCGCCACGGCGTGCGCGCCTCCGAGCCAGCACGCGGCCACACCTACGCCGCCGTGCTGGAACCCGGGGCGGTCGAGGTAGTCGCCGGCCCCGCCGACCGGTTCGGCCGGTACGGCGGAGAAGGTGACATCCGGGGTGTCGCTGCCGGCCATTCCGACCGCCTGCCAGGTGCCCGGCACCGGTCTCACACCCGGCTCGGCCAGGCGGACGGCGAACAGGCGCCGTCCCTCGGGGGTGTCCGCGGTGACCAGCGCGTGGGTGCAGACATGGGCTCCGGAGCAGTACGGTTTGACGCCGCCCAGCCGCCAGCCGTCGCCGTCCCGCTCCGCGGTGAGTCCGGGCCCCGGCGGCTGCGCGGCCCACACGCCCCAGCGCTCGCCGGGCTCGGGCCGGGGGCCGTTCAGCTCGTGCAGGATCGCCGTCGCGTCGAGGTGTCCCTCGCCCAGGCGGGCCAGGGACAGGTCCTCCCGGCCCAGACGGGACAGCGCGTGGAACCGTTCCCGTGTACGGCCGGCACCGGGCAGCGGGACCTTCGGCGCCTCGTCGTCGGCCCATGCCGTGAAGCGCGCCG
The DNA here is from genome assembly GCF_040635655.1 of Streptomyces sp. NPDC006923. NCBI lineage: Bacteria > Bacillati > Actinomycetota > Actinomycetes > Kitasatosporales > Streptomycetaceae > Streptomyces > Streptomyces sp. NPDC006923. The sequence continues at coordinate 318,891 of NZ_JBEYIF010000003.1, forward strand.
CGACGGACCGGCACAGCGCGGTCGGATCCAGCGGGCTCACGGTGTCCGCCGGGCGCGGAGTGCCGGCGCGGTGAGTCGCTTCTGCAGTCAACCTTTTCTCCCGTGAATGGTGACCGGTCACGCCGGTCGGGCGGAACGGGCGCGAGGGCCCCGTACCGGCGGTGAACGAGTGCCTGCCGCGTGCCCCTGCTCAGGGGCCACAAACGCGGGGGCTGCGGTTTCGCGCCGTACCGGGGGGAGCGCGCGGAACTCACACCGCGGCGGAGCCCCGGCGCGGCAGGGCACACCCGGCCCGGTCCCTGGCGCCTCCGGCGGCCTTCGCACCCCGCGCCCCCGCAAACACCACCCCGGTCCGGCGGGACACCACTCAGGCGCCGTCCCATCGGGTCGTCTCCGTCGCCCGCCGGGTACGGAACGTGAGCGCGCCGTCCGCCGCTTCCACCCGTACCCGGTCACCGGCGGACAGCGCGCCGTCCAGCAGCAGCCGGGAGAGCGGGTTGTCGACCTCGCGCTGAATGGTGCGCCGCAGCGGTCTGGCGCCGTACTCCGGCCGGTGCCCGCGCTGGGTGAGCCAGTCGACGGCCTCCGGCGCGAACTCGATGGCGACGTCCTGGGCGTGCAGCCGGCGGCGGGTCGCGTCGAGGAGCAGCTCGGTGATCTGCCGAAGCTCGTCCCCGGTGAGCCGCCGGAAGACGACGACCTCGTCGAGGCGGTTCAGGAACTCCGGACGGAAATGTTCGCGCAGTGCGCCCAGCGCCCGCTCCCCGGCGGCGGAGCCGGACCCGGACCCGGTCCCGGCCTCGCCGGAAGCGAAGCCCAGAACGCCACGGCCCCCGCTGAGCGCGTCGGAACCCAGATTGCTCGTCATCACGACCACGGTGTTCTTGAAATCGACCCGGCGGCCCTGGGAGTCCGTCAGATGCCCGTCGTCGAGCACCTGGAGGAGCAGGTTGAAGACGTCGGGGTGCGCCTTCTCCACCTCGTCGAGCAGCAGCAGCGAGTACGGGTGGCGGCGCACCGCCTCCGTGAGCTGGCCCGCCCCCTCGTGACCGACGTATCCGGGCGGCGCGCCGACCAGCCGGCTGACGGTGTGCCGCTCCTGGTACTCGCTCATGTCGAGACGCACCATGCGGTCCTCGCTGCCGAACAGCGCCTCGGCGAGTGCCCGCGCCAGTTCCGTCTTGCCCACACCGGTCGGCCCGAGGAAGAGGAAGCTGCCGATCGGCCGGCTCGGGTCGGCGAGACCGGCCCGGGAGCGCAGGACCGCCTCCGCGACGGCCGTCACGGCGTCGTCCTGTCCGACGACGCGGCCGTGGAGACGGGTCTCCAGGCCCAGCAGCCTGCTCTTCTCCTCCTCGGTCAGGCTGCTGACCGGTATGCCGGTCTGCCGTGACACCACTTCGGCGATGTCCTCGGCGGTGACCTCGATGATCCTGCCGTCGCCCGGCCGGTCACCGTCCTCGGCCCCGATCCGCCTGCTCAGTTCACTGATCCGGTCCCGCAGCTCGGTGGCCCGCTCGTACCGCTCAGAGGCGACGGCCTGGTCCTTGTCCCTGGCGAGCTGTTCGGCCTCGCGCTCCAGCTCCCGTATGTCGGTGGTCTTCGTTCCCGAGCGCAGCCGGACGCGGGCCCCGGCCTGGTCGATCAGATCGATCGCCTTGTCGGGCAGGAAACGGTCGGAGACATAGCGGTCCGACAGTTCGACGGCGGCGAGGAGGGCCTCGTTCGTATAGCGGACCTGGTGGTGGGCTTCGTAACGGTCCCGCAGCCCCCGCAGGATCAGCACCGCGTCCGCGGGAGCGGGCTCCGGGACGAGGATGGGCTGGAAGCGGCGGGCCAGCGCGGCGTCCTTCTCGATGGTGCGCCGGAATTCCTCCAGCGTGGTGGCCCCGATGACATGCAGCTCGCCACGGGCCAGCGCGGGCTTGAGCATATTGCTCGCCTCAAGCGAGCCGCCGCCCTCGGAGCCGCCGCTTCCGCCGGCGCCGACCACGGTGTGCAGCTCGTCGATGAAGACGACGAGGGTGTCGGAGTGGGTGCGTATCTCCTCGATGATGCTGTTCAGCCGCTCCTCGAAATCGCCGCGATAGCGGGTGCCGGCGACGACGCCCGCCAGATCCAGGGCGACGACACGGCGGCCGAGCAGCGCGTCCGGCACTTCTGCCGCGGCGATGCGCTGGGCGAGCCCTTCGACGATGGCGGTTTTCCCGACCCCCGCGTCGCCGAGCAGCACGGGGTTGTTCTTGCCCCGCCGTGAGAGCACCTCGATCGTCTGCTCGATCTGTTCCTCGCGGCCGATGACCGGGTCGATACGGCCGGCCCGGGCGAGACCGGTCAGGTCGCGGCTGTACTTGTCGAGGGTCGGGGTGTCGTGCGGCGGTGCGGCTCCCGGCTCGGTCCCGGTGACCTGCGATCCCCCGGCGCCCCACGGGGCCGCGGGATGTTCGAAGCGCATCACGTTCAGGATGCGCCCGGCGGCCGAGTCGGGGTTGGCCGCGAGCGCTCCGAGGACATGCTCGGGGCCGATGTACGAGGAGCCGGCGGCCCGGGCGAGTTCATGGGCGCCCAGCAGGGCACGCTTGACCGCCGGGGTGACCGCGACGGCCTTCTGCAGCGGTCCCGTACCGACGCTGCGGTCGATGTCGGCCGCCAGCGCGTCCGGGTCCGCGCCGGCCCGCTCCACCAGACCGCGCGTCGGTTCGGCCGCGAGGGCCGCCCGCAGCAGGTGCTCGGTGCCGAGTTCCGCGCTTCCGTGGTTGGCGGCGTACGAGGCCGCGGCGGCGATCATCTCGCGGGCGGCCTCGCTCATCAGACGGGCGATGTCCGCCTGCTGCGGCACGGGCCGCGCCCCGCCGGAGGGCTCCGCGTCGCTGCTCAGGAAGCGGGCGAGGAAGTCGCCGAACGAGTCCGGGCGCCGGCCCTCGGGACCGGTGGATCCGTTGCTCATGAGTGTCCGTTCCGCTGCCACGGCGGCGCCGCGCCAACTGTGTCGCGGGGGCCCCGGGGCGTCCGCACCGGCTCGCCCGGCCGGACGTTGGCCATGGACCCGTAAGACCCCACCGCTTGAGGAGCTCTGTCCCGGTGGGCCGGGCGAGTGGCGGCCCGGGGCCGGGGCCGCGTCTCCCTCTCTTTACGTTACACATAGCGCTCAAAGGGGTATTTTTCGGAATCCGGCGATGTGATCTTGGAGCGCCGCCGTGACGGCGGCCGGAGACCGGAGCGGCCCGGTTTTCGCCGCTGCTGTCGGGGCGCGTGTCGCGCGCCGGCGTGAGCGGGGGAGCTGGGCGAGGATCGGCAGGGTCGCGACGCGCGCGTGGCGCAGTCCGCCCGGAGGGTGTCGCCTGCCAGAACTTTCGAAACACCCCCAGCACGGCGCGGGGAAGGAGACACGGTGCCGGACGCGGACATCGTCATCGTGGGTGCCGGCGCCGCCGGACTGTCGCTCGCCCACCGGCTCTGCGACCCCTCGCACCCCGGCCGCCGGCCCTCGGTGATCCTTGTCGACGCGCCTCGCGGCCCGCTGAGGCCGCCCCGGCGCACCTGGTGCTACTGGGAAGGGGCCGACGGCGAGTACGACTCCGTGCTCGCCGCCTCCTGGCCCTCTCTGCGCGTGCGGGGACGCGACGGGACCGCGACCGTCGGACACCCGGCGCCGCTGCGGTACAAGATGCTCCGGTCGGACGCCTTCGAGCGGCTCGTCGGCGAGCGGCTGGCCGGGCCGGGCGGCTGCCACCGGGTCGAGGCCGTGGTGGAGTCCGTACACGATGTGCCCGGCGGCGCCGAGGTGTCCGGGCGCGACACGGCGGGCCGCCGTACGGTTCTGCGGGCACGCTGGGCCTTCGACTCCCGGCCGCCCGCTCGCCTCCCACCGGCCCGCACGACGCTGCTGCAGCACTTCAGGGGCTGGTTCGTACGCACCAGCCACCCGGCGTTCGACCCGTCCGTGGCGGACCTGATGGATTTCCGCACCACCCAGCCCGCGCACGGACTCTCCTTCGGCTATGTCCTGCCGCTGAGCCCGCACGAAGCGCTCGTCGAATACACGGAATTCTCCCGTGAGGTCCTCGACAGCGCCGGATACGACCGGGCGCTGCGCCACTACACCAGGGACGTCCTGGGCCTGGGCGAACCGCGGATCACGGCGTGCGAACAGGGCGTCATCCCGATGACGGACGCGCGCTTCCCGCGCCGCGCCGGCCGTTCGGTGTTCCGCGTCGGCGTGGCCGGCGGCGCGACCCGTCCGGCCACCGGCTACACATTCGCCGCCGTGCAGCGGCAGACCCGGGCCCTGGCGGCCGACCTTCTGGCGGGCCGCCCGCCCAGGCCGCCGCCCCCGCACCGGGCACGCTCCCGGGCCATGGACGCCGTACTGCTCCGGGCCCTGGACAGCGGCCGGATCGACGGAGCGGAGTTCTTCACCGGACTGTTCCGCGACGTACCGACACAGCGGCTGCTGCGCTTTCTCGACGGCCGCTCCCGGATGGCGGAGGACCTCCTGATCGGCCTGCGCACCCCTGTGATGCCCATGCTGCGCACCGTCGCCGAACTGCCCCGCCTGCGCCGCCGCCCCGCCGCCCGGTGACGGATCCAGGCCCGTCCCGCGCCGTCCGACCAGGAAGGACAGAGCAGATGACCTTGCCACGCGTCGAAGAACGGGCCGAGGCGTCCGACCGCCACGGGCGGAACGGAGGCGCACCGGCGCGAGGCCGGGACCGGCGGGCGCGCCGGGTGGAACCACCGGGCGGCCGCCCCCGTGTCGTCGGACCCCCGCCCGACGTGGGAGTGATCGGCGGCGGCATCGCGGGCCTCGCCGCCGCCACCGCGCTGGCGGAACGCGGTGTCCGGGTCACCCTCTACGAACGTGAACCCACCCTCGGCGGACGGTTGGCCGGGTGGCCCGTACAGCTCGCCGACGGCTCGTCGGCGACCATGAGCCGGGGCTTCCACGCCTTCTTCCGGCAGTACTACAACCTGCGGAGCCTGCTGCGCCGGGTGGATCCGGGGCTGGGCATGCTCACCGGACTGCCCGACTACCCGCTGCGGCACAGCAGTGGGCTGTACGACAGCTTCGCGCGGGTGCCGCGCACGCCGCCGTGGAGCGCCCTCGGGTTTGTCGCGCTGAGCCCCGCCTTCGGCTGGCGGGACCTGCTGAGAATGAACCCGGCTGCCGCGCTCCCGCTGCTCGACGTCCGCGTACCGGAGGTGTACGAGGCGCTCGACGGACGCAGCGCCCGGGACTTCCTGGCGGAGATCCGCTTTCCCGAGGCGGCCCTCCATCTGGCGTTCGAGGTGTTCTCGCGCAGCTTCTTCGCCGACCCTTGTGAACTCTCCGCCGCCGAACTCGTGATGATGTTCCACATCTACTTCCTCGGCTCCAGCGAGGGCCTGCTCTTCGATGTGCCGGACGAGCCGTTCCCGCAGGCCCTGTGGGAACCGCTGGCCCGCCGCCTGGAGCGCCACGGCGCCGAACTGCGCACCGTCACACCGGTGGAGGGTGTCGAGCCCGCGAACGGCGGCGGCCTGACCGTCGCCGCCGGGGACCGGACGAGGCGTCACCATGACGGCGTGGTGCTGGCGCTGGACACCGAAGGACTGCGGCGTGTGGTCGCGGCCTCGCCGCGGCTGGGGGACGAGCGGTGGCGGGCCCGGATCGGCCGGCTGCGTACCGCGCCGCCTTTCCTGGTGTCCCGGCTGTGGCTGGACCGGCCGGTCGCCGCGGACCGGCCGGGATTCCTCGGGACCAGCGGCTTCGCGCCGCTCGACAATGTCAGTGTGCTGGAGCGCTGGGAGGGGGAGGCGGCCCGCTGGGCGCGCGGCACCGGCGGCTCGGTGGTGGAACTGCATGCCTACGCCGTCGGACCGGCCGTCGGCCGCGACACCGTACAGGAGCGGCTGGTCGCCCAGTTGCGGCGGGTCTATCCGGAGACCCGAGACGCGCGGATCGTCGACGCCCGGCACGAGTGGCGCTCCGACTGCCCGCTCTTCCCGGTGGGGGGATTCGCCGGCCGGCCCACGGTGCGTACCCCGGACCCGGCCCTGATGGTGGCCGGTGACCTGGTGCGTACGGAGCTGCCCGTGGCCCTGATGGAGCGTGCCGCGACAACGGGGTTCCTCGCGGCCAACGCCCTGCTGGAGCGCTGGGGCGTACGCGGCCAGACACTGTGGACGGTTCCCGGCGAAGGCCGCTCGGCCGCACTGCGGGGTCTGGCGCGGCTGGCGGCGCGCCGCTCCCAGGGCCGGTGATCCGACGACCGCAGCCGGTGGCAGTCGCTTGCGGCCGGTTGCCGTCGCGGCCGGCTCAGCCGGGGAGGCGGCCGGTGGCGCGCAGTTCCCAACGGCGCTCCGCGTAGGCGAGATCGTCCCGCCAGAGGCGTCCCGCCGCGGCGCGCATCAGCGGCCGCAGCAGCGGCGCGGTGGCCCGCGCGACGGCGAATCCCGGACGTGCGGAAGAGGCGACGACCGCCTCGGTGACGGCGGTGCGCGGCCTGCCTCCGGCGTCGGGACCGAGCGGGGTCGCGTGCGTCTCCACCACCGAACCGGCCCCCTCGCCCTCCGTGATCCGCATGACGACCGTACGGGGTTCCGGCGCCGTGAAGACGGCCCTGACCGGCACCACCAGCCGGCCCGCCACCTTGAAGGACACGTCCACGGCGAAACCGTCCTCGCCGCCGTCCCCGGGAGTGCTCACCACAGCGAGATCGACGAAGGAGTACGGGTGGAACCACGCGCCGTGCCAGGGATCGAGGCGATTGGCGACCACATCCTCCGGTTCGCAGACGCCCGTGCCCGTGTAGACGGACTCCACGGCTCCGGCCGGACGCGGCCGGGCCGGTACGACCGGCCGCTCCAGCGGGTCCTCGCCGCCCGCCCGGTCCAGGCGCACCCACACCAGGACCCCGTCGTCGTGGGCCGGGAACGGCTCCCAGCCGGCGAACGGACCACCCCGCAGGGCCAGTCCGTGCCAGTGGCAGACGAGGGTGCCGCAGCGCACCCTGCTGTCCTTGAGCGGCGCGCCGAGGTGCGGACAGGCGCCGGGACCGGCCAGCACCCGGCCCGCACTGTCCCGCCAGGCCACCACTTCCACTCCGGCGACGGTGCGGCCGAACGGCCGACGGTTCGTGATGTCCCGTGCCGAGCCGATCACGTACCAGTTGCCGGAAGGTCGGGCCAGGGCGTGCTTCAGGGCCTCGTCGATGAGCGCCGGCCTGGCCTCGCGCCAGGTGGGACGCTGGCGCTCCCAGGGCACGGCCCCCTGCCGCAGCCGCAGCAGCCGCAGCAGCCGCCTCCCGCCCCGGCCGGTCATCGCGTCGCCTGCCGTACGAGCGGCCGATCCGAGGGCGCCGGTGCGGGCCGGGCCGCCGTCGTACACGCCGCGCGGATCCGGGCCGCCGCCACCCGGGCGAGGCCGTCGAGCGCGACCGCCGCCCGTCGCCGCCGCCGCACCACGGCGCGGCGGTGCAGCACGGAGTATCCGTCGTCCTCGACGGCCCGCAGGATGCCGCCGTACAGCACGAACGCGGTACGGACGCACGGCCGGGACAGCGGATCCAGTATGGCCACACCGGGCAGTGCCTCGCGGTAGACGCCCCGGGTGAGGTCGGCGGCGGCGCGCAGCGCGGCGACGATACGCGGATCGCGGGCCCCCGTGGCCCTGCTCCACCGGAGCAGTTCCCGGTCGACTCCGTACGCCGCGATCAGATCGGCCGGCAGATAGACCCGGCCCCGGTCGAGGTCCTCGCCCACGTCCCGCAGGAAGTTGGTGAGCTGGAACGCGACCCCGAGGGCCGCCGCGTGCGGAGCCGCTTCCTCCCGGGGCCCCACGGTGCCCAGCACCGGCAGCATCTGAAGGCCGATCACGGCCGCGGATCCGTGCATGTAACGGCGCAGATCCTCGTAGGTCGGATAGTCCGTCACCTCCAGGTCGCTGCGCATGGCGGTCATGAAGTCGGCGAAGTGCCGGTGGTCGATGGCATAGACGGCCGCCGTGTGGGCCAGCGCCCGCACCACCGGTTCCGTGCTGTCACCGAGCCGCAGCCCCGTGTCCAGCCGCCGCTGCAACGCGCCGAGCGCGTCGCTCCGTTCTGCCGTGGTCGCGCCGCCGTCCAGGTCGTCGACGATGTCGTCGGCCCACCGGGCGAAGCCGTACAGGGCGTGCACGGCCGGCCGCCGTTCCACCGGCAGCAGCCGGGTGGCGAGGAAGTACGTCTTGCCGTGCCGGGCGTTGAGCCGGCGGCAGTGGGCGTAGGCGGTGCGCAGGGCGGGCTCGGTGATGCCCGCCGCGTCGAGTTCGCGTTCGGTCATGCCGGGGTGCCTTCCGGTGCGGTGCGGGCCGGCGCGGCGCGCGGTGTCCGGAGGCCGGTGACACGGGCCGCCGCGAGTTTCCCGGAGATCAGTACGGTCGGCACCCCGACGCCCGGAGTGGTACCGCATCCCGCGAGTACCGCGTTCTCGGTGCCGCGCACCAGGTTCCGGGGGCGGAACGGACCGGTCTGCGGAAAGGTGTGGGCGGCGGAGAACGGCGTACCGGCGGCGTGTCCCCGGGCCGTCCAGTCCGCCGGTGTGACAAGACACTCCTCCTCGATCGCGGCGCCGATCCCGGCGAGGCCCCGGCGTTCGAGTTCGCTGAGCAGGCTGTCGCGGTAGCGGGGCCCGAGTGCCCGCCAGTCCCGGGGGCCGGGGCCGATGTCGGTGTTCGGGCAGGGCGCCAGGACATAGTGCAGGTGGCGGCCGGGAGGTGCGAGAGAGGGATCGGTGGCCGTGGGCCGGGTGATGAGCAGCGAGGGGTCGGTCATCAGCCGTCCGGTACGGGTCAGCTCGCGGAAGGTGGACTTCCAGGCGGAGCCGAACGAGATGGTGTGGTGGCCCAGTCCTGGCCAGGTGCGGTCGGTGCCCGCGTGCAGGATCACGGCGGACGGCGAGTGACGCAGCCGCAGCGGGCGGCGCGGCCGGTGTCCGAGCAGCCGGTAGGCGACCGGCAGATCCGGCGTGAGCACCACCGCGTCGCAGGGGAGGCGTTCCCGGTCGGTGACGACGGCGGTGATCCGCTCGCCGGACCGCTCCAGCCGCACCACGTCGTGGCCGTAATGGAAAGTGGCCCCGGCGTCGGCCGCCGCGTCCGCCATGGCCCGCGGCAGCGCGTACATCCCGCCCCGGGGGAAGAACACCCCGGCGACCGTGTCCATATAGGCGATGACGGCGTACGCGGCGAGGGCGCGGGCGGGCGGCACCCCCGCGTACAGGGCCTGGAACGAGAACACCCGGCGCAGCCGTTCGTCGGAGACGAACCGGCCGATCCGGGCGTCGAGGCGGCCGAAACCGCCGAGCGCCGCGAGGCGGGCCAGATCGGGATGGAGGAGCTGGAGCGGGGAGTCGAAGTTCGCGTCGATGAAGCGGCGCATCTGGACCCGGTACAGCTCTTCGAGCCAGGCACGCAGCCGCCGGTAGCCGAGTGCCTCACGTCCGCCGGCCAGCCGTTCGACCTCCGCCTCCATCGCCGCCGCGCCCGTGTGCACGTCGATCGCGGAGCCGTCCGCGAACCGGGCCCGGTAGGCGGGGTGCAGCGGTAAGAGCTCGACGCGGCCCCGGAGTGTGTCACCGACGGCGGCGAACGCCTCCTCGGCCAGGTCCGGCATGGTCAGGACGGTCGGCCCGGTGTCCAAGTGGTAGCCGTTGCGCACGGTGCGGCCGGCCCGGCCGCCGGGACCCGCGTCCCGCTCGACGACGGTGACCCGGCGTCCCGCGCCGAGCAGATGCAGGGTGGCGGAGAGTCCCGCGAGCCCGGCGCCGACCACCACGACATGATCGGTGCGGCCCTTGAGTGTTTTCATCGTGCTCGGCGTCCTCATCGGAGTGGTCCGTCCTTCAGGAGGGCCCCCCGGCCGTCGTCCGGCGCCGTCCCCGGGCCCTGCCCGATGGCCGCCTGATCCCCGGCGACCGCGCTCAGCAGCCCGTGCAGCCGTCGTTCCGCGACGGGTTCGACCGAGGCGGCGGCGAGATGCCGGGTGGCGCGCGTCACCAGCCGGTCGATCTTGTTCTCCACCACCGCTCGCGCGCCGGTCGCCGCGAGTACGTGCCGTACCCGGTCCAGGCCCTCCTCGGAGAGGGAGGCATCACCGAGGGCGTTCTCCAGGACGGCCAGCGAGGCGCGGTCGTCGTTCGAGTCGGCACGTGCCCGCGCCAGGCTCACCAGATAGGTGAGTTTGCCCTCGCGGATGTCCTCCCCGGACGGCTTACCGGTGTGGCGCGGGGCGCCGAACACGCCGAGAAGGTCGTCACGGAGCTGGAAGGCGATCCCGGCGCAGCGGCCCGCGGAACGGAGCGCCCGGGTGGTGCGGTCGTCGGCGCCGGCCAGGGCGGCGCCCAGCGCCAGCGGGCGCTCCACGGAGTAGAGCGCGGTCTTGAGACAGGCGGTCCGCAGGGCTTGTGAGGTCGAGCGTGACCGGGTCACCTGACCGCGCAGATCGAGGTACTGGCCCGCGACCATCTCGGTCCGCATGGCCCGCCAGATCGCGCGCACCTGACGGCGGCCCGCCGCGGGAAACTCGGTGTCGGCGACGACATCGTCCGCCCACGCCAGCGCGAGGTCGCCGACCAGGACGGCCGCCGCCTTGCCGAAGTGCTCGGCGTCGGATTCGGGGAAGTCGCCGTACTGCTCGGTCAGCGCGGCGTGCACGGCGGGTCTGCCGCGCCGGACAAGGGAGCCGTCCATCACGTCGTCGTGCACCAGGGCGCAGGTCTGGATCAGTTCGAGCCCGGCCGCCAGCCGGAGAGCGGGGTACGCGTCCGCCGCGTCCATCCCGGGCGCGCAGGCCCGCAGCCCCCACCACAGGAACTGGGACCGCATGCGCTTGCCGCCCTGGAGGGTGAAGAGCGCGAGACGCTCGGCGAGGTCGAGGGCGAACGCCGGGTCGGCCGCGCGGGATTCCGCGAGCGCCTCGTCCAGCACCTGGCCGAGTACGCGTCCCACGGCGGCGGGGACATCCGCGTCGACGGTCTCGGGACTGCCGACGGCCTCGGGACCGCGGGCGTGCGGCCCCCCGCCCGCCGGTGACGAGACCGGTGCCAGGAGCGTCCGGCCGACGCCTTCCGGGCCGGACGGAGACGGCTCCGGGCCGGGGTGCGCGTCGGCCCGGCGTCCGGTGGACGCGAGCTCCTCCAGCCCGGTCGGGCGCATCGGTTCTCCTCTCCTCGCGGGGTCGGCCGGGCCGTACGGTCCGGCGGTGCGGCTCCCCGGACGCCGCCGGTCCCGCTGCCGTGGGGCCGATGGGGAGTGGTGAGAGGCGGAGCCGCGCCTGAACGGCGGCGGAGCGCGTCCTCGCGTCAGCCGTTCAGCGGTGTACCTGCCGGTCTCCCACAAGGCCGGGTGGCCCGGTCGACCGCTACAGGCTACGGGTCTCCCGGCCCGTTCCGTCCCTTCCGTCACGTTTCGCTGACGTACCTCGACTTCCTTGCCGGGCCCGGCTTGACACCTGTGTGGCCGCTGTTCCATCCGGCTGGGGGCCCCGGTCCCGGCCAACTTCCCCCGTAAGGCGGCCGGATCCTCCGCCGCACGAGGCGCGCCCGGCGCCCGTCGGCCTCCCTGGACGGGAAGCGCCGGGCACCGGGCGCGTTGCCGGAGTCACACGTACGCGGCTGCTCTCCCGCGCACGCCCGCGCGGCTCAGGCCTGGCCGCGCCAGGCGCCGGTCTCACTGCCACGGGCCTCGATGAACTTCTTGAAGCGTTCGAGGTCGCCCTTGGCCTGGCGGCGCACAAAGCCGAGCTTGTCGCCCACGGTGTCGGCCACACCCTTCGGGTCGTGGTCGAGCTGCAGCATGATCTTGGTGTGTACGTCGTCCAGCCGGTGGAAGGTGACGACCCCGGCCTGGTGGACATCGCCGGCCACGGTGGTCCAGGCGACGCGCTCGTCGGGGAGCTGTTCGGTGATCTCCGCGTCGAACTCCCTGCTCACGCCGTCGACCCTGGTGACCCAGTGGGTCAGGGTGGATGTGCGCTGCTCGATACGCTCGACACCGTCCATGAACTGCGGGAATTCCTCGAACTGCGTCCACTGGTTGTAGGCAGTGGTAACGGGGACCGCGACCTCGACGGATTCCTCGATCTTCGACATACCTCGCTCCTCGTTTCGGTGTGTGACGAGTGTTCTCCCCGCGTGCCCGCGCACGCTGTCCCCACACACCGCGCCTCCGCACCCGGGGCCGCCCGTCGGTTCACCGTGTGCGGACCGCCGCTCCTCTCCGGGCCCCGTCCGGTCGGTCTTCGGGGCCCTTCGGGGGCCCGGAACGCCCGGCACGGCACCTTGCGCCGCCAGCCGGATCCCAACGAAAGACCCTAGGGTGTCACTGAGGGATATCTGATGTTTTGCTCAACGATGTACCGCCCAGCCCGAACACCGGGCGGCCGGAGCGCGGCGGGCTCATCACGCCGCGTGTGCGAGGGAGTGGTGACCAGTGGACCCGGAAGAAGGCCGCGACGGCGCGGCCGGACATCCCGAGGTACGTCTGCCGCTGGACGACGACCTCCGGCGCATCGGGGAGAAACTCACCGAGCTGGGGCAGGCGCAGGAGAAGCTCCAGATCCTGCTGACGGCGATGCTGGCCCTGAGCCGTGAGACCGAGCTGGCTGTCCTGCTCCGCCGGATCGTCACCAGTGCGATGGCACTCGTGCGTGCCCGTTACGGCGCCATGGGAGTGCTCAGCGAGGACGGCGGCGGGCTCTCGCAGTTCATTCCGGTGGGTCTGAGCGCCGAAGAAGTCGGGGATCTGGAGGGAGTCGAGCTGCCGCACGGCAGGGGACTGCTGGGCAAACTGATCCAGGACCCCGAGCCGCTGCGGGTCCAGGACATCGCCGGGCACCCGGCGGCGGCGGGCTTCCCGCCCGGTCATCCGGCCATGAAGACACTGCTGGGTGTCGCCATCACCGTCCAGGGCCGCGTCTACGGCAATCTGTATCTGTCGGAGCGGCTGGACGGACAGCCGTTCGACTCCCATGACGAGGAAGTCATCGAAGCGCTGGCCGGGGCGGCCGCCGTGGCCATCGAAAAGGCCAGTCTCTATGAGCGGGTCCGTTCGGAGGCCGAGCGGTTCCAGCGGCTACTGCTGCCGAAGCTTCCCGACCCCTGGCCGCTCGCGGCCGCCGCCGTCTACCGCCCGGCGGCCAAACCCAACCACCTCGGCGGTGACTGGTACGACGTACTGATCCTGCCCGACGGCGTCTGCGCCGCCGTGATCGGCGATGTCAGCGGCCATGACCTGACCGCCGCGGCCGCCATGTCGCAGACCCGCAATATGCTGCGCGCCCTGCTCTGCACGCAGCCCGAATCGCCCAGCGCCGTCCTGACCCAACTGGACTTCACGCTCAACGCCCTCGCCGCCGACCTGGTCACCACCGTGCTGGTGGCCCTGGTCCAGCCGCACGACGGCGCCTGGACGCTGCGGTGGAGCAGCGCCGGTCATCCTCCGCCGCTCCTCCTCGCTCCCGGCGAACCGGCCCGCTATCTCGGCATCGAGCCGTGTCTGCCCCTGGGAGTGGAGCCCGACGGGCCCCGGCACGACCGCACACACTTCCTTCCGGCCGCCGCCACCGTCGTGTTCTTCACCGACGGCCTTGTCGAACACCACCAGATCCCCATCGACACCGGTCTGCGCGCGCTGGCCGAGCTGGCTTCCGCCCATGCCGAGCTGCCCGTGGACGAACTCTGCCGGCTTCTGGCCGACGACCATCCCAGCGACGGGCACGACGACCTGGCGGTCCTTGTCGTCCGGACGCCATCGGCCGCCGGTGAGGGCGTGTTGTGACGGTCCGTCCGGCTCACATTGTGAAGGTCCCCGTCCGGCGCACAACGCCTGGCACGCGCGCTCGCCGGGCCCCCGGACCTCGGCTGTCACCGGATGCGGGGCGTGTGGCCCCGAAGGAGAATGAAGAAGGCCGGGGCGCCCGGTGCGCGCGAACGCGCCGAAGGCCCTGGACCGCCGGGCACGCCGGGCAGCAGCCGTCCCGGCCGACCCGTCGTGCGGTACGGACGTGGCCCGCGCCTCTGGGCCTGCCCCGCACCTGACGAGGGAGGAGGTGTCCGGCGATGGCCTCTCCCGCCCCGGAGCCGGTGCCGCAGCCGGTGCTGAGCCCGCTGACCGGAGCGGCGATCTTCCTGGTGGTGACGGTCGACACGGGCGGCGAGTCCGTCGTACGGGGGCTGCTGTCCGACCTGTCGGGGCTGCAGCGGGCCGTTGGATTCCGGGCGCCGCACGGGGAGCTGAGCTGTGTCGCCGGCATCGGCTCACAGGCGTGGGACCGGCTGTTCGCCGGGCCGCGCCCGGCCGAGCTGCATCCGCTCCGCGAACTGGTCGGCGCACGGCACCGCGCCGTGTCCACCCCCGGCGACCTGCTCTTCCACATCAGGGCGGCGCGGCTCGACCTCTGCTTCGCGCTGGCCACCCAGATCATGGACCGGCTGCGCGGCTCGGTGACGGTCTGCGACGAGGTCTACGGCTTCAAGTACTTCGACGTACGTGACCTGCTCGGCTTTGTGGACGGGACAGAGAATCCGGTCGGCCCGGCCGCGAGCGCGGCGGTCCTGGTCGGTGACGAGGACGCGGAGTTCGCCGGCGGAAGCTATGTGATCGTGCAGAAGTACCTGCATGATCTTGATGCCTGGAACGCCCTGCCGGTCGAGGCCCAGGAGCTGGTGATCGGCCGCTCCAAGCTGACCGACATCGAGATGGGCGACGACGTCAAGCCGGCCGATTCGCATGTCGCACTGAACACGATCACCGACCCCGATGGCACGGAGCGTCAGATCCTCCGCGACAACATGCCCTTCGGCAGCGCCGGGCAGGGCGAGTTCGGCACCTACTTCATCGGCTACGCGCGCACCCCCGCCGTCACCGAGGAGATGCTGCGGAACATGTTCCTGGGAAAAGGGCCGGCCGACCACGACCGGATCCTCGACTTCTCCACCGCGGTGACCGGCACGCTGTTCTTCGCACCGAGCGGCGACTTCCTCGACGACCCGCCGGATCCGCCCGCGCCGCCCGGTTCGGAGACCGGCCCGGAGACCGGTTCCGCGAGCGGGGGAGGGGCCGGGGACGGCCCCGCGGGACCTCTCACCGTGGACGACGACTCGCTGGGTATCGGCAACCTGAAGAGGAGCACCCCCGATGAGGAACCTGCACCGTGAACTGGCGCCCATCTCCGAGGCCGCGTGGGCCGATCTGGAGGAGGAGGCGCGGCGCACCTTCGAGCGCCATGTGGCCGGGCGCCGGGTCGTCGATGTGCCCGACCCCGCCGGCACCGGGATGGCGGCGGTCGGCACCGGGCATCTGACGGACATCAACCCTCCGGCGACGGGCATCGTCGCCCGTACGCGACGCTCGCAGCCCGTACTCGAACTGCGCGTGCCCTTCACGGTCGACCGCCGGCAGGTCGACGACGTCGAGCGCGGGGCCAAGGACGCCGACTGGCAGCCGGTGAAGGACGCCGCCCGGAAGATCGCGTTCGCCGAGGACCGCGCCGTGTTCGAGGGATACCCGGAAGCGGGCATCGCGGGCATCAGGAAGAGCACGTCCAACCCGGAACTCACCCTGCCGGCCGAGGTGCGCGACTACCCGGACGCCATCAGCCAGGCCGTGAGCACCCTTCGGCTCGCCGGTGTCGGGGGCGCCTACACACTGGCGCTCAGCGCGGACGCCTACACCGCCGTCAACGAGACGTCCGACCACGGCTATCCCATCCACAACCACATCGACCGGGTCCTGGACGGCGAGATCATCTGGGCGCCCGCCATCGACGGCGCCTTCCTGCTGTCCACGCGGGGCGGTGACTTCGAACTCCGCATCGGCGAGGACGTCTCCATCGGCTATCTGTCCCACGACGACACCAGCGTCCGCCTCTACTTCCAGGAGACGCTGACCTTCCTGATGTACACGAGCGAGGCCGCGGTGGCGCTCGCGGCGACCGGACGGACATGAGAGGAGCGCCGCGCGGGCGCCGGCGTGCTGCTGCCACCGGCGCACCGTCACGATCGCCTCAACGCGCCCCCGGCGCCCCGGGGATACGCCCGTGCACCGGCAGGGTGGGGACATCGACGGGGACGGTCTCGGGGTACTTGAGACCGGTGCCGGTGTTGAGCACGACCACGTTCTCGTCGCCACGAAGCCAGCCGGAAGCGCGGAGCTGGTCCACCGCGGCGAAACAGGCCGCGCCCTCCGGGCAGACGAACGCCCCCTCGACATGGGCCAGCGCCTCCTGCGCGGCCAGCAGTTCCTCGTCGGTCACCGCGATGGCGGTGCCCTCGGTCCGCCGGACCGCGTCCAGGACGAGGAAGTCACCGAGCGCCTTGGGAACGGTGATGCCGAAGGCCACCGTACGGGCGTCGGGAAAGGCCACGCTCTCGCTGTCACCGCGTTCGAAGGCGTCGACGATCGGTGCGCAGCCGGTCGCCTGCACGGCGACCAGCCGCGGCAGGTCACCGGTCAGCCAGCCGAGTTCACGCATCTCCAGCAGCGCCTTGTAGATGCCGATGATCCCGACCCCGCCGCCGGTCGGATAGAGGATGACGTCGGGCGCGCGCCAGCCCAACTGCTCGACGATCTCGTACCCCATCGTCTTCTTGCCTTCGAGGCGGTACGGCTCCTTGAGCGTGGAGACCTCCTGGAAGCCGTCCCGCTCGGCGACCGCGGCGGCCACCAGTTTGCCCGCGTCCCCGATCAGCCCGTCCACCAGATACAGCTCGGCGCCGGAGACCACGCACTCGGTACGGGTGATCTCGGGGGCGTCGACCGGCATGGCGATCAGGCTGCGCAGGCCGGCCCGGGCCGCGTACACCGACCACGCCGCACCGGCGTTGCCGTTGGTGGGCATCGCGATGCCCCGCACACCGAGCTCCGCCGCCCGGGAGACGCCGACGGCCGCTCCGCGCGCCTTGAAGGTGCCGGTCGGAATGAGCCCCTCGTCCTTCATCCGCAGCCCCGGCACACCGACGCTCGCACCGTAGCGGCTCAGCTCCAGCAGCGGTGTCATCCCTTCGCCAAGGGTGATCACATTGCGCTGCTCCCGCACCGGCAGCAGCTCCCGGTAGCGCCAGAGATCCGGCGCGCGGCCCGCGATCTCCTCCCTGCTCACGGTGGCCGCGACCCGTTCGAGGTCATAGCGGGCCAGCAGGGGCGCGCCCACCTCGGAGGTCCCCTGCACCACGTCGGCGTCGCTGACCGCGCCGGTCCGCGAGCACTCAAGATGGGACAGGGCCGAGAAAAACGCGGTCGGCATAACACTCCTCAGACGATCGGGATACCGCCGGGGGCCGGCGTCTGGATCCGAGGAGATCCCACAGTGATCGTTTCGTCAAGACTGGAGCACGGTCCAGCGGGCCCTCGCTCCCGCGCTCCGGTCGCCCGGCCCCGCGCCTCCGCCGGACCGGGCCGGACCGGGGAGCGGTGCCGGGGCACCCGTATCGAGCGAGATCCGTCCCCGGACAGGCCCGCCGGCACGGTCAGGAGAGGCGGCGGTCCGCGGGCCGACCGGCAGATCAGCGGAGTTCGTCGCGGTGGCCTGCCGGCATGTCCTCGGTCGACCGGCGCGGCAGCGGCAGCAGGTTGCCCTTGATCCGGGGGACACAGCGGTCGAGGCTCGCGCCCCGCCCGGCCAGGACGCGGAAGCCGGTCGGGCGCAGCCGCAGCTCCAGCGCCCGGACCCGGTCGAGGCTGCCGAGCGCGGCGAGCCGCACGCGCAGGGCCGCGTCCCCGATCAGGCTCTCGGGACGTACGTACTGGTCGTCGTCCGGTTCGATGCCGTCCAGGTCGATGAACTTCACGCCTCCGGGGAAGTAGACCCGGTCGGCGGCCAGCCAGTCCATGCCGAGGCCGTCGAAGAGCGGGGGCAGGTCCCCGAAGCGCAGGGGCCGGACCACGGGGTTGACATAGGCGTCCGCGTCGAAGACGTCCTGCTCGGCCTGGCTGAGCGCGGAGCCGGTCCAGCCCGAGGGGAAGCCGTACTCCGCGAGGGGCAGGGTGAGCCCCAGTTTGCGCACGGTGTCCAGCCCGGCGGCCGGGCCGCCGGGCGGTGCCAGGAGCTGGACGAGCTCACGGTCGAGCATGCGGCCGTGCTCGCCGAGGGCGTGGTACAGCCACAGGTGCAGCAGGCCGTCGGTGTTGAGGTGCTCGGTCAGCCAGCTCAGCCCGGCGCGGGGGTCGGGCAGGTGGTGCAGCACACTGAAACAGATGATCAGATCGAAGCGGTCCGTCAGACCGAGCTGGGGCATGGTGCCGTGGACGAAGTCGACATTGGTCGCCCCATGGCGCTCGGCGAGGTGGCGTGCGACGCCGAGGGAGCGCCGGCTGGCGTCCATTCCGGTGAAGTGTGCTTCCGGGTGCCGCAGGGCGAGCGCCACCAGGGTGTGGCCCGTGCCGCACCCCGCGTCGAGCACACGCCGGCCGTCCAGCGACGCATCGCTCAGCACGAGCGGCATCTCCCGGGCCACCACGTCGATCAGTCCGGATTCCGGTTCCGGGGACGGAAAGGGAAAAGCCTCATAGAGGCGTGCGACCTCACTCGTCATCGCGAGCTGACCCCTGTTCTTCGGCGACGGGCGTGACATGTCCCCGGGGTTGGAAAGCCCGGGTAAACGCTGCGGAAGGCTATAGGCGCTCTCCGGCGACGGACAATGCCGGCCCACGTTCGGGTGAGAATGTTCGGCCGGACGAGCGAACGAACCCTCCTATGGCGCGGAATTGCCGATGCCCATGACCGACCGGACGAATGGATTGTCAGCGAACGGCGGGAGAGAAAGCCCGCCCGGGCCTCGCGCCGGCCGGTCAGAGACCTGGCGCTCCCCAGACGGGGAACCAGCGGGCGAGGTCCTGCTCCATTCGCAGGTCTTCTCCCAGCACCGCTCTGACTTGCAGCTCGCGCTGATTGTCCCGCTTCTCGGTGCTTCCGGGCAGCGGCGCGAAGGGATAGAAGGTGCCGCGCTTGTAGAGATAGACGAGTGCCAGCGGCCGTTGTTCACCGTCCCGGAAGCCGAGCAGGGAGCAGAGGAGCTGCGGGCCGAAACCGCCGTCCTGGAGAAGCGTATTGACCGCGTGCAGATCATTGACGAGACCGGCCGTGTCGTCGGGCGCCTGCCGGACGAGCAGCCAGGTGTAGCCGTACGAGTCCGTCGTGAACTCCACGGGGGAACCCGCCCGCTCGGAGTCCGCGTCCAGTAGATCCTGGACGTCCTGCCGGATCCGCGCGAACCCGCCGCCCTCGACGCCCGCGAAGCACACCGAGCCGAGGCCCGTGGGGGCGAAACCGGCCCCGGCCTGGAGGGTGAGGGCGGCGGACGGCAGGGCGAAGAGCTGGTCGAGATCGGGGCACACCGGTTTGCTCCGGCCGAGAATGGTGTCGAGAAGACCCACGGGACAAGCTCCTCGCTGGTCGGTGCCGGGCGGTGCCGCTCAGTACGGCTGTCGCGCCCCGGCGGTCACGGGCGGGCGAGTTCCACGGAGATACGAGCGAGCTGCTCCAGCCGCTGTTCCAGGGTCGGGTGCGAGGAGAGCAGACGGCCCAGGCTCTCCTTCGACGCGAAGGCGGGCACGAAGAAGAAGGCGTTGTACGGTTCCGCCTTGCGGAGGTCCTCGGTGGGGATGCGCGCCATCTGTCCGCTGACCTTGGTGAGCGCGGAGGCGAGGGCCGAGGGGCGGCCGGTGAGCAGGGCCGCGGCGCGGTCGGCGGAGAGCTCGCGGTAGCGGGAGAGCAGCCGGGTCAGCAGAAAGCCGATCGCGTACACCGCCGCGCTCACCAGCGGGATCAGCAGAATCGCCAGTCCGGCGGGGCCCGCGTTCCTGGCACTCCTGGCGAGTCCGCTCCACAGGGCTATCCGGGTGATCAGACCCGCGAGTACCCCCAGGAACGAGGCGATGGTCATCACGGCGACATCGCGGTGCGCGACATGTGACATCTCGTGTGCGAGGACGCCCTCCAGTTCCTCGGGTTCCAGTCTTCGCAGCAGCCCGGTGGTGGCGCAGACCAGGGCGCTGCGCTCGCTCCGCCCGGTGGCGAAGGCGTTCGGGATGTCGCTGTGGGAGATCGCGACCCGGGGCTTGGGCATGTCGGCCAGGGCGCAGATCCTGTCGACGGTGCCGTGCAGCTCGGGTGCCTGCTCGGGGGTCACCACATGGGCGCCCATGCCGAACGCCGCGATCTTGTCGCTGAACCAGAACTGGGCGATGAAGAGGACGCCGACGACGATCAGGATGACCGGCCACGCGCCGCGCACCACCGCCAGCAGCACACCGACCAGAACCACATACAGCAGACCGATCAGGAACATGGTGGTCACCATGCGGGTGGTCAGTCCGTGGTCCGAGGTGTAGCGGGTTCTTGTCATCGTCGCCTCCAGGGCTCTCGGGTCAATTTTCCTCCTTTTGCGGAGAAACGGAGTAAGAGCGATATATGGAAGGCGGATCCCGCCGTCCCGGGGCGGCCAGAGGGGGCGTGCGGTGGTGCGCCGCCGCGCGCCGGGGGCTTGCGTGACCCCGGAAAGTGCCTCCCGTGCTACCGGAGGTCTCGTTCCTTCTCGCTTTGCAGGGGCATTCGGCTGTGTGCGGTGACCACGAGCGACGACAATGCCTTGCCGGTGCATCGCTTCATGAGGGGGTAGACATGATCCGGGTTCTTGTCGTGCACAGCGTGGGCTTGTTCCGTTCGGCCCTGGTGGCCTTGTTGCGTTCCGAGGAAACGCTCGACGTGACATCGTTCACCGGCCGGACGGTATTCCACGGCACGAAGGGCGGTGCGCCGCAGGTCTGTGTGGCCGACATCGATTGTCTGGATTCACCGGCGTATGACGGAGGCGCGGGTCCCGGCCCCGCCGACATGGGCCGTGGCCCGGCGCTGCTGGTACTCGCCACCGTGCGGAAGCCCGGGGCGCTCCGTAAGGCCTTTGACGCCGGAGCACTCGGATACGTCAACAAGGACGGCGAACCGGGGCGATTAGTCGAGGCCATTCACACCGTCGCGCAGGGCGAGCGATTCATTGACGAATCGCTCGCCCTGGATTTCCTGCACGCGGCGAAGATGCCATTGACGCCGAGGGAACTCAGCGTTCTCGCGCTGGCGGCCGAGGGGGCACCGATCGCCGACATCGCGAGATCGCTGCATCTGGCCAGCGGGACGATACGCAACTACCTGGCCGCCGCGATTCGGAAGGTCGGCGCGCGCAACCGGCTGGACGCCATTCGGATATCCCAGGGCGCCGGCTGGCTGTGACCGGCCCCGCCCGCCGTCAGTCGGACGACCAGTGCCCCACCAGGTCGCGGTAGAGCGCCGACCGGGTCAGCAGCTCGTCGTGCGTCCCGTACGCGGGCCTGGTCCCGTCCAGTACGAGGACACGGTCCGCGCGGCGCGCGGAGGACAGCCGGTGCGCCACGACGATCAGTGTGCCGGGGCGTCCGGCGAGCGCCTCTTCGGCCCGCGCCTCGGCGACCGGATCGAGGTGACAGGTGGCCTCGTCCAGCACCATCAGCGGCGCGGGGGACAGATGGGCGCGGCAGAGCGACAGCAACTGGCGCTCGCCCTGGGAGAGCGCGGCGGGGTCGACCATGGCGTCGAGGCCGCCGAGCCGGGCGATCAGGTCCTCGGCGTTCAACGCGTCGACCGCCTCGCGGAGGTCGGCGGACGAGGCGCCGGGGCACAGATACAGCAGATTGTCGCGGACCGTGCCGGTGAACACATAGGACTGCTGCGGGATGAGTACCCGCAGCGCCGCCAGACCGGCCGCGCCGCGGCCCCGCACCGGCTCCCCGTCCAGGCGGACCGTTCCCCGGCCGGGGGTGAGCAGGCCGGAGATCACACCGGTGAGCGTGGACTTGCCGATACCGCTGGGCCCCACCACCGCCACATGCTCACCCCTCTCGACGACCAGGTCGAGCCCGTCAAGCACCGGCGGGGAGCCGGGGCCGTACGCCAGGGTCACGGCACGGAGCTCCACGGCCGGTGGCGGCCGGCGCGGCAGAGGTACGGCGCGGGCGGGTACGGGGACTGCGGCGCTCACCCGCCCCGCCGGAGTGTCCGCCGGGGCCTCCTCGAACCGCTCAAGCACCACAAGGAGCCGGGTACCCGCCGCGCCCAGGGCGGTCATCAGCGTATGGAGGGCGGGCAGCAGGGCCTGGACGAGATACGCCAGCGCGCCGATCAGGGCGCCCGCCGTGACGCCCTGGCGCAGCAGCCAGGGGGTTGCGGCCAGCAGCAGCATCACCGGAAGCTGACCGGTCACGCCCAGCGCCAGGGTCCGGACGGCCGCCCAGCGGGCCAGGACGCGTGCCGTCCGGGCGCCCTCGTCGATCAGCCTCCCCGTACGGTCCGCCACCTCCGCCTGTGTCCCGCAGGCCACGATGTCGCGCAGCCCGGCGCCGATCGTCCCGGCCCGGTCGGCGATCGCCTCGTCGGCGTCCAGGAACGCGCGCTGGGCCCTTGCCATCGGTGCCAGTGTGGCCAGGAACAGCAGCAGCCCCAGGGCCAGTGGCGGCACGACCACCAGCAGGAACTGCGGCGCGAGCGCCAGCAGTCCGGCCAGCGCCCCGGCCGCGGTGAAGACGAAGGACCTCGCGGTCAGCACCAGTCCCGCGAAACTGTCCCGGACGATCTCGGTCTGATGGGTGAGCCGCGAGACCGCGCCGCTGTCCGCGCGCGCCGGATCGGCCACGGCCCGGCGCAGCGACTGTGCCACCGCCCTGCCGACCAGGGCATCGCGCAAGGGCTCGACCAGCGCCGCGAGCTGGCTGAACACCCCGCGCACCAGGCGCCCGCCGAGCAGGATCGCGACCGCTGCCACGGCCAGCCAGCGCAGACCGGTCCCCGGCTGTCCGGCCAGGAATCCGCGGTCGAGCGCCCGCGCCAGGCAGTAACCCCCGAGGAATGTCTGCGCGGACTCCAGCAGGGACCAGCCGGCGAGCCGCCAGAGGACCCCCTTCCGGCGCAGCAGGAAACGGCGGCCCCGGGCGAGCGTCCGGCGGTGCGTTCCCGGGGCCGCCGTTTCCTGCCGCGCCGAGAGACCGGCCGGCTCCGGCGCGCTCATGGGCCGGGCCGTTCGGGCCGTTCCGACGGCGCGGCCGGTCCCGGCCCGGTCGCGGAGGGTACGAGGCCCCCGGCGCGGTCCCCCGGCGCGGCCGGGGCCGTGCCGGGCACCGCGAAGACGGCGCGGTAGCCGGGGAAGCGCCAGAGGTCCGCATGCGGTCCCACCGCGCGTACCCGTCCCGCCTCCAGCCAGATCACCAGATCCGCCCGGACGGCGGAGGAGAGCCGGTGGGCGACGATCAGTCTGGTGCCGGCCCGGACGTCCCGGGCCAGGGCACGGTCCACCTGGTGTTCGGTGACGGTGTCCAGACTGGAGGTCGCGTCGTCGAGGATCAGCAGCCGCCCGGCGTGTGCGAAGGCGCGCGCCAGCCCGAGCCGCTGGAGCTCGCCTCCGGACAGCGGAGCGTCGGCGGGGGGTGTCTCGTACC
Organism: Streptomyces sp. NPDC006923; assembly: GCF_040635655.1. Classification (NCBI taxonomy): domain Bacteria; kingdom Bacillati; phylum Actinomycetota; class Actinomycetes; order Kitasatosporales; family Streptomycetaceae; genus Streptomyces; species Streptomyces sp. NPDC006923. The sequence continues at coordinate 342,367 of NZ_JBEYIF010000003.1, forward strand.
CCCGTGGCAGCAGCCGGACGAAGGCGTCCGCGCTCGCGGCCCGCGCCGCCGAGCGCATCCGGCAGGCCGGGGCCCGTTCGGCGCCCCACGAGAGGGCCTCGCCGATCGTGTCACCGAACAGGACGGGCCGTTCGAACGCGTAGCCGACCTCGCGGCGCAGCCGCCCCTGCTCGACGGTTTCCAGCGGTACGCCGTCGAGCAGGACACGGCCCTCGTCCGGATCGGTGAGCCGCCCCGCGACGGCGGCCAGCGTCGACTTGCCCGCTCCCGAATGCCCCACCACGGCGGCCGACACACCGCCGGGGATCTCCAGGTCCACATCGGTCAGGAGACACCGGCCGTCGCGTACGACCCGTACGCCGCGCAGTTCGAGTGTGCCGTTCCCGTCCGGCGGCAAGGACCCCTCCCCGTAGGTCATGGAGGGCAGAGCCACCAGCTCGGCGGTCCTGCGCGCCGCGGAACGGCTCCGTACCAGCGAGCCCAGCAGCCCGGCCACCGCACCCACACCGGCGGCCAGGGCCGCGTACCGGGAGGCGGCCAGCAGCTCGCCCACGCTGATGCGGCCGGCGGCCAGCCGCGTCCCGCCGACCGCCAGCACCGCGGTCGTCAGCAGGGGCATCAGGACCCCGGCGCGCGCCACGGCCCTGCCGTGCACCTTCCACATACGGCGGCCCTGAACGCCCAGTTTCGGCAGGGGAGCGAGCACACGGGAGCGGTCCCGCTCCACGGTGCCGGCGGCGGCGATGGTCCGGGCTCCGCCCAACGCCTCGACCAGGCGCGCCGCGATGTCCGACTGCACCCGCTGGTAGCGCGTGACGCTGTCGGACGAGTCGCCGGCGAAGGCGCGCAGCACCAGCACCAGGAGGGGGAGACCGGCCAGGAAGGTGACGGCCGTCCACGGATCGATGAGGAACAGCGCGACAACAGCCCCGGCCGGGGCGAGAAGCGAGGCCGCGAGGGCCGCTCCGGTCACCGGCGCCGTACCGGCCTCGGTCGCGTTGGCGGACAGCCGGGCCGCCACCTCACCGGGGGAGAAGCGGGCGCCGTGTTCCGGCGGCGCCGCGAGGAACCGGGCCAGGGCCCGGACCCGCAGCCAGGCGGTCGACCGGGCGTCGGTCGTGCCGCTCAGCAGTGCCACCAGGGAGTCCAGCAGCACCTCCGCGCTCACCACGACGGCACACAGGACGACCCAGGAACCGGCCGCGCGCTCCCGGTCGAGCAGCAGGTCAAGAGCGTGGCCGAGGACGGCGGGCTGGGCGAGTGACGCGCCGGCCGACAGGGCGGAGCAGACGAACACGGCGGCGGTGCGGCCCGCGCTGTGCCGGGCCGCACCGAGAAGAAGGCCCGTACGCGCCGTGGCCGGCGAGTCGCGGGCGCCGCGACGCGGATACACCATCCGGAATCCTCCTTCGGGCGGGACGACGGACGGGCCCGGCGCGACGGGAAAGTCCCGGGCGGCGGACCGCCCGGGACTTCGTCGACCGCCGTCCCGCGGGCGGTGCTACTCGTGGTGCGCGCCCCGTGAGCGCCACCCGCGGGAGAGGGCGTCCGTCAGATGTGCTGTCAGCGACAGGTGGTGATGCTCAGGCTGCTGTCACCGCAGAGCAGCAGGCTCGCGCGGCTCCCGGTGGCGACGTCGCCGGTCGCCTCTTCCTTGGGGGTCTCCATCGACTGCAGGTCGAGAAGGTTCATGTGTCTTTCCTCTCCTTCATGGGGACTGTGTGTTTCCTTACGGCTCCCGGTGGGAGCCGGCTCTAGGGCCGCCGCAGCGGCGGGAGGAACGGCAGTTGTGCCGATTGGCCGGGCGAGGCGGCGGCGAGTGCCAGCAGGCAGCCGGCGGTGCCGGTCGAGAGGTCCATGGACAGCCGCATCATCTGCTCCCCGGGGAAGGCGAGTTGCCCTCGGTACGGCAGGGCGTGCCAGGCCAGGGCGTCCATCTGGCGCCGTACGTCGGCCTCTTCGGTGCCGGGTCCGCCGGCCGTCGTACGGCTCAGGTACAGCACCATGCCCGCGGCGCCGCGGAAGAGGCCCGGCTGCGCGTAGAAAGTGGCCTGCGCGGCTTGTACGATCTCGCGGCGCGCCCGCTCGAACTCGTCGTCCGGACGGTGGGCGAGATAGTCGTCGAGCACCATTCCGATGCCCACACTGCCCGCGCCCAGATACGGCATTGTGCGCCAGCCCTCGTTGACCTGGAGGGTTCCTCCGGCGCCCCGCGTACACCGGGCCAGATCGCGGCGCAGCGCGTCCGCCGCGAGGTCCAGCAGGGCCGTGTCACGGGTGCGCTCGTACAGCCGGACGAAGAGCAGGGCGACTCCCGCCGCACCGTGCAGCAGTCCGGCGCGGGGCGGCCCGCCGCCGGGGCCGGCCGGCATGGCACGGGCCGCGAGGTCCGCACAGCGCAGAGCGGCGTCACGCAGGGCCGGCTCTCCCGCCGTTCCGGCCAGCGCGTCGAGCGCGAGACCGAGGCCGGCGGCCCCGCTGTGCAGATCGGGCGGTAACTCGTCCCAGTGCTGATCAAGCGTCAGCTCGGCCAGTTCCAGGGCGCGTTGCCGATGGCCGAGCCGGTCCAGCGTCCAGGCGAGCCCCGCCAGACCGTCGTAGAAACCGAGCGGAGTGCCGGAGGCCGGGTCCTTGGTCCTCAGCAGCAGCCATTCCTCGGCCGGGGTGCACCGGCCGGCTCCGCTCTCGGCCAGCGCGTACAGCACACCGGCCGTCCCGTGGCCGAAGGTCAGACCGCCGCCCTCGGTGGCGAACTGGGCGATGTCACCGGGAAAGAACCGGTCGTCGCGCTCGGGTGACGCCGACGCGAGGATGGCGTTCACCATGGAGTCCCGGCTGTGGGGCCAGTCGGCGGGCTCCGCCGGCAGATAGGAACGCGCGGGCCCGGCGGCACGGTCCGGACGTGTGCGGGCTCCGGGCTCCGGCCGCCGGTCCGCCGGGGGATCGCGGAGTATCTCGGCCACGGCCTCGTCCAGGAAGGCGCGTTCGACCGGGAACTGCCGTGCCACCACGTCCGCCAGATGCGCGGCCTTGGCACGGTCGACGGCGAGGAGACTGGTCAGCGGTATGAAGAGCGCCAGGCGCAGACAGGCGAGGGCATAGCGGTCGACATCGAAGCCGCGCCGGTCCGGCGGAGCGACAAAGGCGGGATTGGCCACGGTCTGGCGCCCGTTGTCGTCGATGTGCGCGGCGGCCTCGAAGTCGAGCAGCACGACCGACGACTCGTCCTCCGCGACCATGATGTTGAACAGATGCAGATCGTTGAAGACCACTTTGCGCCGGTGCACTGCCGCGACGGCCTCCTCGACCAGCCGGTGGATCCGCAGTGCCCAGGCCGTGTACTCGGCGAGCCGCGCGGCGCCGGGCCCCGCGTCGATCAGCGGGTGGCGGCGGGCGAAGAAGGAGTTGAGGGGTTTGCCCTCGATGTACTCCAGCACCAGGAAGTGATGGCCGCCGAGGACAAAACCGTCCAGGACCTCGGGTGTGCAGCGCAGACCCGACAGCCGCTCCAGGGCGTCCCGTTCACGCCCCAGCCGGGTCACGGCGTCCGCCCCGTCGGCGGCCAGCCCGGCGTACGGCCGGGCCTCCTTCAGTACGACCTTCTCGCCGGTCCTGCTGTCCCGGCCGATGTACACACCACCGCCGTTGGAGAAGTGCAGGGCCTGTTCGATCGTGTAGGGCAGATCGGTCAGGGTCGTGGCGCCGCGTGCGTCGAGGTGCGCGCGGAGAAACGCGGGCGGGTCCACCCAGTCGGGTATCCGGAAGGCGGGCCCCCGGAGATCCGGCACGAGCTTTCCGGCGGAGTTCTCGACGGCCGGGCGGAGTTCTCCCTCGGCGTCGTAGCAGTGCCGCTGGGTGAAGCTGCCGTAACGGAGATACAGCGGCCCCGCACCCCAGCGCAGATCACTGAGGATGTACGGTCCCGCCTCGCCGGCCAGCAGGGCGTCCAGTCCCTCCGCCGTGGTGCGGCACTCCTCGTCGTCCGCCGGATAGACGGTGATGAACTTGCCGCTGGCGGCGCGGTCCGCGTACTTGGCGTTGCGGGTGTGCAGCAGATATCTGCTCGGCACGAACTTGAAGGCGATACCCCGCGGTACGCAGTAGTCCATGACCCGGCTCAGCACCGACTCGGCGTTGTCCAGGCACGCCGACACATGGATCTTCCAGCCCTGGGCCGGCAGCGCGCTGTCGAGCGGGCGCCAGGCCAGCCAGTCACCGGTGCGGTGCTGCTGCCATCCGGCGGGCGCCGGGCGCAGGGCGGCTGCCCAGAGACCCTCTCGGCCGGGGCCGCCGGCGGCCGGCAGCCGGTGTGGTGCGTCGTAGAAGTGCCGGTCCGCATCGCAGAATGCGGCATAGCCCTTGTTCACCCGCGCTCCCTCGGTCGGCGACAGCGCCAACGGTGTCACGGCGCCGGAACCGCGAGACAGTCGCCGATGTCACCGGCTCGCCATGGGTTACGCATGAGTAACCAGGCCGCTTTTCCCTTCCTGACGCCGTGGGCCGTTGCGGGGCTGCGCTCTCCGGGTACATCTCCTGCATGGCCATTGACCAGCGAGGACCTGTGCTGCCGGGTGACCGCGGGGGACTCTCGGCGGCGGTGACCGGCCGGCTGCGCGACGGCGCGGCGCTGCCCGGTGAAGCGGCGGTGCGCCGCGCCGATCCCTATGGGGACGATCTTCAGCTCGCCCTCTACGTCTGCTACGAACTCCACTACCGGGGGTTCGCGGGCGTCGACACCGCCCACGAGTGGGACCCGGAGCTGCTGCGGCTGCGCGCCGCCCTGGAGCGACGGTTCCTCGATGCGCTGCGCGCCGACGCCACCCGCCACGACGACCCCGCGGCGGCGCTGGCGGAGCTGCTGGTGGAACCGGTGCACGGGACGGGCGTCTCCCATTTCCTCCAGGAGGAGGGAAAGCTCTGGCAGGTGCGTGAATACGCGGCCCAGCGGTCGCTCTACCACCTGAAAGAGGCCGATCCGCACGCCTGGGTGCTGCCGCGCCTGTGGGGCAGGGCCAAGGCCGGGATGGCGGCCGTCGAGTTCGACGAGTACGGCGGCGGCCGGGCGGAGCGCGTACACGCGCGGCTGTTCGCCGACCTGATGTCCGACCTGGAGCTGGACACCTCGTACGGCCGCTACCTCGACGCCGGATGCGCGCAGATGCTCGCCACGGTCAATCTCATGTCCCTGCTGGGACTGCACCGAAGCCTGCGCGGAGCGCTGGTGGGCCACTTCGCCGCCGTCGAGGTCACCTCCTCGCCCGGGTCCCGCCGCCTCGCGCTCGCCATGAAGAACACCGGGGCGGGCCCCGCGGCGGAGTTCTTCTACACCGAGCATGTCGAGGCGGACGCCGTGCACGAACAGGTCGTACGCCGCGAGGTCATCGGCGGCCTGCTGGAGGAGGAACCCCATCTGGCGGCAGACATCGCGTTCGGTGTCGACGCCACCGGCCACCTGGAGGACCGCCTGGGAGAGCACCTCCTCGCGCGCTGGCGAGCCGGGGAAACCTCACTGCGGGTAGCCGTCTGATCCGGCTCCGTCGTCCGCTCGGCGCGAGAATTACCGATCATCCCGGTACATTCGGGCTTGAGGCCCCTGTGACTCTCATAGCCCTGCCGGGCGTTTACGCCCCGCAAGACGACACGGCCCTGCTGGCTGAAGCGCTGCGAGCTGAGGCGCTTCCCCCGCGGGCGGAGACCCTTGATGTCGGCACCGGTACCGGAGCGCTCGCCCTGGCCGCCGCCCGGCGAGGCGCCGTGGTGACGGCCGTCGACATCTCCTGGCGGTGCGTGCTCAGCGCCCGGCTGAACGCCCGGCTGGCCCGCCTGCCGGTCCGGGTGCTGCGCGGAAATCTGCTGGCTCCCGTCGCGGGGCGCAGCTTCGATGTCATCCTGGCCAACCCGCCCTATGTGCCCGCGCCCTCCGGTGCCTGGCCGGGCCACCGCGCCGCCCGCGCCTGGGACGCCGGGAACGACGGCCGGCTGCTGCTGGACCGTATCTGCCAGGAGGCGCCCCCGCTGCTCCGCCCCGGTGGCGTCCTGCTGATCGTCCACTCCGCGCTCTGCGCGGAGGACCCCACCCTCCTGCGGCTGCGGGCGGCCGGGCTGCACGCCGCTGTCATCGAGCGGCGCCAGGTGGCGTTCGGCCCCGTCCTGCGCGGACGGTGGAGCTGGCTGCGCTCCCAGGGCCTGGTGGAAGAGGGCCAGAACAAGGAAGAGCTGGTGGTCGTCCGTGCCCGGCGCACCTCGTGAGCCCCGGCGCGTCACCGTCCAGCGGGACGGTCCCACGCTGGTGGAAGGACCGGTCGAGATCACCCTGGAGGACGGCACCACCGTCACCTCCGACCGTTTCTGCGTCGCGCTGTGCGCGTGCGGGCGCAGCCGCCGCTATCCCTGGTGCGACACCAGCCACCGCCGCCGCACCCGCGACTGAACGGATGACGGCGGTGGGTCCCGGCATCCCTGCCGGGGCCCACCGCCGCGTGCCGTTCGGAGCGCCCGCACACGCAGAGCGCCCGCGTGCCGTTCAGCGCGTCATGGAGCGATACGGAAGGCGTCGATCATGCCGACCGAGGTGGAGCGGTTGACGATCCTGATCGTGTGCGAACCCCGGCTGAGCCCCGATTTCTCCCAGACGACCTGTTGTGCCTGCCGCGCGCCGGTGATTCTCAGGTTCACGGTGGCCTGGAGGACATTGTCCAGATAGACGTCGACCGTCCCCATGTCCCCATTGCGTTCGGAGAGGTACTGGACCCCGGTACCCGTGAAGGTGTACTGGGCGGTGGCGCCCACCGTGGTGCTGTGATGGGTGTCGTCGTTGTAGTCGCCGTAGCCCCGGCCGGTCGTGAGGTGCCAGTTGCTGTCGTAGGTCACCGAGGTGTTGTTGACCATGGGGTTCGGCGTCGAGCCGAGGCCGAGCGTGGAGTTGGTGCCCGCCAGCGACTTCGCGTCCCGGTTGGCGGTCCCCGTCAGCCGGGTCGAGCTGTACGAGGTGAGCGGCTTGGCGGTGCGTTCCACCACGTACACCGTGTTGGCGGCGGTGCTGAGGGAGAACTCGGCGGCGCTGGTGGTCAGGACCGTCGCGTTGTCGGAGACCCGGCGGACACGGACCTGCTGGGTTCCCCACGGATTCACGATCCGGGTGCTGTTCCCGTACAGGCTCTTCAGCCCCACGTACTTGACCTCGCCCGCCTCACGCTCCGAGCTGACCGTGAAGCCGCCCTTGGCCAGCAGGCTGAACTTGCCGACGAACGAGGAGTCCGAGGGCACGGCGGGGAACACCCGGATCTTGTCGTTGTACGACTGGAGCAGCGACTCGTTCATCGCCGACAGATGCACACCGAGATACTCGAAGACGCCGTTGGTGTTGGCCGTCAGGCCGTTCGGATAGTTCTGGTACTGGCGCAGCATGGTCTTCATGCCCTGGAAGGTCTGGTCTCCCAGGCCGAGCCTGGCCGCCTGCACGGCGTCGTTCGCCCACACGTTCCCGTACGGGAACGGCCGGCTGTTCCAGGTGTTGATGGCCTTCTGCTGATCGGGGTATCCGATGCCGGTCACGTCGTAGGGCCAGATGAGCTCGGCGGCGACGTTCTCGTTGTTGCGTGTCTGCGCGATCGGAGGCGTGTGCGGCAGATATGTGTTCGCGTCGGACGGGTACGGGATCAGGTTGTCCAGGATCCCCTGCCACTGCGGACGGAGGTCGGCGTCGAGGCCGAGCTGCTGCCCCACCTGGATGGCCAGCGGGAACAGATTCCGTACGGCGGCCAGATCGGTGATGGCGTTGGGTACGTCCCAGTACGTCTCGTGCGAGTTGGACGAGGCGACGTAGTACTGGCCCGTGGAGCTGTTCCGGGACAGTTTGGCCTGGTAGAACTTGGCGACCTCGCGCATGAACGGATACGCGGTGGTGCGCAGGTAGTTGGTGTCGTTGGTGTACTTGTACTGCAGGTACATGTTGTACGCGGCTTCGGCGCCGGTCGACCAGATGTCCTGCGTGTACTCGCTGTTGACCGTGCCGCGGGCGTTGCCGTCCCAGCCCATGGTCTCCGGGACCCAGATGCCGTCCACGTTGTATCTGGTCCGGGTGTATGCCTTCAGTGTGTCGAAGTTCCGGCTGTACAGCCGGTTGAATCCGGCCAGCAGATCGGTGTGGTTGGACGCCAGGAACGAGTTGTAGACGTCCCGTTGGTTCCAGTACCAGTACGAGTTGCTCCACTTCGTCGAGTCACCGGTGGCCCGGAAGGCGCCATTGATGAAGTGGAAGGGATAGTTGCCGTACCCGCCGGCGGCGATCATGTAGGTGCTGAGGTAGTAGATGTTCTCCATGTAGTCCGCTTCACCGGACCCGTTGGAGTACTGCACGAACGACTTCTCCCAGAACGCGTGCCACCAGTTGCGGAAGTTGTTCAGGGTGTTCGTGTATCCCGTGCTCTTCACCGAGTTCAGCGCGTTCTTCGCCTGTGTGACGGAGTTGTGGCCGGGCGCGTTCAGCCGGCTGCTGGCGGTGAACCAGATGGTGTAACTGGAGGACGGCGTGATCGTCAGCCGCACCTTGCGGCCGTCGATGACCTGCGCGGTGTACGGGGCGCCCTCCACGGTCGCCGCGAGTGTGTAGCCGAAGTTCTGCGGGTCGGCCTGGCCGCGGCTGAGGCCGGCGCCGCCGGCGTCCGCATAGGTCGACACCGTCTTCCAGGTGTCGAGGTTCGGTACATCACCGCTGTTTCCCAGCGAGCCGACGTCCCACAGGCTCAGGTCCAGCGCGATGCTGGACACCCCGCCGCGCGTGTCCTCGACATGGACACCCATGACCTCGGAATTCGGTGAGCCCATCACCGTGACGGTCCGGTTGTTGTCGTACTTGGTGGTGAGCGTCCCGTCGTACAGCGAGAGGCGCTGCTGGAACGTGGAGTATCCACTGTCCATCGCCGGAGTGGTGGCCAGATTGAGCATCCCGGCGCCGAACGCGGTCTGCTGCGAGGTGTCCACCCCGGACACCTGCATGGACAGACCGTTGTTCTGCCATGCCATCGCGCCCATGCGGCCGTTGCCGACGGTCAGGCCGTGCTCGGGGTTGGTGTTCGGCCGGTTGTAGACGATGTCGTGCTTGGAGAGGTAGTTCCCGTAGTCCACGTTCAGCGCGCCGGTGGTGGAGTTGAAGGCGGCGTCGGTGGGGGAGGCGGAGGCCGGCGTACCGGCGAGGCCGCTCATCAGACAGATGGCGGCGAGGGCGAGGACGAGCAGTCGGGCGGGTCTCATCGAGGGTCACTCCCACGGGCGGCGAGGGGGGTGCGAGGACGCGACAGTGTGGATCACCGGTCAGGACCGGTGATCCACGAAGCAGCGTGGTGACATGTGCGCAACACGCAGTGAACATCGGAGGTTTGGGGTCGTCAAGTACTGGCGCCGAACTATTCGAGAGGTCGCCCCACGTCCGGTCCGTACGCGGCCCCGTCGACGTATGGCTGGTTCGGGCCGCCTCCGGTGATGCCGCTCCGGATCCCCGCTGGAGCCAGGCGGAGATCCGCATTGATCGGATCTTCCCCCGCTGCTGGCCCAACTCGCCCTGGATGTGCGGCTGCTGGGCCCCCGTCCGCCCCGAGGGCCGTACGACTACGACCGTTTGATGACTGAATGCCGTACTCAACTGGCAACACAAGGTCAAATTCTGGTTTCTGATCTGTTCTAACAAGACCGATCGATGTCACTCTCTGGACGGCTCACCGCGCGTAGACCTCGCGGTGAGTCTGCTTGTGGCACGCGCACAACTCAGCACCAAAGGGCGGCAGTCCCACCCCGGGCAGCCGCTTCCCCACACAGGGCCGCTCACCGGTGGCCCGACTCTCTTGGAGACTGAGTGAGACTCGTAGCTTCCACCCCCCGCAAGAAGACCGTCCGTGTCGCGGCGCTTGTCGCCTCCGCCGCGATGGTGGTCGTCGGTGTCCAGACCGGCTCGGCCAGCGCTCAGCCCGACCCGGCCCGGGAGAGCGGCGCCACCGCCGTCGCGCTCACCCCGAGCCAGCGCGTCGAGGCCATCAAGTCCGCCCAGGCGGACACCACGAGCGAGGCCAGGGCCCTGGGGCTCGGCACACAGGAGAAGCTCGTCGTCCGGGACGTCATCAAGGACGCGGACGGCACCGTACACACCCGCTACGAGCGGACCTACGCCGGTCTGCCCGTCCTCGGCGGCGACCTGGTCGTCCACGAGGCCCCGTCGGGGGCTCGCAGCCTCACCGAGTCGACCACGGCCCGAATAGCCGTGGCGACCACCGACGCCGCCGTCCCCTCGGCCACCGCGAAGGCCACCGCGCTGAAGGCGGCTTCGGCGGAGAAGACCGCAAAGGCCGAGGCCGGCACCGCGCCCCGCAAGGTGATCTGGGCGGCCTCCGGCAAGCCCGTGCTGGCCTGGGAGACCGTCGTCAAGGGCGTCCAGGCCGACGGCACCCCCAGTGAGCTGCATGTCGTCACCGACGCGGCCACCGGCAAGGAGCTGTTCTCGGAGGAGGCCATCGAGACCGGCACCGGCACCGGTGACTACAACGGCACGGTGACGCTCGGCACCACCAAGAGCGGCAGCACGTACAACCTCACCGACGCCGGTCGCGGCAACCACAAGACGTACGACCTGAACCAGCGCACCTCGGGCACCGGCACGCTCTTCACCGACGCGGACGACGTCTGGGGCGGCGGCCGGCAGAGCGCCGGTGTCGACGCGCACTACGGCGCCGCGGAGACCTGGGACTTCTACAAGAACGTGCTGGGCCGCAACGGCATCAAGAACAACGGTGTCGCGTCCTACTCGCGCGTCCACTACGGCAACAGCTATGTGAACGCGTTCTGGGACGACAGTTGCTTCTGCATGACGTACGGCGACGGCTCGGGCAACGCCAACCCGCTGACCTCGCTGGACGTGGCCGCGCACGAGATGAGCCACGGTGTCACCTCCGCCACCGCCAACCTGACCTACAGTGGCGAGTCCGGCGGTCTCAACGAGGCGACCTCCGACATCTTCGCCACCTCGGTCGAGTTCTACTCCAACACCGCGAGCGACCCGGGCGACTACCTCATCGGCGAGGAGATCGACATCAACGGCGACGGGACGCCGCTGCGCTACCAGGACAAGCCGAGCAAGGACGGCGCGTCGAAGGACTACTGGTCGTCCACCCTGGGCAACCTCGACGTCCACTACTCCTCGGGCCCCGCTAACCACTTCTTCTACCTGCTGTCCGAGGGCAGCGGCGCGAAGACCATCAACGGCGTGAGCTACAACAGCCCCACGTCGGACGGTTCCAAGGTCACCGGAATCGGCCGGGACAAGGCCCAGAAGATCTGGTACAAGGCGCTCACCACCTACATGACGTCCAACACCAACTACGCGAAGGCGCGTACCGCGACGCTGAGCGCCGCCGGCGCCCTGTACGGCACCACCAGTGCCGAGTACAAGGCGGTGGGCGCGGCCTGGACCGCGATCAACGTCAAGTGACTCCGGCGGTCTGACCTCCGAGTGAGGTGACGTCCGGTCCGAGGTGACGGGTGGTGGTGCCGGGTCACGTCGGGGACGGGACCACCACGGCACATCCGGGCCCCGGGACACGGGTCCGCGCGTCCTCCCCGCGCGGGCCCCTGCCCGGGGCGCGCCGCGTTCCGGCCCCGGCGCCGGGCCGCCGGCTTCCGGCGCGGATGCTTACGCCCGGCCGGCTTCCGGCGCGGATCCTTACGCCGGTCGGCGCGCTCCGGATGAGGGACCGGTGCGCGCCCACTAGGGTCCGATCCACCGGCCGCCGCCGAGGTCAGGACCGGGCACCGAGAGGACATTCCGATGGCTCCGCAGTCCGCGAGTGAACCGGAGCCCGGCCGGGCGGGCCGGCCGGACGGTCCCGGGCGGGCCGGGGACGGCGGAGAAGCGGCGCCGGACCCGCGGCGCTGGAAGGCACTGGCGGTATGCCTGGTGGCCGGATTCATGACACTGCTGGACATCTCCATCGTCAATGTCGCGCTGCCCTCCATCCGGGAGGGCCTGCACACTCCGACCTCGGATCTTCAGTGGGTGCTGTCCGGTTACGCCCTCGCCTACGGACTCTTCCTGATCCCCGCCGGACGGCTGGGTGACGCCCGTGGCCGGCGCGTGGTGTTCATGGTGGGGCTGGCTCTCTTCACACTGGCGTCCGCCGCCTGCGGCGCCGCCCAGTCCAGCACCTGGCTGGTGATCTCCAGACTGGTCCAGGGCCTCGCCGGGGGAGTGGTGACGCCCCAGATCTCCGCGCTGATCCAGCAGATGTTCTCCGGAAGTGAGCGGGGCCGGGCCTTCGGCATGTTCGGCACGGTGGTCGGTATCTCGACCGCCGTCGGCCCGCTCCTGGGCGGTCTGTTGATCCAGGTGGCCGGTGAGCGGGAGGGATGGCGGTGGGTGTTCTATGTCAATCTCCCGCTGGGCATCGTCTGCCTGGCCCTGGCTCGGCGGCTGCTGCCGGACACACCGGCGGCCGGCCGTGTCCGCGTACGTGAGCTCGATCCCTTCGGGGTGCTGCTGCTCGGCGCCGGAGTACTGACCCTGCTCCTGCCCTTCGTCCAGGAGCAGCAGTGGCACGGCAGGCTGAAATGGCTGCTGGTGCCGCTCGCCGCGGTGGTGCTGTTCGGCTTTGTGAAGTGGGAGTCCCGGTGCACGAAGGGGGGCACCCAGCCGGTGCTGAACCTGTCGCTGTTCCGGGTCCGTTCGTTCTGGCTGGGCTGTCTGCTGATTCTGCTGTACTTCGCCGGGTTCACGTCCATCTTCTTCATCACCACGCTCTATCTGCAGAGCGGCCTGCACTACACCGCGCTCCAGGCCGGGCTGGCCATCACCCCCTTCGCCCTGGGCGCGGCCGCCGCGGCGGGCGTCGGCGGTCGGCTGGTCGGCCGCTTCGGTCGGCCGCTGGTCGCGGTCGGTCTGACGCTGGTGGCGGCCGGTCTGGTGATGACCGCGTTCGCGGTGCAGCATGTGCCGGGCCGCGGTGTGGGCTGGGCGATGGCCGTGCCGCTCCTGGTGGCCGGTCTCGGCAGCGGTCTTGTCATCGCGCCGAACCAGACGCTGACCCTGTCGCGGGTACCGGTGCCCATGGCGGGCAGTGCGGGAGGCACACTCCAGACCGGACAGCGCGTGGGCTCCGCGATCGGTATCGCCGCCGTCGGATCGGTGTTCTTCGCGCAGGTGGCGGGCGACGGGTGGTCCGCCGCGTACGACCACGGGCTGATCGTGGCCGTGGCGTTCACGGTGGCGGCGCTGATGGTCGCGCTCGCCGATGTGGCCGCCGGCCGCCGGGAGAGGAACCGGACGGGGGAAGGGGTGTCCCCCCGGAAGTCCTGAGCGGCGCCGGTCAGTTCTCCGCCGGGGGACGGCGCAGTACGTACACCCCGGCGCACGCCGTGAGCACCGCCACGCAGGCGGTGAAGATCAGCCCGGCGTCCCGCAGACCCACCAGGAGCGTCAGCGCGCCGACGCCGATGACCGGCAGCGAGATGCCGATGTACGCGGCGACGAAGAGGGCGGAGATCGTGCCGCCCCGGTGTTCGGGCGGAGCCGCACCGCTGACGGCGGCCATGGCGGCGCGGAAGGACAGCCCCTGGCCGAGACCGCTGACAAGCGCTCCCACCACCAGCAGCGCCAACGACTCCGCCGCGAGGGAGGCGCCCACCAGCACCAGACCGGCCACCAGCACCAGACAGCCGGCCGGCAGCGCCCTTCGTACGCCGAGGCGTCCCATCAGCGACTGCCCCGTCGTGGAGGCCAGGAAGACGGAGAAGACGATCGTTCCCGACACGGCCAGATTGCCCTCCCGGAGGGTCTGGGACAGGAACGCGGGCGTCACCGCGGTGAACAGCCCCAGCAGCGCGAAGCCGGCGAACGCGGCGAGCGCCGACGCCGCGAACACGCTCCGGACCTGAGGCGGCACCACCAGCCCCCGTGGGCCCAGCTCGGGCCGCCTCTTCCGGTTCTCGACGGTCTCCGGCAGCGACCAGGTCACCGCGCAGGCCACGGCCACCAGTGCGAGATGCGCCAGAAAGGGCAGGCGCAGCGGCCACGGCGCGTACTCGGCGAGCAGCCCGGACAGCAGAGGGCCGCAGCCGAGGCCGCCCATGTTCGCCGCGGTGGCGGCGAATCCGGCCCGTGCCTCGTGTCCCGGTGCGGCCAGCTCCATCACGGTGGCCGTGGCGGTACCGCTGAACAGCCCCGCGGAGAAGCCGGACAGCAGCCGGCCCACGAACAGCAGCGGCAGCCCGCCCTCGAACAGAAAACACAGCGCGCTGGCCGACGACAGCCCCAGGGCGAAGAGCAGCACCGGGCGCCGGCCGATCTCGTCGGAGACGTCGCCCGCCAGCAGCAGCGAGGCGATCACACCGGCCGCGTAGACGGCGAAGACCAGGGTCACCGTCAGTTCGGAGAAGCCGAGCTGCGCGCGGTAGAGGCCGTACAGCGGCGTGGGCAGGGTGGTGCCGGCCATGCCCACGGCGAACACCCCGGCGGCCGCGAGATAGCCGGGGCGCCGGTTCCCGCCACTGTGAACGATCATGCGAGCCACAGTACGAGCCGGGCGGCACCGGCGCCGTGACCGCCGCCCCGGGCGCGGACGGTGCTACTTCCGCGCCCCGTTCCGGCCGTTCCCGGCCGTTCCGGCGGATCGCTGGTGGTGTATCAGCGCCGAGCCCGCGAGGACCGCGGCCACTCCGGCACACAGCACCGCCACCGCTCTGGCCCAGGCGGAGGCGGCGCCCAGACCGCTCTCCAGCAGCTCGACCCCGCCGATGCCCGACAGCGCGTGGGCGGTGACGATCCAGACGGCGGTCGTGGCGCTTCCCGCCCAGACCAGGGAGGTGTCCTGGACGGCCAGCCAGACGCCGAGCGCCAGACAGAGAAAGGTGATGACAAGGCCCAGCGTGTGGGCGGAGCGGCCGGAAAGCGGATCGCCGAATTCGGTCGGCAGATGGATGACGCCACTCACACAGAGCGCAGCCGCCGTCGGCCACCGCAGCACGGAACGACAGGCGACCGGTCCCGCAGCCCGGTTCTGCCGCCCTGCCGCCGGAACCGCACGCGGCGCTTCGTCCCCGGGGCCCGGAATCCGCCCTGTCCGCTCCAGCAGGCTTATCAGCGCCGCCAGTTCGGCGAGCGGGCGGCCGGTCGAGGCCGTCCAGAGCTGGGTCCGTATCCGCTCGTCGCCACGGTCGGCGACCGGGGCCCGGGTGCCCGCCCTGCCGGGGTCGGCGGAGCTCGGGCGGTTGTCGTGGCGGTCCTCGTCGGAGGGTGGGGGGTCAGAAGACATGGCGGCTCCCTTCGCCGGACTCCATGGACGGACGCACAGCGATGTTCACCGGACGCCGTGCGGCGTGCGGTCCGTGACATCAAGCGCTTGTTCCATCCAATGCCCAGCCATGGCCCGTCCGCCAGCCGGAGCGGGCATAAGGGGAGAGGCCGCCGCCCGCCGTGCCGGGGTCGCGGGCCCCGGCACCCCCCCCACAAAAGGCTCAGCTAGCTGTGGCGGCCGCCGGTCTCCCGGGTGAGGTCGTCGGTCAAGCCGACGGCGGGCTGAGGGACTTCGCCGAAGTCCTCGTCGGGCGTGCCGACGCGGAGACGGTTGATGACCGCTTCCAGCGGCGCCGGGAGAGTGGGGTGGTGACCGTGGCGGCACTGGCTGAGGAGATCGTGTCCGACCGTCTCGGGCAGCAGCGAGGACAGTGTGGCCGGAGTCCGCGGCCGTCCCGGTCCGGGAAGACGGCGTGACTGCGTGCGCCAGTAGGCGGCGTCCCTGAACTCGGCTCGTTGCTGGTGGGCCAGGAAGAGACAGAAGGCCGCCGTCCGGTTGCCGCCGCCGGCCGCGAACTGCCACCAGAACTGGGCCGCGTCCCGGTGGCCGGTCAGATGCAGGAGGGCGCCGAAGACGACAGCGCCTTCGGGATCGATACGGTCGTGGTCGACCAGGCGGGCCAGACTGACCGCCGCCTCCGGCGCGTTGACCACCAGGGAGACGGCGAGGCTGAGGTCGTGCGCGGCCTGTTCATGGGCGGAGCGGTAGCGACGGGGCGCGTCGTCCGGGCCCGGCGGGCGGCTCGTCCTGTCGGCCGCACGCCGGGCGGCGATGCGCCGGCGGGCGGCCTCGGTGTCGTAGGAGTCGTACTCGTCGGTGAGGACTTCGGCGTCGTCCAGCAGCCCCTCGACGGCGGCGGTTTCGTCGGTGCGGCCCACGTCTACTCTTCCGTCTTGGTTTCTCGTACGTCCAGGTCCCGGGCCAGACGTCGTCTGGCGTGGCGTACATGGGAGCGGACGGTGGCCACCTCGATCCCCATGTACTCGGCGACCACTTCGTCCGGTATCCGCAGGACATAGCGGAGCACCACGACGTCGTACTGCCGCTCGGGCAGCCGGGAGATGGCCGCGTAGAGGCCGATCTCACCCTGCAGAACCGCGAATTGGTCGCGCATCTCGTACAGGAGGAGCTTGCGGATCGCGGCGAGGAACGCGGCGGTGTCGACCAGGACCGGTTCGAGATCGTGCTCCCCCAGCCACCGGGCCACCTCTTCCTTGAGAATCGCCCAGGCGTACTGGGGGACCGATTCCTGGACCAGGACATGGGGCCAGTCGTCCAGCAGCCGGGCGCACAGGGCGTCCACCACTGCCTCGGCGGCGGCCCTGCTGCCCACCTGGGTGTGCGCGTAGCGCAGCCAGAGCGTGTGGTGATGTGCGTCGAAGGCGTCGAAAGTCAAGGCCAGCCGCCGCTCGGGCCGGTCGGGAAAACGCTGTAAGCCACGGTCGTCGACGCCCCGGCCGCCATTGACGGCGCGGGCCATCAGACGCAGCCCCCTTCGGCGGCGCACCGGACGGCCAGAGTCTCCAGATCGGCTTGCACGGACGCTCCGTTCTCTGGGCACCGCGCCTCTCCACGGCGGAGGGCGCCGGCGCGAGAGGCGTGCCCTCTCACCTGTCAGCCAACCGGAAGAGCGCCCTCGTCGTGCAGGGCACTCTCAGGGTTTTTTTGCGGACGGTCATCATATGATTACTTAATCTCGGGGCGGGGCGCGTTTCGTCAATTCACGCCCCTCTTCCCCATCAGGCCCGCCCGTCACGGCAGTTGGCGCGTCTCGTACGGTTGTGCGTGCGGAGCGGTGGGCAGCAACAGGCTGTCATCCGGCAATGAGGACGGGGGTCGCAAAGTGGGGGACGACAGCACGGTGGATCTGGAGCTGGACCGGGCGCACTCGGCGCGTATGTACGACTACTACCTGGGCGGGACGACCAACTTCCCCGCGGACCGCGAGGCCGCGGGCCGCGCCATGGCCGCGTTCCCGTCCATCCTGGCCACGGCCCGGATCAACCGCCGTTTCATGCACCGCTCGGTCCGCCATCTGGCCCGGGACGGGATGCGCCAGTTCCTCGACATCGGGACGGGCATCCCCACCTCGCCGAACCTGCACGAGGTGGCGCAGCGGGAAGTCCCGGACGCCCATGTCGTCTACACCGACAACGACCCGATCGTGCTGGCGCACGCCCGCGCACTCCTCCACAGCCATCCCGCCGGGCGCACGGCGTACGTACACGCCGATGTCACCGCCCCCCAAGCCTTGCTGGCGGCCTCGGAGGTACGCGAGACGCTCGACTTCAGCCAGCCCATCGCGCTGAGCCTCAACGCGCTGCTGCACTTCGTCACCGACGAACACGGCGCCCACGAGATCGTCGAGCACCTCAAGGACGCCCTGCCCTCGGGCAGCACTCTCGCCATCGCCCATGTCACCCCCGACTTCGACCCGGAGGGCATCGCGCGGCTCACCGCCGCGTACCGCGCCTCCGGCACGCCGGGGCAGGCCCGCACCCGCGCGGAGATAGCCCGCTTCTTCGACGGCTGGGAGCTTCTCGACCCCGGGATCACGCCCTCGCACCAGTGGCGTCCCGATCCCGACGACCAGAACGAGAACGTCACCAACAAGGAAGCGGCCTGCTACGCCGGTGTGGCCCGCAAACCCTGACCGCCTCGGGACGTGGGGAGCGGCCGGTGCCCGGGGCGGGGCACCGGCCGCTCTTCCGCCGCGATTCCGCCTCGCGGGCGGACGGCGCTGCTCCTGAAACGCGCCTCAGGCGGCGGACCTTGGGCCGGCGGCGGGGCCGACCAGCTCTGCGAGAACGTCCTCCATGGTGACGAAGCCGATGACGGTGCCCTTGTCGCCGGTGACGGCGGCGAGATGCGTACCGGCGGAGCGCATCGCGGTCATGGTGTCGTCGAGCGGCGTGTCGATCTCGACGCGGATCACCGTGTGCAGCGCGCCGCGCGGGAAGGGACGGGTGCGTTCGGCGGCGCCCAGGGCGTCCTTGATGTGGAGATAGCCGAGGATCGTGTCGTCGGGGCCGGTGACCGGCAGCCTGGAGAAGCCGGAGGACGCGGCGGCACGCTCCAGCTCCTGCGGGGTGATCCGGTGGTCGACGGTGACGGTCCGGTTGAGCGGGACCATCACCTCGCCCGCCGGACGGGTGCCCAGCTCCAGGGCGTCACGCAGCCGTTCGCCGTCGGCCGGATCCAGCAGGCCGGCCTCGCTGGAGTCCTTGACCAGCCGGGCGAGCTCGTCGTCCGTGAAGACGGAGGCCACCTCGTCCTTGGTCTCCACCCTGAGCAGGCGCAGCAGGACATTGGCGAACGCGTTGATCCCGTGGATCACCGGACGCAGCGCACGCGTGAGCGCCACCAGCGGCGGACCGAGCAGCAGCGCGGTCGGGACCGGTGCGGCGAGCGCGATGTTCTTCGGCACCATCTCGCCGATCAGCATGTGCAGATATGTCGCCAGTGTGAGCGCGATGACGAACGCGATCGGATGGATCAGCGCCTCGGGCACCCCGAGCGCGTGGAACGGCGGTTCCAGCAGATGGGCGATGGCCGGCTCGGCGACGGCGCCCAGCACGAGCGACGAGATGGTGATGCCGAGCTGGGCGGTGGCCATGGCGGCGGACAGATGCCGCAGGCCCCACAGAGTGGTCTTCGCCCGACGGCTGCCCCTGAGGGCCTGCGGCTCGATCTGGCTCCGGCGTACGGATATGAGAGCGAACTCGGCGCCGACGAAGAACGCGTTGGTGAGCAGCGTGAGCGCACCGACCGCGAGTTGCAGCACGGTCATCGGACATCCTCCGCGAACTCCGCGGACCGGGCGGGAGCGGTGATCCTGACCCTGTCCGCACGGCGGTGCTCGACACGCAGAACGGTGAACTCCCAGCCGTTGACCTCAAGGGTGTCGGCCGGCAGGGGGAGTCGTTCCAGCCGGGTCGCGAGCAGCCCCGCCAGCGTCTCGTAGGGACCTTCCGGCGCGCGGAGCCCGATCTCCGCGAGCTGGTCGAGACGGACGCTGCCCTCCGCCTCCCAGACGCGGCGGCCGTCCGCGGCCGTGTCGACGGCCACCAGGTCGGGGGTCTCGTCGGGGTCGTGCTCGTCGCGCACCTCGCCGACGACCTCCTCGACGATGTCCTCCACGGTGGCGACCCCGGCGGTGCCGCCGTACTCGTCGATGACCACGGCCATCGTCCTCGCCTCCCGCAGCCGCCGCAGCAGCCGGTCCACCGGCAGGGAGTCGGGCACCAGCAGCGGACGGGTGGCCAGCTCGGTGACCGGGGTGTCGTCGCGCCGGGTCTCGTCGAGGGCGAGGACATCACGGATATGGACCGTCCCGATCACCTCGTCGAGACTGTCGCGGTACACCGGGAAGCGGGACAGGCCGGTGGCCAGCGTGAGCCGGGCGGCATCCGCGGCGGTGGCGCGGGCTTCCAGCGCCCGGACGTCCACGCGGGGCGTCATGACGTTCTCGGCGGTCAGCTCCGCGAGATGCAGTGTCCGCACGAACAGCTCGGCGGAGTCCTCCTCGATGGCGCCCTCCCGCGCCGAGTGCCGCGCCAGGGCGACCAGTTCCTCGGGGGTACGGGCCGAGGCCAGTTCTTCCGCGGGCTCCAGACCGAATCGCCGTACAAGACGGTTGGCGGTGTTGTTGAGATGCCGGATCAGCGGGGCGAAGGCGGCGGTGAAACCGCGCTGGGGGCCCGCCACGACCTTGGCCACCGCGAGCGGGCTGGAGATCGCCCAGTTCTTCGGGACCAGCTCGCCCAGCACCATCAGCACCACGGTGGACACGGCGACACCGAGCAGGGTGGCGACGGTGGGGACCGCTCCGCCGGGCAGACCGAGGGCCTCCAGCGGGCCGCGCAGCAGCACGGCCAGGGACGGCTCGGCGAGCATGCCGATCACCAGCGATGTCACGGTGATACCGAGCTGGGCGCCGGAGAGCTGGAAGGTCAGCCGCTTGGCCGCCACCAGCGCGCCGGCGGCTCCGCGCTCGCCCGCGGCGGCGGCGCGTTCCAGCTCACCGCGCTCGACGGTGGTCAGGGAGAACTCGGCCGCGACGAACACCGCACAGGCGAGGGTGAGCGCGAGGGCGAGGATCAGCAGGAGCACTTCGGTCACCGTGCCACCTCCGGCCCATACGCCGACGGGTCGGAATTGGCACGGCTCGTACTGGGAGGCTCACCCATTGCGGGAACGCAGCTCCTTCTCGGATCAGGCGGACGGGCGGGGTGGCCACCCCGCCCGTCAATAGTAAATTAATCGCAAAGCAAAGCAATGTGGCGATCGCCACCCGAGGCTCCGCACCGCTCCTTGACGGCTATTCCGCGCCACCGCCGGCGCTGTCCGCCGCGTCGGCCTCCCTGAGCTGTCGTTCCAGACGCCGGTGTGTGCGGTGCTCGTGGACGAGGCGTCCCACGAGCGCGCCGCCGTAGACGACGAAACCCACCCCGACCAGCCAGGACTGGATGACCAGGACCGTCCCGAACGGGCCGTAGGTGACGGCGTTCGAGGCGATCAGCGGGGAGAAGACGAGACGGGAGAAGACCCTCAGCCCCAGGAGTCCCAGCGAGATGGCGACAGCGCCGGGAAAGAGGGCGCCCCAGCGCACACGGCCGGCCAGCAGCACATGCTGGGACCACCAGAAGAAGAGAAGTGTCCCGATCACATCGCCCAGGGTGGCGAACGCCGTCTCGACGACGGACTCGGAAGTGACCGGTGTATTGACGAAGATGACCAGATAGACCACGAGGATCGCGAGCCAGAGGACGTGCCGCCATATGGTGTGCCAGCGGGCCGTCGGCAGTTCCCAGACCCGCTCGTAACCGGTCTGTACGGCGGATCCGAAGGTCAGACCGAACACGGCGAGCGCCGCGAGGCCGAACGCGGTCGTGCGCTGGAGGGCCTGCCCCGGTCTGCCGAAAAGCTGCTCGATCTCTTCCTGCGAGGACGGCGCCACCCCAAGACCCTGGCCCAGCCAGCGGGCGAACCCCTGGCCGCTCGCCGGGTCGGCCGCGGCGACCAGGATCAGCAGCGGTACGAGGGTCAGGAAGCCGAGGGCGGCGAAGCTCATGGCCCGATGCATCAGTTCCATCTCGCGGCCCCGGCTCCAGGCGAGCATCGCGGGAGAGGCGGCGATCCTGCGATACAGGCTCTGGAACCGGGACGTGTCCGCCGGCGCACCGAGACGCTTTCGGGTCATGTGTCGTCTACTACCCCGGCGCGCGGCCGGCCCCGTGCACCGGCCCCCGGATGGGTGCCGGTCCGTCGCCGCGGCGAGCCCGCCGGACCGCGGGGGTCAGGGGTTTCGAAGGCCGCGGCCTCACACACACGACGTGCGGCCCGGCCGGTGTCAGACGGTGGCCCGCAGGTGCTCCGCCGCCCATTCCTCGAAGCTGGTGAGCGGGATGCCCAGGGCCCGCGCGTACCGAGGGCGGGCCGGCTGGCCCACCACGTTCATCCACTCGTGCGAGACG
Source organism: Streptomyces sp. NPDC006923 (assembly GCF_040635655.1). Lineage (NCBI taxonomy): Bacteria > Bacillati > Actinomycetota > Actinomycetes > Kitasatosporales > Streptomycetaceae > Streptomyces > Streptomyces sp. NPDC006923. The sequence goes on from NZ_JBEYIF010000003.1 coordinate 364,175, forward strand.
CCCGCGGGCGGCAGACCGGCGGCGACGGCTTCCTCCAGGGTCATCTCGGGCGTGGCCAGCTCGGTACCCAGCGCGCGGGAGAGGATCCCGGCGATCTCGGTCATCGTCAGGTAGTCGCTCGCCAGCTCCAGTTCGACCCCGTCGAAACGCTCCGGCTCGGCGATGGCGGCGGCGGCTGTTCCGCCGATGTCGTCGACCGCCACGAGGGACAGCGCGGTCCCGGGCTTCAGGACGCTCACCAGGCCGCCCTCGACACCACGGGGCAGCAGGAATGCCTCGGAGGGCAGGAAGTTCTCCATGAAGGTGCCCGGTTTGATCAGTGTCCAGTGCCGGAAGCCCGCTTCACGGACCCGGTCCTGGATGCCGGCCTTGGTGGCGAAGTACGGCTCCAGTACGGCCCAGCGGCCTTCGGCCCAGCCGGGAGCCCCGGTGTGCTGCCCGGCTCCGGAGACGGACGTGTGCACGAACTGCGGCACACCGGCGGCCCGCGCGCCCTCGATCAGATTGACGGCCTGGGCCAACTCGCCCTCGAAGGCGCGTCCTCCCATCTCGGGCATCTGTACCGAGAAGACGGCGCGCGCTCCTTCGGCGGCCCGGGTCAGGGAGTCGCGGTCGTCGAGGTCGCCGGTGACCAGCTCGGCGCCGAGCGCCTCGACCGCCTTCGCCCGGTCGGTCGCGGGATCACGGACCAGGGCCCGGACCGGAACGCCCGCCGCCAGCAGGGCCCGCGCGGTGGCACCGCCCTGTCGGCCGGTGGCGCCGGCGACCAGGACGGGTGCGGATTCTGAAGTCATGGTGTTTCCTCGGGTGGTGACGCGCAGCTAAGTGGCGAGGCCCGCCACTTACATTCCGGTACGATACGGAGGGCCCCGCCACTTAGCAAGCTCGGAGATGACGCCATGACGGTTCAGCGCGCGGACGCCCGGCGCAACTACGCGCGGATCCTCGCCGTGGCCGAGGAGGAGGTCGCCGCGCACGGCGCCGACGCCTCGCTGGAACGGATCGCCCGCATCGCCGGAGTCGGATCGGCCACCGTGCGGCGGCACTTCCCCGGCCGGGCCGCGCTGCTGGAGGCGGTGTTCAGCGAGCGGATCGAGGCGCTGTGCGCCCGCGCCGCGGAGTTGGCCGGGGCGGCCGACGCGCGGGCCGCGCTGCTGGACTGGCTGGGCGCGCTCACCACGTACGCCGCCTCCGCCCGGGGCATGGCCGACGCGCTCGTCCAGGACGGGATGACCGACCCGGAGCATGTCAACGCCTGCTCGGTGAAGCTCACCGGGGCGGTCGACCCGCTGCTGCGGCATGCCGCGCGGGCCGGCGCGGTGGCCCCGCACGTGACCGCCGCCGACCTGCTCACCCTGGTCACGGGCATCGCTCTGGCCACCGAGCGGCACCCGGACGCCGCCGCCGAGGCACACCGCCTGCTCGGCCTGACCATGGAGGGAGTCAGCCCGGGGAAGTGCCCGGGGAAGTGAGGGGGAGGCGCGGTGCCGGGACGCGCGAGTCCTGCCCGGGGCCCGCGACGGAGACACCGCGGAACGCGGCGTCCCACTCGGCGTCGTCGCCCTGCCACCGCCCGGGGGCCGCCGCCACCGTGCCCCAGGTGATCCCGGGCCCCAGGGCGTCACCGTCCTCGGGCGGGGTGCGGCGCAGCCAGAGCAGATCGAACCGGTGGCCCGGGTGCGCCGTCGCGATGACCAGCCGCAGCCGGCGCAGATCGGCCGCCGTGGCTTCGTCGAAGGCGTCATGGTGGACGTACAGCACATACGCGGCCGACTGGGCGAGTGCGCGCCAACGGGCGGCCAGTGCCTGGAACTTGGCCCGCACGCCGGTGAGCTGCCGGTCGATGTCCGTCTGGCTGAGCGTCTCGCCGGAGGACGGGTGGAAGTCGTGGAAGAACCGGATGTCGGTACCACGGTCCAGTGCGCAGAGGCCGTCACTGAACGGTTCGACCAGGCCGGGCCTGAGGACGCCGGCGAAGTCGTCGGCCATCAGCCGCACAACCGCCTCGAAGTCGAGATCGAGCCAGTCGAAGAAGTGCGCGCGGTCGTTGCCCGTGATCCGCCGGATCTGATGGGTGGACTCGCAGTGGTAGCCCAGCCCGACACAGGTGTCGTACATGTCCGCTCTCCCGGCCGGTTCAGGAAGTGGTGCGCCGAAGGAGCAGGCCCACGCTGCCTCGCTTGCTGAGATAGGCGCGTCCCGAGCACACCGTCTCGACGCGTGGCGGCACCAGGACGACCTCCTCCTCCGCGCGCCAGTTCGCCGACCGTTCCAGCCAGGGGCGTATGTACAGGCCGAGGGCCTCCGGTTCGAGCGCGACGAACACGCGGTCCGTGGCCAGGTCGTCGAGGAGCGCGGGGTCCTGGCCGTAATAGAACATCTCGATCAGCAGATGGGCGTCGGCGCGGGCGCCGGTGTCCTCCTTGGCCAGTTCGGCGAGGCCCTCCCCGTCCACCGTGACCGTGTCCGCACCGGCGAGCGCGGCGGCGAGCCGAGGCCGGAAGACCGGATTCGGCTCGGTGGCGCGGACGGTGAAACCGGCGGCGGCCAGCCGCCGGGTGAGCGCTCCCTCGCACGCGCCCACCTCGACCAGCGTGCCGCCGGCGGCCGGGCACCGGTCCCGCACCCAGGCCGCGGTGGCGTCCAGCCGCTGCGCCTCGTACGGCGAGGTCGCGAACTCCCACGGGTCGACGACGGAGGCCGCCTCGTCGTCCAGGCTGGCGAGCAGGGCGTAGAGCCGCTCGCGCTGCTCCGGATCGGCGTCGAAGAAGCGCTCGGTGGCCGGGATGTGCGGCGTCTGGACGAGGTATTCGGGGTTCTCCTCGGTCAGCAGATGTCCGCAGGAGTGATTGACGAAGTCCAGCTTGGCCTCGATCCGCCGGGGCCCCAGCGGACGGTCGAGATCGCTGACGAACTGGAGGTACGGCGAGTACCCGACGGCGTGGCGCACTTCTGGGCCGGCCCCGTGCCCGGCGGCGGACGCAACGGCCGCCGCGGTGTCACGGCCGAGCCGGCCCCGGCCGCGCCGGTTGTCCGCCGGGGAGTGTGTCCAGATCCGGACGGCCCGCCCGGCCCGGGCGCCCGCCTCGCGGACAAGCCCGACGAGGACAGCCGGCTCCGGCGAGCTGAGTTCCCGCGGTGCGGGCCCCACATACGGCGCGAGGAGGGCGAGGCGCTCGGCCGTGTCCGATCCCGCGGGGAGGGTGACCGTCTCGGCGCGGTCGCCGAGGACCACCCGGGTCTCGCCGCCACGGTCGTCGGTGAGTACGGACAGGAAGTCGAGGACGGCGTCCTCGGCCCGGAGTACGACAACGATATCGATCACGGACTTCGGTCCTTGGAACGGAGCCGACAGAGGGGAGCGGGACGGGGTGAGGCCGGTCGGGGGAGGCTCGTACGGGTGTCGGCTGGCAGGGACCTTAGCGGTCGGCCCCCATGTGGTCCAGACCAATCGGGTGAGTGATCGCTGAATTTCGGCCACGCGGAAGCGCTCGCGCGGACACGGGGCGGGCGATCAGGAACTGCGCAGGGTGTCCCCGCAGGTCGCGACCCGGCTGAACCTCGGTCCGCAGTACTCGTCGCCGGGCGGCCGGGTTCTCGCCGTCAGGGCCTCGGACGGGGAGAGCCCGCTGCCGAGGGCCGCGGCCGTCAGCTCCGTGGCCGCGGACCGGACGGCGTCCCTGGCGAACTCGTAGACGCGGTACGGGTCCGCGGCGCGGAACGCGTCCGGCGCGTAGTGCTGTATGGAGGCCGCGATGGCGGCCCCGGCGTTCACCAGGGGGGCGGGCAGATGGACGATGCCCCGCCGGTGCAGGACTCCGGTGGTGACATCCTCGTCGGCGAGCACGGCGCTCGCCGCGCCGATGACCGCGCCGCAGCGCAGCCGCCGGGCGAGCCGGACATCGATGAGATCACTCACCGAGCACGGCACCAGTACGTCGATCCGCTGCCCGGACCAGTCGGCCACCGGCCGGCAGCCCGGCACCTCAGCGGCACGGGGATCGGTGTCGCAGGTCAGGACGGTGGCACCGGCGGCGGCCAGCTCCCCGGCCAGGACGCCCCCGACCTTGCCGGTGCCGTGCACCAGCACCCGCAGCCCCGCGACGGGCCCCCGGGCCCAGGCCTCCACCGCTCCCAGCACCCCGAACGCCGTGGCCGTGCTGGGGTCGGGACCCCCTCCGGCCGCGCCGAGCACATACGGCGTCATCTCCGACAGGGCCTCCAGGTGGCGGGGCGTCACCCCGAGCCCGGCACCGGCGTACAGCGTGCCCGCATGGCCGTTCAGCATCTCCGCTATCGCGCGCAGGAGATCGTTGTCGACCGTGTCCGCGCCGGTGACCACGATCTTCGCGCCCCAGAAGCCCGTGCGGTGCGTCTCGTGCCCCACCAGGGTCTCCCGGGCGAGCCTGCGGCTGAGCCGGCGCGCGTCCGGTTCGTGGGCCGGCCCCGGCCTGACGCGCAGCGCTCCGCCGGCCGGCAGCCGCCGCCGTGGACTGCCCTGCGCGAGCGTCAGATGAAAGGTGCTGCCCCGGGGGCCGCGAAAGCGCCTGACCTGTATGAGCCCGGTGCGGCAGGTCATCGCGGAGCCCGCGCGGCCCGACCGCCGCATTCGGCGGATTCCGACGACTTTCCCACCCGGCCACCTCCGGTCACGCCATCTCGGCCCGTACGGACGTCCCATCCCTCCCCAGCGCTCCGCGCGGTGAAAATCGGCTGGGCGGGCGCGAAGTGGCACACCGGAGACTCCCCGCACGTCGCACGCCCGGGGAAGCACCGGCGCACGGGGACAGGACCTCATGGGTGACGTGCCTCCCGCGTCCCCCGAGCCAGGGGTTCCGGGCCCACCGAGATCGACCGGACGGGGGTCTAACGGGTGACGCGCCTGCCGCGTCCCCAGCGGGCGCCCAGGATCACCAGATCGGCGATCAGCACGATCACGGCGACGACCAGGAGGAACGACAGCCCGCTCAGGGTCATGCCGGTGATCCCCAGAGCCACGGCGAGCAGGAGCAGAAGAAGGAAAGTGGTCATCGTGGAGCGCTCCAGTCCCGTCGTGCTTCAGCGCCGGCCGAGGCGGCGTTCGCCGTTCAGGCCGGTTTTGTACGGCAGACCGTAGTGCGCGAAGACACGCGGTTCGTCCTCCGCCAGCAGTTCTCCGTCGGTGTCGATCGAGGGCGCGTCCTTGGCCAGTTTCTTGTCCCACGGGACCTTCAGATAGCCCGGGCCGACCGTGGCCTCGGCCAGCGGCACAAAGATCAGGCGCCGCTTGGTGGGAAGACCGATGGTGACCGTGGCGAACGACGGATCGTCGGTGGCGGTGTCGACGTACACGGCCTCCAGCGAGCCGATCTTCTTTCTGTCGGCGTCGACCACGTCGTGGCCCCGCCACTCCCGAATGTCTTCAGCTTCGAACACGGGTGATTCGCCTCTTATCCGCTGGATGGTGCGTGCGTCGTCCGACCGCCGGACATCCTTGTATGCCGGGTACCCCTGTTTCCGGGCGCGGCACCTCGGCGGGCCGGGGAACGTCCGGCAGTCCGGTCCGGACCGGTGCTCCGTGTGGGCACCGGGAGCGCCCGGCAGGCGCGGAGCAGCCGGATGTCCCAGTTTTCCGTTTCCGCCGATTCCGGGACCCACCCGGTGGCGCGTGTCGCGCCGATCTCTTCCGATCGGCGGCAGTTTCCCCGTGTGTCCCGCCCCGTCGGGAAAGGGGCTGGCGCCCGCGTGGAACGAGGCGGCATCCTGATTCGCATGCTGATCAGGGAAGCCACCACGGAGGACTGGGCCGCCATCTGGCCGTTCTTCCACGAGATCGTCGCCGCGGGCGAGACGTTCACCTACCCGCCCGGCCTGAGTGAGACCGAGGGCCGTGACTGGTGGCTGCTGACGGCCCCGAACCGTACCGTCGTCGCCGTCGACGAGGACGGCGCGGTGCTGGGCACGGCGAAGATGAACAACAACCACATGGGTAACGCCGCGCATGTCGCCGGCGCCAGCTACATGGTGGACCCGGCGCACGCGGGACAGGGCGTGGGGCGGGCCCTGTGCGAGTACACGATCGAGTGGGCCCGTGCGGCGGGGTTCCGCTCGATGCAGTTCAACGCCGTCGTCGAGACCAATGTGCACGCGGTCGCGCTGTACCGGTCGCTCGGCTTCGAGGTGCTGGGCACCCTGCCGGAGGGTTTCCGGCACCCGACGAAGGGCTATGTCGGGCTGCACATCATGCACCGCGCGTGGTGAACCCTCCCGCTCGGACCGCCGCCGGCCTCGGCCGTAGGACATCCCGTCAGCCGGCCGGGGGCCCATCGCTCTCTCTGATGGCTCCGGCGGATCTGACAGGACCCTGCCGCGCGCGGGGAAGAAGGACCGAGGCGAAGCCGAGGTAGGCGACGGCGAACAGCCAGCCCCCGAGGACATCGGTCGCCCAGTGCACACCGAGATAGATCCGGCTCAGCCCCACGGCCACGGCCCAGCAGACGAGCAGGGCGCAGAGCAGGTACGCCGCGGCCGTACGGTCCCGGCGGGTCACGCCCCAGATCAGCAGCCCCGCCGCCACCGCCGAGGTCGTGGTGTGTCCGGACGGGAAGGCGAACACGGAGGCGTGGGTCGCCCAGTCCGCCATGGGCGGCCGGGGACGGCCGAGGGCACGCATCACGCCGTATCGCGCGGCCTGCTCCACCAGCAGGAAGACCAGCGTGCCGGCCGCGGTGAACACCCGCTGTCGTACACCCCGGCCCGCGAGCAGACCCGCGGCGACGGCGCACAGATACGGAAGGGGGCCGGATCCGGTGGACGTGACGGCCCGCGCCGCCGCGAGGGCCACGGCCGGGCGGTGCCGTACCGACCAGGTGTGCGCGCTCTCGTCCAGGGGGAACGGCGCACCGTGCCGGCCGCTCACGACCACGGCGAGTGCGGCGAAGAGCGCGGCGCAGCCCCCGGCCACGACCAGCGTCGTCCCGCGCCACGACCGGCGGGGCTCCGGCGCGGGCGGTGTCACCGTGAGGCCACCAGCGGGCGCAGCCTGGTCTCCCGGAGCCGCGCCACCAGAGGCGCGGAGCGCCGTGCGGCAAGCATCAGGACACCGGCCACACAAGCCCCCACGAGCAGCCCGAAGACCACGTCGTGCGGATAGTGCGCGCCGACCCACACCCGTGACAGGGCCATCAGAACAGCCGCGGGAAGAGCGGCGGCCGCGAGCCGGCGGTCGGTGAACAGGAGGGCCACGGCGGCCGCGGCGGCGATGGTGGCGTGATTGCTCGGCAGCGACCAGTCACCCGGCGGTGGACATGCCTCGATGGTGACCGTCTGCAGGACCTGGCAGGGCCGCCGTTCCCGCACCAGCTCCTTGAGGGTGCCACTGGCCCCGTAGGACGCGAGCACCACAAGAGGCGCCGCCAGCGCCATCGCGGTCCTGGCCGGGTCCGTGGCCCGGGCGCGCCACCACGAGGCGAGCAGGAACACGGCGAACAGGGCGAGGCCGTACGCGGACCAGACGGAGATCGTGGTGTCCAGCCAGCCGGGGGAGCGGTGCACCAGTTCGGTGACATCGGTGTACATACCGTCGTCGAACCAGCCGTCGCCGTGGGGGGCCGCCGGGGTCTCGGGCATCAATGGATCACTCCTTCGGGCGCGCGGAAGGGAGGCGCTCGGAGTGTCGCTCGCCCGCACCACGGTCACCACGATTCTGTCGCGGCTGTACGGGAAGGGCAGTGTTGACCGCGTCCGGTCGGGGCGGGGTTCCGCCTACATTCCGACCGAGGACGCGCCGGGTCCGACAGCGCGCCGTATGCACGCGGGGCTGGCGAAGGACGATGACCGGGGCGCGGTCCTGGCCCGTTCTGTCTCCCCGCTCGACGACGCGGACGAGCGGTTGCCGCGTTCGCTGCTGGACCGGTGCGAGGGCCGGGGAAAAAAGGCGCTAGCCCCGGGGAATGGCTGTTCGGAACCGTGCCGTGAGCCGTACTCAGCTACGCCGTCGGCGCCATCCCTGAATCACTTGTACCGTCTGTCCCAACTGCAAAGTGTCGCCCGACACGGAGGGGGCGACAGGGGATTCCTCTCTCGCCGCCCGGCGTCCGGAATCGGCGGCGTTCCCCCGGTACTCGTGTGTGGCGCTCCGTGAAGTTGTGGCCAAAGGACGTTCCCGGCGATAAGAGTCCGGCATCGCGGCGGGGGTGATCAGAACCGGAAGTGCCCGGTCCATTCGGAGCGCGTCCACCGATTCCGCCAGCAGTTCGTATTCGGTGGTGTCGTCGCGTGTGGCGAAACGAATGAGCCGACCGGCGGCCAGGTGTTCCGCGACCATTTCCTGGTGGGCCACGTCGTCGCGCCATGTCCGGAGCGTCGTCGGCACGTCCGGCACGGTCTCCGCCACCGGAGCGAGCGCCTCGGCCGGGAAATGAACGCTGTCCGGACTGGGGTCGAGCCGCTCGGCGATCCATGTCGCGCGGTCTCGCAACCACCACAGTGCAAGTGCCAGAGTGGGAGCGCGATAAGTGCCCAGGGGTACGCCGACACGCTGTCCGCCGCAGATTCCGTACGCGGTGACATGGCACAGGAATTCGTCATGCACGGCCGCTCTCCTTGCGCCGTTCTGTGGGGGCCGGATGGCCGGGGCCGTAATGGTGGGGCAGTGACGTCATGCGGTGCCGAAGGGCGATTTCCGGGAGAAGCGCGATGGCCCCTCTGGTCGCCCCAAATTACAATTATGGATGCCTTGTTGACGCGCTGTCACGACGCCATTTTGGCCAGAATGGCGTTTCGGCCCCGTGGCATGGCCGAAATTCACGGCCTGGCGCGAAAATATGGCGCTCCATGACCGCCCGGCCCCGCGGGGCCCCGGTCAGGACCCGGCTGTCCCGGCCGGTGCGTCCGGTGCGTCGCTCTTCCGCACCCTGGGTCCGGATGGGGACACACTGTATATTTCCGTAGGATTATATAGCTGATGCGGTATGTTCGATTCATGCCCATACCGTTCGACGTCCTCGCGGAGCCGAACCGGCGCCGGATTCTCGACCTGCTGCTTGAGCGCCCGCACCGGGTCGGTGAACTCACGGAACGCCTCGGACTCAGCCAGCCCGGCACCTCGAAGCATCTGCGAGTGCTGCGTGAGGCCGGACTCGTCCGCGTCCGGCAGGACGCTCAGCGCCGCTGGTACGAGCTGCGGCCTGAGCCTCTCGCGGAGCTCGACGCCTGGCTCACTCACTACCGGCCTCTCTGGTCCGGCGCTCTCGGCACGCTCGAACGGCATCTCGACGCGATGGAGGACGGCTCCCCATGAACACGAATCCGCACGACGACACCCTGACCACCGCCGACGGCCGTACCGCGCTGCGGATGGAACGCAGGCTCGCTCATCCTCCCGAGAGGGTGTGGGCGGCGATCACCGAACCCGCCAGTCTGCGGCAGTGGTTTCCCTCCGAGGTGAGTGTGGAACTCGCACCGGGCGGCGCGATGGGCTTCCGCTTCCCCGGCGTCAGCGGGCCGGGGATGACCGGCACGGTCACCGATGTCGACGAACCGCGCCTCTTCGCCTTCACCTGGGGCACCGACCATTTGAGCTGGACCATCGCCCCCGACGGCGAGGGTTCGCTGCTGACCCTGGTGCACACCTTCGACGATCTCCCGGGGGCCGCGAGCTTCGCCGCCGGCTGGCATCGGTGCGTCGCGGCGCTCGGGCGGCTGCTGGACGGCGCTCCGGTCGCGGTCGGCCGGGACACCGGCGAACTGCACGAGACGTATGTGCGCAGGTTCGGCCTGGGCCGGGGCTCCGTCGACAACGAGGCGGGCGTCAAACGGATCCGTCTGGAACGCCAGCTCGTGCGGCCGGCCGAGACGGTCTGGGACGTGCTCTCGGCGGGCATCGAGCCGGTGGCGGGGCTGCCCGTCCCGGAGGGTTTCACCGCCGAGAAGGTCCCGGCCGGCCATGTCACCGAGGTCCGGGCGCCGAAGTTCCTCACCTACACCTGGGACCCCGACGCGGCGGTGAGCTGGGAGCTGGGCGAGGGCACGGGCCACGGGGCGCGGCTCGTCGTCACCCAGACCGGACCGCCGGACGCCGACACGGACGCGGCCCTGGCCGCCTGGCGGACCCGGATCGACCGGCTCGCGGCGGAGCTGCTCGAACAGTAGGCCAGGACGGCCGGCGGCGGAGCCGCCATGGGACGCGTGACGCGGGGTAGGCGGAGACGGGAGGCCCGGCGACCGGCTTCCCGGTCCGTGCCCCCGCGTGAACGGAAGGTGGGAGCCCGCGTTAGGGTGCCTTGAATGTTTGCTCTCTGCTCTCCCCCCACATTTCTGCTAAGAGGCACATGCACGGCCCGGGGTTCCGCTCGGGAGGCGACATGACGCAGATCACTGAGCAGTCGTCGCGGGTCGTGCCGGGCGAGAAGACGGCCGAAGCGGCAGCGCCCGCGCCGCCCGCCAAGAAGCGGGACGCCTTCTTCGACAACGCCAAATACCTGGCGATCGTGCTGGTGGCCATGGGGCATGCCTGGGAGCCCCTGCGAGACGGCAGCCGGGCGGTCTCCGCGCTCTATGTCGTCGTGTACGCCTTCCACATGCCGGCGTTCATCATCATCTCCGGCTACTTCTCGCGTGGATTCGACTTCAGGCCCGACCGCGTGCGGCGTCTGATCACCGGCATCGCTGTGCCGTACGTCCTGTTCGAGCTGGCCTACAGCCTCTTTCACCGATGGGCCGACGACGACCCGTCCATGCCGGTCAGCCTGCTCGACCCGTGGTATCTGACCTGGTTCCTGCTCGCGCTCTTCGTCTGGCGGATGACGGCGCCGATCTGGCGGCTGGTGCGCTGGCCCGTCCCGCTGGCCCTGGCGATCGCGGCCCTCGCCTCCGTCTCGCCGGACATCGGTGACGACCTGGACCTCCAACGGCTCCTGCAGTTCCTGCCGTTCTTCGTGCTCGGACTGCGGCTGCGGCCCGAGCACTTCCAGCTCGTCCGCCGCCGGGAGGTGCGCCTGCTGGCCGTGCCGGTCTTCGCCGCGACCGCCGTCTTCGCCTACTGGGCCGTCACCCGGATGAACATGGCCTGGTTCTTCCACCGCGACAGCGCCCAGGAACTGGGAGCGCCCTGGTGGAGCGGGATTCTGATGACCTTCGCGCTCTTCGGCTGCTCCCTCGTGCTGACGGTGTGTTTCTTCGCCTGGGTGCCGGGCCGGCGCATGTGGTTCACGGCGCTGGGCGCCGGCACGCTCTGCGGGTATCTGCTGCACGGATTCCTCGCCCAGAGCGCGACCACCTGGGACTGGTACGGCGCGGACTGGCTGCACGGACCTTCGGGCGCCGTGTTCGTCACCCTGGTCGCCGGCGTGGTCGTCACCCTGCTCTGCACGCCGCCGGTCCAGCGGGTCTTCCGCTTCGCCCTGGAACCCGAGATGGCCTGGGCGTTCACGGCGGAGCCCGCCGGACGGCGCGGCGGCGGCTGACGCCCGGTACGGGGAAGTGACGCGGGGCGGTGGCGTTCGGCCACCGCCCCGCACACATACCGGCACCCGCTCGGCGGCCGGACCCGGCGGGCAGGGCTATGTGTCGGACAGGGCCTGGGCCGGCACCCCCGGCCCGCCCGTCCGGTACTGCTCGGACTGCAGCGAGAACAACTCCCGGAACAGCCCCGGGCCTTCATGGCCGTCCGCCATCAGCGTCGGGAAGTCGCCCGCCTCCACCAGACGTCCCCGGTCCAGCACATAGATCACATCGGCCGACCGGACGCTGTGCAGCCGGTGCGTGACGAGGATGACCGTCTGCCCCTCGCCGGCGAGATCACGGATCTGCTGGAACGCCGCGATCTCGGCCGCCGGATCCATGCTGCTGGTCGGCTCGTCGCAGATCAGGACGGCGGCCCGCCGGTAGTACGCGCGCGCCAGGGCCAGCCGTTGCCACTGGCCGCCCGACAGATCCACTCCGCCCTCGTAACCCTTCTCGCACAGGGTGTCCCAGCCGCGCGGGAGTTCACCGACGACGGTGTGCGCGTCGGCCAGGTCCGCCGCCGCCTTCAGGCGTCCGGGGTCATGGATCTCGGAGGGACGGCTGATGGCCACATTCGCGCGCGCCGTGAACGGCCACCGCTGGTAGTCCTGGAGCACCAGCGCCACCTGGCCGAAGAGCTGGTCGCGGTCCAGCTCGCGCACATCCGTGCCGTCCCAGCGCACCTGCCCCTCCGAGGGCAGATAGAGGCCGGCCAGGAGTTTGCTGAGCGTGGTCTTGCCACTGCCGTTGACCCCGACGAGAGCCACGATCTGGCCCCGGCGGATGGTGAGGGACACCGCGTCGAGGGCCGGGGTCTCCCGCCCGGGATAGGTGAAGGAGACCCGGTCGAACTCGATCAGCGCCGGCGGTCCCGGCACCGGCTTGCCGCCGCTCGGAATGGCGCGCAGGAGTGCCTCGTCCCTGGCCTTGATCAGATCGGTCATGAACAGCGACTGCTCGTAGAGCTGGTGCATATGAGTGACCATGCGGCGCAGGCCCGCGGTGCCGTTCGTCAGCGCCAGCGCCGCCGTGGCGCCCGAGGCGAGCGGCATGTGGCCATGGGTGAGCAGCCAGGCCAGCAGCCCGTACGTGACCCCCGCGGTCAGCCCGGACAGCGCCGAGGTCACCAGGTCGGTGCGCGCCTCCCGGTGGGCGAGCCGGGTCTGCTCCTCGGCCGCCTCGACCCCCATCCGGTCGAACTGCTCCAGCAGGAAGGGGCCCGCCCCGTGCACCCGGAGTTCGGGCCCGGCCTTCTGCGAGATCAGCAGTCGGCGCAGCGCGCCCTGCTGCCGTACATGCTCGATCCACACCTGCACCGACTCGTAGGCGCGCCGGGCGGCCCTGACCGTGCCCCAGGCCTTGGGCACCACGACGGCGATCAGCAGGGGCAGCAGCACCGGATGCAGCAGGGCCAGGACGCCGCTGACCGCGGTCAGCGCCATCAGCGACTCCACGACGCCCAGCGTGTGCTGGATCAGCCGGCGGGCCGCGGTCTGGCCGTGCTGCCCCGAGTCGAGGATCTTGTGGAAGTCGGGCTGCTCCAGATGCTCCATCTCCACCCGGATCACCGGGGTGAGCATGGTCAGCGCGGCGACCCTCTCGACCTTCGGCTCCAGCCTGCCGGTGGCACCGAGGGAGACCGCGCGCAGCGTGGCGGCCACCGCGCCCGCGCCGCCGACCCAGAGCAGGGCGGGCAGCGCCTCCGCGATGCGTTCGGCGGTGGGGCCCGCCGTGAAGAGACTGACCAGGACCCGGTTGGTGGCGAGCAGCCCGAAGACGGTCGACGCGGCCTGGCCGAGCTGCGCGAGCGCGACGACGAGCAGTGCGACACGGTCGGCGCGCCAGGCCAGGGACACCGTGTGCCCGATGAGCCTCGGGATCTGACGCAGGATCGCCCAGAACGATGTCTGGAGGCGGGCACCCTCATGGGCGGTCCAGCCCCAGGAACCCCTCAGACGGCCGCCGAACAAAAGCTGTTCGGGCGGCGAGTTCTGGGCGTACGGCTTCCGGCCGAAGCGGAACGAGCTCATGCCGCGGCACCGCCCTTTCCGTCAACCGGGCGTACGGTCACCGTGAGCACCGCTCCGCCGCACTCGAACGCGGGATGTGCGCCGACGCGGCCAACGGGAGTGGGAACGGGATGCATAAGTCCTCCTGAGCAGACGACGACGTGTACAGGCGACCGGACAACGGACCTGATCAAGGGCGTGTAACGGGAGGCGAGGGGCGAATCGTCGGACAGAGTTTCGAGTACGTCCCGTACTCGGTGCGGGCTCGGGCCCGACCGCGAGTCATGCCGCGTTCGAATCACCCGCGAGGGGTGCGTTCACTCGATCGGGGGATTGTGTTGCGGCCGTGAAGTCGTGGCCCCGGAGTGGTCCGTGACGCACGGGGAGCAGGAGCCGGGCGCCGGACGGAGAAGGTGCCCCGGACCGCCCGGCCCGGCGGCGGAGGGCCGGCCGCGCCTTGCGAAGGCACATGATCGGCTCGGGTCGGCCGGGGTGTGCGCGAGCTCTTTCTTGAACGTTCAATGACATGGCATAGGCTGCCCTCGCGGGGGCAGCGCATCGCGTGCCCGTCACCCGCGGCCCGCACAAGGGAGAAGAACGCCGCCATGCCACACGCAGAACAGCCCTCGCTCGTCGTCCACTGGTCGCGGGCGGAGGGCGCCCGCGACGGTACGCCGCTGCTGGTGGCGCTGCACGGCCGCGGGGCCGACGAGCGCTCCCTCTCCGGGATCGCGCCCTATCTGCCCGGGGACATCACCATCGCCTTCGTGCGCGCGCCCCTCGCGGAAGGCGGCGGCTACGCCTGGTTCGCCAACCGGGGGATCGGGCGCCCCGTCACCGAATCCCTCGCGGACAGCTCAGGCCGCCTCTTCGCCTGGCTGGACACCGTCGCCGCCCGGCACAGCTCGGTCGCCCTGCTCGGCTTCTCCGGCGGTATGGCCATGGCGGGCGCGCTGCTGCTCACGCGGCCGGAACGCTTCGCCTCGGCCGTGCTGCTCTCCGGAACCCTGCCCTGGGACGCCGGGCTGCCCACCGAGCCCGGCCGGCTGGCGGGGGTCCGGGTCCTCTGGGGGCGCGACCCCGCCGATACGGTCATCCCGGCCGACCTGCTGACCCGCACCGGGCAGTGGCTGCGCGAGAAGTCCGGCGCGGAACTGTCCGAACGCACCTATCCCGCCCTCGGCCACGCGATCGGCGCCGAGGAACTCGACGACATCCGCGGGTTCCTCACCGAAGCGGGCGGCTGACCCGGGCGCCCGGAGGGACAGACCGCTCCGGGCATACGATCTTGACGTAACCGATCGACATCTGGAGAGCCTTCCATGTCCACCGAACCCAGTCCGCAGAATGTCTCGTTCCCGAGCGCCGGGGCCACGGCGTACGGCTATCTCGCCGTACCGCCCGCGGGACACGGACCCGGCGTCATCGTCATCCAGGAATGGTGGGGCCTGACCCCGCACATCAAGGACATCGCCGACCGCTTCGCGCAGGCCGGCTTTGTCGCGCTCGCCCCGGACCTCTACGGCGGCCAGGTCGCGCACGACTCCGACGAGGCGCTGCGCATGATGACGGAGCTGCCCACCGACCGGGGCACCGAGCTGCTGTCGGGCGCGGTCGGTTATCTCCTCGAACGCCCCGAGACGGACGGCGACTCGGTCGGGGCCGCCGGCTTCTGCATGGGCGGCGGCTTCGTCCTCAGCCTCGCCGCCAAGGACCAGCGGGTCTCCGCCGCGGTTCCGTTCTACGGAGTCATCAAGGACGGCATGCCGGACTTCTCGAACCTGAAGGCGGAGATCCTCGGTCACTACGGCGAACTGGACCCCTCCGTCCCGCCGGAGTCCCTTGAGGAACTCCGCACCACGATCGAGTCCCAGTCCGGCATCGTCCCGGCGTTCCACGTCTATCCGGGTGCCGGGCACGCCTTCTTCAACGACGGCCGTCCCGAGGCGTACCACGCCGAGTCGGCCGCGGAGGCGTGGGAGCGCACGCTCGACTTCCTGCGCGCCCGGCTCACCAGGGCGAGCTGACCGGCCGGGCACGCGCGGCGGGCCGGCCCTCACCGGGCGAGGCGGATGTACCGCCCTGCCGGGTGACGGCCGGCCCGTCCCGGCGGAGCCCGGTGCCGGACCGGGCGCGAGGCGTCAGCGCCTGCGGCCCCGGGGCGCCCAGCCGGCCCCTATGCCGGCCACATGCAGCGCGAGCAGGGCCAGCCCGAGAAGCATCAGACTCGTCGGCGCGAAGACGGCGTCGACCGCTGTCTCGGTGGCGTTGATGATGAATGCGATGACAAAGAGCACTGCTGCTGCGAAGCCCAACATCTTTCCACTCCTGGTGTCCGGCGGCCGACCACGGCTGAACGCGGTGGCCGTACCGCTGGGGCCTCTCTCCCGGATCGTGCCGGGCTGACCCGAAGGCCCCTGGCGGCCGGGTGCCCGCTGGAACCGGGATCAGTCGTGCCGGTACGAGCCCGGTGTGTCCCGGCCGGTCAGGAGAGCGCCGCTCCCTGCCACAGCAGCAGCGCGACATCGACCGCCGCGACCAGGATCGCCGCGACGAACGGCACCCTCGGACGGCGGCGGCCCGCCAGCGACCCGCCGGCTCCGGCGACCACTGCCACGGCCACGGCGAGAGCTCCGACCGGGCCGGGCCGGCCGGCCGCCAGCAGGACCGTGGCCGCCACCAGCGGGGCCGGCAGCAGCAGCCGTACCCTGTCCGGCCCCAGCCGCTGCGGCCACCCGCGCACCCCCGTCGCCAGATCCGCCTCGATGTCCGGCAGCACATTGCCGAGATGCGCGCCGACCCCCACCAGCGCCGCCGCGGTGACGATCCACCAGGCCGGCCACGGCCGCCCCGGCAGACCGAGCGTGACAAAGGCGGGCAGGGCCGCGAAGCCGACCGCGTAGGGCAGCCAGGAGAGCCGGGTCGACTTGAGCCGGACGTTGTACGCCCACGCCGCCGCCACGCCCACCAGATGAACGGCCCCGGCGAGCAGGCCGTACGCCAGGGACAGCGGCACACACAGGGCCAGTGCGACCAGGGCCGCCGTCCTCACCGTCCGTGCGGCCACGGCGCCGCCGACCACCGGCTTGGCGGAGCGTCCGGCCGCGACGTCCCGTGCCGCGTCCACGGCGTCGTTGCTCCAGCCGACCGACAACTGCCCCGTCAGCACGGCGGCGATCGCCGTCACACCCCCCGACAGGTCCTGCCCGGCCGCCACCAGGAGCCCGGCGACCAGCAGGGTCACCGCCACGGTCGGCCCCGGGTGACACGCTCCCAGCAGGGCGACCGCCCGTCGCGGCCACGGTTCTGACGCCGCGTCGCGCGGTGCTCCGTCGGCTCGCTCTGCCCGGTCGATGGCGTCCACGCGCACATCGTAGGCGCGGTGGAGCACGTCATGGCCGAGCCCGCCGGGCGGCGAACGCCCTGCCTCCCCCGTACAGCAGTCGGCGCGGGGCCGTACAGGCGACTTCGCGTGTGATGTGACGGTGCGGGGGCAGGGATTGCACGTCAATCGTCTCCGACCTCGGACCGTAGATGACACGCATCGCAGGAGTCCATGGAGCCCTCGCTCCGCACCGGTACAGCCAACACGACGTCACCGACATGGTCGCCAGGATCTGTCTGCCGGAAGGCGCCGACCGCCGGCTCCTCGACCGGCTGCACCGCGGCGCGCGTGTGGACACGCGTCACACGGCACTGCCGCTGGAGCGGTACGGCGACTTCAAGGACTTCGGCGCGGTCAACGACGCCTTCATCGAGGCGGCCGTCCCCCTCGGCGCGGAGACCGTCAGCGGTGCGCTGGACACGGCGGGTCTGTCCCCGCGCGACGTGGACCTGCTGATGTTCACCTCGGTGACCGGCATCGCCGCACCGTCCGTGGATGCCCGCCTGGTGGGACGGCTCGGCCTGCGCCCCGACGTCAAGAGAGTGCCGATGTTCGGCCTGGGCTGTGTCGCGGGAGCGGCGGGAATTGCCCGGATGCACGACTATCTGCTGGGACGGCCCGACGATGTGGCCGTCCTTCTCTCGGTCGAACTGTGCTCGCTCACCTTTCAGCGTGACGACGTCTCACCGGCCAACCTCGTCGCCACCGCGCTCTTCGGCGACGGCGCGGCGGCCGTGGTGGCCTGCGGTGCCCGGCGCCGCGCCGAAGGGCCCACCGTCATCGACACCCGCAGCCATCTCTACCCGGACACCGAAGAGGTGATGGGCTGGGACATCGGCGGCTCCGGCTTCCGTATCGTCCTGGACGCGAGCGTCCCGGACCTGGTGCGGAAGAATCTCGCCGCGAACGTCGACGGCTTTCTCGCCGACCACGGACTCACCCGCGGGGACATCACCGCGTGGGTGTGCCATCCCGGCGGGCCCAAGGTGCTGGAAGCCGTCGCGGAAGTCCTCGAACTGCCCGGCGGGGCGCTCGATGTCACCTGGCGCTCGCTGGCGGCGGTGGGAAACCTGTCCTCGTCGTCCATCCTGCATGTCCTGCGTGACACCCTGGCCGAGCGGCGGCCCCCGGCGGGCACGCCCGGACTGCTGCTCGCCATGGGCCCCGGCTTCTGCTCCGAGCTTGTCCTGGTCCGCTGGTAGAGGGGTACGGCGAGACATGATCTGGTACACGGTGCTGGTCCTGGCGGTCGGAGCGGAACGCGTCGCCGAACTGGTGGTCGCCCGCCGCAACACACGCTGGAGCCTGGCGCGCGGGGCCGTCGAGCGCGGCCAGGGGCACTATCCGCCGATGGTCGCCCTGCACACCGGGCTGCTCCTCGGCTGCCTCTTCGAAGTATGGCTGGCCGACCGGGCGTTCGACCCGGTGCTCGGCTGGACGATGTTCGCCGTCGCGGTGGCCTCGCAGGGGCTGCGCTGGTGGTGCGTCCGCACCCTGGGGCCGCGCTGGAACACCCGGGTACTGGTCGTGCCCGGCCTCCCGCTCGTGACGGGCGGACCGTACCGCCTGCTGCGGCATCCGAACTACGTCGCGGTGGTGGCCGAGGGCCTCGCGCTGCCCCTGGTGCACGGCGCCTGGCTGACCGCGGTGCTGTTCACCGCTCTCAACGCGGCGCTGCTGACCGTCCGCATACGGTGCGAGAACCGCGCCCTCGCCCCGGGGTTCGCCGCCGGCGCCCGCCCGTGATCGACCTGCTGGTCGTGGGCGGCGGGCCCGCGGGTCTCGCCACGGCCGTCCATGCCGCGCTGGCCGGTCTGGAGGCGGTGGTGATCGAACCGCGCAGCACCCCCGTCGACAAGGCCTGCGGCGAGGGTGTGATGCCCAGCGGGGTGCGCGCGCTGTCCGCCCTCGGCCTCGACATCCCTCCCGGCCACCCGCTGCGCGGTATCCGTTATGTGCGCGGACTCCACCGCGCGCAGGCCCCGTTCCACGACGGCCCCGGGCTCGGTCTGCGCCGTACCGAGCTGCACGCGGCCCTGGCCCGGCGAGCCCAGGAGACCGGCGTCAGGATCGTGACCGGCCGGGTCGGCGAGGTGGAGCAGGACGGAGACTCGGTGACCGCTGCCGGACTGCGGGCGCGCTGGCTGGTGGCCGCGGACGGGCTGCGTTCGCCCGTACGGCACCGGCTCGGCCTGGATCTGCCCGACCGGCGGCCCCGGCGGTACGGCCAGCGCCGGCACTACCGCGTGAAGCCCTGGACCGACTTCGTGGAAGTGCACTGGTCGACGGCGGGGGAGGCGTATGTGACCCCGGTGGCCGCCGATCTGGTGGGGGTGGCCGTGCTGAGCACGGCCAGACGCGGCTACGACGACCATCTCGCCGCCTTTCCCGAACTGCGCGCGCGGCTGGCGGGACCGCCGGCCAACGCCGTGCGCGGCGCGGGCCCGCTGCGGCAGCGGGTGCTCCGCCGCAGCGCGGGCCGCGTGCTGCTGGTGGGTGACGCCGCGGGCTATGTCGACGCGCTCACCGGTGAGGGCATCGCGCTGGCACTGGCCTCGGCGGAGGCGGCCGTGGCATGCCTGCGGGCGGGACGGCCGCAGGACTACGAGGGCCGCTGGCGGAAGCTGACCCGGCGCCACCGGCTGCTGACGGAAGGGCTGCTGCGGTTCAGCGGGCACGCGGCCGGAGCGCGCCTGGTCGTCCCGGCGGCGGCGCGGATGCCGTCGGTCTTCGCGGCGGCGGTGCGCGCCCTCCAGTGACGGCCGCGCCCTCCAGTGACGGCGGTCAGGGGGAGAGGCCGGCCGACGAGTCCGTCGCCGGTGTCATCGCGCCCGAGGTCTCCGGCAGCACATGCGCGATGTAGTCCTCGATCGTCGCCTCCAGGCCGACGTCGTGTCCCGCGCGTTCCGACAGATACCAGCGGTGCTCCAGCACCTCGTGGTAGATCTGCGCCGCGTCCATCTCCCCGCGCAGCTCCAGCGGCACGGCGCGTACGGTCGGCCGGAAGACGTCCCGGACCCAGCGGTGCGCGAGCACCTCGGGCCGGGCTCCCAGCGGGTCGCCGGGGGCGTAGTCCTCCTCACCGGCCATCCAGCTCTCCAGGTCGTTGAGCAGGCGCCGCGCCTGGTTCTCCTCGGCGTCCAGGCCGGTCAGCCGCAGAAGCTGGCGCTGGTGGTGGCCCGCGTCCACGACCTTCGGCAGAAAGGTCACGGTGTCACCCACCGGCGACCGCTCGATCTGCATCTCGGCCACGTCGAAGCCCAGATCGTTGAGCCGCCGGATCCGCCGGTCGATGTAGTGCCGCTTGTCCACCGGGTACACCGACTCGCGGGTCAGCTCGTGCCAGAGGTCCTCGTAACGCTGGACGATCGCGGCGCCGAACGGCACCGGGTCCACCGACGGATGCAGCGCGCCGGACGCCTCCAGGTCCATCAGCTCGCCCGCGATGTTCACCCGGGCCAGCTCGATGTCGTAGTCACGCTGGCCGCGGCTGAGGTTCTGCTGGATCTGGCCGGTCTCCGCGTCCACCAGATACGCGGCGTACGCCCCGGCGTCCCGCCGGAACAGCGCGTTGGACAGCGAGCAGTCGCCCCAGGCGAATCCGGCGAGATGCAGGCGGACCAGCAGCACCGCCAGCGCGTCCATCAGCCGCTTGACGGTGGTGGGCCGCATCGTCGACTCGAACATGGAGCGGTACGGCAGGGACCCCTTGAGATGACGGGTGATCAGCGCCGACTCCAGCGGATCGCCGTTCCTGTCCACGCGCCCGGTCACCACCGCCACCGGGTCGACGGCGGGTATGCCCAGCCGGTGCAGATCGCGCAGCAGCCCGAACTCCCGGACCGCGCCGCGCTCCGTTATCTCCTTGACCGCCACCACCTCGGGCCCGGCGGACGCGAAGCGCACCACATGGCGGGAGATACCGCGCGGCAGCGCCACCAGGCATTCCTGCGGCCACTGGTCGAGCGGAGTGTTCCACGGCAGGTCCAGCAGCACGGCCGGCTGCTCCGGATTGGTCGCGCTGATGTGCAGCGCCATCGTGCCTCCCACGGCGGTCGTCGGGCGGGGACCGGACCGGAACCGCCCAGAACAGTGTGCCGGGTGGCACCCGCCGCACCGCGCCGGGGGACGCCCGAGCCGGGCGGGCCCGGGACCCTTCGAGGGCCGAGGGGGTGCACAAGCGTTTACCCTCAGGGGTGAACGTCTGTACACCCCCTGTCGGACACACACCGTACGGAGAGAGATGTCCGGAGCGATAGCCAAGGCCGCAGAAGCACCGCACCCCCGTTTCCTGGTCGCCGTCCTGGCGTTCTGCGGCGTGGTGGTGGCCGTCATGCAGACGCTGGTCGTACCGCTTCTGCCGCATGTCCCGGCGCTGACCGGCGCGACTCCCACCGCCGCGAGCTGGCTGGTCACCGTGACGCTGCTCACCGGGGCCATCTGCACGCCCGTGCTCGGGCGGGTCGGCGACATGTACGGCAAACGCCGGGTGCTTCTCTGCTCCCTCGGCGTTCTGGTCGCCGGGTCCGTCCTGTGCGCCGTCAGTTCCCAGATCGCGGTGCTCATCGCCGGCCGCGCCCTGCAAGGTGCCGCGCTGGCCGTGGTGCCGCTGGGCATCAGCATCATGCGGGACGAACTGCCCCCCGAGCGCGTCCTGCCCTCCGTCGCGCTGATGAGCTCGACGCTGGGCATCGGCGCGGCCGTCGGGCTGCCCGTCGCCGCGCTTGTCGTCGAGCACTACGACTGGCACACCATGTTCTGGGCGTCGGCCGGGCTCGGCCTGCTCGACATCGTGCTGGTACTGCTCCGCGTCCCCGAGTCACCGGTGCGCACCCGAGGCCGTTTCGACGCCCTGGGCGCGCTGGGTCTCTCCGCGGCCCTGGTCTGCCTGCTGCTGGCGGTCACCCAGGGCGGTGACTGGGGCTGGACGTCCGCGCGGACCCTCGGTCTGCTTGTCCTCGCCGTGCTGATCGGACTGGTCTGGGGCGTCCACGAGCTGCGCTTCAGCACGCCCATGGTCGATCTGCGGGTGTCCGCGCGGCCCGCCGTGCTGCTGACCAATCTCGCCGCGCTGCTGATCGGCTTCGCCTTCTACGCCAACTCCCTGTCCACCGCCCAGATGGTCCAGGAGCCCAAGGACACCGGGTACGGTCTGGGCGCGTCCATCGTGGTGAGCGGGCTGTGCCTGCTGCCCGGCGGACTGTCGATGGTCGCGCTGTCACCGGTGTCCGCGCGGATCTCCGCCGCCTACGGCCCCAAGACGGCTCTGGCGCTCGCCTCCGCCGTCCTCGCCGTGGGATACGGGGTGCGCTTCTTCACCAGCCACCAGCTCTGGACGATCATCCTCGGCGCCACCGTGGTCTCCTCGGGCACCGCCATCGCCTACTCCGCGCTGCCCGCCCTGGTCATGCGCGCCGTGCCGGTCACCGAGACGGGTGCGGCCAACGGCCTCAACACCCTGATGCGCTCCGTCGGGCAGGCATTCTGCAGCGCGGCGGTCGCGGCCGTCCTCGCGAATGTCACCTTCCAGGTCGGCGGCCGTACGGCGCCCACCCTCCACGCCTATCTGCTGGTCTTCCTCATCGCCGCAGGCGCGGCGCTCCTCGCGCTGGCCGTCACCCTCTGCCTGCCGCGTCAGCGGGCCCTGCCCAGCGGTAACGTCGGGCAGGACCGTACGGGACACGACGGACGTCCGTCGACGCCACTCGCTCAGGAGGGCAGATGAACGGGCAGGCCGGCCATGGCACGGCCGGCGGCGGAACGGGCACGCCGGCCGCCGGGGCCGACACGGGCACCGGCCGGGACGCGATCCTGCGCGCGGCGCGCCGCGCGTTCGCCTTCCGCCCCTACGCCGAAGTGACCATGCGGGGCATCGCCGCCGACGCGGGCGTGAGCGCCTCCCTCATCGTCAAGCACTTCGGCACCAAGGAAGCGCTCTTCAACACCGTCGCCGACTTCGGCCCCGCCGCCGACCAGCTCCTCGCGGCGCCGCTCGACACCCTCGGCCGGCATCTTGTGCTGACCCTGGTGCGCCACCGCCGCGAGCAGCAGGGCGATCCGCTGCTGCGCGTCGTGTTCTCCCTGGGCAACGACGACGAACGCACCCTGCTGCGGGAGCGCTTCCGCGAACAGGTCACCGAACGGCTGGCCGCGCTGCTGCCCGGCCACGACCGCACCCTGCGGGCCGAGCTGATCGCCGGCCAGCTCCTCGGCCTGGGAGCCACCCTCAGCCTGCACCGCTCCGGCGCCGGGGCACGGGCCACGCCCGAGCGGCTCGCGGAGCTGTACGCTCCCGCGCTCCAGCGCCTGGTGACCGGCTGAATGCCACGCGGGTGACCCCTGCCGCCGGATGTCAGCGGCTCAGCAGCAGCTCCGTGTTGCGGTCCGTGGACACACCGGCGGGCGCGGTGGTGGAGCCGGGCGCGTTGTGCGACAGCTCCCGGTAGAGCGCGGCCAGTCCGGTCTGTGAGAGATCCTCGAAATCGGTCCGGTGCGGCGCGGCCGACTCGATCAGAGTGGTGAACAGCGACAGAGTGCCGTCCCCGTTGTCGGTGATCTCGATGACCCGGGCGAGCTGCGGGAAATCGATGTGCGACGCCGTGGAGATCTCCCAGAACGTGCCGTGCGGGAGGATCGAATTACGGTGGCTGTGGCCGTTGACCCAGGCCAGCACATTGCGGTTCCCCTTGAGCAGCGCGACCACCTCGTCGCCGTTGTGCCGGGCCTGGCCCGGGTGGGCGGGGTCGGGGTGGGTGTTGGTCATCGTCCAGCTGTTGTGGTGGCTGAACACCACGACGTAACCGTCGCGGAGCTCCTTGAGCTTCCGCTTCAGCCAGTTGAACTGAGCCGTGTCGAGGGAGCCGGTGAAGTGCCCCGCGCGGTCGGTGGTGTCGAGGCTGATTCCGGTGATGTTCTTCCCCATGGGAAAGGTGTAGTAGAGCGTGTCGCTGTCGAGATGGGCGGCGGTGTAGCCATGGCCGACCGGCCCGGCCCCCGCGCGCGCCGGGTCGAGGTGCGCCCGCACATACTCGCGCGGCCCGAAGGGCGCCCGGCTCGGGTCGGGGGTGATCGAGCGCATCCGGCGCGTCGAGTGCCGCAGCAGATCGACCAGTTCGCCGCCCGCCGGACTGCTGCCCTTGGAGAGGATCTTCACCAGGGCCTTGGCGTCCGCGTCGGGGATGCCGTACAGCTTGCGCGCGCCGACGGCGAACTCCGCCAGGAAGCCGCTCCGGTCGGCGATCGCGCCGCTGGCCAGGCTGTCGTGGTTGCCCACGGTCGAATACCACGGGATCCGCAGACCGGGGCTGTTGACCGTACTGATCGCGGCGGCCAGGAATCCGTCGATCCGGGGGTAGCCGAGCTGCTTGTCGGTGTCGCGGAGGGCGTCCTCCGGGTGCCAGAACAGCCGCTCGTCGGAGTTCTGCACCCCCTCGTACAGCCGGCTGTCACCGGTGTTGGGCGAGATACGGCCACCGCTCATCACCGTGAGGAACCAGTCCAGTTCCGACCGGGAGTTGTTGTCGGTGTTGTCGCCGGTCGTCACGGCGAAGGACAGCGGCGCGCCGGTCGCGGGCCCGGCCGTCAGCGCGTTGATCTGCTCGATCAGGGCCACCGCTCCCGGCACGGTGAGGGCCTCCTGGGGCCGCCATCCGGAGAGCTGCTGCGAGCGCAGATACTCGGTGCGGACCGGGTGCTGGACATCCACCAGATGCAGATCGGTGAGCTGGACGAAGGAGCTGAGCACCGTGCGCCGGCCGTCACGGCCCGCCCGGGGGGTGGCGAGCTGCTCGCGTACGAGCCTGCGCCAGCCGGGACCGTCGTCGAGCCGCCGGAACGCCGCCGAGGTGTCGCGCGGCGCGGCGACCGACTCCAGGGTCGTCCGCGCGGGGACGGTGCGCGGGGGAGTGGGCCTGGCCGGCGTACGGGGGCGGGGGAGCGCCGGTGCGACGGTCACCCCGGGCGCGGCCACGGCCTCCCCGGAACCGCCACCCGCACCGAGCGCCAGTCCGATTCCCGCCGAAATGCCGACCGCTCCCGTCGCGGCGAGAAACGAACGGCGGTCGACAGCGGTGACTGCGGAACGTATGCGTTTCATGGTGCGTTCTCCCGAGTGCGAGCGCATCAGCGAGCGCGCCGGGGGACGGCCCCCTGGCTACCTCCTGATGGTTGACACCCGGCGTGGCCTGCGCGTGAACGACGTTCCAACTGTCGGCGCCCATCACCACACAGGGATCACCGGCGTCGGCGAACCGTCGACCGACTCTCGTCCGCCCGACCGGGATCGGTCACTCTGTGTTCACCGAAGAGGGAAGCGGGCCCTCCCGCCCCTGTCCCGGTCCGCCGGTGCGTCTTCCGGGCGGCGGTCCCCGGCCGATGACCTTGCGCCAATGGTCGAGCCATTTTGTTAGATGTGTTGACGAATTGATGGGGGTGCGCCAGCATCGCAGCACTTTCCGCAGAGCCGACCGCATCTGCCAAGGCCCGTACAGGGAGAGCGACGCATGTCGACCCGTACCGCACCGCTGTCCGTACACAATCCGGGAACAGGCGAACGTCTCGGAGAAGTCGAGGACTTCACCTCAGAACGATTAACGGCGGCCCTCGCCGCCGCGGCGCGCGGGCAGCGCGCCATGGCCGCACTGCCCGCCCATGAACGCACCCAACTGCTCCTGCGCACCGCCGACTTGATCGAAGCCGAGGCCGATGACCTGGCCCGGCTGCTCGCCGCCGAGAACGGCAAACCCCTCTTCCAGACCGTCGAGGAGATCGGCGCGGCCGTACGGATCTTCCGGGGCTTCGCCGGCGAGGCGACCCGGCTGTTCGGACGGCAGATCCCCCTGGGCGCCGTCCCGGGTCTGGAGCGCCACCTCGCCGTCACCGTCCGGGAGCCACTCGGCCCGGTCGCCGCGCTGGTGCCCTTCAACTACCCGGTCGAGCTGTACGCCCACAAGGCCGCCGCCGCGCTCGCCGCGGGCAACGCCGTCCTCGTCCACCCGCCGGTGCGCTGCCCGCTCACCCTGGTGCGCATCGGCGAGCTGGTCGAACGGGCGGGCGCGCCCGAGGGCGCTCACCAACTGCTCACCGGCGGTGTCCAGGTCTCCCAGGAGCTTGCCGCCCGCCCCGGCGCCGCCGCCGTCAGCCTCACCGGCAGTACGTTCGCGGGACGGGAGATCGCCCGCCGCGCGGCCGACACCCTCAAGAAGGTGCACCTGGAGCTCGGCGGCAACGACGCGCTGATCGTCTGCGACGACGCCGATGTGGAAGAGGCCGCACTCGCCGTGGTCCTCGGCCGCCTCGCCCGGGGCAACGGCCAGATCTGCTGCGCGGTGAAGCGGGTGTACGTCCAGGACGGGGTGCACGACGCCTTTGTGGACGCCCTGCTCGCCGGCGCGGCCAAGCTGACCGTGGGCGACCAGCTCGCGGACGGCACCGATGTGGGCCCGCTGATCAGCGAGGAGGCCGCGCAGCGGGTCGAGGCCGCCGTCTCCGCCCTGGTCGCGGACGGCGCCCGCAAGGCGGCCGGCGGAGCCCGGCGCGGTGCCTTCAGCGATCCCGCCGTCCTGGTCGACGTACCGCCGGACAGTCCGGCGCTCGCCGAGGAGATCTTCGGCCCGGTGGCGCCCGTCGCCCGGTTCACCGATCCGCTGGACGCCGTACGGATGGCCAACGAGTCCCCCTACGGACTCCAGGCGGCCGTCTTCACCCGGGACATCCAGCGCGCCTTCGCCCTCGCCAACCGGCTCGACGTCGGCGGCGTGGTCATCAACGGCTCCACCGCGCTGCGCGCCGAGAACCTGCCCTTCGGCGGTCCCGGCGACACCGGCGGCGCCGCGGAGGGCCTGCACGACACGGCCCTGGAGTTCACCCGGCAGAAGACCATTGTGGTGATGGAGGCGTTCGGGTGAGCGTGACGACCCGGACGGCTCTGGAGATCCGCGGCGTGCGCAAGGCATACGGTCCCACCGAGGTGCTGCACGGCGTGGATCTCAGGGGCCGGGCCGGTGAGGTGCTCGCCGTGGTCGGCGCCAACGGGGCGGGCAAGTCCACGCTGATCAAGATCCTGGCGGGCGCCGAGCGGATGAGCGCCGGTGAGCTGTGGCTCGACGGCAGGCGCGTCGAGCTGCGCTCGCCCCACGACGCCCATGTCCACGGCATCCGCACCGTGCACCAGGAACTGACCCTCGTCCCCGAGCTTTCCGTCACCGAGAACCTCCTCATGGGCCACTTCCCGCGGCGCTTCGGCGGGCTCATCGACTGGCGCGCGGCCCATGCCCGCGCCCGCGACCTGCTGGAGTCCATCGGCTACGGCGCCATCGACCCGCGCACCAGGGCGGGCCGGCTCACCGTCGCCAGACAGCAGATGGTGGAGATCGCCAAGGCCCTGGTGACCGAGGGCGGCGAGCCGAGGGTGCTCGTCCTCGACGAGCCGTCCGCCGTACTCGCCGGCAGCGATCTGGAGGCGCTCTTCGCCCTGATCCGCCGACTGCGGGAGCGCGGTGTGCTCATCGTGTACGTCTCGCACCGGCTGGCTGAGGTGACCGAACTGGCCACCTCGATCGTGGTGATCAAGGACGGCCGAGTGGTCGCCGAGACGGCACCCGACCGCACCGACGAGAACGAACTCATCCGGCTGATGGCGGGCCGGGGACCGGGACAGCTCTACCCCGGCCGGCGCCGGGACACCGGCGAGCCGCTGCTCACCGTCGCCGGGCTGAACCGGCCCGGCGAGTTCCGGGACATCTCGTTCACTCTGCGGGCCGGTGAGATCACCGGCCTGTTCGGTCTGGTCGGATCGGGCCGCAGTGAGCTGGCGCGCTGCGTCTTCGGAGCCGAGCCCGCACGCTCCGGCAGTGTCAGAGCGGCCGGCAGCGAGACCGAACGCTTCCGCTCCCCGCGTGAGGCGATCGCCGCCGGACTCGCTCTGGTCACCGAGGACCGCAAGCGCACCGGGCTGGTGCTCGGGCTGACCACCGCGGAGAACATCGGCCTCGCCACGCTCCGCACCGCCACCCGGGGACCACTGCTGGACACGGGCAGACGGCGGCGTGATGTCGCGGCCATGGTCGAACGGCTGGACATCCGTCCCGCGCACTCCGCGAAGCTCCCCGTCCGCGCCCTCAGCGGTGGCAACCAGCAGAAGGCCGTGCTCGCCAAGTGGCTGCTCACCGGGGCGCGGGTGCTGCTCTTGGACGAGCCCACCCGGGGTGTGGACATGGCCACCCGCGCCGAGATCTACCGGATGCTCGACGAACTCGCCCGCGGCGGAATGGCCGTCCTGCTCATCTCCTCGGACCTCACCGAGGTGCTGGGAGCCACCGACCGGGTGCTGGTGATGCGTGAGGGCCGTATCACCGCGGACCTCCCTTCGGACCGTACGACCGAGGACACCGTCCTCGCCCACGCGATCGGACACGCCGCATGACCGAACAGCTCACCAAAGCCGCGGAGCAGGGGAATCCGGGCGAGGCCGCCACGTCGCGCCGGAGGCTGCCTAGGCTGATCGTGGCCGGGCGCGATCTCACCGTGGAGGCCGGGCTCGCCGCGCTGCTGATCGCCTTTGTCGCGGTCGCCGGGTCCACCACCGACGCCTTCCTCACCGAGGGCAACATCACCAATCTGCTCAAACAGATGGTCACCACGGGCCTGCTGGCCTTCGGGATGCTCACCGTCATCCTCACCGGAGGCATCGATCTCTCGGTCGGTTCGGTGGTCGCCTTCTCCGGCATCCTGGCCGCCGGACTGTCGGCGGGACTGCCCGTACCCCTCGCGATGCTGATCGGTCTGGCCTCCGGAATGGCCTTCGGGCTTGTCAACGGCGCGCTGGTGGCACGCTTCGGGCTGGCGCCGTTCGTGGTGACACTGGCCGCGCTCACCACCATCCGGGGCCTGGCCTTCGTCTACTCCGAGACGCCCGTCGCACCGGAGAAGGAGGGCTTCTTCGAGCTCGGCTCGGCCGCGCTCGGCCCGCTGCCCGTCTCCACACTGATCATGCTGGGGGTCTTCCTGGCGGGCGGCGTCTTCCTGAGCCGTACGCCGTCGGGCCGGTCGCTGGTGGCGATCGGCGGCAGCGCGGAAACGGTACGACTGGCGGGCATCGGCGTCCGCCGTCATATCGTGCTCGCCTATACGATCAGCGGCGCCTGCGCGGGGCTCGCCGGAGTCATCCTCGCCAGCCGGGTCGGTATCGCCCAGCCCAGCGTGGGCACCGCCTTCGAGCTCGACGCGATCGCGGCCTGCGTGATCGGCGGGGCCAGTCTGGCCGGCGGCAAGGGATCCGTACGGGCCACCTTCGCCGGGGTGCTCGTCCTGGCGCTGATCAACAACCTGCTGAACCTCTACGACGTGCAGAGCTTCTGGCAGCAGGTGCTCAAGGGCCTGATCATCGTCGCCGTCATCCTCGTCCAGCGCACCGGTCTGTCCCGTCCGGCCGGCGCACCGAACCCCGGAAAGGCACAGTTGTCATGATCATGAAAAAAGCGTCGGGTGTGCTGGTGGCCGGAGCCCTCACCGCGGTCCTCGCCGGCTGCTCCTCCGACGGCGGCAGTGAGGGCGACGGCTCGTACACCATCGGCGTCGCCAACTTCACGCTCAGCGGGCCCTACTTCAACGGTATGGACCGGGCCATCAAGGCGCGGGCGGAGAAGAAGGGCGTGGAGATCGTCAGTACGGACGCGGGCGGCGACGCGGCCAAGCTCGCCTCCAATGTCGAGGACCTGCTGAGCAAGGACGTCGACGCGGTGATCGTCTCGGGCGGCCCGCTGGAGTCCGCGCCCGCGGTCCTCAACTCGATCAGGGCGGCGGACAAGCCGGCCGTGCTGGTCGACCGTAAATTCCGCAGCGGCACCTACAGCAGCTGGATCGGACCGGACAACGAGGCGATCGGCAAGCAGAACGGCGAGTTCCTGGTGCAGCGCCTTCCCGAGGGCGGCACCGTCGCCCTCGTCAAGGGCGGCCCCGCCGACAACAGCATCGGCCAGGCCCGCACCAACGGAGTGAAGGCCGCGCTGGGGAAGGCACCCGGCATCAAGCTCGTCGAGGCCCCGGACTTCGGCAACTGGAGTTCTGACGGCGGACTCACCGTGATGGAGAGCCTGCTCGCCTCCCACGCCGACATCGACGCCGTCTTCTGCGAGAACGACGCCATGTGCCTGGGTGCCCAGCGCGCGATCAAGGACGCGGGACGCGACGACACGATCGTGCTGGCGGGCGTCGACGGACAGGCAGAAGCGCTCAAGGCGATCCTGGACGGCACCAACTACCTGGTCACAGGGCTCAACGACGCCGATGTGATCGGCAGTCTCGGCCTGGACAGGACCGTGGACATCCTCGACGGCAAGAAGACCGAGAAGGACACGGTCGTCCCCTCACCACGTGTCACCAAGGAGAACGCGGAGAAGTACTACGACCCGGAGGGCAACTTCTGATGACCCGCACCCCCATGAGCCGCCCCCGTGCGCGGCTGCGGAGAAAACACCACTACGCGCTGGCGGCCCTCGTCTGCGGCGCTCTCGTCGCACCGCTCTCGCTCGGCACCGCGTCCGCGGCGCCGGACGACCGGCCGGCGGCCAACAAGCCGAAGGCGCCGACCTGGCAGTTACTGCACTCCGAGAACTTCGCCAAGCCGCTCGACCCCGGCCGCACGCCCTGGACACGCGAGACCTACAGCCGGCCGTTCGACACGATCATGGACGACAACGGCAAGTGGTACCGCAACGACTACGGGCCCGCCTGGGACACCGCCTTCAACTCCTTCGCCACCTACCGCAAGGAGTTCAAGGTCGGTGACGGCGGCTGGCTCACCGCCTCGCTGTCGGCCCGGGACTGGAACAAGGACGGCCGGATCGAGAAGGCGCCGTCCATCACCAACGGCAGGGCGGGCGGCAAGACCGTCGCCCAGCTCAAGGTCCCCGACCACACCGGCGGCGCCATCTTCCGCCCCACCCGGCAACTCCCCGACCAGTACCGCATCGAATACCGCCTCAAGACCCTCGACTTCGGCGGAAAACGCAACGGAACCATCGACTACGACAACCGGATCAACGGCTACAGCAAGGACGGCTGCAAGACCCAGCACCCCTGGGGCGAGGGCTCCAACAGTCCGGGCTGGGAGGGTGACGCCTCGGCCCCGTACTGCGAGTGGCAGGACGTACGCGAGGGCAACTACGGGTACAACGGCTTCCACTACCTGTCGATCGTCGACTTCGCGAACCCGGCGCCGCGCAACAACCACTTCTGGCACTACCGCCGCAAGGTGCTCATGGACTCCTTCGCCCAGCACCCCGACCGCGTCGGGACGGGCACCGGCGGGCGAGTCTGCGACTCGGGCACAAACTCGTACTACAACTACCGGGACAGCAGCTTCAACACGGTCAACATGTGGATCAGCGGCCTGCCCAACTGGACCCCGGGCAAGGGCGGTCTGGCCGGCAACTCGCAATGGTTCATGACCAGTTGCTCGGGCGGCGTGGCCGAACAGCAGCTCTCATCGGCGGCCGAGCTCCAGCCGGAACTGATGCCGGGCCAGGACTATGTCTTCGCCATCGAGCGCGACGCCACCGGCTACACGCTCGAAGCCAGCGGCAACTTCGCCCGCGCCGGCCAGAAGACCCTCCGCTTCCACCGGAACTTCGTCGTCGGCAACGACCCGATCTGGCACTACAACGTCAAACCGGGCGAGTACGACGGCCGCTTCAACAACACGCTCGTCCAGAACGACAACAACGGCAGCGCGCAGTGGCCCGACCAGTGGCCGGCGGGTTCGGCGTACCCGGACTCCTTCGTGATCGGTGACCTGTACACCAACGTGTACGAGGGAAGCGCGAGCCTGACGGACATCAAGCTGTACGTACCCAAGTAACGGGACGCGGCCCGCCGTGGCGCGGGGGGCGTGGTGCGGAGGGAGGGGGGCGTGCCGGGGTGGTGTTCCCGCGGTCCGGGCCAGTACTCCGGAACGACCCCGCACCCCCCGCCGGAGGCGCCCCGCGCCGAATGGAAAACCCGCGTGCATATCTCTCCCGG
This sequence comes from Streptomyces sp. NPDC006923, assembly GCF_040635655.1. Classification (NCBI taxonomy): domain Bacteria; kingdom Bacillati; phylum Actinomycetota; class Actinomycetes; order Kitasatosporales; family Streptomycetaceae; genus Streptomyces; species Streptomyces sp. NPDC006923. The sequence continues at coordinate 396,071 of NZ_JBEYIF010000003.1, forward strand.
ACGGGGGCACACGCACTGACGACCCGAGCTCGCGGCCTTCCCCCCCCTCAGCCGCACGAGCTCACCGGCCCCACCGGCCCACCCCCCCTGCCGGTGGGGCCGCCCCTTGCCCCGGCCATGTCCGCCGGGACCTCGCCGCTCAGTCCGCCGTGATCACCACCGGGCCCCCGCCCGGATCCGCCCTGTCGATCCAGTCCGCGGACGCGTACAGCGGCCGGTTCGGCACCGCGCCCCGGCGCAGCCGCTCGCGGTGCAGCACCCGGCCGTCCTGGCTGACGACCAGGACCGACAGCCGCCCCGCCGCACGGGCCGTCCGCAGGGTGAACCGGCCCAGCGGGGGCCGTGGGCCGCGCGGGTCGATCCGGTTCGGCGAGACCCAGCGCAGAGGCGCGTCGACCTCCACCGGCACCTGGCCGCCCGGCCACTCCCCGTCCGCCAGATACCGCAGCACCGGCCCGGCGACAAGCCGGCCCTCCCGGGCGGCGGTGCCGGCGGGCTCGACGGCGTGGATCAGGTTGCCGACCGCGAAGATCCCCGGGGCGGCCGTACGGAACGCGGTGTCGACCGCCGGGCCCCGGGTGCCCCGGTCCAGCGTGATACCGCCCAGCGCGGCCAGTTCCTGGTCGGGGATCCAGTCGCCGGTGAACACGACCGTGTCACAGGCGACGGTCGTGGTCCTGCCGTCGGTGTGGGTGAGCGCGAGGCCGGTGAGCCGGCCGCGCCCGAGCAGTTCGGTCACGGTCGTCCCGGTGAGCAGCGGGACATGGTGCCGCAGCCGGGTGGCCAGCCCGGACGCCAGGGAGGACTGGTGGCGCGCCTGGTCGGTGACCATCGCCGCGACCTCGACGCCCGCGCTGCGCAGGGTGCGCGCGGCGGAGTGGCTGACGGGTTCGGCGCCCACGACGACCGCCCGCCGGCCGATCCGCTGGTGGTGCAGATGGACTGCCTGCTGCAGCTCGCCGGTGGTGAAGACTCCGGCCGGTCTGGTGCCGGGCACCAGCCGTGCGCTGCGCGGGCGTTCACGCGCGCCGGTGGCGAGGACGACGGCCCCGGCGGTGATCCGTTCCAGGCCGTGCGCGCTGGTGGTGTCCAGGGCGAGCGGGCCCGGCGGCCCCTGGGGCCACCCGCCCCGGGCGGGGGCCCGCCACGACCGCGGCCCCGTGTCGCGCTGCCCCGCCCAGCCGGTGACGGAGACACCGGTGCGCACGACGGCGCCGGCCCCGGCCGCCAGGTCGCACCAGTGGCGGGCGTAGGCGGGGCCGCTCATCGGGCGCCGCAGCTCGCGCAGCCCGAAGCCGCCGTGGTAGCAGTGGCGCGGGACGCCCCCGGCCTGTTCCTCGCGGTCGACGACCTCGACCGTACCGGCGCCCGCCGCGGCGAGCCGGGCCGCCGCGGCCAGCCCGGCCGGGCCCGCGCCGATCACCAGGACATCGACGGTGCGTTCCCGCCGTCCTGCCGCGTTCGCTGTGGCGTTCATGGTCCGACCTCCGGCCGCGGGAACGGTTCGCCGCCGGGAGTGGCGGGCGGGAACAGGGCGCGTACGGCGGCGCCGCAGTAGAAGCCCTGGCACCGGCCGCCGCGGGCGCGGGTGCGCCGCCGCAGCCCTTCGGCCGAGCTGGGCGGGAGAGGGCCGGCGAGGGCGTCGCGGATCTCGCCGCGGGTGACCCGCTCGCAGTGGCAGACGATTTTCCCGTACTCGGGGTCGGCGGCGATCAGGTCGGCGCGCTCGTACGGGCGGGGAAACGCCTCGCCCAGATTCGGCATCCGTACCGGTGCGAGAGCGCGGGGTGTTCCCAGGTCCTGGCCGGCGGCGGCCAGGAGTTCCACGACATGGGCGGCGATCGCCATGGACGCGGTCAGTCCGGTGGAGCGGATGCCGCCGACGGTCACATATCGCTGTTCCGCGTGGCAGCGGATCCGGTAGTCGTCCTTGTCCGTGGCGGCGCGCAGTCCGGCGTAGACCGCGGTGACCTCCTCGTCGAGCAGCTCCGGCATGACGCGGCGGCCCTTGTCCCGCAGATACGCGAGCCCTGCCGCCGATGATCCGGTGGCCGTCTTGTCGTCGATGTCCTCCGCGGTCGGCCCGAGCATCACATTGCCGTACACCGTCGGCGCCACCAGCACGCCCTTGCCGAGCGCGGTCGGCACCGGCAGCAGGATGTGCCGGACGAGGCCGCGTGCCTGTTTGTCGAAGACCATGAGCTGGCCTCGTCGCGGAGTCACGGTGAAGTCGTGGTGGCCGAGCAGCCGGTCGATCTCGTCGGCGTGCAGACCGGCCGCGTTGATCAGCGTGTGCGCGCGCAACGGGCCGCGTGAGGTGACGAGGTGGTGCGGCTCCCCGCTCGCGGCCTTCTCCACCCGGCAGTTGAGATGCAGATCGGCTCCGCCCAGGACGGCCTGGGTGGCGTACGCGAGCGTTGTCGTCCAGGGGCAGATGATGCTCTCGCCGGGGACTTCGAGCGCGCCGAGCGCACCGGGCCCAAGGCGCGGCTCACGGGAGTACAGCTCGTCCGCGCCCAGCAGCCGTGTGTCGTGGCAGCCGTTGCGCTCGGCCTTCTCCACCAGCCCCGGCAGCGCGGCCAGTTGGCCGTCGTCCCAGGCGACCAGCAGGGCGCCGAGCGGCTCGACGGGGATGCCGGTCTCCTCGGCGTAGGCGGCCAGCCGCCGCTGTCCCTCCCGCACCAGCCGGGACTCCAGCGAACCGGGCACCGCGTCGAAACCGGTGTGCAGAATCGCCGTGTTGGCCTTCGACGTACCGTCGCCGACATCGTCGGAGGCATCCACGAGCGCGACGCGCGAGGGGTAGCGCGTCAGCTCCCGGGCGATGGCGGCGCCGACCACTCCGGCGCCGACGACCACGATGTCGTACACCTCGTCCGGCAGCGCTCCCGCGGTCGTGACAGTCATGGTGCTCCAGGTCGGCGGGGTGCGGTGGGCGGGGGAGTACGGTCGAGCAGCGCGGTCACGGCCGAGCGGAAGACGTCCAGCCGGGTGGCCGCCTCGTCCGCGCCGATCCGCGGTTCGTAGACCGCGGCGGGCTTCCACTCGGGGATCACCCGCCGGAGCGGCAGCTCCGGGGCGAGTCCCAGACGTGCGAGGGCGCCCACGCCGAGTGCGGTGACATCGGGCAGCGCCGAGACCTCCACGGGCCGTTGCAGCAGATCGGCCTGGGTCTGCATCAGCAGCGCCGAGCGGGTCAGACCGCCGTCCACCCGCAGGCTCGTCAGCGGCTCCCCGAGATCGGTGGCCACCGCGTCGGCCAGCTCGACGACCTGGGCGGCGATGCCTTCGCACAGCGCCCGCACCAGATGCCCGGCTCCGGTGTCCAGGCCCAGGCCGGTCACCGAGCCGCGCAGATCTCCGCGCCACCAGGGAGCCGCGAGCCCGGCGAGCGCCGGTACGAAGGTGACACCGCCGCTGTCCGGCACGGAGGAGCCGACCGGGTCGAGGTCGGCGGCCCCGGAGATCACTCCGAGATCGGTGAGCCAGCGCACCGCGGAGGCCGCCGTGTAGACCTGTCCGTCGAGGCAGTAGCTGGTACGGCCGTCGAGCCGCCAGGCGACACAGCTCACCAGCCCCGACGTCCCTCGGCGCGGCCGCTCGCCGGTCTGCGCGAGCAGGAACGCACCGGTGCCGTAGGTGCACTTCGCGGTGCCCGGTTCGGTCACGTCCTGGGCGAGCAGCGCGGCCTGCTGGTCGACGAGCAGCCCGGTCAGCGGGATCTCGTAGCCGAAGGCGGTGGTGGTGCCGACCGGCCCGGCGGCGTCGACGACACGGGGCAGCGCCTCGCCGGACAGTCCGAAGATCTCCAGGGCCGCCGGCGACCAGTCGACGCGGTCGAGGTCGAGGAGCTGGGTGCGTCCCGCGGTCGCGGCGTCCGTGACGAACGCGCCCGTCAACTGGTGGATCAGCCAGGAGTCGCTGGTGGTGACGGCGCCCTCGCGGGTCAGCCGGCGCCGGATCCAGGCCATCTTGGGCGCGGCGAAGTACGGGTCGAGGGGCAGCCCGGTCAGTTGGGTCAACCGCTCGTCGTGCGGGGCGAGTTCGGCGCACAGCGCCTCGGCGCGCCGGTCCTGCCACACGATCGCGTCGGTGAGCGGCGTACCCGTTTCCGGATCCCAGGCGAGGACCGTCTCGCCCTGGTTGGCCAGGCCGACGGCCGCGACCGGTTCTGCCGCGTCGGCGAGGGCCTGGCGTCCCGCTTCGAGGACGGAGGAGAGCAGCACGGCCGGATCGACCTCGACCAGTCCGCCGGAGCCGTACCGGGGCGGCGCCGGGGCCGATCCCGCGCCGATGACGCCGCGTTCGGGACAGATGACCAGCGCCTTGGTGGACGAGGTGCCCTGGTCGACAGCGAGCACCGGCCGGGCGGCCGGGCCGGTGAGGGAGGCGGAGGAGTGGTGGGCCGGCGGCATGTCCCGTTCTTCGGTCGCAGGGGCGGTGATCGATGTGCGAAAGCGTGGTGCAGGTCAGAGCGGGCGTCAAGGGTTCTCAGGGCCGTCTGTGGGCGCTCTGCCCGGCCCGCCGGAAATCGTCCGGACAGCCCGGTCCGGAGATGCGCAACCTTCTTTGATCAACGGAGAGTTGCGAAAGATCAGCAAAGTGTTCGAGTGACGACACTCCGGCCCCTACACTGATCGCCGAGCAGCGGCAGGGCGACCCCGACCGGTTCGCCTGTGGCTGCGGGCACGGCAGGTCCGTGTCTATGCGTGAGGAAAGCCGGATCGCTTCACCCCCCACCGTGCTAGAGGATCTATGACGACCACATTTTCACCCGGGCGGCGCCTCGGCCCGGGGCGTGTCGTGGAAGCGGCGCCGTCCGGAGCCGCGCGTCGCGAGGCCGCGGATCACTCTCGTACCTGCCGGGTCCGGACGGTGGCCGCCGGGCGCCGGCCGGTGCGGCGAGGCGCGCTCGCGGCCGGCGCCGGGACTGAGGCGGCGGCCCGGTGCTAGCTTCTCCCGCCCCGCTCCCGCCGACGGATCCGCGCTGATGGCGAACGATCATTTCCGTCCCGTCTACCATCCGGCGGGCCACGACAACGAACTGCGCGCCGCGGTCCAGGATCTGCGCACGGGCCGCTGGGTCTCGATGCGCAACCTCCTCGCGGAGACACCCGATTGGGCGCTGTGGACCCAGCGGACCCAGGTGCTCGCCGCGGTGGCCGCCGGTTCCGACGCCGTACAGGCATGGCGGGCCGAAGAGCCCCGCAGTGTCGCGGCGACCGTGATGCACACCCGTGTCCTGGTGGAGCGCGCCCTGCGCGCCCACCGCGACGGCCACCCCCGGACCCAGGAGCTGTGGCAGGGGGCGTGGGAGGCCTGCGGGAACGCCGCGCGGCACGCCCCGGCGGACCCGGTGCCCTGGGTGTGTCTGCTGGCCCTGTCCCAGCTCGACAGCCGCCAGCAACTGGAGGAGCACCGGCTGGCGCCGCCCGGGCCGATGCTGTTTCACGGACCGTGGGCCCTGCTGGCCGAGGCGGACAAGCGCGATCCGTACAACCGCGAGGCGTACCACCGCATGCTCCAGTTCGTGTACGCGCGGCGGGCCGACGGCTCCCTCTCCGAAGCGGTCAACTTCGTCCAGTGGGCGGCCTCTGCGGCGCCCGAGGGGTCGGCGCTGCATGTGCTGCCGCTGTTCGTCAGGGTGGAGCGCTACCGCCGGGAGAACGGTCACGAGAAGGCCCTCGACCTGCACTGGGTCACCGAGGACGCCACCAGGGACGCCCTGCGGGCCCTGGAGCTGTGGTTCGACCGGGCGCCGCTGCCCGCGGCGTCGCTGCTCGACCTCAACCATCTCGCGCACGCGCTGTGGGGCGCGCTCCAGTTCGACCAGGCGGCCCGGGTGTTCGAGGCCCTGGGGCCGTTCTACACCTCTCTGCCGTGGGCGTACCGCACCCGCAGCCCCGGGGACTCCGCACAGGCGGAGGAAGTGTTCCTCCGTGCCCGCAGCCGCTGTCTGGGCGCGGCCCGTGATCCGCGGAACGGGCCGTCCGGCTGAGCCGGAGCCCGCCGTACCGCACGCACCACCAGGCTCCGCAATGATTCCGACCGGAGGTACCTCCCATGTCCCTGTCCCCACCGGCCTGGTCGAAGGCCGATGCCACACCGCAGAAGGATGAGGAGCAGCGCCTGCGCGAACTGGGCTATCAGCCGGTCCTCGCACGCCGCATGGGAGGCTTCGGCAACTTCGCCATCAGCTTCTCCGTCATCTCCATCCTGTCCGGCTGTATGACGCTCTACGGCTTCGGCATGGGCGCCGGCGGACCCTCGGTGATGCTCTGGGGCTGGGCGGGTGTCGGTCTGTTCGTGCTCTGTGTGGGCATGGCGCTCGCGGAGGTCACCAGCGCCTATCCCACCTCCGGCGCCCTCTACTACATGGCGGACCGGCTGGGCGGCCGCAAGTGGGGCTGGTACACCGGCTGGCTGAACCTGCTGGGACTGCTGGGCGCGATCGCCGGTATCGACTACGGTGCCGCGCTGTTCACCGGGGCCTTTCTCAATCTGCAGTGGGGCTTCGAGCCCACACCCGGCTGGACCATGGTCATATTCATGTGCATCCTGCTGCTGCACGCCGTGCTGAACCTGTTCGGCGTACGGCTGGTGAGTGTGCTCAACTCGATCAGTGTCTGGTGGCATCTCGCCGGTGTCGCCGTCATCGTCGGCGCCCTGGCGATCGTGCCCGACCGCCACCAGTCACCGTCGTTCGTCTTCACCGAGTTCGTCAATGACACCGGCTGGGACAACCCGGTCTATGTCGCGGCCATCGGGCTGCTGCTGGCGCAGTACACCTTCTCCGGCTACGACGCGTCGGCGCATCTGTCCGAGGAGACCTCCAACGCCTCGGTCTCCGCGGCGCGCGGCATCGTGCGGGCCATCTGGGTCTCCTGGGTGGCCGGTTTTGTCCTGCTGGCCGGTCTCACCTTCGCGATCCAGGACTACGCGGGCACCCAGAACAGCGCCACGGGTGTACCGCCCGCGCAGATCCTGATCGACGCCCTCGGTACGAGCGGAGCCACGGTGCTGCTGCTCCTGGTGATCGTGGCCCAGCTCTTCTGCGGCAACGCCGAGGTGGCCGCCGCCAGCCGGATGGTTTTCGCCTTCAGCCGCGACAACGCCCTGCCGGGCTCCGCGCTGTGGCGGCGCGTCAGCAGCCGCACCCAGACCCCGGTGCCCGCGGTCTGGCTGTCGGTCGTCGTCGCGTGCCTGCTCGCCGTGCCCTCCCTCAAGTCCGCGACCGCCTACGGCGCGGTGACGGCCATCAACGTCATCGGGATCACACCCGCGTACGCCATCCCGATCTATCTGAAGCTGCGCGCCGGGAACCGCTTCGAGTCCGGCCCCTGGACCCTGGGCCGCTGGAGCAAGCCGATCGGCTGGATCGCCGTCGCGTGGGTGGCCCTCGTCACCGTGCTCTTCTGTCTGCCGCAGTCGAACCCGGTGACCGTCGACTCGATGAACTACGCGGTGATCGCCCTGGCCGTCGTGCTGGTTCTGGCGACGGTGTGGTGGTACGTCGCCCGTGGCTCGTACAGCACACCCAAGGCATACGGGAACGCCCGGGAGCAGTCGGAGATCTCCGAAGGAATCGTCTGACCGGCAGGCGGTCGGCGGCGGGCCCCGTCCTGGGCCCGCCGCCGACCGGGGCGTGTCAGGTCCCGCCCTCCGGGCGGACCGTGTCAGTTCTCGTCGACGAACTTCCGCGCCAGCTCGCTGCCGAGCTGCACAGCCGCGCTCTGGTCCTCGATGGGTGAGATCCCCGAGTCCTTGAACAGGATGTACGTCACCCCGGAGCTGGTGCCGCCCCGGTTGGGGTCGCCCGGGATCCCCAGAGCACGGGCCGTGGCGTACGAGGCCTCGCCGATGATCTCGGCCGGGCCCGTGTCGCCGACGACGCCGTACTGCACGTTGTCGCCGTGGATGACGGCCGCGAGCGTGCCGCCCCGAATGCCCGACGACGTGTGGTCCCAGATCGGACTCGGGTTCGGTACGACGACATACGGCAGTTCCTCCGACTTCAGCGGTCTGCCGTCGGCCTGCATATAGGCCGTCTGGAACTGGAACGAGCGATCGGTCGAGGGTCCGCACTGCGTGGTGACCTGGCCGTCGCAGTCGATGTCCATGTCGGCCTTCCAGAACACGGCGCCGTTCGCGTCGCAGACGGGGACCGTCGCCGGACTGCTCTCGTCGAGGCGGTACAGGCCGTCCGAGATCTGGTTGCACTGGCTGACCCTCGACAGCAGTTCCGCCGCGGTGACCACGCCCTCGCCACGGGGAAGCCCGCGGCCCGGGCCGTTCGCGGCGGGTGGGCCCGGTACTCCGTCCGGGGCGGAAGGACCCGGTGCCCCCGGTGAGGGCGGCGGGCCCGGTACGCCGTCCCGGGCCGGGGGACCCGGCACGCCGTTCGCGGCGGGTGGGCCGGGGACTCCGTCCGGGGTGGGCGGATCCAGCTCGCCCGTCCCGCCCTCCGGACCCGCCGCGCCCTGCCGGGAGGGCAGCGAGCCGGGAGGCGGCACCGCGCCGGGCGTCATCGGGGACGCCTTCGCGGGATCGGGCGGGGAGGGAGAGTGCGCGGCCAGCTGGGGAAGCACGACTGTGGGGAGGACCGACGCGACGAGCAGCGCCGTGCCGACGGCGACAAGAGTGTGGGTGCGAGGTTGCACGGGGAAATGCCTTTCCTGGACAGCGAGGCCCTAGCGGGCGGACGGAGGCTGACGGCGGTCCTCGCGTATGCACCGGCCCAGCCTGTCGAGGAACACCCGCTGCCCCGTCACCAGCGGCTCCACCGCGTCCTCCAGTGGGAACCAGGCGACCCGGTCCAGCTCCGGGAACTCACGCAGGACACCCGAGCCCCTCGGCCACTCCATGGTGAACGTGCCGAGTACGGCCCGTGCGGGGTCGAGATCTCCCTCGACGGCCCAGACTGTGACCGTCTTGCCGCCCCGCTGCCGGGACGCGCCGAGCGGTGTCCAGGGTCCCTCGGGCGGCGGCACACCCAGCTCCTCCTGGAACTCCCGGCGGGCCGCGGCCTCGGGCTGCTCCTCGGGGCCGTGCTCTCCCTTGGGAATCGACCAGGCGGCGGCGTGGCGGCCCGACCAGTACGGGCCGCCCATGTGTCCGAGCAGCACGTCGGCACCGGTGTCCGTGAACCGGTACAGAAGGAGCCCCGCGCTGTGTCTGGCCGACATGTCGTCAAGTCTGTTCGGGCGCCGGAGGCGTCGCCATTCGAACGCCGGGCCGAAACCGTGGCCCGGGACGCGACGGCTCCCGGCGTCTGAGCCATGAATGAGCGGGTCAGAGGCCCGAGGGGGCCGGCGGGGCAGCCCGGAAGATATCCGGACTGATCGTATGAATATTGCGCCTTCCGGGGGAATGCCAGGTGGTGGTCCGGAGGGCGGCCTCCGGCCCGGCTGACGTCCCGTATGCCTGACGGCGTGTGGGACTGACGAGCCGTGCGTCTGACGGTCCGCCGTCCTCCGGGGTGCCCCGGACGCGACAGGACCCGGCCTCGAATCGAGGCCGGGTCCCGCGTGGTGCTGACCGGATTATCCTTCGACCGGTTTCCCGGTCATCCGTTCACCTGCTTTACGGGAACGAGGTCACCGTCGACGGGATCGTCGAGGTGCCCGAGGTGGGCGATCCGGTGTTGTTGATCACATGGTTGTACTGGCCCATGCCGCCGAGGGAGACGACCAGCAGGTCGTGGAACTTGACACCGGGCTTGACCGGCGCCTGGAACCCGTGGTCCTGCTGGATGTTCGGGTCCGAGGTGTAGTTGCAGTAACTGCCCAGACCCCATCCCTCGTGAACGTTGACCGAATCCTCGACCTTGTAGGCGGCGTAACCCTTGATGTTGCCGTTCTGGATCGACGCCTGATTCGGCGCGTCGTACGCCTTCTCGTTCTGGAAGAAGATCGTCTTGCCGTTCTCACCGGCCCAGACGACGTCGTACTTGTTGAAGTGTTCGACGAAGAGGCCGGTGGCCAGAACGTCGTCACCGTTGACCCGGACACCGTAGTCGGCCCGGTTGGTCTCCCAGCCGACTCCCGCGCCGTGGTCGGCACGCCACACCCAGGTGTGGTCGATGATCGTGTCATCGCTGTTGATCACCATGCTGGTGGTGGCCTTGCCGGGGCCCGCGCCGCCGATCCTGACGAAGACGTCCTGAACGGTGGTCGGGTTCGCGGAGTGGTCCGTGGCCGCTCCCTGCGGGCCGACCTCCAGCAGCGTCGGAGAGTTCACCGGACCGGCGTCGATCAGGAAGCCGGCGAGCTTCACTCCGTCCACATCGGCCACCTTCATGGCCGTCACACCGTTGTCCGGGATGATCGTGGCGAGGCCGAGGCCCAGGACGACGGTGTTCGCACGCGTCACATTGATCGGCTGGTCGACGTGGTAAATGCCCGGGGTGAAGAGCAGGTTGAGGCCCTGGGCGAGTGCCGCGTTGATCGTCGCCGCGGTCGCGCCCGGCTTGACCACGTAGAACTGGTCGAGCGGCAGGGACTGGCCCTGCGGCGCGCCATTGCCCCAGGTGGTGCCGCGAGCGTTGGTGCGCTTGGCGGGAACGAACACCTTGTAGGCGTTGCCGTCCAGGTACAGGAACGGCTTCTCCCGCGAGACGGGCGTGGTGTTCAGCGTGGTGTACGGCGGGTTCGGGAAGCCCTGCGCGGGCGCACCCTCCACACCGGAGAACGTCATGTTCCAGACACCGTTGGTCCAGCCGCCGACGGAGCTGTCGCGGGTGTACCACTGCTGCTGCGAGTACGGTCCCACGGTGCCGTCGATCTTGCTGTCGGCGATGTAGCCGCCACTGGCCCAGCCGTAACCGTTGGGCGCCAGGTTGAGCCCGCCCTTGACGTGCATACGGCGGAACGGAGCCGCCTGCGCGACGGCCCAGCGGTTGGTGCCGCTGACCGGGTTGAGCGCGAGGTTCTCGGCGGAGCGCCAGAAGTTCTGGGTCGCGTTGCCGTTGAACCAGCCGGCGTCCACGGTCACGTCACCGTTGAAGGTGGTGTCGTCGGGCGAGAGCCCGAGACCCGAGATCGAGGTGTAGAAGCCGAGGTTCGCGTTGATGTTGTTGTACGTGCCGGGCTTGAACAGAAGCTGGTAGCGGCCGGTGCCGAACTGGTCCGACTCCTGCTGCTGGAAGATCTGGTCCAGCCTGCCCTGGATGTTCGGGGTCGACGGGTCGAAGACCAGGACGTTGGGACCGAGGTCACCGCCGCCCTGGATCGGGCCGCCGGGGTTGCCCGACGTGCCGCCGTACACCTGGAACTCCCAGAGGGAGTAGCCGTACTGGGTGGCGCGGGCGGTGCCGTACACCCGTACGTAGCGCGCGTTGCCCGAGACGTTGAGCGTCTCCGTGCCGCCGGGGCCCGTCGTCGTGGAATACGCCGTCGTCCAGCTCGTGCCATTGGTGGAGAACTCGATCCGGTACGCCTTGGCGTACGCGGTCTCCCAGCGCAGGACGACCTGGCTGACCGCGACCGTGGAGCCGAGGTCGACCTGGATCCACTGCGGATCGGCCGCGGCACTCGACCAGCGGGTGCCGTTGTCACCGTCGACGGCGCCGGTGGCGGGGGTCCCGCCGTTCTCCGTGCTGGAGGCGGTCACCGGCTTGCCCTGGGAAAGCAGGGTCGGCGCGGCCTGTGCGGTGGTGCTCGGTATGAGAAGCAGCAGGGAAGCGATCAGCGTGGCGGCGACCGAAGCGGCCAGTCCTCGTCTGCGCGCGGGTGAGGATCTCCGGAACACCGGCGAGGCGAGTGGTGGAGCGTGCATTGGCGTGTCTCCTGGGTCGTCAGACAACGGGCAGGCACAGCGGAAAGAAGCTGGAGAGCGCTCTCTCGGTAGAGGAGATGCTTCTCCCGTGTTTCGTACACGTCAAGAGTTGTGCACGAGCCCGCCGCACTTCGTTCGGTTGTGAACAACAAATAACCGGCGTGAAGTGGCTATTGTTAGTTTTTGTACCGTTTCTCGGGTAGGTCTCGTTTCAGGACCTGATGGCGGATGTGGGGGCCGGGTAGCGGCGCTACGAACGAGAGGTAGCGACGCTAACCGATTGGTGTTAGCGTTGCTTTCGGGGGCGCGGAGAGCGTGCCCCGACCAGAACGGAGCATCGTCATGGCTGAGAGCACCACGCAGAACACGACCGCCGCGCCCCGGGTGGCCATCGTCACGGGCGGCTCGCGGGGCATCGGCCGGCAGAGCGCCGAGCGGTTGGCCGCGGACGGCTTCGCGGTTGTCATCAACTACGCGGGAAACAAGGCGGAGGCCGACACGGCGGTCGAGGCCATCACCGCCGCGGGCGGCCGGGCCATCTCCGTCCGGGCCGACGTGGCCGACGAAACGGCTGTCGCCGCCCTCTTCGACACCGCCACGGAGACCTACGGCGGAGTCGACGTCGTCGTCCACGCCGCGGGCAGCATGACCCTGGCCCCGCTGGTCGACATCGACCTGGACGCCCTCGACCGAATGCACCGCACCAACATCCGCGGCACCTTCGTCGTCGACCAGCAGGCGGCCCGTCGGCTGCGCGAGGGCGGGGCGATCATCAACTTCTCCTCGTCCGTGCTGGCGCTGGCCCTTCCCGGTTACACCGCGTACGCCGCGACCAAGGGCGCGGTCGAGGCGATGACCCTGATCCTGGCCCGCGAGCTGCGCGGCCGGGACATCACGGTGAACGCGGTGGCCCCGGGCCCGACCGCGACCGCGCTGTTCCTGGACGGCAAGGACGAGGAGACCATCGCGCGGATGGCGGCCCAGCCGCCCCTGGAGCGCCTCGGTACGCCGGAGGACATCGCCGAGGTCGTCGCCTTCCTGGCGGGCCCCGCCCGCTGGGTCAACGGCCAGGTCGTGCGCGCCAACGGCGGCATCATCTGACCAGCGGTAGCCCCTCGCGCCCTGCCGTCCCGTTCCTCCTCACCGTCCCGTTCGCTGATTCGCTTTCAGGAGTTCCTCATGGGCAAGACCGTCGTCATCACCGGTGCGGGATCCGGCTTCGGGGCCCTGACGGCCCGTGCCCTGGCGCGGGCGGGCCACACCGTTTACGCGGGCATGCGTGACACCGCGGGCCGTAACGCGGCCCGCGTCACCGAGGCCGAGGGCTACGCCGCCGAGCACGGGGTGGATCTGCGCACCGTGGAACTCGACGTGCTGTCACAGGAGTCGGCCGACGCGGCGATCGCGACCGTACTCGACGAGCGGCCGACCCTCGATGTGCTGATACACAACGCCGGCCACATGGTGACCGGCCCGAGCGAGGCGTTCACCCCCGAAGAGATCGCCGCTGTCTACGACACCAATGTCCTCGGGACCCAGCGGGTCAACCGCGCCGCCCTGCCGCGGCTCCGCGCCCAGGAGAACGGACTGGTTCTCTGGGTCGGTTCCACCAGCACCAAGGGGGGCACCCCGCCCTACCTCGCCCCCTATTTCGCGGCCAAGGCCGCCATGGACGCCTTCGCCGTCAGCTACGCGGCCGAGCTGGCGCGCTTCAATATCGAGACCTCCATCGTCGTGCCAGGTTCCTTCACCTCGGGGACCAACCACTTCGTGACCGGAGGGCACCCCGCCGACGAGACCACCGTGAAGGTGTACGAGGGGCGGTACGCGGGACTGATGGACCAGGTCTCCCAGCGCCTCGCCGCACTGGCTCCGGCCGACGCCGATGTCCGTCAGGTGGCGGACGCCATTGTCCGGATCGTAGACACACCGCACGGGCAGCGGCCGTTCCGTGTCCATGTCGACCCGGTGGGCGACGGTTCGGAGGAGGTCAGCGACGCGGCCGATCGCGTCCGCGCCGCATTCCTCGGCCGCATCGGACTCGATGACCTCCTCGCCCCGCACACCCCGGTGTGACCCGAGGCGTCCGGCGACCCAGACGTCCGGCGGAAAGCGCGGAGGGGGTTACGACGGGCCCGCGTCCCGGGGCCCGTCCGACACCCGTTCCAGCCACTCGGTCATCAGCGCGGCCTCCGCCGTGCTGAGCCCGGGCGGCAGGGACCGGCGCAGCAGCGCTCCCAGGCGCGCCGCCACCGCCGGGGTCCCGGCGGCCGGATCGGTGGAGCGCGCCGATCCCTCGACGCCGCCGCCCGGCGTCCCGCCGTACATCGCCTCCGGAGTGAAGACGGCGGCGTGCACCGAGTCGCGCACCCGGCGGGACACATCGGGGTCGGTGAAGGTGGCGGGACGGGAGACAAGCATCAGGGCCACACCGACATTGGCCGACATGACCATCTGGGCGGCGACTTCGGGGGAGATCCGCAGCTTTCCCCGGGCGGCGGCCCGTTCCAGATCGCGGCGCAGGATCCGATGGGACTCCAGGGCCGAAGCGGGCGGCTTCCGCATCGAGGGCGAGTTCATCAGCCGGTACAGATTCGGATTCTTCAGCGCGAACTCGACATGACTGTCCCAGCCCTCGCGCAGATCCTCGATCGGATCGGCTCCCGGCTCGTGCGTCTGCTTGGTCGCCAGATAGCTGTCGAAGCCATGGTCGACGACGGCGGAGAGCAGCCCCTCCTTGTCGCCGAACTGCCGGTAGAGCACCGGTGCGCCGACCTGGGCCGCGTCGCAGACCGCGCGCGTGGAGATGTCACCGTTCGGTGATTTCGCCAGCAGGTCGGCGGCCACCTCCAGGATGCGGGTTCGCGTGCTCATACAGGGATGCTACCAACCGGAGCGTAACGCTGCTATCAAGAAGCCGTGTCAATCGCTACGGCAAGCGGGCGGGCCACTTCGTCATGGACATGGAAGTCCGCCCCGGGACATCCACGATTGCCGATCACACAACCCGGGCACCAGCAGAAGGAAGGACCGAACGTGTCGCGAGGGCCTTTTGGGCTGTTCGAGCAGCCGCCGGTCCCTGACGAAGGGAGTGATCGCCATGCGTGCGCACGGGCATGCCCGACGGCGTGCCGCACGCGCCACGTACATTCTGGCGCAGTCGGAGGCATCCGCGCGCTGGGCGCGGCATCTGACAGCCGCTTACCTCAACCACGGCTGCGGCGAACAGATCTCGGCGCACCAGGTGGACGACGCGACGCTGGTGGTCTCCGAACTGGTCACCAACGCCACCCGCCACGGCAGGAGCGGCTGCCGGCTTCAACTGAGCGTGAAGCGCGGCCGGGTCACCGTCGAGGTCCAGGACAGCAGCCCCGTACGGCCGAAGCTGCGGACGGCGGACACGATGGCCGAGAGCGGCCGGGGGATCGCGATGGTGCGTGAGCTCTCGCGTCAGTTCTCCGTGCTCGGTGGACCGGGCGAGGGCAAGACCGTGCAGGCGGTCCTCGCCTGCTGAGCGGGCGGCCGGGGTCTCGGTTTCCTGAGCCGTGCGCGGCCGACACCTTCAGAGCCCGGTAACGCGGGCCCAGCCGGCCCAGCGGGCCCAGCCGGCCCAGTGAGCCCAGTGATCCGTGCGCTGTGAACAGGGCCTTGTGGGCCCGGGTCGCACCGCACCGGGTCGCACCGCACCGGGTCGTGGTGCTCCGGGGCCCGCGCGACAGCGACAATGGCCGTGTGACCTACCGCTACCGCGTTCTCGGTGCCACCCGGGCGATCCGACCGGACGGGACCGAGGCGCCGCTCAGCGGGGTGCGGCTGCGGGCGCTGCTGACGGCGCTCGCCGCGGCGGGCGGCCGGGCGGTGGACCCGGGGCGGCTGATCGCCCAGATCTGGGCCGGTGACATCGGCGCTCCGGCCGACGAGTCCGCGGCGCTCCAGGCGCTGGTGGGGCGCTTGCGGCGGGCCCTCGGCGGCGGCGCGGTGGCTTCGGCGCCCGGTGGGTACCGGCTGACGGCCCGGCGGGAGGGCATCGACCTGTTCCGCTTCGAGCGGCTCGCCGCGGAGGGCGCGGCCGCACTCGCCGCCGGCGACGCCGGACGGGCGGTGGTGCTGCTGGACGAAGCGCTGGCTCTGTGGGACGGGCCCGTGCTGGCGGATCTTCCCGGCCGGGAGACGGATCCGGGGGCCGTGCGCGCCGGGCAATGGCACATCGAGGCCCGGCGGAGCAGGCTCGCCGCCGAGGTGGCATGCGGCCGGCCCGAACGGGCCCTGGCCGGGCTCGCCGCCCTCGCCGCCGAACATCCACTGGACGAGCCTTCGCAGGCACTGCGGATCAGGGCCCTGCGCGCGGCCGGCAGGCCGGCCGAGGCCCTGCTGGCGTACGAGGAGATCCGCGCGCGTCTCGCCGAACATCTCGGCACCGGCCCGGGACGTGAACTGCGCCTCCTGCACGCGGAATTGCTGGCCGGCGACACGGGCGCGGAGCCGCTCTCCGCCCGTGCCTCCGCAGGCGGTTCCTCCGTCGGCCGCCCGGCACCGGTCCGGCCCGGCGCCGGTAATCTGCGTGCCCCCCTCACCTCCTTCGTGGGCCGGGAACCCGAGCTGACGGCGCTCGCCGCCGAGCTGCGCGCCGCGCGGCTGGTGACCCTGACCGGTCCCGGCGGGGCCGGCAAGACCCGTCTGTCCCTGGAAGCGGCCCGGGCGGCGGCCGGGGCCTGGCCCGACGGTGTCTGGACGGCCGAGCTGGCGCCGGTGCGCGACGCCGGGACCGTAGCGGAAGCGGTCCTCACCGCACTCGGCGCGCGGGAGACCGTCGTCCGGGGGCCGACCGCCACGGACGCGGCGCCCCGCGACGCCCTGACCGAGCTGGCCGAGCGCTGCGGGCAGCGCCGGATGCTGATCGTGCTGGACAACTGCGAGCATGTGATCGGCGCGGCGGCCGGACTGGCGGAGACGCTGCTCGGCCGCTGCCCCGGAGTGACCGTGCTGGCCACCAGCCGTGAACCGCTGGGCGTGCCCGGTGAGTGCGTACGGACCGTCGGGCCGCTGCCGCGGGAGGCCGCGCTCCGGCTGCTCGCCGAGCGAGGCGCCGCGGCGCGGGCCGGGTTCCGTACCGACGACGACCCGCTCGCCTGCGCCGAGATCTGCCGGGGACTCGACGGCCTTCCGCTCGCGATCGAACTGGCGGCTGCACGGCTACGGGTGCTCACGCCGCGTCAGATCGCGGATCGGCTCGACGACCGGTTCCGGCTGCTCGGCCGAGGCAGTGGCAGCCGTACGGCCCTGCCGAGACAGCGGACCCTGCGGGCCGTCGTGGACTGGTCCTGGGATCTGCTGACAGAGCCCGAACGGACCGTGCTGCGGCGGCTGTCCGTCTTCTCCGGCGGCTGCGCTCTCGCGGAGGCCGAGACCGTCTGCGCGGAGGAGGACACTCTCGGGCTTCTCGCCTCACTGGTGGAAAGTTCGCTGGTCGTCGCCGACCCCGGCAGCCCGGACGGCATGCGCTACCGGCTGCTGGAGACCGTCGGGGGGTACGCGGCCGAGCGCCTGGACGAGTCCGGGGAGCGTGCGGCCGTCGAGCGGCGCCATCTGACCGCCTACCGGGAACTGGTCCGCACCGGCGACCCCGGGCTGCGCGGGCCCGGCCAGGTCTGCGGACTGGAACAGTTCGAACGGGAACACGGCAACGTGCGCGCCGCGCTGCGTACGGCCGTCCGCCACCAGGAGGAGCAGGAGGCGCTCTGTCTCACGCTCTCGACGAGCTGGTTCTGGCAGCTTCGCGGCCACCACAGCGACGCCCGCGCCTGGTCGGCCGCGGCCTCCGCGCTCGGTCCCGATCCCTTTCTGCCGCCCGTACGCCCCGCCGTACCCCTGGCGGAGCCGTGCACGGCGCTCCCGCCGCCCTGGTCGGAAGAACAGCTCTGGGAGGCCCGGCGCGGGGTGCGGCTGCTGTCACTGGCGAGCGCCGAGGGGGACAGCGCCGACCCCGCCCGGCCCGGCACCCGGGCCCGGCTGGAGGCGATCGTGGCGGCCTACCGGCCCGGCCTGCCGCAGAACAGCAGGCAGCCGGGCTCCATGTGGTTCGCCGCCCGCCTGATGACGGGCGAACTTCCGGGGCTGCCGGAGACTCTGGGAGCGATGGTGCGCGCCTGCCGTGAGCGAGGTGAGGCCGGGAGCTGGGATCTCGGCCTGGCGCTGATGCTGCGGGCGAAGGTGCTCAGCGACTGTCCCGACGGGACGGCCGGCTCGGAGCGGGACGCGGACGAGGCCCTGGCGCTGTTCGAGCGGGCAGGTGATCTCGTGGCGATCGCCGAGTCGCTGGCGGCGCGCGGCGAGGCGTATGAACGGCAAGGCCGTCACCAGGAGGCCGCTGCCGATTTCGAACGGGCCATGGAGAGCTGTGCGCGGGTCGGCGCGCATGACCAAGTGCCGTTCTTCAAGGCCAAGTTGGCGTCCGTACGGCTGGAGTCCGCGGAGGACACGGCTGCCGGGGAGCGCGCCGAACGGCTGTTGCTGGAGGCGGTCGCGGAAGCGGGGGAGGGGATCGGCCGGAGCGCCGGTACCGCCGGTCTGCTGCTGGCCCGGCACTACGGTCGCACGGGGCGTACGGAACCGGCGCGGGCGCTGCTCCGCACCCTGGAGCGAGAGGCCGCGGACTTCTCCGCCCAGGCGCTGCTCGCCGGGACGGTCGAGGGGATGCTCGGCTGGCTGGACTGCCTCGACGGCGAGTTCGCGGGGGCGCGGGACCGGATACGGCAGGCAGTCCGGCGGCTGGACGGCCTGGCCCATCTGGTGGCCCCGGACCTGATCGCCGATCAGTTCCTCTGCGCGGCCTGGGCCAAGGCGTATCTGGGAGGGGCGGAGGACGCGGCACGGCTGCTGGGCGCCCATGACCACCACATGGAGCTGCCGGAGGGCAATGGCTTCCGGCTCTTCCCCTCGGTGCCTCCGGCGCGGACCCGGGCGCGGGCCGAGGCCGCCGTGCGCGCGGCCCTGGACGAGCGGGCCTATGCCCGCGCCCACGCCGAAGGCGGTCGCCTGACGGTGAGGCGGGCCGCGGCCCTGATCTGATCCGCGCCCGCACGGCCGCCTCCGGCGGATCGGATCAGGCCCGCCGCTCCTGTGCCCCGTCGGGCGCGCCCGTGGACCGGGCCTCGGCCAGGCGCTCCCGCGCCTCCGCGAGGTCCGCCTCCGTCGGCGCGTCGTCCTGGGTCAGGGCGAGCCGCCAGTAGCCGGTGAAGCTCACCGATCCTCTGCCGAGCCCGCGTTCGTCCACGAGATGGCGCCGCAGCGCGCGCACCACGCCTGCCTCACCACCGAGCCACGCCAGGACCGACCCCTCCGGGAACACCGCGTCCCGCACCGCGGCCACCAGCGGACTGTGTCCGGCCGGAGCCGTGCCGCGATGGAGCCAGTGCACGGTCACCTCCCCGGCCGTCTCGAACCGCTGCTCCTCCGCCGCGTCCAGCACCTCCACATACGCCACCGCGCGGGCACCCCCGGGCAGCGCCTCGACAAGAGTGCCGATGGCGGGCAGCGCCGCCTCGTCCCCGGCCAGCAGCATCCAGTCGGTCGTGCCGACCGGTACGGGGGCGGCGAAGTACGCCGACGGCCCGAACATCCCGAGCACCGCGCCGGGCGAGGCCGACCGTGCCCACCGGGTCGCCGGACCGGGACCGGCGCCGGCGCCCCCTGCCTCTCTGGTCTTTCTGGTTTCTCCGTCCGTTTCATCCTGTCCGTGCAGTACAAAATCGATGTCGATCGTGCCGCGCGAGGCGTCGTGCGAGCGGATCGTATAGCTGCGCGCCCAGGGCCGTTCCTCCTCCGGGATCGCCCGGAACGCTCGGTACCAGCGCGTCACATCGCCGTCCCGGCCGGCCCCGGGCAGTCGTGGGACGGTCTGCCCGGGGCGCGGGAAGTACAGCTTCACCTGCTGATCGGGCCCGTCGGCGGCGAAGTCGGCGAGGTCGGGCCCGCCGAAGGTGATCCGTCCCATGTGCGGGGTGATCCGTGTGACGGCGATCACCTCGACAAGCCGTACCGGCAGTGTCCGGGGCGCGGCGGGAGCGTGCCGGTCTCTGTCGGGTGTCAGACGAGAAACGTCGTGACGAGAAATGTCGTGTGTCATGCGCGACACGCTGGCAGCCGCCGCCGACACGACACCGACACGCCGGCGACAGCGCGCCCCCGTATGCCCTACGCCGGACCCACGGCGTCCGCCACCGTGGTCAGGAACCGGGCGTGTGCGCGATGGCTGCAGGGCGCCTCCGGGTTCCACGGCACGACCAGCGCCCGCTCCTCGATCGCGCGCCAGTGCGTGTTGCCCCGGAGCCGCTCGGGCGGCGCCGCGTTCGCACGCACATCGGCGAGTACCACATCCGGCTCCAGCGCGGCCGCCTCGGACCAGTCGGCCGTACGCCAGTTGGCTCCGGCACCCCCCACCGGGTCGATCAGCCCGGTGCCCAGTTCGCTGAGCGCCCGCAGATCCGGCCAGGTCTCCGGCCTGGCCAGATAGGCCGTATCCGGTCCGGCGGCCGACAGCGCCAGCACGCGGGGCCGGGCGGGCCGGGCCGTCGCCGCGCGGAGCCGGGCCTCCGCACGCTCCAGGTCCGCCACGGCGGGCTCGAACGCGGTCCGCAGCGTGCGGGCCAGCGCCGTGAACCGGTCTCTGATGCCGTCGAGCGGGCGGTCCTTGCCCACGTCCAGGACGACCAGCGGCAGCCGTTCCTCCAGACGCTTGGCCGCCTCCGGGTCGATGCCGTACACCTGCCCGCCGCCGTAGCTGACGGCGACCACCAGGTCCGGTTCCGCCGCGAACAGACCGTCCAGGTCGAACGCGCTGCCCGCGCCGAAGGAGCGCAGATCCGCGAGAGGTAACTCACCGGCTTTCGCCGGGTCGGGGGTGTCGCCGTCATGGTGGGACCCGAAGATCCCCAGGGGGTGCAGACCGTGGTCCCACAGCGTCGCGCCGGCCTGCACATAGGCCACCACCCGCGCCGGGTGCCGGCGTACCACCGTCAGATGCCCTCGGTCGTCCGTGAACTCCCAGCCGTTGCTCGGGTTCATGCCTCGCCTCGTTCCGCTTGTCTCGGTGCTGCCCCGTGCCCCGGGGCCTCTCGTTCGGATCTTGCCGGGCTCGCGTGCCCCGGCACCGCGCCTCGCGGCGTTCGGTACAGGAGGGAGTCGACGCCCCGCCTCGCGATCCACGCCACCCGACCCCGCTCCCTGTCCCAGCCAGATCCAAACGAAAGGCCCTTGGTGCTGTGCCATTCGTCCCGCGCGGTGCCCGTGTCACTCCGTGCGGCAGCCGTGCCCGGTGCGCCCGACCGCACCGCCCGTGTGTGATGTACACGCGTACGGGCTGTTCGAACGGGCGCCCCCCAACTCTCTGCCCAAACCGGGGACCGCGGACTCCCGCCGCACGACCGGGCTGAGGGTTTCCGGCGCGAATGATGGAGAATTCATGTCCGGCGGCGGGTCGGACCCTGTCCCGGCGCCTGCCAGGGGCCCCGCGCCCGAAGACCTCTCAGCACGCCCGCATGGAGCGTTCCCATGGAGCCCACCGCTCACGTCAGCAAAACCGCCCTGCCCGGGGTCGGTACCCGCTACGACCTCACCACTGAGACGGGAAAGCATCTGTCGGTCGTCGTGCACCAGGACGGGCGGCGCATTCTCGCCTTCCACGACCCCGAGGACGACGACTCCTGCAAGGACTCCACCGCCCTCGCCCCGTACGAGGCGAGCGCGCTCAGCAAGCTCCTGACGCCGGACCCCGTCGCCCACCTTCCGCAGCACCTTGAGATCGACCTGCTCACCGAACACATCCCGGTCACCAAGCGGTCGCCCTATGTCGGCCGGACCCTTGGCGCCACCCGGGCGCGGACCCGTACCGGCGCGTCCATAGTCGCCGTCCTGCGCCGCACCGACGCCTTTCCCTCGCCCGCTCCGGACTTCCGCTTCGCCCTGGGGGACACCCTCGTCGTCGTCGGCACCCGGGAGGGCGTGGACGCCGTCGCCGAACTGATCGCCGGAGGATAAGCGCCCGTGCACGAGACCACCACACTGCTCATCGAACTGGGCTCCGTTATTCTGGGCCTCGGCATACTCGGCCGGCTCGCCGGACGGGTGGGCTTCTCCGCCATACCGCTCTACCTGCTCGCCGGGCTCGCCTTCGGCCACGGCGGTCTGCTACCGCTCAACGCCAGTGAGGAGTTCATCGCCACCGGCGCGGAGATCGGCGTCATCCTGCTGCTGCTCCTGCTGGGGCTGGAGTACAGCGCCTCCGAACTCGTCTCCAACCTCAAGACCCAGTACCCCTCCGGCATCGTCGACTTCGTACTGAACGCCGTGCCCGGGGCCGCCGCCGCGCTGATCCTGGGCTGGGGCCCGGTCGCGGCGGTCGCGCTGGCCGGTGTCACCTGGATCTCCTCCTCCGGCGTCATAGCCAAGGTCCTCGGCGACCTCGGCCGTCTGGGCAATCGCGAAACGCCCGTCATCCTCGGCGTCCTGGTCATCGAAGACCTCGCCATGGCCGTCTATCTGCCGCTGCTCACGGCGCTGCTCGCCGGACTGAGCCTGGCCGGTGGCAGCGTCACGCTGCTGATCTCGCTCGGTACGGTCGGCGCGGTCCTCTATCTGGCGCTGCGCCACGGCCGGCTCATCAGCCGCGCGGTCTCCTCCGACAATCCGGAGATGCTGCTCCTGGTCGTCCTCGGGCTCACCGTCCTGGTCGCGGGGGTCGCGCAGGAACTCCAGGTCTCCGCGGCCGTCGGCGCGTTCCTGGTCGGCATCGCGCTCTCCGGTGAGGTCGCCGAGGGCGCGCACAATCTGCTGGCGCCCCTGCGTGACCTGTTCGCCGCCGTCTTCTTCGTCTTCTTCGGCCTGAACACCGATCCGGCCGCCATCCCGCCGGTGCTGGTCCCGGCGCTCATCCTGGCGCTGGTCACCACCGCGACCAAGATCGGCACCGGCTGGTACGCGGCGCGGCGGGCCGGAGTCAGGACCGCGGGCCGCTGGCGCACCGGGGGCACCCTGGTGGCGCGCGGCGAGTTCTCCATCGTGATCGCCGGGCTGGCGGTCGGAGTGGAGCCGCGTGTCGGTCCGCTGGCCACCGCCTATGTCCTCATCCTGGTGATCCTCGGCCCGTTGGCAGCCCGCTGGACGGAGCCACTGGCCAGGCGCGTCCTCCGCCGGTCCCCGGCCGCCGCCCCCGTCCCCGCGCCGCGCGCGGCGGAGACGGAGACCACGGAGGCCAAGTCGCCGGAGGCCACGCCGGAGACGGAGAGCCAGGGGACAGAGAGTCCGGGGGCAAAGAGTCCGGGGGTAAAGAGCCCGGAGACGCGGGCCCTGGACGTCACGGCGGGAGAAACGACCGACACGGCGTCCACACACGGCTGACCGGTCCGAACCGCTGTGCCGCGATCTGTCCGGGAACGGCCCTCGCAGCGCGGACCGCCCACCGGCCGTCCTTCGAGGGCCTGTCCGGGCCACCGGCGCGCACCGGCGCGCACCGGCGCGGTCAGGTCCTGGCCGGTTCCGGCCGGGCCGCCCCCGCCGCCCGGGCGATATTGCGCGCCATCCCGCCGAACACCGCCGCGTGAAAGGGCGAGACGCTCCACCAGTAGGCATGGCCCAGCAGCCCGTGCGGATGGAACAGCGCCCGCTGCCGGAACACCGTCCGGTCCTGGTCGTCATGGCCGACGCGCAACTCCAGCCAGGCCAGCCCCGGCAGCCGCATCTCGGCGCGCAGCCGCAGCAGCCTGCCCGGTTCGAGTTCCTCCACCCGCCAGAAGTCGAGCGAGTCACCGACCCGCAGCCGCTGGGCGTCCCTTCTGCCCCTGCGCAGCCCCACCCCGCCGGCCATCCGGTCGAGCCAGCCCCGCACCGCCCAGGCCAGGGGGAAGGAGTACCAGCCGTTCTCGCCGCCGATGCCCTCGATGACACGCCAGAGCGCCTCGGGCGAGGCGTCCACGGTCATCTCCCGGTGATCGGTGTAGAGACTGCCACCGGCCCAGTCGGGATCGGTGGGCAGCGGATCGCTCGGCGCGCCGGGCAGCGAGGCGGACGACCAGCGAGTGGTCACCTTCGCGTCCTGGATACGCCGGAGCGCCATTTCGACGGCGCGGTCGAAGCTGAGCAGTCCGCCCGGCGGGTCGGGCACATACCGGGCGATGTCCCTCTCGTGGCAGATGACCTCATGGCGCAGGGACTCGGCCAGCGGTCTGGCGATGGAGCGCGGGACCGGCGTCACCAGACCGATCCAGTGGCTGGACAGGCGCGGTGTCAGGACGGGCACCGCGAGGATGAGCCGCCGGGGCAGCCCAGCCACCGCCGCGTAGCGCCGCATCATGTCCCGGTACGTCAGCACCTCGGGGCCGCCGATGTCGAAGGCCCGGCTCACCTCCGCGGGCAGCCGCGCACAGCCGACAAGACAACGCAGCACATCCCGCACCGCGATGGGCTGGATGGAGGTACGCACCCAGCTCGGCGTCACCATCACCGGCAGCCGCTCCGTCAGATAGCGCAGCATCTCGAAGGAGGCGGAACCGGAACCGATGATGACCGCGGCGCGCAGCACCGCGGTCGGTACCCCGGAGCCGAGGAGGATACGGCCCACCTCGGCGCGTGAGCGCAGATGCGGTGAGAGGTCCCGCTCCGGCACCCGGGCCGGGGTGAGACCGCCCAGGTAGACGATCCGGCGTACGCCGGCGGCCTTCGCCCGCTCGGCGAAGACATGGGCCGCCCGGCGGTCCGTGGCCGCGAAGTCGCGCCCGGTGCCCAGCGCGTGCACCAGGTAGTACGCCACGTCGATGCCCTCCATGGCCGCTCCGAGCGACCCGGCGTCGGTGACATCCCCGCGTACGACCTCGGTCCGGCCGACCCAGGGATGGTCGCGCAGTTTCTCCGGGCTCCGGGCGAGACAGCGCACCGTGTGGCCCGCGTCCAGCAGTCCCGGGACCAGCCGGCCGCCGATGTATCCCGTGGCCCCGGTGACCAGACAGCGCAGCCCCGGGCCGTCGGCGCGTACCGCGCTCGGTTCCGTGTCCGACGTCATGCGCCCTCCTCGATCCCGTGATCGCCGGTGACGCCTGTCTCCGGACGCCGGCGTGCCCTACGCCGAGCCTGAGTCCGGAACGGACGATCAGCAACGCGGAACCGCAAACGGCGCCACGGCCTCAGCCGGTGGCGCGCTCCGGACGCATCGGCGGCTCGGCCGGTGCCGGCCGGACCGTACCGAACAGCACCGCTCCCATGACGCGCGGGGTGAAGAGCACGCTGACCGGAGCGGTCAGGGAGAACGCGGCGCGGAACGCCGCGCCGACGACCGGATTGCCGGGGGCGCGATCCTGCACCCGTGCGAGATACCAGGCCGCGGGCCGGTCCACCGCACGCGTCCTGGCCGCGTCGCCGGTGGCACCCGGCAGCTCCCTGTCGGCCCCGGAGGCGATGTCCCAGGCCTGCTGGGACGCCTTGAGCAGGCTCCGCTGCAGACGCCTGGTCGTCGGTGTACGGCGCCGGGCGGCGAGAGCGTCGCGCAGCGCGAGCGCGCTGAGCGCGGCGACCGCCATGCCCTGCCCGTACACCGGATTGAAGGCGCACAGCGCGTCACCGGTGGCGAGGAAGCCGGCCGGACGACGGCCCGGACGGTCGTACCGGCGGCGGACATTGGCCGTCGAGCGGAACGCGTGCACGGGCGATTCGGGCTTCGCCCTCAGCAGCCACTCGTGCAGCACCGGGTGGGGGAGCCGGGCCGCGAAATCGGTGAAGGCGGCCTCGTCCGAGGGCGGTTCACTGCCGCGCAGCCCGGAGAGGGTGACCAGATGTCGGCCGCCCTCGATGGGAAGCGCCACACCGCCGTAGACGTGGTCGCGGCCCGCCATGAAGTAGTAGCCGAGGCAGTCCGGGCCCTCGGTGTCCTCCCCGGCGCGATAGACCCGGGTCGCATAGGCGAGACCGGTGTCGAGCGTCTCCTCACGGGGCGGCTCCGCGCCGATCCCGGCCAGCCAGCCGGGGGCGCGGGAGCCGCGGCCCGAGGCGTCCACGACCAGATCGGCGTCCAGCGGCCGCGCGGTGCGGCGGGTGAGCGTGCCGCGCTCGCGCAGCAGAACGCCCCGGACCCGCGCCGAGTCGCCGAGCAGCCCCACGACCTCCTTGCCTTCCAGCGCGGTGATGCCCGGTTCGGCCAGCACCCGCCGCCGTACCAGCCACTCCAGTACGGGCCGGGAGCCGGTGAGGATATGGGCGGTGGGGCTGGTGCGCCGGTAGAAGCGGCTGGCCTGCCACTGCACAAGGTCGTTGGGCATGCCCAGCCGGGGCGCGCCGTGCTCGTGCAGCTCGCTGAGGATCCCGGGGAGCAGCGATTCCAGCGCCCGCTGCCCGCCCTCCAGCAGGACATGGGTGTGGCGGCTCTGCGGGACCCCCGGCCGTGGCTCGGGACCCTCGGGGAAACGGTCACGCTCGACGATGGTCACCCGGTCCGCGTGGGCGCCGAGCGCCCGGGCCGCCAGCAGGCCGGCGATGCTTCCGCCGATGACCACGGCGTGCCGCGCCCGGGGCCCGGGTAAGTGGAACGGACTGTTTCCTTCCGGTGTGCCGGTCTCCGGTCCTGCTGAGTTCGCCATGCTCGCCTCTCGGGGTCCTCGCTGCCGGGCGCCGAAGGCGCCCACCTTCTGTGACAGCTCAGTATCCCTATCCCTGCGTGACGAAGACCGGATCGCCACCACGGTGTGCCGTTCCGGCCGTGCCCGGCGGGTGACCCGGCCGGCGGCTCGGCGCCACCGGCCGCGCATCAGGACTCAGACCTTGCGGTACTGGTACGCCTCCACCGCCGCGGCCTCCACCGCGTCCAGGTCCCCGCCCGCCCCGGCGGTGACCGTGGCGGCCACCGCGCCCTCCACGAACGGGGCGTCGATCAGCCGGGTCCCCGCGGGCAGTTCGTCACCCTCGGCGAGGAGCGCCTTCACCGTCAACACGGCGCTGCCGAGATCCACCAGAATCGCGACGCCCGCGCCACGGTCCACCCGCGCGGCCGCCGCCGCGACCAGTTCGGAGCTGGTGCCCAGCCCGCCGTCCGGGGTGCCGCCGGCCGCCGCCACCGGAGCCGTCGTGGCGCCGCCCGCCAGCCCCGTGGCCAGCTCCACGACGGCCGCGGCGACCGCGGCGCTGTGCGACACCAGCACGATGCCGACCGGATGCTTCAGACTCATTCCGTCACTTCCCCGGTCGCGGCGGTCTCGGCGAGAGCGGCGATCAGCAGAGCGGCGGACGTGGCGCCGGGGTCCTGGTGCCCGATGCTCCGTTCCCCGAGATAACTCGCCCTGCCCTTGCGCGCCTGGAGCGGTACCGTCGCCAGCGCGCCCCGGTCGGCGGCCTCCGCCGCGGCCGCGAAGGACGCACCGAGCGCCTCGACCGCCGGCTCCAGCGCGTCCAGCATCGTCTTGTCGCCGGCCTTCGCCCCGCCCAGTTGGGCCACCGCCGCCACGCCCGTGCGCAGGGCCTCCGTCAACTCCGCGGGCGTGACCTCGGGCGAGTCGCCGAGTGCCTTGCCGGCGCGCCGCAGCAGCGTCCCGTACAGCGGCCCGGACGCGCCGCCCACCGTCGAGATGAGCTGCCGGCCGGCCAGGACCAGTACCGCTCCCGGGGCGGCCGGCGACTCCCTCTCCAGCACGGCCGTGACGGCCCGGAAGCCGCGCAGCATATTGCTGCCGTGGTCGGCGTCGCCGATGGCCGAATCCAGCGCGGTGAGCCGGTCCGCCTCCCGCTCCACCGCGGCGGCGGCGGTCGTCAGCCAGCGGCGGAAGAAGCCGGCGTCAAACGTCTTTTCGGGTTCCTGAACGGGCACGTGATCTCCTCGCGACCTGGGTCGTTCCCTGCCGTCCCTGCCAAACCTGCCAACCCAGCGGCCCCGGGACGTGCTCTCGAAACCCCCCTGGTCCGTGACGCCCGGTACGCACACGCGCTGCGCTGTCGACGTTATTTAAATACGTCCGGTACGAGAATGCTCCTCCGCCGTGCGATCACACGCACCGCGACAGCCCCGGCCACCTCGACGGCGGGTGAGGATCCTGCACTCGGGGCGGCCGGCGAGCGGGGCCGGACAGCGGATGGAGAGGCACCGGGCCCCTCGCGCGGACCGTGCCGTTCGGGGGGCGTCCTCATACGGAACGTACGTCCTCATACAGAACGTAGGGAGGCGTTCCGGCGCCGCGGCGCGGTGCCGTGGCCGTCGTCGCGAGCCCGCCGGGACGACGGGACAGCCCTCAGCGGCCCCAGCGGAGCGCCGCGGTCTCCACGGGCGCGTCCCAGAGCCGCAGCAACTCCTCGTCGACCTGGCACAGGGTCACCGAGCAGCCCGCCATGTCCAGCGAGGTCACGTAGTTGCCGACGAGCGTACGGGCCACCGGCACACCCCGCTCCCTCAGCACCCGCTGCACCTCGGCGTTGAAACCGTAGAGCTCCAGCAACGGGGTGCCGCCCATGCCGTTCACCAGCGCGAGCACCGGTCCCGACGGCCGCAGGTCCTCCAGGACGGCGTTCACGGCGAAGTCGGCGATCTCACGCGAGGTCATCATCGCCCGCCGCTCCCGCCCCGGCTCGCCATGGATGCCGATGCCCAGTTCCAGCTCGCCCTCGGGCAGGTCGAAGGTCGGGCTGCCCTTGGCCGGGGTCGTGACGGCGTTGAGAGCGACACCGAAACTGCGGGAGCTCTCATTCACCTGCCTCCCGATCGCCTCGACCCGCTCCAGCGGCGCGCCCTCCTCGGCCGCCGCGCCCGCCAGCTTCTCGACGAACAGCGTCGCGCCCGTACCGCGCCGCCCGGCTGTGTAGAGGCTGTCCGTCACCGCCACGTCATCGTTGACCAGCACCTTCGCGACCTGAATGCCCTCGTCCTCGGCCAGCTCGGCGGCCATGTCGAAGTTCAGGACGTCGCCGGTGTAGTTCTTGATGACGAACAGCACTCCGGCGCCACTGTCGACGGCCGCGGCGGCCCGCACCATCTGGTCGGGCACGGGGGACGTGAACACCTCCCCGGGGCAGGCGGCGGAGAGCATCCCGGGACCGACGAACCCGGCGTGCAGCGGCTCGTGCCCGGACCCGCCCCCGGAGACCAGCCCGACCTTCCCGGCGACGGGCGCGTCTCCCCGCACCACGACGCGGTTGTCGACATCGACGGAGAGTTCGGGGTGCGCCGCGGCCAGCCCGCGCAGGGCGTCCGCGACCACGGTCTCCGGCACATTGATCAGCATTTTCATGAGTGTCTCCCCGGTAGGCTGGCGGCTCTGTCTCTGACCATGGTCTCCGCAGGTCAGGCGGCCTGTGTCCACTCTGTGAGCCTGGCGTTCCACGGTGGCCCGAAGCGGCGTTCCGCGGTGCCGGCGCCGACCGGACACCGACTTCCCTGACGCATGGTCAGCTCCTTGGGGCGGGAGGAATGCCGGATGGCGGTTGCCCGTTCGGGTCCAGTATCGATCCAACCCCGCCACCCAGCACGGCGTGGGGACGAGGGGATTTTCGGCGGAGACCGTGCGCATCGGTTCGAGCTGAGCGACGTGCTGTTGGTTCAGCTCATGGGGGGCCACGGAAAGTCGCGGTCCTGATGCGCGTCGGGTGACCCCGCGATGCGAAATTCCTCCATGACTGGCCTCGCCGCGCGTTCGGGAGACCGGCAATCGCGCATCACTGGCGCCATCTGTCGGCGCGGGAGATCGGCGCGGGCTACGGTGGTGCGGAGTCGAGGGGGCTGGTGCCGCGCCGGCATCGGCGCGACGAGGAGCCGGGGGTTGTGGCGTGATTGATCCGCTGTCCATGTCGGCGGTAATGGCATTCCTTGGGGCGGTCAGCGCGGGGATGGCCAATGAGTCCGGTCGGCGGCTGAGCGAGGCTGTCGGGGGGATGGTGGCCAGGGTGGCGGGGCGGGAGGTACCGGCTCCGGCCGGGCAGGCGGAGCGGGAGGCCGTGGCCCGGATCCTCGTGGCGGAGGCGCGGCGTAATCCTGGCCAGGCCCAGGTGCTGGGTTCGCTGATGAGCGGTCTGCCGGACGACGGGGTGGTGGACGGTCCCGCTCCCCAGCTCCTGCGGGCACCGGTCCGGTTCTTCACCGACCGGAAAGAGGCGCTGGCGCTGTTGCGCAAGGAGGCGGCGCGGAAGGCGGACGGCCGGCCGCGGCTGGCGGTCGTGTTCGGGCCCGAGGGTTTCGGCAGCAGCGAGGTGCCCGCCTACTTCGGGGCCCAGGAGTCAGGCCGTTACCCGGACGGCACCCTGTACGCGGATCTGCGCGGGGCGTCGGCGGGCACGGCTCCGACCGCCGCGGTGCTGTTGCGGGATTTCCTGCTGAAGCTGCACGTCGCGGCGGAGCACATCCCGCCCGCCACGGAGGACCGGGCTGAACGCTTCCGTACGCTCCTGAGCGGCAGGCGGTTACTTGTGGTCCTGGATCACGCGCAGTCCGCTGCTCAGGTCCGACCGCTGATCACTGGGGCTCCCGGTGTGTTCACGATCGTGGTGGCCCGACGCCCGCTGACCGGTCTGGACGCCGTGCCGGTTCCGGTCGGGCCGTTGGCGGACCGGGACGCGCGGCGGCTGCTGAGTCAACTGGTGACCAAGCAGACCCTGGCGGCTGCCAAAGCCACGCTCCCAGGAGTGCTGGAACGGTGTGCCGGGTCGCCGCTCGCGCTGCGTGCCATGGTTCCGTATCTCGCCGTCCCGGTGCCTGGTGCGGGCGGGGGAGGGGAGCCGGTCCGGTCGGTCACGGAGGACCTGTACCGGCAGTTGTCGCCGGAGCTGGCCCGGCTGTACCGGATGGCCTCGCTGCGGCCCTGGCCCGCGCTCACCGCCGCGCCGGTCGCCGCTGCGGCGGGGGTGAGTGAGGAAGCGGCGGGGCGCATGCTGGCGGAGCTGGCCGAGCGGCAGTTGCTGGAGGAGCTTGCCGACGTGAGATTCCGCTTCCGCCCCGCGATTCGCGCGCACGCGGTCGAGGCTGCCGCCCGGGAGGACGGACTCGCGCGGTGCGCCGCCGCGGTGGCCAGGACCGTCGAGTATTACGTGCGCTTCGCCGTTCGGGCCGACTTCGCCGCGCTGCGGGAACGCCCGCACGTCGACCCGCTCTTCGACGAACTGGGTCCGGGAGACTATGAGGACGAGGGTGCCGCGATCGGTGCGCTGACCGCCGAGTTGGGCAATCTGGTGGAGAGCGTGCTGGCCGCCGAGGAGTTCGGGGACTTCAACACCGCGTGCCGGGGTACTGAGGCGTTGTGGGCCGTCCAGCTCAAGGCGGGCCGCCACGAGGCCGTGCTGCCGGCCCTGCGCGCCGGGGCGCGCGCTGCGGAACGGCACCTCCCGGGGACGGCGATGGCAGGCCGGATGCACACTCAACTGGCTTTCGCCCTGATGGAGACGCCGAGTTGCTACGGCGAGGCGGAACGTGAACTGGAGCTGGCCGCCGACGCGGAGGCACGGGCCGGCCATCTCCGGGGTCAGGCAACCGTGATCGAGTCGCTGGGCCTGCTGCGACTGCGTCAGTGGCGGTTCGCGGCCGCGCTGGAGTCGTTCGACGCCGCGGGCCGGGTGCTGGACGGCATTGCCGCCACGGACCGGGACGCGAGGCACCTGCCCCGGGCGCGTGCCTTGCTGGAACGCCATCGCGGTCGAGCCCTGCGCGGTCTCGGCCGGTTCGCGCCGGCCAGGCAGCGGCTCGATGCCGCGCTGGACTTCTTCCGGGCCCTGGATACCACCGAGCCGTACAACGAGGCCCGGGTGCTGACCGATCGGGCCGAGACCGAGCGCGATGCGGGCGACTATGCCGCCGCGCTACGGCTGGTCGATGAGGCCGCTCCGCTCCTCGGCGGACAGAAGGCCGCCATCCACCTCGACTACCTTGATGTCATCCGCCGGCAGTGCCTGGCCGGACAGGCGTGATCGGATCCGGTGTTCGCCCGTCCCCGTGCGTACGGTGAACTCCCCGGTCGCCCCGCTGGCCGCGTGGGCGAGGAAGGCCGACGCGTACAGCGCGGGGTCGGCTCCGGGATGGCCGCTGAGTTCGCCCCGCAGACCGTTGCGGTGCCGGACCGCGCAGGTACGTGGGCCGGTGACATAGGCGGCCAGTGAGCAGCCCGGGTAGTGAGCGAGGATCTCAGCCGCCCACTGCTGCGGGGGACCGAGGCGGGGGTCGTGCGCCTCGCCCTGGCGCCAGATGATGTCGGCGAGGTCCAGCATGCCGGGGTCGAGGCTGTCCTCGTGCACGGCCAGATGGCTCTCGCCCGGCCCGTCGGGTTCGGCCGGGGGCTCGGAGTACCGGCGGACCTCGACCGCGCCGTCCTCCCCGACGCGGGTGATGACGCGCAGCGGCGCGGTGTGCGGGGCGGGTTCGTAGGGAGGCAGGGGCAGCGGGTCGAGCAGTGCGGGTCCGGAGGGCTCCGGGATGCCGATCATCCCGTAGAACAGGCTCCGCAGCAGGGACGCCGACTGGCCGGGGGCCGACGTGGTCATCTCGGCCGGCCCGCGCGGTGGCCGGTGCGTGGCCAGTTGGTGCTCGAACTGCGGAAGCAGCGGCGCGTAGGGATCGAGCCGGGGAGCGGTGCGGACGAACTCCGCGACGGGCGAGGTCGGCCCGAGGCCGTCCAGGGACGCCGATCCGAGCAGCACAGGCGTGCCCAGGGCGGCGGCGTAGTAACTGACGGTACCGAAATCGCCGATCACCAGGTCGGCGGCGAGCAGTGCCTGCCGCCAGCCGGCCAGCGGATCCACGACCGCCAGACCCGCTCGTCTGGCCCGGTCCAGCCACAGCCGCACCTGCCCGGGGCCGTGCCCGGCCCAGATATTCGGATGGAGCACGGCCGCGACCCGGTATTCATCCACGGGCAGATCCGATGTCAACCGCCTCAGTATCAGGGGCAGTACGTCGTCGGATCCGCGGTCGCCGAACAGCGAATCCGGGTTCCAGGTCGAGTTCAGCAGCACCAGGCGCTGGCCCTGCCGCACACCCAGCGCCCTGCGGTACCGCTCCCGGTGGCGCCGGGCAGCCAGAATACGGTCGAAACACGGGTCGCCGCCGAGCACCGCCGTCGGGACGGCCTCGGGACAGGCAGCATTCAGCCGCTCGATCTGTTCGGGGTGCGAGAAGACCAAGGCGTCCGCGATCGGTTTGCCGTCGGCCAGCAGCCATTCCGGGGCCAGACCGAACACGGGGTTGTCGCCGGGCGCGCCGGAGACCGGGCGCAGTGTCTTGTTGTACCCGATGCCATGCGAAATAACGGCTAATTCCCCACGTATGGAGGCGAGTTGGCCTCCCAGGCTGGCTGAGATGGCGAGATCCACCGGGGTACTCACGGCTTGTTCCCAGGGCAGTACCGGTACGCCGATCGAATCGAGCAATTCCTTCACGCCGCTCTGGAAGGGCGATGAGCCCGTACAGGACGCGAGCAATTGGACGCGCAGATCATCACGGAAGAGAGGGAACACGTCGAGCAGCCGGGTCGCGGCCGTGACGTTGTGCACCACGAGCAGCACCCGTCGGCACAGACCCCGGGTGGTCCACCGGCTCGCGTCGTCACCCACCGGCACCCGCACCCATTCCCGCGGTTGTTCTGCCACTGGACTCCCCCCCTCCGCGGCCCCTCGGATCGTCGCCCCAACCTATCGGTCGGCCTCGACGGGATCTCGTCGTAGTGCCGACGGCAGGTGCGCCCCGCCGTGGTCAACGGTGGTTGGGCGGGAGGTCGAGTTCGGCCCAGATGATCTTGCCATCCGGAGTCCACCTGCTCCCCCATCGGCTGCACAGATGAGTGACGAGGAAGAGACCACGGCCGTTCTCGTCCGTGGCGTTGGCCTGTCTCTGGCGCGGCAGGCTGCCGCTGTTGTCGGAGACTTCGCAGATCAGCACCTGGTCCCGGATGAGCCGCAGCCGGACCGGCCCCGAGCCGTGCACGATGGCGTTGGTGACCAGCTCGCTCACGACCACCTCCGCCGCGACCTCGAGTTCGCTCAGGCTCCACTTCGCCAGCTGACGACGCGTCCTGGCGCGTGCCTCACCGACGAGGGACGGGTCGAGAGCGGGCAGATCCCAGGAGGATGTCCGGCTGGAACTGATCACCCGGGTGGCGGCCAGCAGCAGCGCCACATCGTCCGGCTGCCTTCTGGCCGACAGCATGCCGACGGCGCCGGCGCAGAGTTGCCCGAGGGAGTGGTCCGGCCGGCCGAGAACGGCCGCCAGGCGATCCATGCCCACATCGATGTCTTCGTCGCGGCTCTCGACGAGGCCGTCGGTGTAGAGGGCGATCAGGCTGCCCTCCCGAAGGGTCATGTCGATGGCGACGTAGGGCACGGTGTGAATGGATCCGAGTCCGAGCGGGGGACCGGCGGGGAGATCCGGGTAACTGACGTGACCGTCGGGGTCGACGACCGCCGGCGGCAGGTGGCCCGCGCGCGCCATGGCGCAGTGCCGCGTCACCGGGTCGTAGACGACATACAGACAGGTGGCCCCGGCCGCGCTCTGCGCGGTGTTCCCCGCTGTGTCGTCGGCCGCGACGAGGCGGAGGATCAAGTGGTCCAGATGAGTGAGCAGTTCGTCCGGTGGCAGGTCCATGTCCGCGAGGCTCTGTACGGCGGTACGCAGGCGCCCCATGGTCGCCGCCGCCTGGATGCCGTGGCCCACGACGTCCCCCACCACGAGCGCCACCCGCGCGCCGGACAGCGGGATGACGTCGAACCAGTCGCCGCCCACCCCGGATTCGGTGTCCGCGGGGAGGTACCGGGAGGCCAGCTCGACGGCGGAGCCCCCGGCGAGCGTGGACGGCAGCAGACTGCGCTGCAGCGCGAGCGCCACCGCCCGCTCACGCGCGTAACGGCGGGCATTGTCCAAGGACAGAGCGGCCCGGGAAATAATGTTCTCGGCCAGCATCAGGTCCGACACATCGAACGGCGACGGGTTGTCGGTCCGCAGGAAGATGGCGATTCCGAGCACCACCCCTCGTGCGTGGATGGGAACCATCATCATCGAGTGCATGCCGTTCTCGCGCATTTTCGCCGCCCGGCCGGGGTCGTGGGTCTCCCATGCCGGCACATCCAGTTCCGGCTCCAGATAGGACTTCCGTGAGAAATAAGCCCGGGTGAAGGGTGAGTCGGGCGGCACGAACACCGGCTCCTCCTTCTGCCAGATGCTCTCCGGAATGTCCTCGTGGATGGAGGCGGCGGCGGCCCGGTGGAATACCGTCTCGTCGTCCTTGTTGGTTCCCAGCTTCAACTTGGGCTCTTCGCCGAGCGGGATGGTCTCCGCCAGATCGACCGCGACATAGTCGGCGAGGAAAGGAACCGTGAAGTCCGCCAGTTCCTGCGCCGTGTGCAGGACATCAAGTGTTGTCCCGATGCGCGTGCTGGCTTCGCTCAACTGGACCAGATGGTTGCCGCTCCCCTCGCTTTCCCCTCCGTGGGCGGGTTCGGAACAGCCGCTCCGTTCGAACGGCTCGCAGGGGATGTCCTCCATCGATTCACCTTTGTGCTGTGCTGTGCTGTGCGGCCCCACTGACACCGCGAGGGGTCGCCCCCCCACGTTCTCCCGGGCGGGCAGCGGCCGTGCGGGAATTCCCGGCGGGCGGTTGCGGGATCCGGTCAGACGAAGAGCCTGAGGTGATGATCGGTGAGATAGTGATCAGCGGCCTGGAGCGGACTCAGTCCGCCGGCGCTGATCGACATGTCTATCTCCTCGACACCTTCGTTTCCCATGTGCAGGGTGTCCAGGCGGGCGACGGCCTCGGGGTGGATACGTTCCAGCGCCTCCAGACGGATGACCGGGCTGGCGTTGTCCACGGTGCCCAGCAAGCCCTTGGGCTCTTCGAGCGGCCGCAGTGCGTGGAGGCGGTTGAGGTACTGCGGGCGCCACAGGGGAATGACAAACCATTCACGTGCGGCGATGCCACGCTCCACGCGCGCGATGAAGCCGTCCTCGGTCCCGGGCGCGAACGTGTAACCGAGCCTGTCCAGACCGTACTCGCGCACCATCGTCGCGGAGAAACGACTGATACCGGCGCCGGCGTTGATTCCGCCGATGGCTGTTGTCATACGCTCGGCGACTTCGGGCCGGGACAGATCGGAAACGTTCCGCACTTCCTCGACGGGCACATAAGGCGGCACCGCCCAGACGCAATAGGGACGGTAATGCGGCGTCAGTACCTTGACCCGGTCCGAGTACCGCGACAGATACATGCCGTGGCTGGACGGCAGCCACGCGGACACCAGCACGTCAACGCCATTTTCCGCCTGGCGGCGGAACAGTTTCTCGTGGGTGGCTTCGACGCTGTTCACCCGATGGCCGTACGACTCCAGGACGCGACGGGTGACGGCAGCGGCAGCCCGGTGAAAGGAAAGAGCGATGTTGCCCACGGTGATCGTTTCAGGGGATGTGATTGCCATGATTTACTCCTCGTTCGGCGCGACCGAAGTACGTTTTCGCGGTACGTCCGACCGGATCGGTCATTGTTCGGCCCCTTGCGGACCGACAGCGCACAGAACCATGGTTTCCCTGAATCCATCCATAAGTCCAAGAACTCTTGCGCATCATCTCTATATGCTCAGGTCATGGCGACGCTGCGACAGCTGGAATACCTGGTGACGATCGTGGACGAGGGGTCGTTCACCCGGGCCGCCGAAAGGCTCAACGTCACCCAGCCCGGGCTTTCCCACCAGTTGCAGGCACTGGAACGCGAAGTCGGCGGGCCGCTGCTGGAGCGGTTGTCTCGTGGAGTGCGCGTCACCCCGGCCGGCCGGTCGATGCTGCCGCACGCCCGTGCCGCCCTGGCCGAGGCGGGGCGCGCCACCATGTACGCCAGGCGCGCCGCCAGTGTCTCCAGCGGCGAATTGCACCTGGCGGTGCTCTATTCGATCAGCGCCGGTGTCCTGCCCACGGTCCTGGGTCCGTGGCGGCTGCGGCACCCGGGGGTACGTATCCGTCTGTTCGAGCACCGCAGATGGCAGGACATGGGGCAGGCGATGACCGCCGGTCAGGCGGACGTCGCCGTGGGCCCGCTGCCCGACGGCTGGGAGGGCGCCGCACACCACATCGGCACCGAGGAGTTCCTGGTCGTCACGCACGCCGACGACCCCGCGGCGGTCGCGGCACAGACACCGAACGTCCGGTTGTCCGAACTGGCGGACCGCGAATGGGTCCACTTCACGCCCGAGAGCGGACTCTCCGACTATCTCGACCGGGCCTGCGCGGAGGCCGGCTTCCGGCCCCGGATCGCGGTGCGCACCGAACAGGCCCCTTCGGCCGTCGGTTACGCCGCGGCCGGGCTCGGCCCCACACTCGTGCCCGCCAACACCATCCCGCCGCGCTTCGCCGGCGCGTTCCTGCGCCCCGACCCGCCTGTGGTCCGGCAACTGACCGGATACACCCGCACCAGTCCGGATCCGGTCACCACCTCCTTCCTGGAGGCCCTCAGTGCCCACGCCCCCCTGATGCCCGCGCACATCGGCAGGCGGCTGCGCGGCAGCGGCCCCGCGACCCACCGAGCGCAGCGGGAACGCCCGTGACGGCAGAGGGCCGATGGAATACCGTCGCCCTGAAGGGCGCCCGCGGCCAAGGGCCCGAGGCGATTCGTCCGGCGGTGTCCGGGGGCGGGGGA
The DNA here is from genome assembly GCF_040635655.1 of Streptomyces sp. NPDC006923. Lineage (NCBI taxonomy): Bacteria > Bacillati > Actinomycetota > Actinomycetes > Kitasatosporales > Streptomycetaceae > Streptomyces > Streptomyces sp. NPDC006923. The sequence continues at coordinate 433,456 of NZ_JBEYIF010000003.1, forward strand.
CGGACATGCTGATGACGCTGTGGAAGCGCTACGGCCTGGTGTCGGGCGCCGGAGCGCTGTGCATTCTGATCAACGTGGCGGGGATCGGTCCGCTCTGGTACACCGGCGTCGGACTGTGCGTCGCCGGCTGGCTCATGGGCTGGACGCTCATACGCACCCAGCGTCCGCTCCGGGAGCAGCCGCCCGTACCGGTCCTGGTGCCCCTGACCGGCCGCTGGAGGGCGCTCAACGGCCCGGGGACAAAGGTCCCCAGCCATGTGCACAGCCATGCCCAGACCTATGCCATCGACCTGACGTACGCTCCGCTCGAAGGCGTCGGCGCACCGTCCTTCAGCCGGTTCTGGCCGCTTTTCCGGCGACCCGGGTCCTTTCCCTCGTTCGGCATGCCGCTGCTGGCGCCGGCTGACGGAGTGGTCGTGGCGACCGCCACCAGGCAGCGGGACCATCTGACCCGGACGTCGCTGCCCGGTCTCGCCTTCCTGCTGCTGGAGGGCTTTGTGCGTGGCCTGGGATGGCCCTGTCATCTGCTGGGCAATCACATCGTGCTGGACCTGGGCGACGGGGTGCACGCGGTGTTCGCGCATCTGCGGCGCGGCTCGCTCCGGGTGACCGCGGGAGACCGGGTGACGGCCGGTCAACAGCTCGCCGAATGCGGGAACTCCGGCAACTCCTCGGAGCCGCACCTGCACTTCCAGCTCATGGACGGCCCCGATGTGATGACGGCCCACGGCGTGCCGTTCGAGTGGCGTTACCAGGACGACGAGGGGGTGGAGCACACCGGAGTGCCGGCGGACTTCACCCACGTCAATCCGGCTCGGTCCGCCCCCGGCCAGACGCTCCAGCCGGGCCGCCGACCGGGTGCCGCCGGCTGAAGCGATCGCCCTCCGGTGCGTTACGAAAGTGGCGTTGCGGCGTCCACCAGTGCGGACGCCGCCGTGCGGGCGGTGGCCGCCGACGAGGGATCACGGTCCATACGGGCGGCCTGGGTGGCGCCGTCGTAGAGCAGATGGAGCTGCCGGGCCAGGGTCCCGGGGTCGGCGGCGCCGGCCTGCCGCGCCAGGTCCGTGAGCAGATCGCGGATCCAGCCCCGGTAGGTGTCGCTGGCCTGCTCGACCAGGCTGCCCGGCCGGGTTTCCGCGCTGGCGCTGGCGAAGGCGCACCCGTGGAAGCCGGGCTCGGCGAAGAGTTCGCGCTGCGCGTCGAAGATGGCGAGCAGCCGCTCACGCGGCGTGTTGTGGCGTTCGACCGCGCGCGTGATCCGGCCGGTCATGCGGCTGTGACGGGATTCGAGGTAGGCGCCGATCAGTTGCTCCTTGCCGCCGAAGGTGTTGTACAGCGACGCCTTGGCCACCCCCGCGTGTTCGATGACCCGGTCGATACCGACCGTCTGCACGCCCTCCGCGTAGAACAGTTCGTTCGCGGCGGCGAGCAGCCGTTCCCGTGCCGAAGGCTTGGCCGTGCCCCTGCTGGCGGTCGTCATCTCTCTCACCTTCCTGACAGGACTGTCCATCATATGGCCGCGGGCCGGGCGGAGTTCCGGCGAAGCAGCCCGAGGAGAGCCAGCGCGGCGAGGACCATCACGGCGACGCCGTACTCCCGGGCGGTGGTGAACAGCCCGCCGGCGTGCACGACCAGGAAGCCCGCTATCACCGCCGGTCCGCCCATCCCCAGATAGGACACGACGTACAGCAGCGAGAGCACGCCCGAGCCCTCATGGGCGGTGACCAGGGGCATGACGGTACGGATGCCGCCCTGGAAGCCGCTGCCGAATCCGAGGCCGGCGATCGCCGTGCCGATGAAGAAGCCGGTCGCCGAGCCCGCCTCCATCGAGACGAGCGTGACCGCCACCCCGGCTATCAGCGCGAGGATGCCGGTGAGCATGACCGTCCGCGCCGCCGCGCCCCGCAGCGCCAGGACCGAGAGCGCCGCGACTCCGGCGAGGATGAACAGGCTCAGTCCGCCGAACACCACGGACGAGGAGTCGATCAGCCCGCGTACCAGCGCCGGGCCGAGCGATCCGTAGAGCCCGGCCAGCGACCAGACGGCGAACAGCACCGGCGCGGCCACCAGGACCGGGCGGCGTACGGCGCGCGGCAGCTTGATCTCCGGCTTGAGGGTGGCGAGGGCGCCCGGCTTACGGGTCACCGTCTCCGTCATGCGGGAGACGGCGACGGCCTGAAGGGCGAAGACCACCAGCAGGGCCAGATAGATCAGGTGTGTGGGCGCCGGCAGATACTGGACCACCAGCCCGGACACCAGCGCGCCGGTCGCCGTGCCGAGTCCCGGCGCCACGGCGTTGGCGATGGTGCCCTTGGGCCGGTTGATGTCCATCATCCCCGCGCCGATCGCGCCGAGGGCGGCCCCGGTCGACAGCCCCTGGGCGATCCGCGCGACCAGCAGCGCGGGAACGCCGTCGGCGGTGGCGAACACGGCCATCGAAGCGGCCTGCACACCGAGAGCGGCGAGCAGCACCGGGCGCCTTCCGACATGGTCGGACAGCTTGCCGAGCGTCAGAAGCCCGGCGAGCACCGCCAGCGCGTACACGCCGAAAACGACCGTGGTCGTGATGGGGGTGAAGCCCCACTCGGCCTGATAGACCGCGTAGAGCGGAGTCGGCGCGCTGGAGGCGGCCAGAAAGGACACCACGATCGAGGCCAGCACATACAGCGCGATGTTCGGCGGAAGCCGCCGCGTGCCGGCGGTCCCTTCCGTCGATGGCGCGGGCGCCGCGATGGCCGAGAGGTTCGTCATGAAATTCCTTCGTGGGCTGGGTACGGGCGGCCGGGACGGCGCACGGCGAGATATTGAGTAGACCAGTCTGTTCATTGAGCTCGCATAGATTAGACAGAGTTGTCTGCCGAGGTCAAGGCGGGGCGGGTGGGAGGCAGCCACCTCGCGTACGTAATACTCGCCGTATGACGTCGCGTGTTACGGGTGCGGGTGGCGGGGTGCGTGGCGAGGCCGTATCCATCAGACGGGCGACCGCGCGTGACGCCAAGCGGCTCACCAGGCTGATTCAGCGCTCCAGTGCCTACGAGGGGCCCTATGCGTCCATGATCGCGGGGTATCGGGTGGGTCCCGACTACATCGAGACCCATCAGGTCTTCCTGGCCGTCGACGCCGAGGGCCGGCTGCTCGGCTTCTATGCTCTGGTGCTCGTCCCGGCCGAACTCGACCTGATGTTTGTCGCCGACCACGCCCAGGGTCTCGGTATCGGGCGACGGCTCATCGAGCACATGAGGATCCAGGCGCGCGGCGCCGGACTCGACCGTGTCCGGGTGGTCTCGCACCCGCCCGCCGAGGGCTTCTACCGCAGCGTGGGTGCCCTGCGGACCGGTACCGAGCCCGCGAACCCGCCCGCCGTGCTGTGGGACCGCCCCGAACTGGTCATCCCTGTCGGGACACCGTCTTAGGCATGGACAACGGCATGGCCCCTGCCGTGCGAGATCAGCCACCGGTTCACCGGGACGGTGAGGACGAAGGCGACCGCGAGCGAGAAGGTCAGCGACCCCCAGAAGAGGACGTCGGCCAGGCCCGCGTGCAGCGCGCCGGGGACGGCCACCATGACGGCGTTGTCGATGATTTCCATGGCCGCGATGGAGACGGTGTCGGCGGCCAGTGCGATCTTCAGTGCCCGGCGAACGGGCAGACCCGCGCCGAGTACGCCCCGCATCGTGAAGGCGTAACCGAAGACGAACGCCAGGGCGACGGAGAGCGCGATGGTGGCGGCGTTGTCCAGGCCGGCCGCGGTGCCGACGACCATCCCCAGGACCTCACCGACCGCGCAGCCGGTGAGGCAGTGCAGGGTGGCCCGGACGGCGGTGCGCCAGCCGTTGCCCCCGCCCGGCCGGCCGTGGGCGGCGTGTGCGTGGCCGGCGTGCTGGTGAGCGGGCCCCCTGCGGCCGGGCTGCTCAACCGGGTGTGGTGTCTGGTGGTCCATGGCTGCCTCCGTGGAGCACGGTCTGTCGTTCTCTGGCTGGAACCATCAGAACAATATACCCCTAGGGGGTATTCCGGGAAGGGTGCCCGACCGAGGTCGAGCGGACGATCAGCCGGTTCAGTCGCTGCCTGCCACGGCGAGAGGGCCTGCGTCTTCGAAGGCACCGTCGCGGCGGACCGCTCATGGCTCCGCCCGTGATCCACCGGAGGGAACTCAGGGGTGCATGACGATCTTTCCCACGTGCTCCCTGCGGGAGAGTTCTTCCTGGGCCTGAGCGGCCTCGCGCAGGGGAAAGGCCGTGGCGATGACGGGCTGGACCTCTGCCCGGCGAGCGAGGTCCATGAGGAGGTCGAAGTGCGTGGGCGTGTGCATCGCGGAGCCGATGACCTGGGCGTTGTGCAGGTAGAGGCGGCGCACGTCGAAGGTCACGCCGTAGCCGCCGAGTGCGCCGGCGATGACCCACCGGCCTCCTTCGCGCAGCAGCGGCAGCCCCTCGCTGACCAGTTCGCCGGCCACCACGTCGAGTGCGACGTCGATGCCCTCCGGGGCGGCGGCGCGGAATTGCTCGGCGAAGTCTCCCGCGCGGTCGATGACGTCGTGCGCGCCTGCTTCGCGTACCGCGTCGATCTTGGGTCCACTGCTGATGGCGATCACCCTCGCGCCGCGTGCACGGGCGATCTGTATCAGCGCGAGGCCGACGCCGCCGGATGCTCCCGAGACCAGGGCGGTCTCCCCCTTCCGCAGCCGGCCTCGCTCGATCATGCCCAGCGCCGTGCCGAAGGCGGTCGGCAGCGTCGCGAGCTGCTCGTCCGTGAGCGGAGATTCCGTTACGTCGTGTACACGCTCTACCGGCGCCGTCACATACTCGGCGTATCCGCCGTCGCGTTCGCTCCCCATCAGACCCACCGGGTGGGCGTCCGGCCCATCGGTGTCGTAGATCGCGGGGTCGACGACCACTCGGCGTCCCACGAGGCCCCCCGTTACGCCGGTGCCGACGGCCACGACCCGGCCGGCCACGTCGGCGCCCTGGATGCGCGGAAAGTCGATCGGGCCTCGCCAGCCCGACAGTGCCCTCGGGTCGTCCGGACGGCCGTAGGCGCCCTCCCGGGTCCACAGGTCGGTGTTGTTCAGCGCCACCGCGCCGACCTGGACCAGCACCTCCCCTGCCCGAGGGGCGGGGACGGCGACCTCCACCGGCTCAAGGACCTCCGGTCCTCCGTGCCTGACGATGCGCACCGCTCGCATGAGATCGGACCCGCCCATCGCTGAACCTCCTCGTAGGTATACTGATCTGTGAACATCACCGTACACCGACCTGTGAAGGGGCCTGTCGTGCCGGAAGCGCGGCCCATGACGCCGGCCGGCCGCCGCATCGTGGCGGCTGCCGAGGAGTTGTTCTACAACCGCGGCATCACGGCGGTCGGCGTGGATCTGATCGCCGAGCACTCGGGCGTGACCAAGCGGACCCTGTACAACCAGTTCGGTTCGAAAGACCACCTCGTGGCGGCCTATCTCACGGAACGCGACCAGCGCTGGCGGTCACTCGTCCGTGCCGCCGTTGACGCCGGCGATACTCCGGCCGAGGCCGTCGTCGCCCCCTTCGAGGCCCTGCGGACCTGGAGCGAGACCAACACCCGCGGATGCGCCTTCATCAACGCACTGGCGGAACTCCCGGACCCCTCGCATCCCGCACATCGCATCGCCGCGAACCAGAAGCTCTGGCTGCTGAACCTGTTCAAGGAACTCGCCGCCTCAGCGGGCTGCTCGCACCCGGCCACCCTCGCCACCCGACTTCTTGTGCTGCACGAGGGCGCTGTCGCTACGCTGCCCCTCTCGCTCGACGCCCTTCCGGAGAGCACTGACCTGGCACGATTCCTGGTTCAAGCCGGCACATCGCCCCGCCGGTAGAGCATTTTTGACACGGTTGTTCCGTGCGGCCGGGCCGGGCGGCGCACCTTTCGAACACGCCCAGGGTCTTTCGTCCGGATCCGGCTGGGCCGGGGAGCGGGGTCTGGCGCCGGGGATCGCGCGAGCCCGCCGGGGACTACGGGACAACCCTCAGTCAGCGGCGCAGTGCCTTCATACGGGTGATCTCGGCCGTCTGGGACGCGACGATGGCGCCTGCCATGCGTTTGGCGTCCTCGTTGGCGCCCCGTGATGTCTCGGTCCTGGCCATCGCCACGGCGCCCTCGTGGTGCCTCACCATCAGGTCCAGGAAGGCGGTGTCGAAGGCCGCGCCGGTCGCCTTCTCCAGGGAGGCCATGTCGTCGTCGCTCATCATCCCGGGCATCGAGTGCGCGGAGTGGCCGGAGTGACCGGTCCCGCCCGCGGCCGGGACCGGTTCGCCCCAGGTCCGCAGCCAGCCGGACATGGCCTTGATCTCGGGGTCCTGAGCCTGTGTGATCGTGGCGGCGAGCGCCCTGACCTCCGTCGAGGAGGCGCGTCCGGCGGCGAGACCCGCCATCCGCAGCGCCTGCCGGTGATGGGGGATCATGCCTTGCGCGAAGGAGGCGTCGGTGGAGTTGTGGGCCGAGGCCGGAGCACTCGCGTCATGGCCGGTCTGCGTGGCGGGTCCCGTGCCGGCGCCGCCGCAGGCACTGAGAAGCAGCGCGGCGCAGGCCAAGGGTGCGGCGAGGGCGGGGCGACGGGCGGAGAAACGGTGTGCGGTCATGATGGGGCGACTCCTGTGCGGGGGAGGTGTGACATACCGGCGGCGGCCATCGGCCCGGTGAGGGAGCCGGTGGTGGGCACGCCTGTATGCACAGGAATCGCGGTCCGCCCGGGGACGGGACGGCCGGTACGGGAGCGGTCGCGCGGGCGCCGGCCGCGTGCTCGGGATGCCCGCCCGTCCCGGGCGGCGGGAGCGCGCTGCGCGGCGGCCGTCTCATACGGGCATCGTAAACACGGGGGAGCTTCCAACCCGGCAGGACCGGCGCCGGCCGTCCGGGGCGACCGGAATCACCGCCACCCGGCCCATGGGCGGAAAGGTCCGAGCGGCGCCGGCCGCCGCCCGGACCAGCGATCAGCGCCGGGGCAGTTTGACGGCCGTTTCGAGGAAGAACGCGTCAATGCTCCGTACGGCCTGGATGAACTCGTCCAGATTGAGCGGCTTGATGACATACGCGTTCGCGTGCTGAAGATAGGCAGAGCGCACATCGTCCGGGGCGCCCGAGGTGGTCAGGACCACGACCGGAATGGTCAGCAGATCGGCGTCGTCCTTCAGTACGGTGAGCAGCTCCCGGCCGTTCATGCGCGGCATGTTCAGATCCAGCACGATGAGATCGGGCCGGGGGTTCGCCGTGTCCCGCAGGTACTCGAGCGCCGCCACACCGTCCTCGGCCTGGTTGATCGAACGAGCCATCCCGTGCTCCAGGAGTGCCTCCTCGATCAGAAGGGCGTCGGCTGGGTCGTCCTCCACCAGCAGGACGTCGTAGGTGTGGCTCTGGCTGTTCACGGGGTCGTTCCTGTTCTCTTGCGGGGGTATCGGGCGGACGGGCGGCGTGGCGGTGAAGACGAGCCCCGGCCATCGCCGGCGGGCTCCCTGGCGGGAGATGTACCAGGCGTCACCGAGCTGCGGATAGCCGGCGCCCGCGCGTGCGGCCTGTTCGGCCTCGGCACGGGCCAGGCGTTCCACCGCGCGGTTGAGATGCATGAGTATGCGCAAACGGGCGAGGGGACCGGCGGCCGACGGATCTCCGCCGCCGGATGCCGGTGAGCCGTCCCCGGGGTCCGGTACGGTCCAGTCGAATATCTCGTCGGCGAGCCGGTGAGCGAGGTCGCCGACGGCGAGACTCGACATCCGGTCGATGTCTTCCTCGCTGAACTGGGAGGACAGGTCGTTCCGGCGCATGCCCACAATGTAGACGCATCCCCCTGGACAACAACAGTTGTCGGAAGCGTACGCGGGCGCCGCCCGGGCAGCGCAGCCGGCCACCCCCGTCCCACCGCCGACGACGCGGCCCCCGCCCGGGACGCCGGGCGGGGGCCGGAAAGAGCGGGCCGGACGGCCGTCAGGTCAGCCCACGAAGATCTCGACGACGGACCAGACGGCGAGGCCGAGCATGCACACCCCGCCGACGCGCTGGACGGTCTTGAGGGGGACACGGGTCGCTATGAAACGGCCGGCGAGCAGCGCCAGGGCCGAGACGGACATCAGCGCGGCCGCCGAGCCGATGGCGGTGGACCAGGTGCCGTTGCCGGCCGCGAGGTTCGCGGTGGTGATCTGGGTGAGGTCGCCCCACTCGCTGATGAACACGGCCATGAAGGCCGTGGAGTACACCGGCCAGAAACCGGTCACCGTCCTGACGTCGCCGCCCTCGTCCTCGTCGCCGCCTCCGTCGCGCAGCAGCATGAACGCGCCGAACGCGAAGAGCACGGCGGATACGAGCTTGACGATCCAGTCGGGCAGGAGCCCGATCAGACTGCCCGCTCCGACGGCGATGGCGACGTGCACGATGAACGCCGTCGACGTGCCGAACCAGACGTAGAGCGGGCGCATGCGCGTACCCATGGCGAGGGACGCGAACATGGTCTTGTCGGGGAGCTCCGCAAGGAAGATCAGCCCGAAGGCGGTGAGGACCGCCAGGGGGTCGAGATGCATTCCGGGTGGCTTTCTCTGAGGGCCGGGCCCGGATCTTCGTCATGCCCCGGAAGGAATGGAGGACCACTCGGCCCGGCACGACGGTGGTGTCCGCAGGGGCGCGGACGTGTCTGTGCCTGACCGAAGGTCTCGCCCGCCCGCCGGATCGGCGGGCCCGGCCACCGGGAACCCGAAGGCTCCAGTGTGTCGACGACCGGTTCGCGGGGCTACTCCCCTTCGCAGCCGCCCACATTACCCCACCCGGAGGGTCCGCCGGGGGCGGTCCCGGACGGGGCCCGCCCGGCCGCCGTACGTCGGACGGCTCTTCCGGGTGGCCCGCTGCCGGGGGGTGTCGTGTAGTGGGTTTTGCCGGCCGTGATCAGCCGGTCGGTTTGCTGCCCGTGGGGCGGCCTGATCAGAGGAGCCTTGATGAGGAGCAACACCAGGACAGCCGCCGCCGTGGCGGCCGCCGTACTGTGCGCGGCGGCGCTCGCCGGATGTTCCGACAGCGGCGGCGGATCGGCGGCCAAGCGTGACATGCCCGCCGACTTCGCGGAGGCGTCCGCGAGCCCGACCCCCTCCGCGAGCCCGTCCCCGCCCGCCAGAAACCCGAACGAGATCTCCGTGGCGTCCGGGCCACTCGGGAAGATCCTGATCGACAGCAAGGGCCATACGCTCTACCTCTTCGAGGCCGACACGAGGAACAAGTCCACCTGCTCCGGAGACTGCGCCGTGGACTGGCCGCCCCAGATCGTCACCGGACAGCCGAGGGCGGGCAAGGGCGGCGTCGACCAGAGCCTGCTCTCCACCACCACCCGCAGCGACGGCAAGAAGCAGGTCACCTACCGGGGCCACCCGCTGTACCGCTTCGAGGCCGACAAGAAGCCGGGCGAGACGCGAGGCCAGGGTCTGACCGCCTTCGGAGCCAAGTGGTTCGTCATCAACCCGGCCGGCAACAGGGTCACCAAGCCGCAGCCGAGCCCCACCACCGGATCACCGAGCCCGACCGGCAGCTCACCGAGCGGCTCGCCGACCGCCGGCAGCTACTGATCCTCCCGGCAGGACCGGGGCCCGACAGGCCGGAGAGCAGATGACGCTCGCACACCGCACGGGTCAGGCACGTCTGGCCGCAGTCCTCGCCGCCGTCTGCGTCACCGCTCTCGGTGGCTGCTCCGACACCGGTGGCAGCAGTTCATCCTCCACCGCCCCCAGCGCGACCTCGTCCGCGGGCGGGCACACCATTACCATCGACAACTTCACTTTCAAGCCCGCAGCCCTGACCGTGTCACCGGGTGCGAAGATCACTGTGATCAACAAGGACGCCGTCACCCACACGCTGACCGCCATCACGGGGAAAGCGTTCAACACCGGCGACATCCCCAGGGGGAAGACGGTCACCCTCACCGCCCCCGCCAACGCCGACACTTACCAGTACATGTGCACCATTCACCCCTTTATGAAGGGCACTCTGACCGTCCGCTGACCCCTTGGGCCGATGCCATCGAGGGGCGGCTCGGCCGTCGCGGCACCGATCGCGCGCCCCTGGGCAGCGAGCCGCAGGCGGTGCGGGCCGCCGCCGCACCGGCCGGGCGCGCGACGGAGGCGTGCCCGTCGCGCCCGCTCGCGACCTTGTCGGACAACCCTCAGCCCGCGTCGATGCCCGTGATGACCGGGTCCCCCAGGGGCGCGGTCCGGATGGTGAAGCCGGCCTTGTCGAGCGCGTCGCTCGCGATCCTCCGGGCTTCCTCCTCCGCCGCGTTCGAATCGTCGGCCTCCACTTCGAGGCGGATGGTGAGCGTCGACTGCTCGGTGTCCACGGAGAGCAGGTCCAGTTCCTCCGCCGCGCCGAATTCGGTGCCCTGCGGGTCCGCCGGCCTCAGGGCCCCGAGCAGTACGGACCGCGCCTCGCCGGTCAGCGGTTCATGAAGCGTGCCGGGGATCGTCACTACGTAGGTGGTCATACACAACACCTGTCCCGCCGTCCTCCCGGCACTCCTCGCCGGAAGAATCAGCCGCACCCGGAGTACGTACTCCCGCGCCGCGAGCGACCGAGGGCCCCGGCGCCGCTCTCGCACGCGGCGGGCGGCGCCGGGGCCGCACAACAGCCTCCGCACAGCGGGTGCCGAGCGGGCGGACCGGCTCAGTGGCGGGGGCCGCGCTTGCCTCCGAGGTCCTTGTCACTCTGGCCGGTGTCGTACTCGATCTGCTCCTTGCGGACGTCGGAGGAGACCTCGCGCTGCTCCGTCACCTTCTCCGTCTCCATGCGCACGCGCTCGACGGGAACGGCTTCCTTGCGGATGACGGGCTGTTCGGCGTGGAGCGTCACCTCGGTCTCGGCCTCGCCGATGCGGGCGCCGCCGTCGCCGGCGCGCTCGCCGGGCGCGATCGGCTCATGGATGACATGCACCTCTTCATGGCTCAGCGGCACGGAGGTGGTGACGCTCTCGGTCACCACGACCTTGCGCAGCCGGGCCCTGCCGACCTCGTGTTCCTCGGTGCTGATGTGCAACTGCTCCTCGGAGAGGATGAGTTCCTCGCTCTGCCCGGGGTCCGGGGCCGGGTGGCTGCCACGGGTCGCGGCGGCGCCGGCCCTCCCGGCCATCGCCGGTCCCGGGCTCCCGCCGGCGGTCATGTCCGAGCCGGCCGGCATTCCCGTCGCCATGTCCCGGCCCATGCCCGTGCCCCTCCCGGTGCCGGCCGCGGCCGCGCCGGTGCCCGCCGTGCCGGTCGCCAGGGGCTTGCCCATCGCGCTCCTGCCGCCCTGAGGCCCGGTGATGCCGTAATGCTGGTAAAGCTGCTTCTCCTGGCTGGGCTCCAGGTGCTCGTCGGCATCCAGACGCGGCGCGTCCTTGACGGTCTCCTTGGTGTACGGGACATGCAGGTCCTCGCCGAGGCGGCGGGCGCCGGCCAGCGGTACGAGGCTCTCCTTCATACCGAAAAGACCGGTTTTCACGGTCACCCATTCCGGGCGGCTCGTGCGGTCGTCGACATAGACATGGCCGACGTTGCCGATCTTTTCGCCGTCCCGGTCGTACACGGCCAGACCGTTCAGCTCATTGGGGTTGTCGAAGACGCCGTCGGCTGACATCAGAGATCACTCCTCGCGTGGGGGAAGCGCGTCTGCGGGGCCGGACCCTCACGGCCTGGCCCTTTACGGTCAGTCGCGCACCCATCCATCGCGCCTCCACGCGGGGCCGACGGCAACCGGGGAAGCCCTCCGGGCACGGCTCCGGCAGCTCAACCACGCGCCGCTCACTGCACAATGTGCCCCATCACCGCTATCCGCCATTCGGGTGAATCGGTTGTGCGTGACCGTTCACGCCGGGGCGCCAGGCGGGGCCGCCCCGCGATCCGGCACCGGCCCCGTGCCCCGATCCCGGCGAAAGAGCCCGAGCACGACCCTCTCCGGCGCGCCGGGCCGCCGCGCACCGCGCTCACTCCGTTCTCTTCGGTCATCCTTGACCGCTGAAGCAGACGGAACCCGAGGACCGGACATACGGAGAGCGCGATCATGCCTGTGAAACGTATCGGTGTCGTGGTCCATCAGGGCCGTCCCGCGGCCGTCGCGGCGGCGGAGGTCGTCCGCGGCTGGTGCGAGACGAACGGCATCCCGTGCCGGGAGATCGACGTGTGGAAGGACCGTGAACCGCGCCACGGAGGGCAGGAGGAGTCCTCGGCGGCGGGCAATCCCGACCTGGTCGTGACACTCGGCGGGGACGGCACCTTCCTGCGCGGCGCGCGGATCGCCGCCAAGAACAACGCCGCGGTGCTGGGCGTCGATCTGGGACGGGTCGGTTTCCTCACCGAGGTCCCGGTCGAGCAGGTGTCGCGGGCACTGACCTCGGTCCATGAGGGCCGGGCCACGATCGAGGAACGTATGACGCTCACCATGCGGGCCTCACGCCCCCTGGAGATGCCGTCCGGCATCGAGGCCCTGCTGCGCTACGGGCGCGGGCCGACGCTGCCGCCGCCGCATGTCCGGGCCGGCACCACCGGGGGCGAGGACTGGGGCGTGGCCCTGGACGTCATGGCTCTCAACGACATCGTCCTGGAGAAGCTCGCCAGGGACCGGCAGGCGAGTCTGGGGGTGTATCTCGCCGGCCGGCTCCTCGCCGCGTACTCGGCGGACGCCGTCATCGTCGCCACTCCGACCGGCTCCACCGCCTACAGCTTCGCGGCCGGAGGCCCGGTGCTCTCTCCGCACATGGACGCCGTGGTCTTCACGCCGGTGGCGCCGCACATGACGTTCAACCGCACGGTGGTGACCGCCCCCGACGAGCCGGTCGGACTACGGGTGCTGCCGCACTCCGGGGATGTGGCGATCAGTATCGACGGGCAGCTCCGCGGGGTGCTGGAGCCGGGCGACTGGGTCGGCGTGTACGGGGCCAAGTACCGGCTGCGCCTGGTGCGGATGGGGCCCACCGACTTCTACAGCAGGCTGCGCGAGCGCTTCCGGCTGACCGACGCGCCCGCCTCGACGGCGGCCGACGGCCAGGCCGCTCCGCTGTTCCGCCCCAACAGTCCGGTACCGGCCGACCTGAGCCATCTGCGGCTGCCGCCGGCCCAGCCGCCGGCGCCGCGCGACTGATCCCGCCCGGCCGGCGACGCCCACGGGCGTCGCTCATGTCGCGTCGCGCCCCGGGGACCAGATGGGACGCCGTCCGCTGGGTAGATGTCCGCCAGGCGCTCCCGGTACCGGCCGGGACACGCGGGAGGATGGCCATGGGGACTGTTGTGCATGTTCCGCAGACGCGGGACATGATCGGTGAGGAGCTTTCGGGGGACGAGGCGCTGACGGCGCTGCGTCACTACGGCGGGCGCAAGCTGCTCCTCGACGCCTTTTCCCGGTTCCGGTACGCGGACGGCTTCAGCCAGGCGCGGTCCCTGGGCTTCCAGGTGGTACTGGGCATGGTGCCCTTCACCATCGCTCTCGTCGGGGTGGCCGCCACGGTCCACACCGAAAGCCTGGGCCGGATCATCGAGCTGACGCTCGGCCGGATCGTGCCGGGCGACAGCGCGGAGCTGGTCCAGGGTGCCCTGAACGACACTCGGCGCAGCGCGGGCGCGGATGTGGCGGGCGCCGTGGCGATGTGGCTCGGGCTCGGTTTCGCCGCGCTCAACCTCGCCTCGGCGATGGGCCAGATCGAGCGGGGCTGCAATCGCATCTACGGCATCGAGCGGGACCGCCCCTTCCTCGCCAAGTACGCGCGGGGCCTGGTGCTCGCGTTCGCCGCCGGAGTGCCGATGGCGCTCGGCTTCCTGGTGCTGGTCGCGGGGGAGGCGGTGGGCGACTCCGTCGTGCGGGCGCTGGGCTGGTCCCGGAGCTGGCTCGATGTGTGGGGGCCGCTGGAGATACCCCTCGGAGTGGTCCTCGCGGGGGTCGCCTCGGCCGTGATCTTCCGCTGGTCTCCCCGGCGTGACCAGCCCGGCTACACGTGGCTCGCGTTCGGTTCCGCCGTACATCTGCTGCTGTGGGTGGTGGCCACCTGGCTGCTGGCGTTCTACGTCGGACGCAGCGGCTCGTTCGGCGCGGTGTACGGGCCCCTGACGGCTTTTGTGGCTCTCCTGCTGTGGGCCAATCTGACCGGTATCGCGCTTTTCCTGGGGGTGGCCTTCGCGGCGCAACTGGAGGCGGCACGCGCGGGCATCACCGAGCCGGTGCGCCCCGATCCCGGGCCGGGCCGCTGAGGACGGGCCGCCGAGGCTCGGGTGCCCAGCGGTCATACCGGGGCCGCGGTGACACCATGGAGGTCATGAGGAAAAGCGCTGTCGTCGTCATCGACATGATCAATACGTATGAACACGCCGACGCGGACCTCCTCCTTCCGTCCGTGACGAAAGTGGTGCCGTCCGTCGTCCGGCTGCTGGAGCGGGCCAGGGAGCGAGACGTTCCGGTCATCTACGTCAACGACAACTTCGGCGAATGGCGGTCCCACCACGGCGAGATCGTCGAGACCGCGCTCTCCGGCCCGCACGCCGATCTGGTCGAGCCCCTCCGGCCGGACGACGCGTCGCTGTTCGTGGTGAAGGCCCGGCACTCGATCTTCTACGAGACGCCTCTCGCCTATCTGCTCTCCCAGCTCGGCATCGGACATGTGATCCTCTGCGGGCAGGTGACCGAGCAGTGTGTGCTGTACTCGGCCCTGGACGCGCACATCCGCCATCTTGAGGTGACGGTTCCCGATGACGCCGTCGCCCATATCCACGCGGATCTCGCCGACGCGGCGCTGCGGATGATGCGGCGCAATATGAAGGCGGACGTCCGGAACACCGACTCGATCGAGTTCTGAGGGACGTCACCGGGAGCGCTCCACGGGAGGTGTGGCGGGCGGGCGTCAGTCGAGCCAGTGTCGGCGTCCGAGCGTGATCAGCCGTAGTTGGCGGCGGGCGACGGCGGCCACCCGCTCTTCCGCCGCCCTGCCCTCCTCGGTGGCGTCGAGGAACGCGGACGCCGTCATCACCATGTGGTCGACATAGACACCGGCCAGCATCCGCAGGTCGTCCTCGCTCCAGCCCGCCGACACCGGCTGCGCGGCGAGCTGGTGCGCGACCTCGTCCGAGAAGCGGCGCAACTGGGCGGCTATCGCGTCCCGCACCGGCCGTACCCCGCCGTGCCGCTCCCGCGCGACAAAGCGGACATGGGCGGGATACGCCCTGACATGCCGCGCGATCACATCGACGGTCCTGTCGATCCGCTCGTCGCTGCCGCCCGTACCGGCGAGCGTGCCGCGGACCATCGCGTGCAGGCTGTCGAGAGCCTGCCCGACCAGAGCCACACCGAGACCGGCCATGTCCGGGAAGTGCCGGTAGAAGGCGGTCGGCGCCACCCCCACGGCCCGGGTCACCTCGCGCAGCCCGAGGCTGCTGAGGCCCTGCTCCGCAAGGAGCGCCAGAGCCGCGTCCATCAGGGCCTGCCGGGTTTTCTGTTTCTGCGCCTGACGGCTGCCGATGGTGTGACTCATGCCATTCAGTAAACAACCGTTCTCCGGCGAGGCGAAAGCTAGACTGATGAGTCAGTGAACAACTGTACTCGTGAACGGGTGTCCGGTTCGGGATCGCTGTCCGGCGGACGGTCCGGCCGGACCCGGCGCCCGTCCGCAGGGAGACATTCATGATCTTTCTTGTCGCGGCTCTCCTCCTGGTGGGAGTGCTGCTGGGATCGGTGGCCCATCTGCCACTCCCGGTCACCCTGATCGCCGCCGCCTGCATCGGCGGCTGGCTGCTTCTGTTCGCCGCCCGCGAGCACCGGGCCCGGGTCCGGCGGCGCTGAGCCCGGCCGGCCACGCGCCCCGGCGACCTACGGTCCCGACCGGCCAACCCTCGGAAGGAGTCCGCTCCATGACCCTCACCACGCCCGCCCGCGGGCGGACGGGCACCCGCGACGCCGACGGCATGGCCGTCGCCTCCTTCGTCCTCGGGCTGCTCGGCCTGCTGGTGATGAATCTTCTCCTCGGCCCCATCGCCCTGGTGCTGTCGGGCCTCGCGCTGTGGCGTGGCACCGCCCGGAGAGGGCGCGCCCTCCTCGGGGCCTTCCTCGGGGCGGCCGACCTGGTGGTGCTCGCCGTACTGGTGGGCGTGGACCACACGGTGTCCTGGAGCTTCGGCGGCTGACGGGCGCCGTGACCTCACCCGTACGGCCCGCCCAGCGCGTCGGGCCTTACGGGAAGGGCACAGGCTGAGTGGACGACAACGCGGCGGAAAGCGACGAACCGAGGCGTACGGGCGTTCCGGCCGGGACGGCACGACCAAGGCGTCGCCCGGGTCCGGAGCCGGGCCCTCGCGGGAACGGGAGTGGGACATATGGCGGCGCGCGCGGCACTGTTCGACGTCGACGGGACCCTTGTCGACACCAATTACCTCCATGTGACGACGTGGTGGGAGGCGTTCCGCGAGGCCGGGCACAAGGTGCCGATGCCGACGATCCACCGGGCGATCGGCCTCGCGGGCGCCGACCTCGTCGCGCATGTGCTCGGCGACGACCGGGACCGCGACCGGGACGCGGAGATCAGCGCCGCGCACGCCACCCTCTACGGGACCTATTTCGACCGGCTGCCCGCGATCGAGGGGGCGGCCGACGTCCTCAGGTCGCTGGCGGACCGGGGCTGGCGGATCGTGCTCGTCACCTCCGCGGGAGGGGCCGAACTCGCCGCGCTGCGGCGCGCGATCGACGCCGACGAGGTCATCGACGGCACCACCAGCGCCGACGACGTGGCCGCGGGCAAGCCCGCCCCCGACCCGGTGCGGCAGGCTCTGGAGCTGGCCGGGGTGGGGCCGGAGCAGGCGGTGTTCGTCGGTGACACCGTCTGGGACATGGAGGCGGCGGCGAGTGCGGGCGTCCGGGGTGTCGCCCTGCTCTCGGGTGGAGTCCCGCGCGACGCGCTGGAGTCCGGCGGAGCGAAGGAGGTCTACGAGGACCCCACCGATCTGCTGGCCCGCCTCGACACCAGTCTCTTCGTGGACCTGGAAGGCGCCGGCGCGGCCACCGGTTCGGACTCGCGGACGCGGGCCAGGACGGAGCGGTGACCCGTGCGGCCGCGCCGGCAACGGAGGGCCCGCGGGCCCGCCGTACGACATGAGCCGGCCCTCGGCGCGAGCCGGCGCTCACACCGGTGACGGGGCCCGCCGGGACCGCGTCCACTCCCGCAACTGCCCGGCGTCCCAGGTGTTGATGACGCGGTCGGCCGGCACACCGCACTCCTCCGCCCGCGCGCAGCCGAGGATCTGCCAGTCGAGCTGTCCCGGAGCGTGGGCGTCCGTGTCGACGGCGAAGAAGACACCGGCGGCGACCGCCTCGCGAAGCAGCCGGCGGGGCGGGTCCAGCCGTTCGGGCCGGCTGTTGATCTCCACGGCAGTGCCGGACTCGGCGCAGGCGGCGAACACGGCCTCGGCATCGAACGCCGACTCCGGCCTGCCGCCGCCCGTCCCGTCGTCTCTCCGGCCGCGCCGGGACCGTCCCGTGAGGAGGCGTCCGGTGCAGTGCCCCAGGACATCGGTCAGCGGATCGCGTACGGCGGTGATCATGCGCCTGGTCATCGGGGCGGACTCCATGCGCAGCTTCGAGTGCACGGACGCCACCACCAGATCCAGCCGGTCGAGCAGCTCGGGCTCCTGATCCAGCGAGCCGTCCGGCAGGATGTCGCACTCGATCCCGGTGAGCAGCCGGAAGGGAGCCCACCGTGCGTTCAGCTCGGCGACCACGTCGAGTTGCTCGCGCAGCCGGTCGGCCGAGAGGCCCCGGGCGACGGTGAGCCGGGGGGAGTGGTCTGTGAGCACGGCCCATTCGTGCCCGATCGCCGCGGCCGTCCGCCCCATCAGCTCGATGGGACTCCCGCCGTCCGACCAGTCCGAGTGCAGATGGCAGTCTCCGCGCAGCGCGGCGCGCAGCCCGTTGCCCGTCTCCGCGAGGGGCGCGGCGGCCTCCCGCTCCAGCCGTTCCAGATACGCCGGGACCTGGCCCGCCACAGCCGCCTCCACCACCTCGGCGGTCTTCGGACCGATGCCCGGAAGACGGGTGAGCGTCCTGGCCTCGGCGCGCCGCGCGACCTCGTCGGGCGGCAGGCCCGCGACGGCCGAGGACGCGGTACGGAACGCCTTGGTCCGATAGGTCTCGGCCCGCGAACGCTCCAGCAGAAAGGCGATCCTGTCGAGAGCCACCACCGGATCCATGGGCGCCCCCAGGCGTGTCGGTCGGTTTCCGTTCATTCTCCGTGCGCTCGCCGCGGAGTGCATCCCGCGGACGCGCCGGCGCTGCTTCCGGCGAAGGCGCCGGTCCCGGTCTGTCCCGCCGCCCAGCGGGTACGCGCAGTCCACCACATCACCTATGGCCATGGAGGGCTCCGTGTCTTCGACGACACAGCAGACCGACGACATCGACGACATCGCGGACGGCCGTGAGGAGACGGAGAACGAACGCGCCGACCGTCAGTGGTCGGAGCTGATCCAGGAGGTGCGCGTCGCGCAGACCGGCGTCCAGATCATGTTCGGCTTTCTCCTCACCGTGGTCTTCACGCCCCGCTTCACCACACTCCCGGACGTCGACCGGACGATCTACCTGGTCACCGTTGTGCTGGGCGCGGCGGCCACCGGGGCGCTGATCGGCCCCGTCGCCTTCCACCGCTTTGTCTCCGGCCGCCGTATGAAGCCGCGCGCGGTGATATGGGCCTCCAGACTGACCGTCACCGGCCTGTGCCTGCTGCTCGCGACGCTGATCTCCGCACTCCTGCTCATCATGCGGGTGGCCACGCACAACCATGTGGTGCCGTGGATCGTCGCGGGGGTCGTCGCCTGGTACGTGCTGTGCTGGTTCGTCCTGCCCCTGTGGGCGGGCCACCGTCACACCCGCACCTGAGGCGGCTTCCTGAGCCGTGCGCACGGGTCGGCACGGCGAAGCTGATGAGGCCCCGCAGCAAGGAACGCTGCGGGGCCTCACACTGCTCGGGGAGTACGCCGGGTGATGTCCTTCCCTCGGGTCGGACGGCCCGTCGCGTACGTTCCCCGGGGCCGGCCTCGGCCGGATCGTCGTTCACCGTGGGTCGGCGCGACGACACGCACGACTCCTGTCGTATGGAATCCGAGCAACACGCCCCGTGGGGCGAGCTGTCATTCGGTCCATGCCTCTCGGTCGGGTGACCGTCGGCCAGGCCGCCGAGTGTTGGCGGTGGAAGTTCTGGACGACGTCCGACATGGCGACAGAGGAAGGGCGAGCCGGGTTACGGCTGTTCCTGCCGTGGCGGCGGGGTGGTGCGTGAAACGGTTGTTCAGTGCTGCGCGGTGCGACGCTTGCGCGAGGCCCACATGATGCCCGCTCCGGCCACCAGCACGACAGCGGCCGCACCGGCGATCATCGGCGTGGCGCTGGAGGAACCCGTCTCGGCGAGGTCGTCCCCGGCAGGGGACGGCTTCGAGGTGGGGACCACGGCCGAAGAGCTGCTGGGCTCCTCGGTGGGCGTGGGCGCCTCAGTGGTGGCGGTCTCCGACGGCTTCGGAGTCGGGGTGTCCGACGCCGGCGGCGGGGTGCCGGGGGTGTCGCAGACCGGAGCGGTCTTGGTCTCGTCCTTCGAGTACTGGTCGCCGTCGGCGGCCTTCACGACGAGACGGACGGACAGCTCGCTGCTGTGCTCGGGAAGGTCGAGCTTCTTGTGGAACTCGTTCCTGAACGACTCGGTCGGCAGCAGGTCCTTGCCGTCCACGGTGATGTTCACCGTGTTCTTGTCGCTGTTGCCGTAGCTGGTCAGGTCGACGCTCACCTCGGAGCAGCTCACCGTCCAGACCGGCGTGTGCGCCATGGCGGGGGTGGCCGACAGGCCGACCCCGAGCGCACCAGCAGTCGCGATCGTTATGAGGGCGCCTCTGCGCCGCCACGATCCGCTGAATACAGTCACAGAATCCTCCGCGATAACCGCGCCGCCCACGATGACGGCGCGCGCGCACAGTACCGCCATCGGCCATGACCTCATCAACCGCCCCACCCAACTCACCGTCTCCATGGCCCTCATATCGCTGGTGAGAGGGCCAATGGCGGTCTTCGCGGCGAACGGGCGGGGCCTGATCAGGTGCCCCGCCGACCTCGTGCCCGCCCTCCCCGCGCCGGGCGTCATCGCTGATGACGCCCATGACCACTGGGCCCCGGCCGGGTTCGCCTGAGCGCGTTCCCCGCTCAATACACGTCGGCTCGCGCGTCTTTGGGCAAAAATTGCGTCAATACTTCAGCGCGTCTTTTCCGTTGCGCTCAGAACGAGCGATTCACGCCAGTCGTTGGCCGGGACAAGTCCACGGTTGTTTCCCGGCCTTTGTGTCCGCATCCGGTAAAGGAGCCACCGCCCCGGAGCGCTTGTCCCGGCCCCCGGAGCGTCAGGATGTCCGTGTCCGGCGCGGCAGCGCCTCCCGTACCCATTGGCGGGCCGCGGACAGTCGCGGATGGCGTTCACGCTGCTCACGCGCGGCGCGGTCCAGCTCCTCCAGCAGACGCCGGGAACGGTGTTCCATGTCCAGTTCGTCCAGGATCCGGTCGATCTCCGTCAACAGCGCGCCCTGGAGCTGCCAGTGGCGGGGATCCCGTTGGATCTCGTCGAGCAGGAGCCGGGCCAGCCGCTCCCGGCTTGTGCTCGCCGTCGCGAGGACCTCGGCCAGCCGTGTCTCCGCCGTCTCGGCGCTCTCACTCACCTGCGTGGTGACCAGGACGGAGAAGCTCACGACCGCGTCGGCGACATGGGCGAGCAACTCCTGCAGAGTCGTTCCCACCTCCGCCGGGAACAACGGCTCGCCCCTGCGGCCCTTGGCGAGATCGGTGAGTGTCCTGGCCAGCACCCGCAGGATCACCGTGCAGATCTCCAGCGTGTCCAGACCGGTCCGCAGCACCACACGGTGGAGCAGGCCCTCCTTGACCCGGGGATTGAACCGGAGACTGTCCTCCGCCTGCCGGAGCGCCGCGTCCACCTCACTGATGTCATGGTCGAGCCGGCGTGCCTCGTGCAGTCGCTCCGCGGCGCGTTCGACCGGAATGGGGTCGGTGATCCCTTCCCCGACGCGCAGCAGTAGCTGGCGCATCCGGCGGGCCAGTCCGTCGATGGACTGCCCGGCATTGCTCACCCACACGGGCGGTACGAAGAGGAAGTTGAACAGCAGCCCCACCACGGCGCCGATCAGAGTCTCCAGCACCCGGTCCCAGGCCGTCGACGCCACCTGCGTCACACCGAGGACCAGCATGGCGCTGATCGCGACCTCCGGCACGAACTCGCTGACGCGGACCAGCCGCCCGACGACGAGAGAGGCCAGGATGATCAGCCCCAGACTCCACCAGGACAGACCGACCAGCACACTGAAGGCGATGGCGACCAGCACCCCGGCGACGACGGAGTTCACCCTGCGCACTCCGGTGACGAAGGTGGAGTAGAGGGTGACCTGGACGACGAGCAGGGCGGTGAGGGGAGCGGTGAGCGGCGCGGCCTCCGAACTGAGCTGCAGCGCCACCACATACGCGATGGTGGCGGCGGCGGTCGAGCGGAGCGTCTGCACGACGTCCGGCTCCCGGCGCCGCTTCACGAACTCGACGAGCGGCACGCTCACTGTCTTCCGGACACCACGCACGACCCTTCTCTTCCCCCGCTTGAGCCACCCGGACCGAAACACTGCACCGATGGTCCTATCCTTCCCGGGACCGGCGTGCGGCCGGTCCTGGCCGTGTTCGACTCCGTACGGGGTGTTCTCCGTGCCTGACAGAATGTGCCTCCCTCGCGCGTCCGGCGCTCGATCCCGGCGGGTACCCCGAGTCCCTGCCGCTATCCCGGACCACGGAGACCCAGGTGAGAGGTGTGATGTCCACGGATTACCCGGAACGTCAGGCGCCCCGCGCCCGCGATCTCGCCGATCTTGACGAGCGGCTGATCCGGTGCCGGGCCTGCCCCCGTCTGGTGGCCTGGCGTGAACAGACCGCCAGGGAGGGCCGTAAGGCGTACGCGGGCTGGGACTACTGGGGGCGTCCGGTGCCCGGATTCGGTCCCGCCGACGCCGCGATGCTGATCGTCGGCCTCGCACCGGCCGCGCACGGCGGGAACCGCACGGGGCGGATGTTCACCGGCGACAGATCGGGGGACGTGCTCGTCGCCGCGCTCCACGACGTCGGGCTGGCCAGCCGGCCGACCGCGACGGACCGCCACGACGGCCTCCGTCTGCTCGGCGTACGGATGACCGCGCCGGTGCACTGCGCCCCGCCCGCCAACAAACCGACGCCGCTGGAGCGCGACACCTGCCGTACCTGGCTGGTACGGGAACTCACCCTGCTGCGGCCCACCGTCCGCTCGCTCGTGGTGCTGGGCGGCTTCGGCTGGCAGGCCGTGCTTCCCGCGCTGGCCGGGGCCGGCTGGTCCGTGCCACGGCCGCGGCCGGCCTTCGGCCACGGCGTACGCGTCGCCCTGCCGGCCGCCGACGGCGGCCCCGGCCTGGACCTCTTCGGCTGCTACCACGTGAGCCCGCACAACACGTTCACCGGCCGGCTCACCCCGGCCATGCTGCGTGAGGTGCTCTCCTCGGCCGCCCGCGCGGCCGGGCTCTGAGCCATCGGCCCGCGCGTGCGGCCGCGCGGAGTGCGGCCGCCGCCGAGGCGTACGGCGGAGGGAGGCGGGCAGGCGGAAGCTCACGCAGGTAAAGCCCGTTGGGTACGAAAGGAAGTGCACGGCCATGGCTGAGTTCCTCACCGACATCGAGACGATCCGCGCGCGGGCGCGCAAGGAGATCGAGAAGGGCCCGGTGACGGACGCGTACGGGGCCGATCTCGGGCGTGTGCTCCAGGTGCTCAATGAGGCGCTGGCCACGGAAATCGTCTGCACCCTGCGGTACAAGCGGCACTACTACACGGCGACGGGACTGTACTCCGAGCCGGTCGCCGCGGAATTCCTGGAGCACGCCGGGGAGGAGCAGGAGCACGCGGACAAGCTGGCCAAGCGCATCGTGCAGCTCGGCGGAGAGCCCGACTTCAACCCGGACACGCTGACCCAGCGCTCCCACGCGCAGTACGACGCGAGCGCGGACCTGATTCAGATGATCAAGGAGGATCTGGTCGCGGAGCGCGTGGCCATCGCGTCCTACACCGAGATCGCCAAGTGGCTGGGGGAGGGCGACCCCACCACCCGCCGGGTGTTCGAGGAGCTGCTCGCGCAGGAGGAGGAGCACGCCGACGATCTGCGCGGGCTGCTGGAGCGGCTGCCGGACAGCAGGGTCCAGTGATCTGAGAGCGCCGCCGGTCTTCGAGTCCGCCGGTCGTCGCGGGCCGAGTGCGGATGCCCCGTGCGGGGGCATCCGCGCTTCCGTGCTCAGAGCCGGCGCAGCGCCGGCAGCAGTGTCTTCTCCGACCAGTCGAGGAAGGACTCCTGGTGGTCGCCGCCGATCTGTACCAGGGCGACCTCCGTGAAACCGGCCTCGGCGTACGGCCTCACCGCCTCGACGAACGCGTCCACGTCGTCACCGCACGCGATCGCCTCCGCGACATCCTCGGGGCGTACATGCCGCGTGGCCCCGTCGAACCCCGCCGGACCGGGCAGCTCCGCATTCACCGGCCAGGGTCCGACGGACCACCGGAACTGCTCATGCGCCCTGGCGACGGCCGCGTCCCGGTCCGTGTCGTAACAGACCGGCACCTGGCCGACCTTCGGCTTTCCCGCCCCGCCGTGCTGCTCGAAGGCGTCCAGCAGCCCGGCCTCCGGCTCGGTGGCGATGACAAGATCGGCCACCTGGCCCGCGAGCTCGCAGGACCGCTCGCCGGAGACCGCGATCCCGATCGGCGGCGGCTGATCGGGGAGATCCCAGAGCCTGGCGCTCTCCACGTCGAAATGGGCGCCGTGATGATTCACATAACCCCCGGCGAACAGCGCGCGGATGATCTCGACGGCCTCTTCGAGCATCTCCAGCCGGACATGGGCCGCGGGCCACCCGCCGCCCACCACATGCTCGTTGAGATTCTCACCGGAACCGAGCCCGAGCCGGAAACGCCCCTCGGACAACAGCTGCATGGTCGCCGCCTTCTGCGCGACGACGGCGGGGTGATAGCGCGTCGTCGGGCAGGTCACATACGTCATGAGAGGGATACGGGAGGTGGCCTGGGCGGCGGCGCCCAGCACGCTCCAGGCGTACGGCGCGTGGCCCTGCGACTCCAGCCAGGGGAAATAGTGGTCCGAGGTCACGGAGAAGTCGAAGCCGGCTCGCTCCGCGCCCACCACATGCCGGACCAGCTCCCGGGGTCCCGCCTGCTCGGTCATCATCGTGTATCCGATTTGCACCATGATCAGCGCTTAGCCGGTCGCCCCGCGCGCGAAACCTCACCGTCCGGCGAATGATCTCCCGGCGCCGGTCCGGCGCCGGACCGGCATCGCCCGCCGCCGGCCGGGTGCACGCTGCCCCGCGAGCGGCACAGCCGGACCGCGGTCCGGCTGCCCCGCGAGCGGCACAGCCGGACCGCGGTCCGTCCGGTCGCACACCGCGGCACACCGAGGGAGGCTGAGGAGCAGCACCTCCTCAGATGCCCCGGTAAGCCGTCGAGGCCGCCGGGCCCCAGGGACCGCACACGCGCTGGAGGAAGCGATGGGTGTCCGCAAACTGATCCGTGACTGGCCCGCCTACCGGCAGCTCACCGGATCGGATCCACTCGGACGCGGCCGGGCGGCCATGTCGTCGTACACCGAGGCACTGCGGCCTCGCACGGACACCGCCGACCGGGTCGCGCACTCGATCTGTCCGTACTGCGCCGTCGGCTGCGGTCAGCAGGTGTACGTCAAGAATGACCGTGTCGTCCAGATCGAGGGGGATCCCGACTCCCCGATCAGCCGGGGCCGGCTCTGCCCCAAAGGCTCGGCGACACTCCAGCTCACCACCGGTCCGGCCCGCCGCCACCAGGTGCTCTACCGGGCTCCATACGCCAAGGAGTGGGAGCCGCTCGACCTGGAGACGGCCATGGACATGGTCGCGGACCGGGTCGTGGAGACGCGCCGCCGCACCTGGGAGTGGGAGTACGAGGGCCTGCGCACCGCACGCACGCTGGGCATCGCCAGCCTCGGCGGAGCCACCCTCGACAACGAGGAGAACTACCTCATCAAGAAGCTGCTGACCGGGCTCGGTGTGATCCAGGTGGAGAACCAGGCCCGGGTCTGTCACAGCTCCACCGTCTCCGGCCTCGGTACCTCGTTCGGACGCGGCGGCGCGACCACCTTTATGCAGGACCTCCAGCACGCGGACTGCATCGTCATCCAGGGCTCCAACTACGCCGAGGCGCACCCCGTCGGCTTCCAGTGGGTCATGGAGGCGAAGGCGCGCGGCGCCCGCATCATCCATGTCGACCCGCGCTTCACCCGCACGAGCGCCGTGGCCGATCAGTATGTACCGATCCGCGCGGGCAGCGACATCGCCTTCCTCGGCGCGATCATCAATCACGTGCTCACCGAGGAGAAGGACTTCCGGGAGTACGTGCTCGCCTACACCAACGCGTCCACGCTGGTCAGCGAGGACTTCCGGGACACCGAGGACCTCGACGGGGTCTTCTCCGGCCTGGACGAGGAGCGGCACCACTACGACCCCAGGAGCTGGCAGTACGAGGGAGCCGAGGTCCAGTCCCCGTCCGGGGACGTCGACGAACAGTACGAAGCCCGTGCGGAGGACGCCGACGCGCAGACCAGGATCGGAATGGCCGGCGGCTCCGAGACCCATGGCTCGGGCGGCGCCCAGGCCGCCGGGCGGCCCAGGCGGGACGAGACCCTCCAGAATCCGCGCTGTGTCTACCAGATCCTCAAGCGGCACTACGCGCGCTACACGCCCGAGCTCGTGGAGGAGACCTGCGGCATCCCCCGGGAGGACTTCCTGAAGGTGTGCGACGCCCTGACCTCCAACTCGGGACGCGACCGCACCAGCGCCTTCGTCTACGCGGTGGGCTGGACCCAGCATTCGGTGGGCTCCCAGTACATCCGCGCGGCCAGCGTGCTCCAGCTTCTGCTCGGCAACATCGGTCGCCCCGGCGGCGGCATCCAGGCCCTGCGCGGGCATGTCTCCATCCAGGGGTCCAGCGACATCCCCACTCTCTTCAACCTGCTGCCCGGCTATCTGCCGATGCCGCACGCGCACGCCCACGAGAACCTCGACGCGTTCATCGACGCCAGCCGCACGGAAAAGGGCTTCTGGGGCAATATGCGGGCCTACTTCGTCAGCCTGCTGAAGGCGTACTACGGCGACGCGGCCACCGCGGACAACGACTTCTGCTTCGCCCATCTGCCACGCCTGACGGGCTCGCACTCCACGTACGACACGGTCCTCGCCCAGCTCGAAGGCGTCTGCAAGGGCTACTTCCTGATGGGGGAGAACCCCGCTGTCGGCTCCGCCAACACCCGCCTCCAACGGCTGGGCATGGCCAAGCTGGAGTGGCTGGTCGTACGGGACTTCTCGCTGATCGAGTCGGCCACCTGGTGGCAGGACGGGCCGGAGATCGAGACCGGCGAGATGCGCACCGAGGACATCGGCACCGAGGTGTTCTTCTTCCCGGCCGCCGCCCACACCGAGAAGTCGGGCTCCTTCACCAACACCAACCGCTGGCTCCAGTGGCATCACGCCGCCGTGGAGCCCGAGGGCGACACCCGCAGCGACCTGTGGTTCATGTACCACCTCGGGCGCCGCATCAAGGAGAAGCTGGCCGCCTCCACCGACCCGATGGACCGGCCCGTCCAGGACCTGGCCTGGGACTACCCGGTGGACGGCCCGCTGAGGGAGCCGATCGCCGCGGCCGTGCTCGCCGAGATCAACGGAAACGCGGCCGACGGCTCCCCGCTCAGCGCGTACACCGAGCTGAAGGACGACGGGTCCACCCGGTGCGGCTGCTGGATCTACTGCGGAGTGTTCGCGGACGGCGTCAACCAGGCCGCCCGCCGCAAGCCGCACACCGAACAGGACTGGGTGGCCTCCGAATGGGCCTGGGCCTGGCCCGCCAACCGGCGCATCCTCTACAACCGGGCCTCCGCCGCGCCGGACGGCACGCCCTGGAGCGAACGCAAGGCGTATGTCTGGTGGGACCAGGAGACGGGCAGATGGACCGGACGTGACGTCCCCGACTTCATCGTCGACCGCGCACCCGACTACGTACCGCCGGACGACGCGACGGGGCCCGACGCGCTGCGCGGCGACGACCCCTTCATCATGCAGGCCGACGGCAAGGGGTGGCTGTACGCGCCCGCCGGGCTGGAGGACGGCCCGCTGCCCACGCACTACGAGCCGCAGGACTCGCCGTTCACCAACGCCCTCTACCCGCGCGCCTCGCGCTCGCCCGTACGTCAGCTCATGCGGCACGAGGGCAACCGCTACCACCCCAGCGGTGACGAACCGGGCGCCGACGTCTACCCCTATGTGGTCACCACCCACCGGCTGACCGAGCATTTCACCGCCGGCGGGATGAGCCGCTGGTCGCCGTATCTCTCCGAACTCCAGCCGGAGTTCTTCTGCGAGATCTCCCCGCGGCTCGCCGCGGAACGCGGCCTGGAGCACGGCGGCTGGGCGACGATCGTGACGGCGCGCAACGCCATCGAGGCCCGGGTGATGGTGACCGACCGGATCAGGACACTGACGGTGCACGGCCGCACCGTCCACCAGATCGGACTGCCGTTCCACTGGGGCCCCAACGGAGTCAGCACCGGCGACGCGGCCAATGAACTCGTCGCCATGGCGCTCGACCCCAACTCGCACATCCAGGAGGACAAGGCGCTGACGGCGGACATCTTCTCCGGTCGCCGCCCGCGCGGTCCCGACCTGCCGAAGCTCGTCGCCGAATACCGCCGGAGGGCGGGTATCACCGCGCAGACCGGAACGGAGACCAGGAAGTGACGCAGAATCTGCTCAGCGGCCCCGAGTCGGACCCGGCCCGCGACGCGGGCCATGAGGACGCCCCGCCCCGCGTGGGCTTCTTCACCGACACGTCCGTCTGCATCGGCTGCAAGGCGTGCGAAGTCGCCTGCAAGGAGTGGAACGCCATCCCGGAGGACGGGATGTCGCTCACCGGTATGTCCTACGACAACACTCAGGCGCTCGGGGCGTCCACCTGGCGGCATGTGGCCTTCATCGAGCAGTCCGTCGCGCCCTCGGCCGCGCTGTCGGTCCCGGCGCCCGACGGACGGACCGAGCTCCCGCTCACGGTCGCCGGAAGGGACGGGGATCCCGCGGCGGCGGGCGGCGGTGGCGACATCCGCTGGCTCATGTCGTCGGACGTCTGCAAGCACTGCACACACGCCGCGTGTCTGGACGTCTGCCCGACCGGCTCCCTCTTCCGTACGGAGTTCGGGACGGTCGTCGTGCAGGAGGACATCTGCAACGGCTGCGGCTACTGCGTCCCGGCCTGTCCCTACGGGGTCATCGAGCAACGGCCCTCCGACGGCCGGGTCTTCAAGTGCACCATGTGCTACGACCGGCTCGGCGCCGGCCAGGAGCCCGCCTGCGCCAAGGCGTGTCCGACGGAGTCCATCCAGTTCGGCCCGCTCGACGAACTGCGCGAACGGGCCGCCCTGCGGGTCGAGCAGCTCCATGCGGCGGGTGTCCCGGAAGCCCGGCTCTACGGGCACGATCCGGACGACGGCGTCGGCGGCGACGGGGCGTTCTTCCTGCTGCTCGACGAGCCGGAGATCTACGGCCTGCCACCGCACCCGGTGGTCACGACCCGCGACCTGCCCACGATGTGGAAGCACGCGGCCACGGCCGCGCTGTCCCTGGCGGGCGGCGTCGCGCTGTCGTTCGCGCTCCCCGCACTGACCGGAAAGAACGGACGGCGATGACCAACTCCGACATCAGCAGGGGCGGGCTCCGGGGCGGGCGGCGCCGTAAGCGGCGCGGCGAGGAACTGATGGTGCCCCGGGCCGAGTTCGACTCGTACTACGGGCGGCCCGTCATCAAGCCGCCGTCCTGGTCGGCCCGTGACATCGCCGGGTATTTCTTCCTCGGCGGACTCGCGGGAGCGGGCTCCGCGGTGGCGGCGGGCGCGCACGCGACCGGCCGGCCGACAACGGCGACCGCGATGAAGATCTCCTCGCTCGCCGCGGTCTCCCTCTCCGCCGCGGCGCTCGTCAACGACCTGGGCCGGCCCAGCCGGTTCGTCAATATGCTGCGTGTGTTCAAGCCGACCTCGCCGATGAGCGTCGGCTCCTGGCTGCTCTCCCTGTACGGGCCCTGTGCCGGGGCGGCGGCGTTCTGCGCCGTCACCGGCCGGCTGCCCCGGACCGGTGCGGCCGCCACCGCGGCGGCGGCCGTGTCCGGGCCCGCCGTGGCCGCCTACACGGCGGTCCTCGCCGCGAACACCGCCGTGCCCGCCTGGCACGGCGCCCACCGCGAAATGCCGTATGTCTTCTGCGCGTCGGCGACCGCGGCAGCCGCCGGAATGGCGCTGGCGGTCGCTCCGCAGCGGGAGAGCGCCCCGGCGCGATTCGCCGCGATGCTGGCGGCGGCGGGAGAGGTGTCCGCGATGGCCGCCGCCGAGCGGCGGCTCGGTGTGGTCGCCGAGACCTACCGGACGGGCCGGGCGGGGAGCCTGCTGCGTGCCTCCCGGGTGCTCACGGTGGCCGGCGCGGCGGGTGCGGCGGGATCGGTGTTTCTCGGCCGGCACGCCCGCCTGACAGCGATGGGCAGTGGTGTCATGCTGCTCGCGGGCTCGGCCTGCACCCGGTTCGGGATCTTCGCGGCGGGCGTCGCCTCCGCCAAGGACCCGGCGTACACCGTGGGCCCCCAGCGCGCCGCGAAGGCCGCGGAGGAGCGCGCCGCGGGTGAACAGCGGCCCTCGGCGTGAGGGCCGGTCACTGACCTACCCGCCGGCGGTGCGGAGGACCGGCCCCTGAGGGCGACGGCCGGTGGCCTCCGGTCCGTTCCGAGACCGGCGGCGGGCGACGAGGCGGAGGAGTGCGTGGTGGCCCAGGCGGAGGACTTCGCCGATCTGCTGGACTACCCGATGTACATCGTGACGGCCGCGTCGGGCGGGAACCGGTCGGGCTGTCTGGTCGGGTTCGCCTCGCAGTGCTCGATCAGCCCGGAGCGGTACATGGTGTGGCTGTCCAAGGCCAACCGCACCTACCGGGTGGCGCGTTCCGCCTCATTCCTCGGTGTGCATCTGCTGACGCCCGACCAGCACGGGCTGGCCAGGCTGTTCGGCGAGAAGACCGGCGACACCACCGACAAGTTCGACGGTGTCCCGTGGCACGGCGGCATCGGGGGCACGCCGGTACTGGCCGGCGTCCCCGCCTGGTTCGTCGGCCGGGTCGAACGGCGCACCGACGGCGGTGACCATGTCGGCTTTCTGCTCAGCCCGGTGGACGGGGACGCCCGCGCCGCCCGGCGGGGCGCGCTGCTCCGCCTGAGCGACGTACTCGATCTGTCACCGGGGCATCCCGCCGACTGACCCCGGCCGGGACAACCGGCCGGGGTGGCGGGAGGGCCAACTGCGCGGACAGGGCCTCAGGTTCCCTCGGGGCGCCCGCCGCGCCCGGTCTCCGCGCCGCCCGACGGCCGCGGAGCCTCGTCGCCATGGCCGCCGAGCTGATGCGGACTCAGCCGCTCGCCGTTGTCCGGGAAGGAGTCGGCGGGCTTCACGTCCTCCTCGACATGGGTGGGGCCGGCCGGCCGACGCGGCTGCTCGGACGGGCGCGGCGGAGCCGCCTGCCTGGAGCGCAGCCGCGCGCCCCACCAGAAGGCGCCGATCAGGAGGGCCACCACGACGAGCCCCGCCACGATCACCAGGGCTCCGAGCCCGGCACCGCTCGCTGCGAGATCGACGGCCTTGCTCTCATGCAAAGTGTTCGGTGCGTTCATGGCCGTCCGCGTACCCGCTGGCACAGACGTCACTCGGTGGCCCGGCCGGCCGGTTTCCCCATCGGCGGGGGACGGTGACGGCGGCGCGGGGCGCGCGTTTGGTGCGGCGGGCGCCGGGCAGTCGGATCCCGTGCTCCGGACAGGAGGCACGTCGGGGGACCGGCGCCCCCGCCGCCGGAGCCGCGCGGGCTCACGGCACGTTCTTACGCAAGGTGAAACGCAGTGAACCGTAAACAGTCCGACGACAAGACCAGGGTGACGGTCCTGATCGCACTCGCGGCCAACCTCGTGATCGCCGCGGCCAAGGCCGCCGGCGGTCTGCTCACAGGTTCACCGGCGCTCCTCTCCGAGGCCGCGCACTCCGTCGCCGACAGCATGAACGAGGTGTTCCTGCTCGCCTCCCTGCGACGCAGCCGACGCCCGGCCGATGAGCGGCATCCCTTCGGCTACGGCAAGGAACGCTACTTCTGGGCGCTGCTCGCGGCCGTCGGAATCTTTGTCATGGGCGGCTGCTTCTCCTTCTTCCAGGGCGTCGAGGCGCTCAACTCGACGGAACGGGAGGCGCCCGGAGGGTACGCGATCGGCCTGGCCGTCCTCGGCGTCGCGCTGATCGCCGAAGGGAGCTCCCTGGGCCGTGCCCTGATACAGGTACGCGGCACCCAGGGCAAGACCAAGGACCCCGCACTGCGTACGGTCATCGCGGAGGACGCGACCGCCGTCCTCGGTGTGCTCTTCGCCATGGCGGGCATGGTGCTCCATCTCATCACCGGGAACATCGTCTGGGAGGCGTGCGCCTCCTTCGCGATCGGACTGCTCCTCGTCTACATCGCCTACCGCCTGGGCGCCGAGGCCCGCGGCCAGTTGGTCGGTGAGGCGATCGACCCCGAACTGCGCCGGGGGATCCGCTCGATGCTCGACTCCCAGCCCGAGATCGACAATGTGGACACGCTGCTCACGATGAAGCTGGGCCTCGACTCCACCCTGGTGGCCGCCCGGATCGATCTGGTGCCCGGACTCGACAGCGAGTCCGTCGAACTGGTCTCGGTGCGCATCAAGGAGTCGGTGTCGCGGACCTGGCCGGAGGCCGACCATGTCTTTCTCGACATCACGGAGGCACCTCCCGGCTGACCGGAGCGGCCGTGAGCGCGTCGCCGGACCAGGGGCGCCGCCGCAGTGCTTTCATTGCCGAATGCCCGGATGGCGGCGTTTGTGGAGGTGAGCCGGTGGCACACAGGATCGTACTCGCCGCCGAGCTGGCGGTGTGGTGGCTGGCCCTGCTCGTCCTCTGGCTGATGCTGATCAGCACCGTCTACCCGCTGGAGGTGCTGGTGGGCGCCGCGGCCGCGCTGCTGGGGGCCGTCGCCGCCACCGGCGCCCGACGAGCCGTGGCGCGGCGGTGAACGGCTGGCTCGTGGCAGCCGCGGCGCTGCTGGTGGCCGGAGCGGGCCCGGCCGTCGTGTGTGTGGCCACCGGCCCGGTCCGCCGCCGTGTGGTGGCGCAGAACACGGCCACGCTGACGGTCTGCCTCGTGCTGCTGCTTCTGGCGCAGGGCTACGGACGGTCCGCGTACACCGACTCCGCCCTGGTCCTGGCGCTGCTCGGGCCGGCGGGCACGCTGATCTACGCCCGGCTGTTCGCCGGGGAACTCCGGGACGATCCGCCGCGCGGGAGAGCGGTCGACGCGCTGTCGGTCCTGTCGGCGGGCGCGGCGGCGGCCGTCGTACTGCCGCTGTGCGTGGTTACGGGACCCGGCAGGGCGCTGGTGAAAC
Source organism: Streptomyces sp. NPDC006923 (assembly GCF_040635655.1). Taxonomy (NCBI): domain Bacteria; kingdom Bacillati; phylum Actinomycetota; class Actinomycetes; order Kitasatosporales; family Streptomycetaceae; genus Streptomyces; species Streptomyces sp. NPDC006923. The sequence continues at coordinate 466,049 of NZ_JBEYIF010000003.1, forward strand.
TCCTGGTGATCGGGGTGCTTCTGGTGGCCGGCAACCAGGTCTCCGAACGGGCGCTGCGCGGCCTGCCGTCTCCGGAGCCCCCGGACCCGCCCGCGCCGGACGCGCCAGGGGCGGTGCGCCGTGGATGACGTACTGATCGCCGTCTCGCTGCTGCTGGTGGCCGCCGCGGCCACCGCCGCCGTCCTGGTCCGGGACCCGGCCCGGCAGGCGCTGGTGCTCTCGATGCTGGGACTCGCGCTCGCGGTGCTGTTCACCGTGCTCCAGGCGCCCGACGTGGCGCTGTCGCAGCTCGCCGTCGGCTCGGCGCTGACGCCGCTGTTGCTGCTGCTCTCCGTACGCAAGGTCCGGCGGCGCGGTCGCACCGGCACCGGGGATCCGGGACAAGGTCCCGCGAAGAGTCCGGCGGGGGATTCCGCGAAGGGGAAGAGGGAATGAGCGGGCGGCTGCGCCTGTGGGTGCTGGCCGTGGGCGGGGCCGGAGTCGCGGCCCTGTTTCTCGCCGCCTGTTTCGGGCTGCCGCGCTTCGGCGGGGACTCCCATCCGTACGGCGACCGCGCGGTACGCGCCTCCCTGGCCCACCACACGGCGAATGTGATCTCCTCCGTCAACTTCGACCAGCGCGCCCTCGACACGCTGGGGGAGGAGAGCATCCTCTTCGGCGCGGTGCTGGGCACCGTCGTCCTGCTGCGCCAGACCCGCGACGAGCGGCAGGTCGAACCCGCCCCGGCGCCCGTGACGCCGCTGGTCAGCCAGTACGCGCGCTATCTGCTGCCCGTCACGCTCCTGGTCGGGCTGTATGTCGTCGCCCATGGCCAGCTCAGTCCCGGCGGCGGCTTCCAGGGCGGCGTGGTGGCGGCCACGGCCCTGCACCTTCTCTACATCGCCGTGGACTACCGCGCGCTGGAGCGGATCAGACCACTGCGCCTGTACGAAGTGGGCGACGCGGTCGGCGAGGGCGCCTATCTCGTGCTGGGACTCGCGGGACTGCTCGGCGGGGCCGCGTTTCTCGCCAACTTCCTGCCGTACGGGACGTTCAACAACCTCGCCTCCGGCGGGACCGTACCGCTGCTCAACGCCGCCATCGGCATGGAAGTGGCCTGCGCGGTGATCGTGCTGCTCGCGCGGTTCCTGGACCAGGCCGTCGAGATCGAGGAGGAGAACGGAACGTGAGAGCGCGATGATCTCCGTGCTGCCCTACGCGGTGGCCGCCTGGATCTTCCTCGTGGGCTGCTACGGGCTTGCCACCAGCCGCAATCTCATCCACGCGGTGGGCTGTCTCGCAGTCTGCCAGTCCTCCACCTATGTGCTCCTGCTCGCCGTCGGCTACCGCGACCACGGCACGGCCCCGGTCTTCTCGGACATCGCGCCGGGTTCCAGGCCGCTGGTCGACCCGGTCGTCCAGGCCCTGACCCTCACCGATGTCGTGGTGGGAGCGACGATCACCGCGCTGCTGCTCGCCCTGGTCATCCAGGTCGCCAAGCGTCATGGCACGGTCAATCCGGACGAACTCTCCGAGCTGCGCGGATGAATCAGCTCCTGCCGCTGATCGTGGCGGTGCCGCTGCTGGGAGCGGCCGTACTCGTCGCCATCGGGCGCCGGGTGCGCCGTCCCGTCGCCGAGGCCACCGGCTGCGCCGTCGCCGCGGCCACCGCGGCCCTCACGCTGTGGCTCCTGGTGTCCTCGTCCTCCGGGCCGCTGATCGAGTGGGTCGGAGGCTGGCGGCCCCGGCACGGCCGGAGCGTGGGGATCGTATTGGTCGGCGACCGGGTGGCGCTGGGCCTGGCGACGCTTGTCTCGCTGCTGGTCGTGGCCGTACTGGCCTACTCCTGGCGCTACTTCGACCAGCCGCCGCGCGGGCAGGCCGGGTCGTTTCCCGCGCTCGTACTGCTCTTCCAGGCGGGCATGTGCGGCTTCGTGCTCACCGGAGACCTGTTCAACGCCTTTGTCTTCTTCGAGCTGATGAGCGTCGTCGCCTACGCCCTGACCGGCTACCGGGTGGAGGAGGCGAAGGCGGTGCAGGGCGCCCTCACCTTCGGCGTCGTCAATTCGCTCGGCGCCTATGTCACCTTGACCGGCATCGTGCTGCTCTACGCGCGCACGGGTGAGCTGGGCATGCGGGAGATCGGGGAGCGCCTCGACGCGCGGGGCGGCCCCGACGCGCTGGTGCTCGCGGCCTTTGTCCTCGTCCTGACCGGGCTGCTGGTCAAGGCGGCGGCCGTGCCGTTCCACTTCTGGCTGCCGGACGCCCATGCCGTGGCGCCCACACCGGTCTGCATGCTGCTGTCGGGCGTGATGGTCGAGCTGGGCGTGTACGGGGCGTGGCGGGTGTACTGGACCGTCTTCGGCGGGTCCGGCGGTGTGCCGGCGGCCGACGCGGAACGCGCCCTGGTGACGCTCGGCGTGGCCTCCTCGGTGGTCGGAGCCGTCATGTGCTGGCAGCAGCGGCACATCAAGCGGCTGCTGGCGTACTCCACGGTCGCGCACACCGGGCTCTTCCTCGTCGGGCTCGGACTGCTCACCCCGGACGCGACGGGCGGCATCGCGGTCTACGTCCTCGCGCACGCGGGCGTGAAGGCGGCCCTGTTCGCCTGCGCCGGCATCCTCCTGGACCGCTACGGAAGCGTCGACGAACACGACCTGTACGGCCGGGCCGGCCGGCTGCCACTGGTGGCCGGGGTGTTCACGGCCGGCGGGCTGGCCCTCGCCGGCCTGCCGCCGTTCGGTACGGGCCTGGGCAAGGCGCTCACGGAGGAGGCGGCGGGCGGCCCGCTGACCGCGCTCTTCGTCGCCGTGTCCGCGGTGACCGGCGGCGCGGTGCTGAGAGTGACGGCACGCGTCTTCGCGGGATGGGGGCCGCCGCCGCTGGAGGACTCGGCGTACGAGACGAGCGGGGAGCGGGAAGAGCCGGAGACCGCCGGGAGACTGGGACGGGTCCCGGACACCATGCTGGCGGTCCCGGTGGTCCTGCTCGCGGGCAGTCTGGCGACGGGCCTGGTACCGGGCTTCGCCACCGGGGTGGGGCACGCCGTGGACGAAGCGCTGCCGGGCACGCTGACCGTCCCGCCGCACTGGTCGGTGACCGGGGTGGCCCTGGGCCTGCTCTCGTCCCTTCTGGCCGCCGGCGCCGCCCTGTACGCCGTACGCCGCCCGGCGCGTCATCCGGCCCGCGACTGGACGGCGCCGCTGCGCCGACTCCATTCGGGTCATATCGGGGACTACGTCGCGTGGCTGCTGGGAGGCATGACACTCCTGGGAGCACTGGCGCTGCCGGGGTTCCTCACAGGCTGATCCATGAATGCGCCGGCCGTCCGGAAGAGCGCATCCGAATGCCCCGTGCTTAGAATGCGAAACGCGCAACCTTGCACGCATGACCGCGCTGACTCGGGGAAAACGGCTGCTTGGAGGTTGATAACCATGGTTCCCCTGCTTCTCGTTCTCCTGCTCGCGCTGATTCTTTTCGGTGCGGGTTTCGCACTCAAGGCCCTGTGGTGGATCGCGATCATTGTGCTGGTCGTGTGGCTGCTCGGCTTCCTTATCAGGCCCGCCGCCGGCGGCGGCCGTAGGGGGCGCTGGTACCGCTGGTAGAGAGCGCCACTGAGCAGCATCGATGCGGGTGCCCGGACGACATCGTCCGGGCACCCGCATTTTTTGTGCGGCGCCGGAAGGGATTCGGCACGGCTCGCGTGATTCCGCTGTGCGGGATGATCCTCGGGGTACACGGGAAATGTGGCCGGGGCGACCGCCGTACAGCGCAGGGGACCGCGCCTCCAACACGGCATCGCCCCGGCCCGCCTGACGGGAAGGAAATTCCCGCCCCGACATCTTTCCGATGTGTAGGAAAAGAGCGCCGGGGCACCCGGAAGACCGAGGGGCGGTCGCCGGTAATACGGCGACCGAATTCCCCGGTCACCATCGTCGATGAAGGAGCCGTGTTATGAGCGAGAACATCTGGGGCTACCAGCCGACGAGCGGTCACACCGCGGGCACCAGCCTGGTCGGGTACAAGGTCGAGGCGACCGACGGAACCATCGGCAAGGTCGACAAGCACTCCGAAGACGTGGGCGCGGCCTATCTCGTCGTCGACACCGGTGTCTGGATCTTCGGCAAGCATGTCCTGCTGCCGGCCGGCACGGTGAGCCGTATCGACACGGCCGACGAGAAGATCTACGTCGACCGGACGAAGGCTCAGATCAAGGACGCGCCGGAGTTCGACAAGGACAAGCACCTCGGCGACGAGGGCTACCACGAGCAGCTCGGCGGTTACTACGGCGGACGCCACGCCTGAGGACCCCTTGAGCGACCGGTACATACCGGGCGATAGGGGCTGATTCCGCCCCTGCGGTCAGACAATTCTCAACTTCTCTGACCGCGGGGGCGTAGCCCTGCGCTTCGGGGGCAGGTGAGCCGACAGCAGAGTCCCCGACCCCGAAGGTGCTGACGACGTGACCATATCGACGCAGTCCGCAGTGACGTCCGTGCAGCGGACCGCCGCCGGTCACCCGGCGTCGGCCGATGTCCTCGTGGGTGAACTGCCCTGGATCGAGGACGCGGGGAAGATCGCCCCGAAGGACGCGAGGGAGTTGTCGAGGCTCTTCTTCGATCAGCTCCAGGTCCTCGAAGAAGGCACGCGTGAACACCAGTACGCGCGCAACACGCTGATCGAGATGAACCAGTCGCTGGTGCGGTTCGCCGCGGGCCGCTTCCGCAACCGAGGCGCCGACGAGATGGAGGACATCCTCCAGGTCGGCACGATCGGCCTGATCAAGGCGATCGACCGGTTCGATCTGTCCCGCGAGGTCGAGTTCACCTCCTTCGCGGTCCCTTACATCGTCGGCGAGATCAAGCGTTTCTTCCGTGACACCACCTGGGCCGTCCATGTCCCGCGCCGGCTCCAGGAGCTGCGGGTCGAGCTGGCCAAGGCCAAGGAGCGGCTGGCCCTCGCCCTCGACCGCGAGCCGACCGTGGCGGAGCTCGCGAAGGATCTGGAGCTGAGCGAGGAAGAGGTCATCGAAGGTCTCGTCGCCGCCAACGGCTACAGCGCCGGTTCCCTCGACGCGCCCAGCGACAGCGGCGACGACGGCCAGGTCAACAAGAGCGGGCGCACCTACGCCGACACGCTCGGCGGCTGCGACCCCGCCATGGAGCTCGTCGAGGACTTCCAGGCCCTGGCGCCCCTCCTGGTCGAACTCGACGACCGCGAGCGCCACATCATCGAAATGCGCTTCGGCCAGGAGCTGACCCAGTCCGAGATCGGCGAGCGCCTCGGCATCTCGCAGATGCACGTCTCCCGCCTGCTCTCGCGCACCCTGACCCGGCTCCGCGCGGGCATGCTCACCGACCGGTGAGAGGCGCGCGGCCGGCCCCTCCGGCCTGCCGGACGGGGCGGGCCGGGTGGCCGGTCGCGCCGCGCTCCGGCTACCGCGGTTGTGCATGACGGGGAATGATGAGGTAGACACCTTTCCAGCGGGTCGATCGGCATACGGGCCGCGCGGCCGCTCGACTCTCCGAACGGTTGTGCATGCCTTCTTCACCGTCCCGCCAGGATCCACTGCGGGGACCGAGCGTGGCGGCCGCGCCGAACGCGCGTCCGCAGCACCGCGACATCTTCCTGGAGCCGCGCTACACCGTTGAACTGCCGCCATTGCACGACGGCGAGGGGGACGACGACGTCGACGCCGACAGCGTGTTCGACCGGCCCCCGACACGACGCCGTACGTCCCCATCGCGCCGAGGGTAGGAGCTCGACCGGATGAGTCGTGAGGAAAAGGACCGCCATCTGCTGCGCGGACTGACGGTCGACGACCGCCGCCCCGAACAGCCGGTGCTGCTGGACGAGGCGGGGCGGCCCATCCGGACGTGGCGTGAGAACTACCCGTACGACCGCCGGGTCGGGCGGCGCGAGTACGAGCAGCGCAAACGGGTGCTGCAGATCGAACTGCTCAAGCTCCAGCGCTGGGTCAAGGACACCGGACAGCGGTTGGTGGTGGTGTGCGAGGGGCGTGACGCGGCGGGCAAGGGCGGCACGATCCAGCGGTTCACCGAGCGGCTCAACCCGCGTGGAGCCCGCGTCGTCGCACTGGAGAAACCGACGGAACGCGAAGCCGGCCAGTGGTACTTCCAGCGGTATGTCGCCCATCTTCCGTCCGCCGGGGAGATCGTCTTCTTCGACCGCTCCTGGTACAACCGTGCCGGTGTGGAGCGGGTGATGGGATTCTGCACCCCGGACGAACACGAACTGTTTCTCCAGCAGACCCCGCTGTTCGAGCGCATGCTCGCCGAGGACGGCATCCTGCTGGTGAAGTTCTGGTTCTCCGTCTCGCGTGCCGAGCAGCGCACGCGGTTCGCGATCCGGCAGGTCGACCCGGTACGGCAGTGGAAACTCTCGCCCACCGACTTGGCCTCGCTGGACCGGTGGGACGCGTACACGGCCGCCAAGGTCGACATGTTCCGGGCCACCGACACCAAGTACGCGCCCTGGACCGTGGTGAAGACCAATGACAAAAAGCGCGGCCGGCTGGAGGCGATGCGCAGCCTGCTGTGGCGCTTCGCGTACGACAACAAGGACGGCGAGGCCATCGGCGAGCCGGACCCGCTGATCGTGGGTCCGGCGGACACGCTCCTGGAACCGGGCGAGGAGAGCTCGGACCTGTCTCCCACACCGCTGGCGGACCGGCTGTCCGGCCCGGGTGACCATCCGGACCGCTGACCCGCCCGGAGGTCCGTGGAGTGTCCCGGAAGCGGCGCCGTCGCTTCCGGGACCCGGTCAGGGGGCGGGGGTCGCCGCGCCGTCGTCGTCCCAGGTGATGTCGTAGTACCGGAGCTGCCCGTCCTCCCCGACGAACCGCATACCGGCCGCGGTCATCACGCGCTGGGACGCGATGTTGTCGAGATCGGCGTCTCCTCTGACGCGGACGATGCCGCGCTCGCGTGCGAACCGCAGCAGCCCGCGCAGGGCCTCGGAGGCATAGCCCCTGCCCCGCACGGAGGGGATCAGGCCGTATCCGATCGTCACGACGCGATTCTCGTCGGGCGCGCCGTGGAAGCCGAGCCCGCCGATGGCCCGGCCGTCCTCGCGGGTCCGTATCTCGTACGCGCCGAAGGGCCCCGGATCGCCGGTTATCGCAAAGGTCGTCAGAAAACGCCTGGCGCCCACCATGTCACCGTCGGCCGGATATCCGGGCGCCCAGTGGTCTCCGTCGTCAGGCTCTCCCGATGCCACCCGCTCCGCCTCCACGACGGTCAGCGGATGAAGCACGAGCCGCTCTGTCACAAGATCATCCATAACAGGGAGACGTATCACGCGGCACGGGTGGCGACGGCCGTTTTCTGCCGAACGCGATCACCCGTCCGCCCGTGTGCCACCGGCCCGGCGTCGCCGTCCAGGAGGGTGGAGCACCGGACGGCCCGGCCGATCCACGAAGACCGGCCGGAGAGGACCACGGCCCGTGCCGGTCGGGCGCTCGGCAGGGACTCATCAAGACTGCGGGCGTCCCGGGCCGGCTGCCACGCCCGGTGGGACCATGGAAGGGACGGGGGAGCCGGCCCGCGGCGCCGGCTCCCGGCTGTCCGACGCATGGAAAACGGCGAGGTGGACCATGAGATTCGCGCTTCGTGACCGCATCGCCCTGGGGCTCTCGCTGGTCGCGCCCCTTGTGGTCGCGCTGCTCCTGGTTCCGTTCCGTACGGGCCTGGCGAGCACCAACCTCGCGCTGATCCTGGTGGTGGTCGTGGTGGCCGTCTCCGCCCTGGGAAACCGCCTCGCCGGGGCGGTGGCCGCGCTCTCGTCGGCCGTATGGTTCGACTTCTTCCTCGCCCGGCCGTTCCAGCGGTTCACCATCAACGACACGAACGACGCCGTGACGGCGGTCCTGCTGCTGGCGGTGGGGCTCATTGTCTCGCAACTGGCCGCTCATGCCCGGCGGCTGCGTGTCACCACGGTGATCGACGCCGGGCTGCTCGCCCGGGTCCATGACACCGCCCGGCTGGTCCAGTCGGCCGGATCCCCCGATGCCGTAGTGGCGCAGGTCAGGGGACAGCTCATCGAGATACTCGGGCTGCGCGGCTGCCGCTTCGAGTACGGCAGTCTCCTCGGGCACCCGGCACGGCTGGAACAGGACGGCACAGTCGTCGTGGACCGGGAGCCCTGGGATCTCGAACGGCTCGGCTGGCCGCCGGGAGAGATCGAGCTCCGGGCCGCGGGCAATGGTCACTACCGCGGGAGATACATGCTGCGGCCCTCTCCCGACGTCGTCCCGTCCCGCCAGGCCCGATTGGTCGCCGTGACGCTCGCGGACGACACGGGTGCGGCGCTGGACACCGCGGGCCCGGTCTCCGACGGGTGAGACGCCCCTGCGCCCCCCGGGAGACGCGGCTGCGGCCGACGTACTGAGACGGCGTCCTACGGCCGCTTGACCGGCCCCGGCCCGGCGGCGGGCAGCCGTCCCGCCGCGAGCGCCGCGGTGAGCGCCGCGTGGTCGGCCGCGTTCCGGTCGCTGTAGCGCAGCGCGAAGTCGGCGATCGCGCGGGCGAAGGCGTCGGTGCCGCCGAGGTAGTGCGCGATGGCCACGCGGTCGCCGGAGCGGGCGTGCGCGCGGGCCAGGGCGGTACCGCACAGCTTCGCGTAGGCGTACAGCGAGTCGGGCGGCATGCCCTCGACGGCCGTGGAGCCCTCGGTGTCGCGCAGCCGCCGCCAGTAGAAGTGACGGCCCTCGGGCCCGGTGACCCAGCCCAGGAAGATGTCGCCGGCCGCCTGGAGCAGCCGCTGTCCCGCCACCACCCGCTCACCCTGCTGGGCGTACGCGCTTCTTCGCAGATGGGGTTCGAGCACGGATCTCTCCGCCTCCTTGATCTGGAGGAAGAGGGGTTCACCGGTGTTACGGCCCTCCAGCAGCACGACATAGCAGCGCGTGCCGACGCTCCCGATCCCGGTGACCTTGCGCGCCGCCTCGACGAAGGCGAAGCGGTCGAGGAGCGTACGCCGTGCCTCGGGAAGCGTGCTCCGGTAGCCGGTGAAGATCGTACGCAGAGCGGCCGTGTCGAGCCTGCCGAGCGGTTCGAGCAGGGGCGGGTCGGGGGTGAGGCGGCGCCGTCCGTCCGGCGCGTCGGTCAGTCTCTCCAGCGCCCGCAGCGCGGTGCGCTGCCGTGGCGGCGCCGGCTCCGTCTCCGCCCGTTTGTGCTGCCCCGGCCGTACGGGGAGCGGGACGCCGTCCGCCGGGCCGGTCTGCTCGTACCAGACGTCGAGTTCACCGAGGGCGGCCGAGCGGCGCATCGACTTCCGGTACGCCTCCGCCGCGGCCCGTACGGCGCGCCGGGCCTGGGCACCGGAGTGGCCGTTGTCGAGGGCGGCGACCGCGATGCTCGCACCGAGACGCTTCACATCCCATTCGAACGGTCCCGGCAGGGTCTCGTCGAAGTCACCGATGTCGAAGAGCGAGCTGCCGTCGGGGGCGGTGGAGACGCCGAAGTTCAACAGGTGCGCGTCGCCGCAGAGCTGGACGGTCAGCCCGGTGCGGGGCTGGCCGGCCAGATCGGCGGCCATCACGGCGGCGGCGCCGCGCAGAAAGGCGACCGGCGACGCGGCCATCCGTTCGTAGCGCAGCGGCAGAAGTTCCGGGGCCCGGGTCGCGGCCTGCCGCGCCAGTACGGTCAGCGGATCGAGGCGGTCCGCGCCCGGTATCCACAGTCCGTGCGAAGAGCGGGACGCCTGCCTGCGCGCGGCACGGCCGAGGTCCGCTCGTCCGGCGGGCGTGGTCATGGGTCCCCTCTCGCTCCAACGGCCGGTGATCTGTCACGGCTCCTCAACCTGAGCATCCCGTCCCGGCGGACCGCCAGCCCGGTGTGAAAGGCATTCGGGTGGGCGCGGGAGAGCGCAATGAGCCGACATGGTCCGGGAATTGCGGAGGCGGGCGGCGCGACGCCCATCCCCGGTCACCGCCGCCATCGGCTCCGCCGGCTCCTCGCCCCGGCGCCGGTGACACCCGGGGATCGAAGGACCGTCCCGGGCATCCGCGCTTCCGGCCATGAGCCCGCGGGCCCTCCGGCGGCGGGCCGGCGCCGTGAGCGGCACACCCCGACGCGGGGACGCACCCGACGCGCTGACCAGGCACGGCGCGTACACCCCGGCCGGCGGGCTAGCCTGAGGACACGATGAACCGTTTGACGACACCCTGGGGCGAGTTCGGCCTCACCCGATTCCCCGACCACCCCCGCGAGACGCTGCGGGCGTGGGACACCGCCGACGAATATCTGCTGCGCCACCTCGGAGGGGCCGAGGCCGGGCCGGCGGACCTGACGGGCAGCGTGGTCGTCGTCGGAGATCGCTGGGGCGCGCTGACCACGGCGCTCGCCGCGCTCCGGCTCGAACAGCTCGTCGACGGCCCCCTCGTACAGATCACCGACTCGTATCTCACCCAGCAGGCCACCCGCGCCAATCTGCGGCGCGGCGGCGCGGACGCGGACTCCGTACGGCTCCTGTCCGCGCGGGACACACCACCGGAGCGCATCGACGTCCTGCTGATCCGGGTCCCCAAGAGCCTCGCGCTGCTGGAGGACCAGCTCCACCGCCTCGCTCCCGGCATCCACCCGGGCACCGTCGTCATCGGTACGGGACGGGTCACCGAGATCCACACCTCGACGCTGAAGCTGTTCGAGCACATCCTCGGTCCCACCAAGACCTCACTCGCGGTGAGGAAGGCCCGGCTGATCTTCTGCACGCCGGGGGCCGGCCGTGTCAGGACGCCCAGTCCGTGGCCGCACAGCTACGCGCTGCCGGACGACCTGGGAGCCGTCTCGGGCCGTACGGTCATCAACCACGCGGGGATCTTCTGCGCGGAGCGGCTCGACATCGGCACGCGCTTCCTGCTGCGCAACCTCCCGGAGCGCAAGGGGCCCGAGCATGTGGTCGACCTCGGCTGCGGGAACGGCGTGGTCGGGACGGCCGCCGTCCTGAACAACCCGGCGGCGCGGGTGACCTTCATCGACGAGTCCTTCTCCGCGGTGGCCTCCGCCGAGGCCACCTTCCGCAAGAACGTCGACGCCGGGGTCCCCGCGGACTTCGTGCTCGGTGACGGCCTGTCGGGCGTCCCGGCGGGCACCGTCGACCTCGTACTGAACAACCCGCCGTTCCACACCCATCAGGCGACGACCGACGCGACGGCCTGGCGCATGTTCACCGGCTCACGCGCCGCGCTGCGCCCCGGCGGTGAGCTGTGGGTGATCGGCAACCGGCACCTCGGCTATCACATCAAGCTGCGGCGGCTCTTCGGCAACTGCGAGATCGTCACCAGCGATCCGAAGTTTGTGATCCTGCGGGCCGTCAAGGGCTGAGCCGCACCGGAGCCGCTCCGGCGCCTTACCGGGTTCAGACGGTGGCGAGCGAGACCTCCGTCGCCTTGATGAGCGCGGTGACGGCGGTGCCGACGGTCAGGCGGAGGTCGGTGACGGCGTCCATGGTGATCGCGGCGGTCAGCTCGCCGCCCTCGACGCCGACCGACACCGCCGCCATGGCGGTGCCGGTGACAAGGCCGGTGACCGTACCGGGGAGGCGGTTGCGGATGCTCAGGCCCTGGACAGGGCCGGTCGCCAGCGAGACCTCGGTGGACTTGACCAGCGTCCGCACGGCCGTGCCCGCGGTGATGTCCAGCTCCTGAACCGCTTCCAGGGTGATGGCGGAGGTGATCTGCCGGCCGCCGGCCAGCCGCACCTTGACGGTGGCCATGACCTCTCCGGGGGTCACCTCGGTGACGGTGCCCGGCAGTTGGTTGCGGATGGACAACTCCATGGAGACGCACCTCAAAAGATGAACGGAATGTCAGTTTTACAGCTCATCCGTTCCTCGCACTCCGGCCGTACTCCACCCGGTCGAGCGGCGCGCGGCGCCGCCGACGGCGCGGGAGACCGCCGCCCGGTCCCGCGCGGCTCCCCGGCAGATGCGCCCGTCCCGCCGTCAAAGCTCGCACCTGCCGTGGATCTCCGTACCGCGTGTTGTAAATGCGAGTTGATTCGGCCTACCTTGTCGCACATGCAGTCCTATACGATCGGCCAGGCGGCCCGGCTCCTCGGGGTGAGTCCGGACACCGCGCGCCGCTGGGCAGACGCCGGGCGCATGGTGACCCACCGCGACGAGGGCGGGCGCCGTCTCATCGACGGCCGCGCGCTGGCGGCCTTCTCCGTCGAGATCGCGCAGAACGGCACGGGCGAGGATGACATCTCGTACACCTCGGCCCGCAACGCCTTCCCCGGCATCGTCACCGCCGTCAAGCTCGGCGATGTCGCGGCCCAGGTGGAGATCCAGGCCGGCCCGCACCGGCTGGTCTCCCTGCTGACCCGGGAGGCGGTCGAGGAGTTGGGCCTGGAGGTCGGTATGCGGGCCACCGCCCGCGTGAAGTCCACCAGCGTGCACATCGACCGCACCTGACGTCCGCGTCCGCCGGACGCCCGCGATCCGGACCGCCGCGATGTCCGGTCCGGCGCGGTCTCCGGCTCTCCGGTACGACCCCGGGGCCGTCGCCCGCGCCCCGGGTCCCGTCACCATCCGCTCGCGGGCCCTCCGCCCGCACCGCGAAGGAGTTCACCCTCATGGCATCCGCCCTCACCTGCCGCCGTGCCGCCGCCGCGCTCGTCACCGCCGCGTTCCTCATGCCGCTGACCGCCTGCGGCGGCGACGACGGCGGGAAGGAGACGTCCGGCGCGCGGACCGGCGCATCGAGCGCCGCCCCCGAGGCGAACCTCACCGTGCTGGCCGCCTCGTCGCTGACCGATGTGTTCAAGACGGCGGGCGCCGCCTACGAGAAGGAGCACCCGGGCACAAAGGTGTCGTTCTCCTTCGCCGGTTCCCAGGAACTGGCCGCGCAGGTCAAGCAGGGAGCGCCGGCCGACGCGCTGGTCACCGCCGACACCAGGACCATGGACGGGCTGAAGGCCGACGCGGGCACCCCGGTGATCATCGCCAGGAACCGCCTGGTGATCGCCACCGAAGAGGGCAACCCCGACCGGATCGAGAGCCTCAAGGACCTCGCCGACCCCGGGCTGAAGGTCGTCCTGGCCGCCCCCGAGGTGCCGGTGGGCCGCTACAGCAGGCAGGTGCTCGACGCCCAGAAGATCACCGTGAAGCCGGTCTCCGAGGAGCCGAACGTCCGCGCCGTGCTGAGCAAGGTCGAGCTGGGCGAGGCCGACGCGGGCATCGTCTACAAGACCGACGCCGCGTCCGCGGCCGGCAAGGTTGACGCCGTCGAGATCCCCGACGCGCAGAACGCCGTCGCCCAGTACCCGGCCGCCACGCTCAAGACGTCCAAGAACACCGACGCGGCGACGGCGTTCGTCACCTGGCTCAGCGGCCCCGAGGCGCAGAAGATCCTCCAGGACGCCGGATTCCAGAAGCCGTGACCACCGCCGAGTGACGGCAGGGGCCGCCCGGGGCCGGGGCCGGCCGGCCCCGGGCACCGCATCCCTCACCCCGGCCGCCGAATTCACGGCACCGGCCGCGGCCGCCGGGCCGGAATTCCCGAGCCCAGGAATCGCCGATGAGACGCATCCGCATCCACAGGACCGGCGCTCCCGCCGCCCTGGTCCTGCCCGCACTGCTGGCGGTCGCGTTTCTGCTGCTGCCCCTCGTCGGCATTCTCGCCCGCACCTCCTGGAACGCGCTCGGCACGGACCTCACCAGCCCCGATGTCGTCGAGGCGCTGCGACTGTCGCTGCTGGTCTCCTTCTGGGCCGTCGGCCTCTCCCTGCTGGTCGGCGTACCGCTGGCCTGGCTGCTGGCCCGGGTGCGATTCCCCGGCAAGACACTGGTGCGCTCGCTGGTGCTGCTGCCGATGGTGCTGCCGCCCACCGTGGGCGGAGTCGCGCTGCTGCTCGGCTTCGGCCGCCGCGGGCTGCTCGGCCCCTGGCTGGAGAACACCTTCGGTATCACGCTGCCCTTCCACACCTCGGGCGCCGTGGTCGCCGCGACCTTTGTCGCGATGCCGTTCCTCATCATCAGTCTCGAAGGCACCCTCGCCGGACTGAGGCCCGCGTACGAGGAGACCGCCGCCTCGCTGGGCGCCTCGCCGCTCCGGGTGTTCCTCACCGTCACCCTGCCCATGGTCGCCCCGGGCCTGGCCGCCGGCGCCGCGCTGACCTGGGCGCGTGCGCTCGGTGAGTTCGGCGCCACCATCACCTTCGCGGGCAATCTCCCCGGCACCACCCAGACCCTTCCGCTCCAGGTCTATCTGCTGCTCCAGGACTCGCCGGAGGCCGCGACCTCCGTCTCCCTGCTGCTTCTCGTCATCGCGATGGCCGTACTGATCGCCCTGCGCGGCCGCTGGACGGGCACCACCGCCGACCGCTCCGCCCGGCCCGGCCGTCCGCCGGACGACCCCGAGGTGCCACGGACCGGACCGGCAGGACCGGACGGGCCCGCCGCACCGCCGGCTCCGCAGGAGCGCCGGCGGCTGCACGCGGACGTCACGGGCTTCAACCAGCTCACGCTGGACGCGGAACCGGGCACCACCATCGCGGTCGTCGGCCCCAACGGCGCCGGCAAGACGACCCTCCTGCGCGCGCTGCTCGGGCTGACCCCACGGGCCCACGCCGAACTCCGCCTCGGCGACCTGGACGTCACCTCGCTGCCGCCGCACCGCCGCGGTGTCGCCTGGGTCCCGCAGAACGGCGCGCTCTTCCCGCACCTCGGCGCGCTCGCCAACACCGCCTACGGACTGCGCGCCCACGGCCTGCGCCGGGGCGAGGCCCGGCGCGCCGCACAGCAGTGGCTCGACCGGCTCGGCGTCGGCCATCTCGCCCACCGCAAGCCGCATCAGCTCTCCGGCGGCCAGGCGCAGCGTGTCGCGCTGGCCCGCGCGCTCGCCGCCCGGCCCCGGCTGCTGCTCCTGGACGAGCCCCTGGCCGCCCTCGACCAGACCACTCGCGCCCAGGTGAGGCACACCCTCCGCACTCATCTCGACGGCTTCGGCGGTGTCTGTCTGATCGTCACCCACGATCCGGTCGAGGCCCTCTCCCTCGCCGACCGGGTGCTCGTGCTGGACGAGGGCCGCGTCCTTCAGGACGCCCCGCCCGCCGAAGTGACCCGCCATCCGCGTTCCCCGTGGGTGGCCCGGATGCTCGGCCGCAACGCCTGGCCCGGCACCTTCGGCCCCGACGGGCTCCGTCTCACCGCCGGCGGACGGCTGGTCGTCGCGGAGCCGTCGGCCGACGGTACGAAGGCCCTGGCGGTCATCGCGCCGGAAGCGGTCTCCGTACACCGCGACCGGCCGGGCGGCAGCCCCCGTAATGTCTGGCCGGGGACGATCCGGGAGATCACCGCGCTCGGCAGCCGGCTGCGCGTACTGGTCACCTCGGACGAGGCGCCCGACCTGGTCGCCGAGATCACGCCGGGAGCCGCCGCCGAACTCGGCCTGGCCGAGGGCGTGTCCGTGTGGACCAGTGTCAAGGCAACCGAGGTCACCCTCGTCGCCCTGTGAGGCCCGCCCGCCCGGCGGCGCGGGCCCGGACGCGGCGAGCGGGCGGCCTGAGCAGGGGAGCGAATGATGTTACTGCGCCAGCTTGAGTACCTGGTCGCGCTCGCCAGGGAGCGGCACTTCGCCCGGGCGGCGGCGGCCTGCTATGTGTCACAGCCGTCGCTGTCCGCAGCGATACGCAAACTGGAACACGAACTCGACGTGCCCCTCGTGCGGCGGGGGCGCCGCTTCGAGGGACTCACCCCCGAGGGCGAACGGGTGCTGCTGTGGGCGCACCGTATCCTCGCCGAACGCGACGCGCTGCGCCATGAACTGTCCGCCATGCGCGACGGTCTCGCGGGCACCCTGCGGCTGGGTGCCATCCCGACCGCCCTCACCGCCGCCTCGCTGCTCACCACGCCGTTCGTCGAACGCCATCCACGGGCCCGGGTCTCGCTCGACTCCCTCTCCTCGCGCGAGATCACCCAGCGGCTGGCCGAGTTCGAACTCGACATCGCGCTCACCTATCTGGACGACGAGAGCCTGGGCCAGGTGCGCAAGACACCGCTGTACGAGGAACGTTATCTGCTGCTCACCCCGCACGACGGGCCCATGGCCGGCTGCCCGGTGGCCGGCTGGGCGGCCGTCGCGACGCTGCCGCTGTGCCTGCTCTCCCCGCAGATGCGCAACCGCCGGATCATGGACGAGTACTTCGCCGCCGACGGTGTGGCCGCCGTGACCCCGGCCATCGAGACCGACTCCGTCGCCGGCCTCTACGCACATCTGACGGCGGGACGGTGGTCGAGCGTGATCTCCCACGCCTGGCTGCACATGTTCGGCGTCCCGGACGGCATGCGGGTGGTCCCGCTGGCGAACCCGGCGCACGGCCCGCGCGTCGGCCTGGTGATCGCCGACCGCAGCCCCGAACCCGTGCTGGCCAGGGCCCTGTTGGAGGTCGCCAGGGAAGCCGGTGTCCGGGAGGCCCTCGACCGGTTGCTGGACGCCCATCTGCGTCCGGCCGTCCCCCCGGGCGAGAGCGGATAGCCGGGCCCTATCCCGACATAGAGAAGTTCGCTTTGACCGGGGCCACCGCCTCCGAGGACCGTGGAGGCATCTTCCCGCAGCAACGGATGAGGAGCCGCAGTCATGGCAAAGGTGCTGTGCGTGCTGTACGACGACCCGGTCGACGGATATCCGAAGTCCTATGCCCGCGACGGCCTTCCGCGCATCGATCACTACCCGGGCGGCCAGACCACGCCCACGCCCGAGGGGACCGACTTCACCCCCGGGCATCTCCTCGGCAGCGTCTCCGGCGAACTGGGCCTGCGCCGTTTCCTGGAGTCGCGGGGACACACCCTGGTGGTCACCTCCGACAAGGACCGGGACGGTTCGGTCTTCGACCAGGAGCTGACCGACGCCGACGTGGTCATCTCCCAGCCGTTCTGGCCGGCCTATCTGACGGCCGAGCGCATCGCGAAGGCCCAGAACCTGAAGCTCGCCATCACGGCCGGCATCGGATCCGACCATGTCGACCTGGACGCCGCCATCGCCAAGGGCGTGACCGTCGCCGAGGTCACGTACTGCAACAGCATCAGCGTCGCCGAGCATGTCGTGATGATGACGCTGTCGCTGGTACGGAACTACCTGCCGTCGCACCAGTGGGTCCTCGACGGCGGCTGGAACATCGCCGACTGCGTCGCCCGCTCGTACGACCTGGAGGGCATGCAGGTCGGCACGGTCGCGGCGGGCCGGATCGGACTGGCGGTGCTGCGCCGCCTCGCGCCCTTCGACGTCGGCCTGCACTACACCGACCGGCACCGCCTCCCGGAGGCCGTCGAGCGGGAACTCAACCTGACCTGGCACGAGAGCGCGGCCGACATGGTCCCGCACTGCGACGTGGTCACCATCAACGCGCCCCTGCACCCCGAGACGGAGGGGCTCTTCGGCGACGAGCTGCTCTCGACCATGAAGCGCGGCGCGTATCTCATCAACACCGCTCGCGCGAAGATCACCGATCCCGACGCCATCGAGCGGGCGCTGCGCAGCGGACAGCTCGCCGGTTACGCGGGCGACGTGTGGTATCCGCAGCCCGCGCCCGCCGACCATCCGTGGCGGACCATGCCGAACCACGGCATGACCCCGCACATCTCGGGTTCCTCGCTCTCCGCGCAGGCCCGCTACGCCGCGGGGACGCGCGAGATCCTGGAGTCCTTCTTCGCGGGAACTCCGCTGCGCGACGAATATCTGATCGTCCAGGGCGGCGCCCTCGCCGGAGTGGGAGCGCACTCCTACTCCGTGAACAAGTGACCGTTCCGCTGCGCACAGCACATAAGTGACGAAGCGTCAGAAAGGTGTCCCGAGCGCCCGACCGACGTCGCATCAGCCGTCCCGCGCCCACGCCCATGGCCGGGGCGGCTGTGTCATGTCCGCGCATCCGTTCGGCACACTGGTGTCGTGTCTTCACTTCCTCATCAGCCGCAACACCGACCGCCGGCCGGCCATATGGTCGTCTGCGGCGACGACACGCTGGCCCACCGGCTGGCCGGCGAGCTGCGCGACGTCTACGGCGAACAGGTCGTGCTGGTCGTCCCGCCCGTACGCGCCGCCCGCCGGCCGCCCGCTCCGCTCGCCGGCCGGGGCAGAGGCCCCTCCCTGATCGGACGGATGTCCGCCGCCATGGCCCGTACGCAGGTGGTGGTGGCGGCCGACAGCGGCCCGGCGCGAGCCGACGCCCAGCCCGTCCTGGAGGCGGTGGAACTCGACGAGGGCGCGCTCGTGGACGCGGGGGTGGGGGAAGCGGCAGCGCTCGCCCTCGTCCATGACGACGACGAGATCAATATCCGGGCAGCGCTCGCCGCCCGCCGTCTCAATCCCCAACTGCGCCTGGTCATCAGGCTCTACAACCGGAAACTCGGCCAGCATCTGGAGGAGCTGCTCGACCAGGCCGCCGCCGTCGCCGTACCCGGCCTGGACGCGGCGGCCCTGGACGCCTCCACCACCGTCCTCTCGGACGCCGACACCGCGGCCCCCGCGCTGGCCGCCACCGCCGTCGCCGGCACCAGCAAGGTGATCAGGGCCGACGGGCTGCTGCTGCGGGCGGTGGAACGCAACCCGCCGGGGCCCGGCGAGGTGGCCGACCCGGGCCTGTGCACCCTCGCGCTGCTCTCGGCCACCACCAACGACCCCGCCGGCGCCGAGGGTTCGGACAACAGCGGACAGGAGGGCCCGCGGCTGCTGCCCGACGACGCCAGCGCGGCAGCCGCCACCGGCCGGGGCACCGTGGTCCTCGAAGCCGTCTCCCACGCGGGCCCCGATCTGCCGGGCAGCCGGCTCGCGGGCCGCGGCGCTCCGCTGGCCTCGCTGTTCTCCCGCCGGGTGCGCTGGTCGTTCGCCGGAATCGCCCTCGCGGTGGCGGCCCTGGCGGTCACCTCCATGCTCGTCACCGGCGAACATCCGCTGCGCGCCACCTATCTCACCCTGCTCGACCTCTTCGGGATCGGTGACCCGGCTGTCGGCGAGCCCGCCGACCGGCAGATCCTGCAACTCCTCTCCGGGGTCGCGGGGCTCCTGCTGCTGCCCGTGGTGCTCGCGGCGGTCCTGGAAGCCCTCGGCACCTTCCGTACGGCGTCGGCGCTGCGCAGACCGCCGCGCGGGCTGTCCGGCCATGTCGTGCTGCTGGGACTCGGCAAGATCGGCAGCCGGGTGCTGGTGCGCCTGCGCGAGCTGGGCATCCCCGTGGTGTGCGTGGAGGAGGACCCCGAGGCACGTGGCATCGCGCTCGCCCGCAGCCTGCGGGTGCCGACCGTACTGGGCGACGTCACGCAGGAGGGCGTCCTGGAGGCCGCCAAGATCGAGCGGGCCCACGCGCTGCTGGCCCTCACCAGTGTCGACATCACCAATCTGGAAGCCGCGCTGTACGCGCGCTCCGTCGCGCCGGATCTGCGGGTGGCGCTACGGGTGTACGACGACGATTTCGCCACCGCCGTCTACCGCACCCTGCGTGCCGCTCATCCCGGGGCGCTCACCCGGAGCCGCAGCGTCTCCACCCTGGCCGCTCCCGCCTTCGCCATCGCCATGATGGGCCGTCAGATCCTCGGGGCCATTCCGGTGGAACGCAAGGTGCTGCTGGTCGCCGCCATCGATGTGGCCGGCCATCCGCGGCTCGAAGGACGCACGGTCGCGGAGGTCTTCCGTCCCGGTGCCTGGCGGGTCATCGCGCTCGACACCGCGGGCCCCGGGGAGCGGGTGCCCGATCTGGCGGACACCCGGCTGGACCGTCAGGGGCGGCGGCCGGCGGGGCTCGTCTGGGATCTCCACCCCGGCTATGTGCTGCACGCCCGGGACCGGGTGGTGCTGGCGGCCACCCGGCGGGGGCTGGCGGAACTGCTCGGCCGGCAGTCCGTCCCCCGGGTCCGTCCCGGCCCGGGACAGGTGTAGGCACCACTCGCCTATCCGGTGCCGGATCCGGGCCGCCGCGGCGTGCGGGCCGCCCCGGGGTACGCCCGCCCGGCGGCCTCGGGACACCGGGGATGCGGCCGGGATGAGCGGGCACGAGAATGGCGAACACCGGACGAACGAGGAGGCGGCATGAACGCACAGTCCGATGGGCGGCCGGAGCGCGAGGGCGTGACCCCGGACCGGCTGCTGCACACCGCGGGTGACGAGGTGACGGCCGAGGACCTGACGCTGGCCTCGGGCCGCGATCTCACACCGGAGAACATCGAGTGGGCCCGGCGCCGGCTCGCCGAGAAGGGCCGCGCGGCCGTCGAGGAACAGCTCCCGTAGCGCGCTCCGCGCTCCGCTCACCGAGGTCACCGGCGCGCCCCACCGCGAGAAGCGGTCGGGGCGCGCCCCGCTGTGCGCGGCGGCCTCCCGCGCCCGCCCAGGGCCAGTGATCGGTTCCGTAAGCTCGCGTCCTCCCGCGCTTCACCGAACTCCCCTACGCTCCTGCTCTGTTGACATGCCCAAGACATGCGCAGCAGGAGGAACAAGGGATATGGCAAAGCTTCTTCGCGCCACGCTGGCGGCAGGCGCCGCCGCGGCGCTCGCCCTCGTCGCCACCCCGGCCCGGGCCGCCGACACCGACTCGCTGCCGTACTCCGCCACCACGGGGGTCGGCGTCCACAACTCGTACGACAAGGCCGCCTTCCCGTACTTCGCGGACGCGCTGGACTCCGGTGCCGGAATGCTCGAACTCGACGTGTGGACCAATGTGTTCGGCGCCTCCTGGCGCGTGTCGCACGAGAACCCGCTCGGCAACAACAACAACTGCGCGAACGCGGCCGATGTGAGCCAGCTCCGCAGCAACGGCCAGAACCGCGACCTCGGCGGCTGCCTCTCGGACATCAGGGTCTGGCACGACGCCAACCCGGGCCACCGGCCGGTCGTGCTCAAGATCGAGATGAAGGACGGATTCCAGGGACAGGCCGGACGCGGCCCCGCCGCTCTGGACGCCCTGCTCTCCGCCAAGCTGGGCGACGCGCTCTTCCGTCCGGCGGATCTGGCGGGCGACCGCGCCGACCTCGACCAGGCGTCCCAGGCCGGCGCCTGGCCGACCCGCGCGCAACTGGCCGGCAAGTTCATCGTCGAGCTCATCCCCGGCACGGTGGAGGAGCAGAACCCGTTCGACTCCCTGTGGACCGACCGCGAGTACGCCACCCATCTCCGTGATCTCAAGGCGGCCGGCCGGCTGCGGGAGGCCGCCGCCTTCCCCGCCGTCCACGGTGTCGCGGCCGGTGACCCGCGCACCCGCTACACGGACGCGTCGATCAGACCCTGGTTCGTCTTCTTCGACGGCGACGCCTCCGCCTTCGTCGCCAACGGCATCGACACGGCCTGGTACGGCCAGCGGCACTACTTCGTGCTGATGACGGACGCACACAACGTCGCCCCCGCCATCGACGGCACCAACCCGACCGAGCAGCAGGCGCGCGACCGGCTGACGCTGCTGGCCCGCCGCGACGCCAGCCTGATCTCGGCGGACTGGCGCTCCCTGCCGTCGGTCCTGTCGTCCGTCGTCCCGCGCGGCACCGCGGGCTAGCGTGTCCGGGGGCCCGGTTCCAGAACTCCGGCCCGGCTCCGAAGCCACGGAGCCGGGCCGGAGGGCGCGGCGGCTCAGCCCCGCGGCCCCGGGGCCCGGCCGTGGGCCGCCAGCACCGTGCCCACGGTGTCCGCCTCCGAGGCCCGTTTGTCCTCACGGAACCGGACCACCCGGGCGAAGCGCAGGGTCACTCCCGCCGGATAGCGGGACGACCGCTGGAGACCGTCGTACGCGACCTCCACCACCAGCTCAGGACGGACGGTCACGGTGAAACCGTCGTCATGGACGGCCAGTTCGCCGAGGCGCTCGGTCTGCCACTCCAGCATCGCGTCCGTCAGCCCCTTGAAGGTCTTGCCGAGCATCACGAACGAGCCGTCCTCCCGGCGGGCGCCCAGATGCAGATTGGAGAGCCGGCCGGTGCGCCGGCCGTGCCCCCGCTCGGCGGCCAGCACCACGAGATCCAGGGTGTGCACCGGTTTGACCTTGAGCCAGCCCGCGCCGCGCCGGCCCGCGCTGTACGGGGTGTCCAGCGCCTTGACCACGACCCCCTCGTGACCCCGGAGCAGGGTCTCGCGCAGAAACTCCTCGGCGGCGGCGGCGGTGGCGTCGTCGCCCGCCGGCCCGGTGGTGACCATCCGCCGTACCCGCATCGGCTCCGGCACCAGCCGCGCCAGTGCCTCGTGCCGCTCCTCGAAGGACAGATCCAGCAGGTCCTCCCCGTCGGCCGCGAGGAGGTCGAAGAAGACGGGGGACAGCGGCACCGCCGCGGCGGCGGTGGGCACATCGATCCGGGAGCCCACCCGGCCCGCGATCTCCTGGAACGGCAGCGGTCTGCCCTCGCCGTCCAGGGCGATGACCTCGCCGTCCAGCACAAAGCGGTCGCCGTCGAGACCGAGCGCCACCGCCGTCACCTCGGGCAGCCGGTCCGTGATGTCGTCCAGCGTGCGGGTGAAGATCCGTACCGTGGCCCCCTCCCGGTGCACCTGCACCCGGATGCCGTCCAGTTTCTCCTCGACCGCCGACGCGCCGAGCCGGGCCAGTGCCTCCGGCACGCTCCCGGCGCTCTGCGCGAGCATCGGCAGGACCGGCCTGCCCACCGTGAGCAGGAACTCCTCCAGCACCCGGGGGCCGTCGGCCAGCAGCCGCTCCGCCACCGGCCGCAGCGACCCGGCCAGCATCACCGCCCGCCGGACCCCGGCGGCACTGGCGCCTGCCGTCTCCGCGAGGGCCTCCACGGCGACGGCGTCCAGCGCGCCCTGGCGCACCTCGCCCGAGATCAGGCCGACGAGGAAGCGCTGTTCGTCCTCGGTGGCCGCGCCCAGCAGCTCCCGCACCAGCCGTCTGCGCTCACCCTGCGCGCCGGGGCCGGCGACGGCCGCCAGGACGGTGAAGGTCTCGTCGACGCGGTGCACCGTCAGCGTGGCCCGGTCCGCAGGCGGCGGCGGGTCCTTCAGGGCGTTCCAGCCCACCCCGATCCGGCCCTGGGGCAGCCGTCCGGCCAGATAGGTGATGACGACGGGCACGTCCTCGGGACCGGCCGTACGGAAGAGTCCGGCCAGCAGAGAGATCTTCCGGGACCGCGCCGAGGTCTCGGCGACCTCCCGGGAGACACGGGCGAGCGGTGCCAGCAGCATGCAGCCATCCTGCAACGGAGGGCACGGCTCCGCCCGTCCGGGAGAGCGCCGGGGCACGGGAGCCCGGCAGGATCCGGACGGGCGGAGCCCTCACCTCGCCCTACGCCGCGTCTCCGCGACGCGGCCCGAGAGGGCCGGGAGGGCGGTGCCGCCCGCCCACATCCTCCGGGCGCCGGCCGGGCCCGGCCCCGACACCCGTCCCGACCCGTACACACTCCCCAGCCGGGCAGCCATACTGGACGGTCCGGGGAGGACGCGGCCAGACAACGGGGGCGACAGCACGCGATGGCGGACACCAGGCTGATCCATGGCCGCTACCGGCTGCTCGACGTGATCGGGCGCGGGGGAATGGGCGAGGTGTGGCGGTCCCGCGACGAATCGCTCGGCCGGCTCGTCGCGGTCAAGTGCCTCAAGCCGCTGGGACCTCAGCAGGACCACTCCTTCACCCGGATCATGCGGGAACGGTTCCGCCGGGAGGCACGGGTCGCGGCGGCGCTCCAGCACCGGGGCGTCACCGTGGTCCATGACTTCGGAGAGTACGAGGGCGTCCTCTACCTCGTGATGGAGCTTCTCGAAGGGCGTAACCTCAGCCAGCTCCTGGAGGACAACAAGCAGCGGCCGCTGCCGGTTCCCGATGTCGTCGACATCGCCGAGCAGGTGGCGGACGCGCTCGCGTACACACATGAACAGGGCATCGTCCACCGCGACTTGAAGCCCGCCAACATCATGCGGCTCACCGACGGCACGGTGAAGATCTGCGACTTCGGCATCGCGCGCCTCGGCCATGACATCGGCTTCACCGCGCGGCTCACCGGCACGGGCATCGCGATGGGCACCCCGCACTACATGTCGCCCGAGCAGATCGGCGCCGACCATGTCGACCACCGCAGCGATCTCTACTCGCTGGGGTGCGTGCTGTACGAGATCGCCACCGGCGCGCCCCCGTTCGACCTGGACGACGCCTGGGCGGTGCTGGTCGGCCACCGCGACACCGTGCCCGAGCCGCCGCGCACGCGCCGGCCCGAGCTGCCCGTGTTCTTCGAGCGGGTGGTCCTCGATCTGCTGGGCAAGACGCCCGAGGAGCGGCCCGCCGACGCCGCCGACCTCCGGCGCCGGCTCGGCGCCGCGCGTCCGGCCACCGGCCCGTACGGCTTCGCGACGGTGCGCGGTCCGGACAGTGGTCCGGCGCCGTATCTCTCCGGCCCGGCAGCCCGGCTGGCCTCGCACGGATCCGGGCTGCCGTCCTGGACCCGGGGCATGACCACCGGACACAAGGCGGCCGGCGCGGACGTCCCGCGGCCCGTCCCGCCCGATCCCGCCGCGGGCCTGACCGGTACGTGGACCGGCCCGGCCGGCCCGCCCGCGGAGCGGCTCGCCGCACTCACCGGCAGACACAACGCCGGTCTGAGCCTGGGCCGGCTGGGCCGCTGGGAGGAGGCGGGCGAGGTGCACCGGGCGGTCGCCGCGGAACGCGAGCGCACCCTCGGTCCCGACCATCCGGACACCCTCGGCAGCCGGTACGAGGTCGGAATCAGCCTCGCCAGGACCGGCCGTCCTGCCGACGCGCTGCGCGAGTTCACCCGGGTCGCGGAGGGGCGCGAACGCACCCTGGGCCCGGACCATCCCGAGACGCTCGCCGCCCGCCAGGAGAGCGCCTACGCCCTGGCAGAGCTGGGCCGGCACTTCGAGGCCCACCAGGTGTTCGCGGCCGTGCTGGCCTCCCGCGAGCGCACGGTGGGGCCGGAACACCCGGACACCCTGCGCTGCCGCCACGACCTGGCGTGCAACCTCGGGGGACTGGGACGGCTGGAGGACGCGTACGGGCTGGCTCACGAGGTCGCCGAGGCCCGTGCGCGGGTGCTCGGGCCCCTCCATCCCGACACGCTGGTCACCCGGTACGAAGTGGCCCACGCGCTCAGCCGGCTGGGCCGCTGGCCGGAGGCGTCGCACACCTACCAGGACGTCGCGGCGGCGCGCGCCCAGGCCCTCGGTCCCGATCATCCGGACACCCTCGCCGCGCGCTACGAGGCCGGTGTCGGCCTGGGCAGGCTCGGCCGCAGCGCGGAGGCCCTCGACCTCTACCGCGGGCTCGTCGGCGACCGCACCCGTGTCCAGGGACCGCTCCACCCGGAGACCCTGCGGGCCCGGCACGGGCTGGGCGTCAACCTCGGCCGGCTGGCGCGCTGGGAGGAGGCGCTCGCCGAGTCCCGGAACGTCTGCGCGCTCCGCGAACGCGTGCTCGGCCCCGACCATCCCGACACACTCGTCAGCCGCCGGGAGATCGCCGTTGCCCTGGGCTGGCTGGGCCGCTGGCGCGACGCCCTGTCCGTCTACGGCCAGGTCGCCGAGAGCCGTGACCGGGTCCTGGGCCCCGCCCACCCGGACGCCCTGGCCAGCCGCAATGACGAGGCGCACTGCCTGGAACAGCTCGGCAGACGGGCCGAGGCGATGGAGCTCTACCGACGGGTGGCGGCGCTGCGCGGGCAGCGCGGCGCCCCCGGCGGCTGACAGCGCGCGGCGGGCCCCTGGCCCCGCGATCATCCGCGTGTTACCAAGGGGGCCATGCCGTCACATGTCTCGTACGACGCCGTCATCGTCGGCGGTGGCCACAACGGTCTGGTCGCCGCCGCCTACCTCGCCCGCGCCGGACGTACCGTCCTGGTGCTGGAGCGCCTCGGGAACACCGGCGGCGCCGCCGTCTCCAGCAGACCCTTCGCGGGGATGGACGCCCGGCTCTCGCGGTACTCCTATCTGGTGTCCCTGCTGCCCGGGAAGATTGTCCGGGAGCTGGGGCTGCGCTTCGCCGTACGCGCGCGGACCGTGTCCTCCTACACTCCCCGGGGCGACGGCGGACTCCTGGTCGGCGGGGGCCGCACCCGTGCGTCCTTCGCCGCGCTGACCGGCGGCGAACGGGAGTACGCCGCCTGGCGGGACTTCTACGCGACCACGGGACGGGTCGCCCGGCGGGTCTTCCCGACCCTCACCGAGCCGCTGCCCACACGCGAGGCCCTGCGGGCGCTGATCGACGACGAAGCCGCCTGGCGGATGCTCTTCGAGGAGCCCATCGGCGTCGCGATTGAAGAGCGGTTCACCGACGACCTCGTACGCGGAGTGGTCCTCACCGACGCGCTGATCGGCACCTTCGCCGACGCCCACGATCCGTCCCTCGTGCAGAACCGCTGCTTCCTCTACCACGTGATCGGCGGCGGCACCGGGGACTGGAACGTGCCCGTCGGCGGGATGGGCGCCCTCACCGACGCGCTGGCGGACGCCGCCAGGTCCGCGGGCGCCGAGATCGCCACCCGGCACGAGGCGACCCGGATCGACCCGGACGGCGCGGGCGCCGAGGTCTCCTTCCGTACGGACGACGGAGAAGGGACGGTGACCGCCCGTCATGTCCTGGTGAACGCGTCGCCGGGGGCGCTCGCCGCGCTCCTCGGCGAGGAGCCGCCCGCCGCCGCCGAGGGCGCCCAGCTCAAGGTCAATATGCTGCTGCGCCGCCTGCCGCGGCTGCGGGACCGGTCGGTCGATCCCCGTGAGGCGTTCGGCGGCACCTTCCACATCGCCGAGGGCTACCGCCAGTTGGCCACCGCCTACCAGGAGGCCGCCGCCGGCCGGCTGCCCGGCGCCCCGCCGTCCGAGATCTACTGCCATTCCCTCACCGACCCCTCGATCCTCGGCCCGGACCTCGCGGCCCGGGGCTACCAGACCCTGACGCTGTTCGGGCTGCACACCCCGGCGAGGCTGTTCGCGCGGGACAACGAGGCCGTACGCGAGACGCTGCTCGCCGCGACCCTCGCCCAGCTCGACGGCCATCTCGCGGAACCGATCGCCGACTGTCTCGCGCCGGACGCCGACGGCCGCCCCTGTATCGAGGCGAAGACGCCGCTCGACCTCGAACGCGAACTGCGGCTGCCGGGCGGCCACATCTTCCACCGCGATCTCTCCTTCCCGTACGCCACCGCCGGAGCCGGCCGCTGGGGCGTCGAGACGGCGCACGCGAAGGTGCTGCTGTGCGGGGCGGGCGCGGTACGCGGCGGCGGGGTCAGCGGGGTGCCGGGCCACAACGCGGCGATGGCGGTGCTGGAACGGTGAGCGCGGGCCGCGACGCCCCGGCCCCGGGCCGGTGGCGTCAGTCCCCGGACGCCACCCAGCCCGCCGCCTCGATACGCGCCGCGTCCGCGCCCCGTGCCTCGTCGAAGACAAGGCGGTCGCCGTCCTCGACCCGCAGTGCGTCCACATAGGCGCCGCGCCCGACGTACAGCCGGTCCGTGGTGTACCGCCAGCGCAGCCGCACCTGGTCGCCGCGTCCGGCGGCGAGGTCCGCGGAGAGCCGGTGCCAGACCCGGCCCGACCAGCCCGTGGCCGAGCCCGCCGGATGGGCCTGTGGCTCCTGGCCGCCCCGTACGGTGGTGAAGGGCACCGGCCGCCAGCTCGCCCCGGCGTCGGCCGACACCTCCAGGAACAGCGCGTCGGACCCGGGCTCGGTGTCCCACCACAGCGCACAGCTCAGCCTGCCCCGCCCCGAGCCCAGGGTGAGAGCCGGCAGTGAGAGCGTGGCCGTCGTGCCGCCGGCCATTCCGGAGAACCAGGCGCGACGGCCGCCGCGCTCCGGCCGGACCGCGACGGCCCGGGCCATCCGGTCTGCGGTCGCGACACGCGGGGCGCTGCCCGAGCGCCATCCGCGCACGGGATGGACGGAGTTGCCCAGCACGATCAGGAACGAGTCGGTCGTCGGATCGAGGACGAGGCTGGTGCCGGTGAACCCGGTGTGGCCCGCCGTGCTCGGGGTGGCCATGGCGCCCATGTACCAGTGCTGGTAGAGCTCGAAGCCGAGGCCGTGGGCGTCGCCGGGGAAGTCCGTGTTGAAATCGGTGAACATCAGCTCCACGGACTCCGGGCGCAGGATCCGCGCCCGGCCGTAGGCGCCGCCGTTCAGCAGGGTGCGGGCGAGGATCGCGAGGTCCCAGGCGCGGGAGAAGACTCCGGCGTGGCCCGCGACCCCGCCGAGGCTGTAGGCGTTCTCGTCGTGCACCTCGCCCCACACCAGTCCCCGGTCGAGCCCGGACCACGGTGGCCGCGCGTCCTCGGTGGCGGCGGTCTTCGGCTTCCAGGAGGCGGGCGGGTTGTACCGCGTACGGCGCATCCCGAGCGGAGCGGTGATCTCGCTCCGGAGCAGCGCGTCCAGCGGGCGACCGGTGATCTTCTCCAGGACCAGCTGGAGCGTGATGAGATTGAGGTCCGAGTACAGATACGCCGTGCCGGGCGGGTGCGCCGGAGTCTCGTCCCACAGGAGCTGGAGTCTGGCCTCGTGGGTCGGCGCCGCGTAGAGCGGAATCCAGGCGCGCAGGCCGGAGGTGTGGGTGAGGAGCCGGCGCACCGTGATGTCCTGCTTGCCGCCGCCCCCGAACTCCGGGAGATAGCGGGTGACCGGCGCCTCCAGCTCCAGAGTGCCCCGCTCGATCTGCTGGACGGCGAGGATCGAGGTGAACAGCTTGGAGACGGAGGCGAGGTCGAAGACCGTGTCCTCGGCCATCGCGATCTGCCGCTCGGCCGGGAGCTCCACGCCGGTGTCGGTCTTCTCGTCGTAGGCCGCGTAGCGCACCGCCCGGCCGATCGGCCGGTGCAGCGCGACTGTCCCGCCGCGCCCGGCGAGCAGCACGGCGCCCGCGTACCAGGGATGTGTGGGGGAGGGGCCGAGGAAGGACTCCGCGTCGGCGACCAACTGGTCCAGCGCGCCGGGGAGCAGCCCGGCCCGCTCCGGTGAGCCGCGTCGCAGGGTCGTCCGCCCGGAGCCGGTGCCGCGGACGGCGGGCCCGTCCGCGCCGCCGCCCGATCCGGCCGCCGCGGCCCGGGCCGGGCCCTCGGCGAAGGACATCGGTGCCACCGCGAGCGCGCCGCCCAGCGCCAGCACGCCGCCGCTCAGCCTGCGCCGGCTGATCCCGCCGCGCGCGGAGTCCTCCGTCATCGGGAACCTCCCCTGAAAGTATCTTTCGGGATCTCGTACGACTGCTGAAACTTTCTTGCGGGAGCGGGGTGCTGTCAACCCTCCCGCCTCATACGGCCCGGCGATCCCACGGGATCTGACACCCCGTCAAACGGCCCTCGTCCCGGACCCGGAACCGGCCCCGCCGTCTGGCGCAGCCCACCGGGCGTGGCACCCCGGGCTCTGGCAGCGTGTGGCGCATGAGTATGCGTACCGGCATCAGGTCACTGGCATCCCAGTGGACCGTGCTGGTGCCGGTGCTCGCGGTGGTCGCGCTGGTGCTGAGCTGGGGGCGCGAGCTGTCGGGCTCCGCCGTCGTCCTGGTCGCCCTGTGCCTGGCGGGCGCCGTGCTCGCCGCCGTGCACCACGCCGAGGTGGTCGCCCATCGCGTGGGCGAGCCCTTCGGCTCGCTCGTCCTCGCCGTCGCGGTCACCGTCATCGAGGTGGCGCTCATCGTCACCCTGATGATCGACGGCGGAGGCAAGACCGCCTCGCTCGCCCGGGACACCGTCTTCGCCGCCGTCATGATCACCTGCAATGGGATCCTCGGACTGTGCCTGCTGGTCGGGGCGCTCCGCAGCAGGGTCGCCGTCTTCAACGCCGAGGGGACGGGCACCGCGCTGGCCACCGTCGCGACGCTGGCCACCCTCACCCTGGTCATTCCGACCTTCACCACCAGCAAACCCGGGCCGGAGTTCTCCCCGGCGCAGCTCGGCTTCGCCGCCGCGGCCTCCCTCGTGCTGTACGCGCTGTTCGTCACCGTGCAGACCGTGCGCCACCGGGACTACTTCCTGCCCGTCACCCAGGAGGGGGGCGTACGGCAGGAGGAGACACACGCTCCGCGGCCGACCCGGCGGGCGACGCTGCTGAGTCTGCTGATGCTGCTGGTGGCACTGGTCGCGGTCGTCGGTGACGCCAAGGCGGTCTCGCCGACCATCGAGTCGGGTGTGGCGTCGGCCGGGCTGCCCCAGGCCGTCGTCGGTGTTGTCATCGCGCTGCTGGTGCTGCTTCCGGAGACCCTCGCGGCGGTCCGCGCCGCCCGGCGCGAGCGGGTGCAGACGAGCCTCAATCTGGCGCTCGGCTCCGCCATAGCGAGCATCGGGCTGACCATCCCGGCCATCGCGCTCGCCAGTATCTGGCTGAGCGGACCGCTGGTGCTCGGCCTGAACTCCGTCCATATGGTCCTGCTCGCCCTGACCGTCGTGGTGGGCGCGCTGACGGTCGCTCCCGGACGGGCCACGCTGCTCCAGGGCGGGGTCCATCTCGGGATCTTCGCCGCGTTCGTCTTCCTCGCCATCAGCCCGTGACCGGGGGGCGTCGGTCGTCCGCCCCGGCCGGACGTCAGCGCGGCCTGAGGTCCACGATCCGCTTGATCTTGCCCACCGAGCGCTCCAGGGTGTCCGGGTCGACGATCTCCACGGACACCGACACTCCCACGCTCTCCTTCACCGCCGCCGCGATCGCGGGCGCCGCCGCCGCACGCTCACCGGCCGTCGCCCCGGCGCGGGCCTCGGCCCGCACGGTCAGGGAGTCCAGCCGGCCCTCCCGGGTCAGCCGGAGCTGGAAATGCGGGGCGACGCCCGCCGTACGGAGCACGATCTCCTCGATCTGGGTGGGGAAGAGATTCACCCCGCGCAGGATCACCATGTCGTCGGTCCGCCCCGTGACCTTCTCCATCCGCCGGAACACCCGGGCGGTGCCGGGGAGCAGCCGGGTGAGGTCCCGGGTCCGGTAACGGATCACCGGCATCGCCTCCTTGGTGAGCGAGGTGAAGACCAGCTCGCCCTCCTCGCCGTCCGGCAGCACCTCACCGGTGAACGGGTCGACGACCTCCGGATAGAAGTGGTCCTCCCAGATGTGGAGTCCGTCCTTGGCTTCCACGCATTCCTGGGCCATTCCCGGGCCCATCACCTCGGAAAGCCCGTAGATGTCCACCGCGTCGATCGCGCATCTCTCCTCGATCTCCCGGCGCATCGCCTCCGTCCACGGTTCGGCGCCGAAGATCCCGATCCTGAGGGAGGTGTCGCGCGGATCGACGCCCTGGCGCTCGAACTCGTCGAGCAGCGTCAGCATGTAGGAGGGCGTCACCATGATGATCTCGGGGCGGAAGTCCTGGATGAGCCGGACCTGGCGGGAGGTCATGCCGCCGGAGGCCGGGATCACGGTGCAGCCCAGCCGCTCGGCGCCGTAGTGCGCGCCCAGTCCGCCGGTGAAGAGTCCATAGCCGTAGGCCACATGCACCGTGTGCCCGGGGCGCCCGCCGGCCGCCCGGATCGAGCGGGCCACCACATCGGCCCAGGTGTCCAGATCCCGCTGGGTGTAGCCGACGACGGTCGGCCGGCCCGTGGTGCCGCTGGACGCGTGGATACGCCGCACCTCGGACTGGTCCACGGCGAACATCCCGAACGGATAGTTGTCGCGCAGATCGGCCTTCGCGGTGAACGGGAAGCGGGCCAGGTCGGCGAGCGAGCGGCAGTTCTCCGGACGCAGCCCCGCGTCGTCGAAGGACCGCCGGTAGAAGCCGACGTTCTCGTAGGCGTGCCGCAGCGTGGACCGCAGCCGTTCGAGCTGCAGTACGGCCAGCTCCTCGCGGCTGAGTTGCTCCGCGGCGTCCAGCACGGGTGTCATGGCCGCTCTCCCGGTCCCTCGGGCAATGCCGTCCGAATGATCGGTCGACCGATCATTCGGTCGACCGCCTCGGATCAGTAATTCAGGAGTGCCGACGAGCGTCAAGGGATCCGGCGCGGCCTCACCCCGCGCACCGGGCGTTGCCACGATCCCCGCGAGTGGTGCGGCCCGGCAGGACCCGCGCGGCGCGGCGGCCGGCGTCAACGCCGCGCCGTCCGGCGGCCCGGTGTCCTGCCGCCGCGGCCTGTCCGGGACCGGTGGCGGTGGATAGTCTGGCCCGGGACGACGCAGCGGGAGGAGCAGGACGTGGCAGACAGCACCACCACCCAGAAGCCGCTTTCGGGCTGGGACAAACCGGAACTCGACCTGAGCGGAGCGGACTGGCAGTCGAGCAGCCGGGGCACGGGTGACGTCCAGATCGCCTTCGTCGAGGGCTTTATCGCCATGCGCAACAGCGGCCGGCCGGAAAGCCCGTCGCTGATCTTCAGCCCGGCGGAGTGGCGAGCCTTCGTGATCAACGCGCGCGACGGCGAGTTCGACCTCACCTGACGCGGCCCGGACCGGCGCCGCACGGCCGGTGCGCCGGGCTTCCCCGCGGCTCCCGCCTCCGACTCTTCTGCGCGCGGCGGCAGTTGAGCCGGGTGCGGTGGCGCCCCGAGCCGTCATCACCGGGAGGACCCACCAGGCACCGTTCCTTCTTGTCCGCACCGCCGGTACCGGAGGGTTCGGAGCGGCGTTCCGGGCCCCGCTCGCGCCCCTTCACGAGGGCCCCACCCCGCTCGGGTGTAGTCGCGCGAACACGTACCATGGTGGGATGTCCTTCCTCCGCCGCCGCAGCGCCGCCACACCCGCGGGTCCGGACTTCGATGTCCTGGCCATGGACCCGGGTGACTGGCCCGGAAACCTGGGCGCCGGGCTGCTGCCCGCTCCCGACGGGAGCTGTCAGGGTGTCTTCCTCCGGTACGACCTGTTCGGCGGCCGCGGCCCCGCGATGATCATCGGCAACCTGCCGGAGGGCTCCCAGGCCCGTGATCTCGACGAGGGACAGATCCCGTTCGAGGTGGCCCAGCTACTGCTGGCCCTGGAGAACGAAGAGCCCGTCCAGGTCATCGGCGTCGAGGACATCCCGGTGATGCAGGGCGACAATCTGCTGATCGTCCGGCGTCTCAAGCTCTCCGAGAGCCGTATCTCCTGTGTGCAGTTCGACCGCAGCGACAATGTCCTGGTCACCATCGCGAGCTGGGACCGGCCGATCACCGATGATCTGTACGCGCTGCTGAAGCCGCTGCCCGCCGAGCTGTTCCAGCAGGGCTGAGGCCGGGAGCCGGGCCGGAGGCCGCCGCACGGCGGGGAGCGGCGGCGCCGGTTCTCGTGCGGGGGTGCCCGGCCTTTGTATACGGCCCCGGACCCACACGTGCCCCGCGGCGGCCACCGGACTGCCGGCGGTTTGACGCCGTTGCGCCGGGACACCGAGCCGGACAACGAATTTGTCATGTCCCTTGCCAATTCAGTCATCGGACTTTTAACGTGTCTGGCCATGACTTCTGGTATCAGCCGCAGAACCACGCTCAAGTCCGCGCTCGGGGTAACAGGCGCTCTGGCGCTGGGAGTTCCGGCGTTGTCCGGGACCGCCATCGCCGCCGATCCATCCGATGAATTAACACTGTGGTATCGAACACCCGCCGCCGACTGGGAGCGCGAGTCGCTGCCCATCGGCAGCGGCGCACTGGGTGCGAGCGTCTTCGGCACGCTCGGCACCGAGCGGCTCACCCTCAACGAGAAGAGCCTGTGGACCGGTGGCCCGGGCGCCGGAGGCGGTTATGACCACGGCGACTGGACCCAGCCCAGGCCGGGTGTCCTCGCCTCCGTCCAGCAACGCCTCGACACCGAGGGAAAGCTGACCCCGGAAGCCGTTGCGGCCGAGCTCGGCCAGCCGAAGCACGGCTTCGGTGCCTATCAGGTCTTCGGAGACCTGGAACTGGCCGTCCCCGGCGCGCCGACGGCTCCCGACGGCTCGTACCGGCGGGCGCTCGACCTCGGCCAGGCCGTGGCCGGTGTCTCGTACACCCATCAAGGGGTCGCGTACACCAGGGAGTTCTTCGCCTCGTACCCGGGCGACGTCATCGCGGGCCGGTTCGCCGCCGACCAGCCGGGCAAGGTCGGCTTCACCCTGCGCTACACCTCACCGCGCGACGACTTCTCCGCCACGGCGAGCGGCGACCGGCTCACCGTACGGGGGGCCCTCCAGGACAACGGCCTGCGGTTCGAGGCCCAGATCCGGGTCCGCACCAGCGGCGGGAGCGTCAGCGCGGGCGCGGACGGCACCCTCACCGTCAGCGGCGCCGACAGTGCCTGGTTCGTCCTGGCCGCCGGCACGGACTACGCCGACACCTTCCCGGACTACCGCGGCGACGACCCGCACGCGGCGGTCACCGCCGCGGTCGACGCGGCCGCCGCCCACTCGTACGAGGAGCTGCGCGCCGAGCATGTGAGCGACCACCGCGCGCTCTTCGACCGGGTCTCGCTCGACATCGGCCAGCAGACGCCGGACCTGTCCACGGACCAGCTCCTCGCGGGGTACACGGGCGGGACCAGCGCCGCCGACCGCGCGCTGGAAGCGCTGTTCTTCCAGTACGGACGCTATCTGCTCATCGCCTCGTCACGGGCCGGCTCACTGCCCGCGAACCTCCAGGGCGTCTGGAACAACGTCACCAACCCGCCCTGGTCGGCGGACTACCACGTCAACATCAACCTCCAGATGAACTACTGGCTCGCCGAGGTCACCAACCTCGCCGAGACCACCGCCCCCTACGACCGCTATGTCGAGTCGATGCGCGAACCGGGCCGCCGCAGCGCGCAGAAGATCTTCGGTTCGGCCGGCTGGGTCGTGAACAACGAGACCAATCCGTACGGCTTCACCGGCGTCCACGACTGGGCGACCTCCTTCTGGTTCCCGGAGGCCGCGGCCTGGCTGACCCAGCAGATGTACGACCACTACCGCTTCAACGGCTCCACCGACTATCTGCGCTCCACCGCCTACCCGGTGATGAAGGAGGCCGCCGAATTCTGGCTCGCCAACCTCAGGACGGACCCGCGCGACGGCACACTCGTCGTGACGCCCAGCTACTCGCCGGAACACGGTGACTTCACGGCCGGCGCCGCCATGTCCCAGCAGATCGTCCACGATCTGTTCACCAGCACGCTGGAGGCGGCCAGGACGCTCGGCGACGCCCCCGACTTCCGCACCCGGCTGGAGAACGCCCTCGGCGCGCTCGACCCCGGGCTCCGCATCGGCTCCTGGGGCCAGTTGCAGGAGTGGAAGACCGACGTGGACAGCCGGACCGACGACCACCGCCATGTCTCCCATCTCTTCGGGCTGCACCCGGGCCGGCAGATCGAGGCGGGCAGCGAATGGGCGGAGGCGGCGAAGGTCTCCCTCACCGCGCGCGGTGACGGCGGGACCGGCTGGAGCAAGGCATGGAAGATCAACTTCTGGGCCCGGCTGCGGGACGGCGACCACTCCCACAAGATGCTCTCCGAGCAGCTCAAGAGCTCCACCCTGCCGAACCTCTGGGACACGCATCCGCCGTTCCAGATCGACGGCAACTTCGGCGCCACGTCCGGTGTCGCGGAGATGCTGGTGCAGAGCCAGCACGGTCCGATCGAGATCCTGCCGGCCCTGCCCGGCTCCTGGCCCGACGGCCGGGTGACGGGGCTGCGGGCGCGCGGCGGTGTCACCCTCGACATCGTCTGGTCCGGCGGCAGCGCGAGCCGGATCACTCTCCGGGCGAGCCGTACCACCGACCTGACCCTGCGCAGCACCCTCTTCCCGGGAGGCGAGCACACCTTCAGGGCGAGCGCGGGCCAGACATACGTGTTTCCTCAGCCCTGAGCGGGCCGGCCGGGCCTGCCCGCCCCTGAGCCCGGCCGGTCCCCCCGACCGGCCGGGCCCCGGCCTCCCCTCCTGCGGAACCCGGCGGTATCCCGCAAAATGGATCCACGACCGGGGGCCGGCCCGGACGCACTGGCTGTCCGCCCGCCGCCGGGCCTTCACGGAGCGAAGGGGCAGCATGGACAGCAACGGTCTGACGCCCGACGTCCTGCGGGAGCTGCGCACACCACGCCCGTATCCCGCCGTGTCCCTGACGATGCCCACCCACCGGCGTGAGCCACGCAGCGAGGAGGACGTGGTGCGGCTGCGCAACCTCCTCGCCGAGGCCGGGCGGCGCCTGGAGGCCGAGCCGGAGCTGACCCGACGGGCGAGGCTCGCGGTCAGGGAACAGCTCGGCCGGGCGGTCTCCGAGGTCGATCTGCGCCATCCCCTCGACGGGCTGCTGCTCCTCGCGGACGCCGACGAACACAGCGTGTGGTATCTGCCGCGCGAGGTGCCCGAGCAGGTCGTCCTCGGCGACACGTATCTCACCAGGAATCTGGTGGCCGCCAGCGAGCAGTCGCGGCCCTACTGGGTGCTCGGGGTCGCCGCCGACCGCGCCACCCTGTGGAGTGGCCGCGGCGAGTCCCTGTACGAGCACCGCGAGGACGGTTTCCCCATGGCGCCGGAGCCGGAGACCTGGGACACCGAACGCGTGGAACGCATCGGCGACACACCGAGCACCTTCACCGACGAGGAGACCCGCCGCTTTCTCCGGTCCGTCGACGAGGCCGTGCGTACGGTGCTGGCACAGCAGCCGCGGCTGCTCCATCTGGTCGGCCTCGCGCCCGCCCTCGCGCTCCTGGAGGACGCGGGCAACGCCGCCACCCACACGGCCGCCGGCCGGCTGGTGAAGGGCGGACTGACGGACGGACCCGCCCCCGTCCTGCTCAGGGAACTCCAGCCCGTCTTCGAGGAGTGCGCCCGCCGTGAGCAGGACGAGACACTCGTCCGGCTCGACGAGGCCCGGAGCCGGCGCGCTTTCGCCGCGGGCCTCGACGAGGTCTGGGAATCGGTACGCGAGCGGCGGGCCGAAGTGGTCGCGCTCGAAGAGCACTACCGGGTCGCGGTCCGGGTCACCGACGGCCATCTGCTCCCCGTCGGCGACACCGCGCCCCACCGCCCCGGCATCTGCGACGACATCGTCGACGAACTGGTGGAGGCCGCCCTGGACGGCGGCGCCGAGGTGGTCTTCCTCCCGGACGACATGCTCGCCGGGCACGACCGGATCGCCGGCGTTCTGCGCTACTGACGGTGCCGGGCGCCACCGGACCCGCGGGTGACGCCCGGCGTGCCGGGGACGGCGGTCAGCGGCCCGGCCGGACCTCCACGTCGGACGCCTTCACATAGGCGACCCGGTGCCCGTACTGGATCTCGTAGTACATCTCCTTGCCCCGCACCACCCGGTGCCCGGCGGTGTCGAAGACCGGCGAGTAGTAGTACTCACCGGGCGCCACATCGCCCACCACATAGCGCTGGCCCGCGAGCAGCTTGTACGGCAGCGCGGACACCGTCTGCACCGGCACGTCCGTCGGATACGCCGATGCCTCCGGGTAGGCCCGCCCGTACACCGGCACCTCCGCCAGGCCGGCCTTCGGCGTCAGCAGCGTCGCCCTGGCACCCACCGCCGTCGGCTGGGTGCGCGGGTTGTGGAACCACGCCCGCTGGCCGAGATACCAGATCGCCGTCCAGTCGCCCCTGCGGCCGGCCACCGCGTACTGCTGGCCGGTCGAGGCCCGGGCCCCGAGGTCGTTGACGCCGGTCGTGGAGTCCGCGCCGTCCGGACGCAGACCGATGTCCTCGACGAGCGGCGCCTTCTCGTCCGGGGCGGTGTGCAGACGTACCGCGCCGGAGCCGTGCGGCGCGCACGCCTCACCGGCCTTCACACACCCGGTGTAGGACGGCTTGTTGGCCGCGTAGTCGGGCCGGATCGTCACCGCCTCAGCCGTCGCTCCTGTGCTGCCCCCGAACGGCCTGCCCAGCAGTTCGAAGTAGTGCGCCCAGTCCCAGTACGGACCGGGATCGGTGTGCATGTCGGGGATCAGCGCGGTGGTCGTGCCCGGCACATTGTCATGGCCCAGGATGTGCTGGCGGTCCAGCGGGACATCGTGCTTCCGGGCCAGATACCTCACCAGGCGGGCGGACGAGCGGTACATCGCCTCGGTGAACCAGGCGTCGGGCGCGGCGAGGAAACCCTCGTGCTCCAGACCCACCGACTTGCTGTTGACGTACCAGTTGCCGGCGTGCCAGGCGACGTCCTTGGCCGCCACATGCTGGGCGACATGCCCGTCGGACGAGCGCAGTGTGTAGTTCCACGACACATAGGCCGGGTCCTGGATCATGGTGATCGTGCCGGCCCACGACGCCTCGGTGTCATGGATGACGATGTAGTCGATCGCCTGGGAGACCGGCCGGTCGGCCTTGTCGTGGTTGCCGTAGTCGTCCTCGCCGAACTCCGCGTACGGCGCGGGAATCCACTCGCAGGCGACCGTCCTCGGGCACTCCGTGTTCGCCGCCGAGACCTTGCGCAGGCCGAGCCGGGAGAGCGGGGAGGTGTCGGGCGAGAGCCGCGGCGCCGCGGGCAGGGCCACCTGCTGGCCGGTGTCCGTCGTACGCCGCTCACCCGCCCGGATCACCGCGTACACATCGTTGGCGTACATCGCCGCGGTCGCCGAGTCGTCCGCCCCGGAGAACCGGGCGACCGCCCCGTACCAGGCGGCGGGATCATTGCTCAGCGGCCGGCCCAGCTCCCGCTGCGCCGCGGCCAGCAGCGCCGCACCGCCCCGGACATTGGCGGCGGGACTGTCGCGCAGCTTCTCGGCCGGCAGCCCGGTCAGCTCGGCGGCCCGGTCCAGCGTACGCAGCCGGGCCGGCAGCGCGGACGCCCTGGGCAGCGCCGCCGCGCCGGGCCGCTTCGCCGCACGCGAGCTGTCGCCGCGCGCGTCCTCCGTCGCGTCGGAGTGGTGGGGCGCCTCGGCGAGCGCGGTCCTGGCGTCGGTGAGATGCATGGGGCCGTAGCCGCCGGTGACACTGGGCGCTCCGCTGTGCGTGTCCCAGCGGGACTGCAGATAGGAGACACCGAGAAGCACGCTTCCCGGCACCCGGTACTGCGCGGCGGCGGCGGCGAACTCGCGTTGCAGGGAGCCGGATCCGGGCTGTTCCGCGGTGGCGGAGGGAGCGGCCGAGACCAGCGGCAGCAGCAGGGCGGCGGACGCCACGACGCCGCTCGCTCTCAGCGCGCGCCGGCGCGGGGCCTGGGGACGTGGGGGGACGGAACCTTGCAATGCAGCCTCCAGTGACGGGTGTACGGGAAGAGCCCGCGGAGCCGGGCCGCACCCAGGCGTATCGGCTCCCAGACGATCCGTCAATGATGCGCCAAGGCAGGGATTTCGCACGTCAGCGCCGGTATCGCGGAGTTTCGCGGCGGCGGCTCCCGGGCCTGCGGCGCGTCAGTGGAGTGAACCAATGAACGTATACGAAGACCCCGGCGCGGCGCGGCAGCCGAACGCGCCGCGTGCCCCGTGTGTCGGCACGGGGCACGCGGCGCGGGTCCTCCCTCCGGCGGAGCCGGATCAGCGGGTGCCGACGGCGGCCCGCACGGCCCGCCGCGCCATGGCGCAGTCCTCGTGCAGACGCCTCAGCAGCAGCCGCTGTTCCTCGCCTGTCGGCGCGCCCGCCTGCCGGTCCGGGGAAGGGGACACGGCGGCGGACACGGTCCGGGACGGCGAAGGCCCGGATGACGGCGCCTCGCGCATCGCGCGCTGCACCGCCGTCTCGTACATCCGGATCTCCCGGGTCAGTACGAGCATCAGATTGACCAGGAAGGCGTCCCGTGCCGCCGGACCGGCGGCCTGGGCGCGCTTGCTGATCTCCCGCCGCGCCAGCGGAGCGTCTCCGAGCACCGCCCAGAGAGTCGCCAGGTCGTACCCGGGCAGATAC
Source organism: Streptomyces sp. NPDC006923 (assembly GCF_040635655.1). Lineage (NCBI taxonomy): Bacteria > Bacillati > Actinomycetota > Actinomycetes > Kitasatosporales > Streptomycetaceae > Streptomyces > Streptomyces sp. NPDC006923. The sequence continues at coordinate 505,640 of NZ_JBEYIF010000003.1, forward strand.
CAGCCCGCGTGCTCCCAGTCGACCAGCACCGGACCCGCCGGCGACAGCAGTATGTTCGAGAGCAGAGCGTCGCCGTGACAGAACTGGCCCATGCTCTGCCTGCCGCCCGCCAGTCCGTGCAGCAGCTTCTGCAGATCGTCCAGATCCCGGTCGGTGAACAGTCCGAGCTCGTGGTAGCGGGCGATCCGCGCCGCGTAGTCGAGCGGCGCGTCGAACAGTCCGGCCGGCGGTCGCCAGGCATTGAGCCGTGCGACCGCGCCGAGCGCGGTCCGCAGATCGGCCCGGGGCGGAGCCTCCACGGGATGGCGGGCCAGCGCCGCCGCCCGGCCCGGCATCCGCTCGACCACCAGCGCGCAGTTCTCGGGGTCCGCGGCGATGAGCCGGGGCACCCGCACCGGTGGGCGGTGCCGGACGAACGAGCGGTAAGCGGCTATCTCGTGACGGAACCGTTCGGTCCATACCGGTGAGTGGTCCAGCAGGCACTTGGCGACCGCGGTGGTGCGCCCGGTGGATCCGACGAGAAGGACGGAACGGCCGCTGCGGCGCAGCACCTGCACCGGATTGAACTCCGGACAGATCCGGTGTACCGAAGCGATCGCCATCCGAAGCTGCGCGCCCTGAGGGCCGGACAAGTCGATTCTCCCGCTGAGCGGTTGGGTGACCACCCCTGCCCGGAGCCGGGTCCGACCGGCGTGGGCGGGGTCGAGATACGGTCCGCTGCCGGGCGCGACCGTACGCTGCGACCGGGGCGGGGCAGACACGGAGGACGATGCTGTGTACATGGGTGGTACAGATCCCTTCGTGCGCCGACGAGTTGCGTGCGCCTCCCGTCCCGGCGGCAGTTCCGCACCCTGGGGAGTGCCGAACGCCGCCGGGACGAGGTGGCGCTTTCCTACCTGACACCGGCGAACGGGTGGCACACCACATGGCGCACCCTGGCGAAAGCGTGGCGAATAGTCGCCACGCATCTGACAGAGGGTTACTGTCAACTCAGCCGAGAACCTGGGGGCTTGACGTGAGCGCGGAACCCAACACGCGTCTGTCGGATCTGTTCGGCCTGGCCGGCTGGTCCAAGGGCGAACTCGCACGGCTGGTGAACCGGCAGGCGGCGGCCATGGGCCACCCCCAACTGGCCACCGACACCTCGCGGGTGCGGCGCTGGATCGACCGGGGCGAGATCCCCCGCGATCCTGTCCCGAGAGTGCTGGCGACCCTGTTCACCGAGCGGCTCGGTCGTGTCGTGACCATCGAGGACCTCGGGTTCGTCCGGAACGGGCGCGCGGGGAAACGGCGGGACGCCCGGAACGCGGACAACCCCGACGCTCTCCCGTGGGCGCCCGACCGTACGGCGGCGGTCCTCACCGAATTCACGGGAATGGACCTCATGCTCAACCGTCGCGACTTGATGGGCGCGGGCGCCGCGCTCACCGTGGGCTCCGTGCTCAGCAGCGCCATGCATGACTGGCTGCACTCCGATCCAGCACTGTCGTCCGACGCCCCCCGGCTCGGCGATCCCCTGCACGCCGACTCCGCCGGGTTCGACCGCTACGAGGCCGCCCCCATCGGGTCGCAGGAGATCGACGCGCTGGAGCATTCCGTCGAGGTGTTCCGCGCCTGGGACGCCGCCCGGGGCGGTGGGCTCCAGCGCAAGGCGGTGGTGGGCCAGCTCAACGAAGTGGGCGGCCTGCTCGCCTACCGTCACCCCGAGGCACTTCAGCGGCGTCTGTGGGGCGTCGCCGCGAATCTCGCCGTACTCGCCGGGTGGATGTCCCACGACGTCGGCCTCGAACCCACCGCCCAGAAGTACTTCGTCATCGCCGCCCACGCGGCACGCGAGGGCGGCGACCGTCCCCGCGCGGGCGAGGCACTCTCCAGAGCGGCCCGTCAGATGGTCCATCTGGGCCGGCCCGACGAGGCCCTCGATCTGATGAAGCTCGCCAAGTCCGGCTCCGGCGAGGAGACACTGCCGCGCACCAGGGCCATGCTGCGCACGATCGAGGCCTGGGCCCAGGCGTCCATGGGCCACGGTCAGGCCATGCGCCGCACCCTGGGCGAGGCGGAGGATCTCTTCGGCTCGGACAAGGGCGACGTCCCGCCGCCCTGCTGGATGCAGATGTTCGACGAGGCGGACCTGCACGGAATGGAGGCCCTGGCCTTCCGTACCCTCGCCGAGCACGAGCCCTCGGCGGCCGGTGTCGCGCAGAGCCACGCCAAACGGGCGCTGGAGTTGCGGGGCAACGGCCGACAGCGGTCCAAGATCTTCGACTACATCTCGCTGGCCTCGGCCTGCTTCATCGGCGACGACCCGGAGCAGGCCGACCGCTACGCCCGGCTGGCGCTGATGTCGATGGGGGAGACCTCCTCGCACCGCACCTGGGACCGGCTGCGGGAGATGTACCGGCTCACCGGCCAGTACGCGGGGTATCCGAGGATCGAGGACCTGCGCGAGGAGATCCAGCTCGTCCTGCCGAAGGATTCCGTCAAGCGGGTGAGGAGCGCCGGCATCTGACATCCGTCGCACCGGCCCCGCCGGACGGGGCGTTCGACCGAGCCCTCAGCCGCTGACCCTGGCGACCATCACACAGGCGTCGTCGGCCCGCCCGGTCTCGCCGAACTCCTCGACGACCGTCGTGGCGCACTGCCGCGCGGTACGGGCCCCGGTCAGCCGGGGCGCCAGCGCCAGGAGCCGGTCCTGTTCGGTCGTGGCGCCGTCGGCGGTGAGTCCGTCGGTGTGCAGCACCAGCAGGTCTCCGGGCCGAAGCCGGACACCGGCCTGCTCGTACGCGGCCCCCGGGGTCGCGCCGAGCAGCACGCCGTCCGGCGTTGTCAGCGTGCGCCCCGCCCCGTCGCGGAACAGCAGCGGGGCGGGGTGTCCCGCCTGCGCCCAGGTGAAGGTGCGTGTCGCCGGGGTGTAGCGGGAGCACAGGACGCCGCCCAGCGCGGGCTGCTCCGAGGCGTCGAGCAGTTGATTGAGGTGCCCCAGCAGCGCGCCGGGCTGGACCCCCGCGACGGCCATCCCGCGCAGGGCGCCCAGCAGCATCGCCATGGAGGAGGCGGCGGCCATGCCGTGGCCGGTGAGATCGCCGACCGTCAACAGAGTCTCGCCGCCGGGCAGTTCGAAGACGTCGTACCAGTCACCGCCGGTCGGCGGGCTGGACACGGACGGCAGATAGCGGGCGGCCAGATCCAGTGCCGCGGGACCGCTTCCCGACATCTGCAACGACCCGCGCCACGACGGGAGGAGGGCCTCCTGGAGCTCGGTCACGAGCCGCCGCTCGGTCCTCGCGACATGCTGTGCGCGCCGGAGCGAGTCACCGGATTCGCGCACCGCGCGCTCACTGCGGCGCAGTTCGCTGATGTCCCGCAGGACCGCCCACATGGAGGCGGTGCAGCCGCCCGCGTCGACGACGGGCTCACCCAGCATGTGCAGCGTACGGATGCGACCGTCCGGCATGAGGACACGGAACTCGCCGTCGATGGGCCTTCCGTCGATCAGACAGCCCGTCACCATCGATGTGAGCACCGGCTGGTCGTCGGGGAAGACCAGGGAGGGCAGTTCGTCCAGTGACATCGGGCCGCTCTCGGCCGGCCGCCCCAAGATCTCGTACAGCTCGTCCGACCAGCTCACCTCGTCGGTGAGGAGATCCCACTCCGCGCTGCCCACCCGGCCGAGTGCCGGAGCCGCGAGCGCCGTCGGTTCGTACCGGCGGTGAGCCCGAGCGGACGGAGGCTCCTGTCCCTCGTCGGCGGGGGTGTCCGGCCGTCCCGCCCTGAGCTGGTCCAAATGGGCGCCGAGGTGGTCCAGTTGCCGTACGGCCAGGTCGCAGAGCGCCCGCTGCCAGCGCCACAGGGTGTCGTCGTCGTCGACCGAGGTGTCCCGGCGTACGGCGTCCATGTCTCCGCGCAGCCGGCGGGCCTGGCTGATGAGCGCGTCCACCGTCTCCCGCTCGGGAGTCTGGGGCGCTGGACGGTCCGCGAACAGGGGGGACGGCATCTCGTACTCCGATACGGGCGCGGCACTGCGTGGTCTGAATGATGGACCGCTATGACTGTGGCACAGGGGCCCGGGGCCTGTAAGGCATTCGGCGACACTCGATCCGGTGGTGCTTCTGGCATATGCCGCAGGCTCTGCGGACCGTGCTCCGACGGGCTGTGTCTCAGGCGGCCGGCAGGCGGTGCAGCGCGACGAGCAGCCCCCAGATCCGGGTCGCGATGCCCTCCGGCGAGTCCTCGATCAGTCCGTGTGTCCGCCAGCACACCGGTGAAGGCGGCGGAGACCGCCGAGGCGATCAGCTCGGGAGCGGGCGCTCCGGCCAGGGCGCGCTCGGCGCGGCTGCGCTCACGCAGTTCACGGTGGAGCAGCTCGCCCAGCGGGCCGCCGCCACCCGGGCGCAGCAGTGTCCTGTAGAGCGCCGCGTGCGTGGGCAGGCCGGTGAAGAACGAGGTGAGCGCGGGCGGCGGCCGGTGCGGATCGGGTGCGCCACGCCAGGCGTGCACGGCGGCCACCGCGTCCCGTACCACCTCCGCGCAGGCGTCCGCGGCCAGAGCCCGGAGATCCGGGTAGTGCAGATAGAACGTGGCCCGGCCCATCCCGGCCCGGCGGACCAGAGCGGCCACCCCGATCTCTTCGAGCGGGCGCTCCGCACAGGCGTCGAGGAGCGCCCGGCGGAGTCTGGCCCGGGTCCTGGCGGCCCGGGGATCGGCCTCGGACCCGCGGCCGGCCGGTGGATCGCCCGCCGGTGCGCCGGTCACCCGGCCGCCAGGACGGTGGCCAGCGCTATCGCTCCCGGCAGGGCCTGGACATACAGAATGCGCCTGTTCGCGGTGGCTCCGCCGTAGAGACCAGCGACGACCACGCAGCTCAGGAAGAAGATCTGGACCCGGTGGCCGGTGGGGTCGGCGGCGAACAGCCCCCAGATCAGCCCGGCCGCCAGAAAACCGTTGTAGAGGCCCTGGTTGGCGGCGAGGGTCGCCGTCGCTCGGGCCATGTCGGCGTCGAATCCGGAGAGTTCGCGTCCCGGCTTCCGTTCCCAGAGGAACATCTCCAGCACCAGGACGTAGATGTGGAAGGCCGCCACCAGGGCGGTCAGGACATTCGCGGCTGTCTGCATGATCGGGACCCTCAACGTTCCTGGCTGCTTCTGGACAAGTGTCCATGAACTTATCGGCAGCCGTTCGGAAGCCGGGACGCCGGGTGGGCGGGGCCCCGACGGGCCCGCGCCCGGTCCCGCACCCGCGTGCGCCGTGGGGCGGGGCAAGAAAAATGCCTCCCGGCCCGCCCCGGCGCCGTATGCCGTTGGAAGCGCCCGTGGCCGTGGCGGCGGCCACGGGCAGTGTGGTGGCGGCGCCACGAGTCAACAGCACGCGCGGGCAGGGGCGTTGGCGTGGTGGTGGGGCGACCGTTCAGCGGAGCCTCCCACAGGTGCCGGGGCCCTCGGTGAACAGCAGGCGTCAGTCATGTGCGGGTCAAGTCGAGGACGGCTGGGCGGCGGGCCGCCCGGTTGTGCCGGGTCTGCGTTCATATGTATGTGCGGCAGACATGAATCTGCTCAACTTTGGTCCATACCAGCTCCTTGACGACCCCTCCCGCCCTCCCTTAAATCAAGTATTGAAATAAGCGTCGGCGGTGGCCTTCCTGGAAGTTCCGCCTTGTCGGCGCAAAATGTCATGCGCATGCCCCCCACTTGAAGTGATGTGATGACCTGTGCGAATCCCCATGGGACGCCGACTGGCGCTGTACGCGCTCGCTCTTGTGTGCTCCGCCGGAGCGGTGGCCGCGGCGGCCCCCGCAGGAGCGGCCGCCGCACCCGAGCCGCGTCCGGCAGCGGCCGCCGCGGCGGCGGCGGTCACCTTCTCCGACGACTTCAACGGCCCGGCCGGTTCGGGAGTCGACGGCAGCAAGTGGCAGTTGGAGACCGGTGACAACGTCAACAACCACGAGCGGCAGTACTACACCTCGGGCAACCAGAACGCGGTGCTCGACGGCCAGGGCAACCTGGTCATCACCGCGCGCAGGGAGAACCCGGGCAACTACCAGTGCTGGTACGGCCGGTGCGAGTACACCTCCGCGCGGCTGAACACCGCGGGCAAGTTCACCTCCACCTACGGACGTGTGGAGACCCGGCTGAAGGTCCCGCGCGGCCAGGGCATGTGGCCCGCCTTCTGGATGCTCGGCACCGAGGGCGGCGGCTGGCCCAACAACGGTGAGATCGACATCATGGAGAACGTCGGCTTCGAGCCCGGCACCGTCCACGGCACCCTGCACGGCCCCGGCTACTCCGGCTCGGGCGGTATCGGCGCCGGCTACACCCTGCCCGGCGGCCAGGCGTTCGCCGACGGGTTCCACACCTTCGCGATCGACTGGGCGCCCGACTCCATCACCTGGTCGGTCGACGGCAACGTCTACCAGCGCCGCACCCCCGCCGATCTGGGCGGCCGGAGCTGGGTCTTCAACAAGCCCTTCTTCATGATCCTCAACCTCGCGGTGGGCGGCTACTGGCCCGGCGACCCCAACGGCAGCACCCCCTTCCCGGGCCAGCTCGTCGTCGACTACGTACGCGTCACCACCGGTGACAGCGGCAGCGGTGGCACGGGTGGCGCGATCACCGGGCTGGGCGGCAAGTGTGTCGACGTCGCCGCCGCCAGCTCGGCCAACGGCACCCCCGTCCAGCTCTACGACTGCAACGGCTCCGCCGCGCAGAAGTGGACCGTGGGCGCCAACGAATCGCTGCGCGCGCTCGGCAAGTGCCTGGACGTGAAGGACAACAGCACGGCGGACGGCGGACAGCTCCAGCTGTGGGACTGCACCGGCGGACCCAACCAGCGCTGGGCCCTGCCGGCCGCGCAGGACATCGTGAACATCCAGGCGAACAAGTGCCTGGACGCCACCGGCAACAGCTCCGCCAACGGCACCCGGCTGCAGATCTGGACCTGCACGGGAACCGCGAACCAGAAGTGGACGGTGAACCGCGCATGACCCTCGCGCGCAGGCCCTGGAAACACCTCAGATCCCTCGCCCTGCTGGCCGCGCTGCCCCTCGCGGTCGGCGCGTCCGTCGTCACCACGCCGACCCCGGCCACCGCGGCCGTCGCCGCGGTCGGCTCGATCACCGGGCTGGGCGGCAAGTGTGTCGATGTGGCGGCGGCCAGTTCGGCCAACGGCACCCCGGTGCAGCTCTACGACTGCAACGGCTCCACCGCCCAGCAGTGGGACGTCCGGTCAGACGGCTCCGTCCGGGCGCTCGGCAAGTGTCTGGACGTGAAGGACAACAGCACCGCCAACGGCGCGCAGCTCCAGCTCTGGGACTGCACCGGCTCCGCCAACCAGCGCTGGAGCGTCTCGGCGGCGCGCGACATCGTCAACGTCCAGGCGGACAAGTGCCTGGACGTCACGGGCAACACCTCCGCGAACGGTACCCGGCTGCAGATCTGGACCTGCACCGGCGCGGCCAACCAGAAGTGGACCGCGCCCACGGGCGGCGGCACCCCGCCCGCGCCGAGCGGCTCCATGGCCGTCGCGCCGTACCTCTACAACGGCTGGGGCAACACGCCCAACCCGACCACCGTCATGAACGCCACCGGCGTCAAGTGGTTCACGCTGGCGTTCGTGCTCAGCAACGGCTACTGCAACCCGCAGTGGGACGGCGGCCGGCCGCTCGTCGGCGGTGTGGACCAGCAGACGGTCAACACCGTGCGCGCCAATGGCGGCGACATCATCCCGTCCTTCGGCGGCTACAGCGGCAACAAGCTGGAGAGCTCCTGCTCCAGCGCCGGTGAGCTGGCGGCGGCGTACCAGAAGGTCATCAACGCGTACGGCCTCAAGGCGATCGACATCGACCTGGAAGCCGCCGCGTATGACAACCCGACGGTGCAGCAGCGGACCGTGGACGCGCTCAAGACCATCAAGGCGAACAACCCCGGCATCAAGGTCATCATCACGATCGGCACCAGCACGAACGGCCCCGACACGGGGCTGATCAACCGCGCGGCCTCCTCCGGGCTGGCCGTCGACAGCTGGACGATCATGCCCTTCGACTTCGGCGGCGCCGGCCAGAACATGGGCACGCTCACCGTCCGCGCGGCCGAGGGCCTCAAGAACGCGCTCAAGAACGCGTACGGGTACAGCGACGACACGGCCTACCGGACCATGGGCATCTCGTCCATGAACGGCATCACCGATGTCCAGGAGACGGTGACCGTCGCGGACTTCCGCACGATCCTCGCCTACGCCCAGCAGCACCACCTGGCCCGGCTGACCTTCTGGTCGGCCAACCGCGACCGGCCGTGCCCCGGGGCCTACCCGAACGACGACACCTGCTCCGGCGTGAGCCAGCAGGCGTGGGACTTCACCCGCACCTTCGCCCAGTACGCCGGCTGACCGGGCGAGGAGAAAACCCGTGAACACACTCTCGTACGGCGGCGGAACACCTCGCCGCCACCACAACCCGTCGGTACGCACACTCCTGCTGCTCGTGGTGGCGCTCTGCGCCTCGCTGGTCGCCCTGCCGCAGCAAGAGGCCACGGCCGGCACGGTGGGCACGACGGCCGCGGCCGCCCTGCCCACCGGGTGGGTCACCGTCACCAACAAGGGCAGCGGCAAGTGCGTCGACGCCCGCGCCGCGGCGACCGGCAACGGCACCGCGGTGCAGCAGTACGCCTGCAACGGCAGCCTCGCCCAGAACTGGACCCTCACCGCCACCAGCGGCGGCCATGTGCGGGTCGGCAACCGCAACGCCGAGGCTCAGGTCTGGGACGTGAAGGACGTGTCGGCCGCCGACGCCGCGGCGATCCAGCTCTAGACATACAGCGACGGTGTCAACCAGCAGTGGCTGCCGGTGGCGGAGACCGACGGCGCGTACCACTTCGTCAACCGCAACAGCGGCAAGTGCCTCGATGTGCCGAGCGCGTCGACCGCGGACAGCGTGCAGCTCCAGCAGTACGCGTGCAACGGATCCGCGGCGCAGTCCTTCCGCGTGGAGGCCGCCGATCCGCCGCCGCCCGCCGGTACACCGGATCTCGGCCCCAATGTCGTCGTCTTCGACCCGTCGATGTCGGCCGCCTCGATCCAGAGCCGGGTGGACGCCACCTTCCGCCAGCAGGAGACCAACCAGTTCGGCACCCAGCGGGCGGCCTTCCTGTTCAGGCCGGGCACCTACGACGCCAATGTGAATGTCGGCTTCTACACGCAGGTCGCCGGACTGGGCCTGTCCCCGGACGATGTCAACATCCGTGGCTCCGTCCATGTCGAGGCCGACTGGTTCCCGCCGCAGAACGCCACGCAGAACTTCTGGCGCAGCGCCGAGAACCTCTCGGTGACCCCGACCACGGGCACCGACCGGTGGGCGGTCTCCCAGGCCGCTCCGTACCGCCGTATGCATGTCCGCGGCGATCTCGCGCTGGACGACGGCGGCTGGGCGAGCGGCGGCTTCATGGCCGACACCAAGATCGACGGCCAGGTCAGGTCGGGCTCGCAGCAGCAGTGGCTGTCCCGCAACACCGAATGGGGGAGCTGGAACGGCTCCAACTGGAACATGGTGTTCGTCGGCGCGCGGAACGCGCCCGCCAACAGCTTCCCCAACCCGCCCTACACCACGGTCGACCAGACCCCGCAGGTGCGCGAGAAGCCCTTCCTGTACGTCGACGCGGCCGGCGCCTACAAGGTGTTCGTCCCGGCGCTGCGCGCCAACTCGCAGGGAACGACCTGGTCGGGCGGCGCTCCGGCGGGCACGTCGCTCCCGCTCGACCAGTTCTACATCGTCAAGCCCGGTGCGACGGCCGCGGACCTCAACGCCGCGCTCGCGCAGGGCAAGAACCTGCTGGTCACCCCCGGGGTCTACCACCTCAACCAGAGCCTGAGGATCACCCGCGCCGACACCGTCGTCCTCGGGCTCGGCCTCGCCACACTCATCCCGGACAACGGCATCACGGCGGTCTCGGTCGCCGATGTCGACGGGGTGAAGGTGGCGGGCCTGCTCATCGACGCGGGGACGGTCAACTCCCAGCGCCTGATGGAGGTGGGTGCCGACGGCTCGAACGCGAGCCACGCGGCCAACCCCACCTCGCTGCACGATGTGTTCTTCCGCATCGGCGGCGCGGGCGTCGGCAAGGCGACCACCAGCCTGGTTGTCAACAGCCGCAATGTCATCGGTGACCACATGTGGCTCTGGCGGGCCGACCACGGCAGCGGGGTCGGCTGGACCTCGAACACGGCTGACACCGGACTGGTTGTGAACGGCGCCGATGTCACCATGTACGGCCTGTTCGTGGAGCATTACCAGAAGCATCAGACGATCTGGAACGCCAACGGCGGCAAGACGTACTTCTACCAGAACGAGATGCCGTACGACCCGCCGAACCAGGCGGCCTGGATGAACGGCGCGACGCAGGGATACGCCGCCTACAAGGTGGCCGACTCCGTGACCAGCCATCAGGCGTTCGGGCTGGGCAGCTACTGCTTCTTCAACGTCAACAACAGCGTGACCGCCGAGCACGCGTTCGAAGTGCCCAACAATCCCAATGTCCGCTTCCGCAACATGGTGTCGGTGTCCCTCGGCGGCACCGGAACCATCCGGCATGTCATCAACGACAGGGGAGGCCCGTCGAACTCGGCCACGAACGTGGCCAATCTCGTCAGCTACCCCTGACACCGGCCGTCCCGGGCACCCGCGCCACACCGGGTGCCCGGGACGGGCCGTCCCGGCCCCGACACGTGTCGCCGGCCGTTCCTGAGCGGTTCCGGCAGCCAGGAGGCTCCCGGTCCGGCCGCCCGACACCTCGGCGCGTTTCTCCGGGATTCGTGGTCGGAGACCGGTAAGCGTCATTGACCGCCCAGTGGGTGTTCCGTTGTCCGTTGCCATGAGCAGACGGCGCCGGTGGCCCGCAGCATCGGCAGGCTCGCGCTCGCCTCGGGAACTCACCGGCTCAGGACGCAGGTTCGGCCTCCAGGAACCGGCGTCGCCGCGGCCCCCGGTACAGAAGTGCCTCCCACCCCAGGCGCTCCAGTACGGCGGCGCACTCGGTCAGCGCGCGTTCCTCCTCCTGCGCGGCGCCGCCGCCCGGCGGGCCGAGCCACTCCACCCGTACGGCGCCGGTCCGCTCACCGGGGCTCACCCGGTACCCCGTCGCCACCCGGCGGCCGGAGCCGTCCACGGCCGAGGCCGCGAGGCCGGCCGCCTCCAGGGCGAGCGCCACGGCCCGCACCGGCCGCCGGCGTTCCCACTCCGCCGGCACGGCCGCGGGATCGCCCGGGCCGGTGTTCGTCAGTCGCCGGATCTGCAGCAACCCGTCGAACGCGACCCGGACTTCGGCCGTCCGTGTCCCGGGGTCCTTCGTCGGCGCGGGCCCGTCGCCGGTGTCCGCCTCGAAGCCGCTGGGCCGTTCCGTCTCGTCTTCCGCTGCCATCGTCGGTGCCGTCGCCGTCTCTCATTTCGCCCGCCCTGTCCCGAGAGTCTCTCTCAGGAGGCGGAGTCCGCCGGACAGCAGGACGCGTCGCCCCGAGGAGCTCCACTGGATGTCAGTGATTTGCGTAATCGATCTTCATTTTTTGCGTAGATGCTTGGTAGGTTGATGGGGTGAAGAAAAGACTCTCTCAGGTGGCCGAGTTTGCCGGTGTCAGCGAGACCACGGCGCGGCGCGTGCTCAACGGCGCGACGGACGTGGCGCCGGCGACCCGCGACGCGGTGCTGACCGCGATGGATGTCTGCGGCTTCGAACGACCCCGCGACTTGCGGCGCGAGCGCGCCGCACTGGTCGGGCTTGTGGTGCCTGACCTGCAAAATCCCATCTTCCCCGCGTTCACGGAGGCGCTGGCGGGGCTGCTGAACAAGCGGGGTCTGATCCCGGTGCTCTGCACCCGTACGGCCGACGGGGTGTCGGAGGCGCACTACATCGACATGATCCTCAAACAGAACATCGGCGGGATCATCTTCGTCGGTGCCAGTTACGCCGACGCCGGGCCGGAACAGGGCCGGGCCCTGCGCGAGCGCCAGGTGCCGATCGTGCTGCTCAACGCGGCGGACGAGAATCTGGGCGTCGCCCAGGTCTCCATCGACGACGCGGCCTCGTCCCAACAGGTGCTGGGACATCTGGCGGCGCTCGGGCATGAGCGGATCGGGATGATCCTGGGCCCGGTCGGCCATGTCCCCTCGGCCCGCAAACTAGCCGGCTACCAGGCGTTTTACGGCAGCAGGGGCGGCGTCGAGGGGGACTGGCGCAAGCGTGTCGCACATGGGCTGTTCTCGATGGAAGGCGGCGCGACGGCGCTGCCGCGCCTCCTGGCCGAGGGTGTCACGGCGGTGGTCTGCGCAAGCGACGCGCTGGCTCTTGGCGCGATCCGGGCCGCGCGGCGGCAGGGCTTGCGGGTGCCGGAGGACCTCTCCGTCGTGGGATTCGACGACTCCCTGTACATGGTGGCGACAGACCCGCCGCTGACCACGGCCCGCCAGCCGGTCCAGGCGATGGCGGCCGCCGCGGTCGCCTCGCTGGCCTCCCAGATGAAGGGACACGCGACGGTGGGGGAGTCGATGATGTTCGACACCGAGCTGATTGTGCGCAGCTCAACGGCGCCTCCGGCCCGAACGGCGGGCCGCTGACAGCATCGTGGGCGGCGTTCGCCGCCAGGGAGGGGCCCGGCCGTGTGCCGGGCCCCTTCTCGTTGTCCCGGTGTGGGCGCGCGCTGCCGTCCGGGGGTGGGCCGTGGTGACGGTGTGTTACAAAGACAAGCGTCCCTGATTAAGTTCTTGCGCATACTCATTGACTTCTTGCGGCTCGCGCTTTTACTGTCAGCGCCGTTGAGACGTAGCAGGGGCCAGGCCACTGCAAGTCACGCAAATCCTTTGCAGACCCCACTGCCCTGCCCTGGGACAGATGTCTGCTGTCGTTGTCAGGAAGGCACGGGATCCCCATGGATGGCACAACACGACGTCGAGTACTGGGCCTGGCCGTGGCCACCTCGCTGTCCCTCGGTCTCGCCGCCTGCGGCGGTCCTCCGGAGACCTCGGGCGTGAGCGAGGACGGTGTGGTGACCATCAGCGTCAACGGCATGCCCGCCAAGACCCAGCCGGTGGACCGCAAGGACTTCGAGGAACTCGTCAAGGAGTTCGAGGCGAGCCATCCGAAAATCAGGATCGACGCCCGTGAGGGCCAGATGGATCCGAAGACCTTCGCGGCGAAGCTGGCGGGCGGTCAGCTTGAGGACGTGTACTACGTCTACTTCACCGACCCGGCCGGTCTGATCCAGCGTCGTCAGGCCGCCGACATCACGCCGTACCTGAAGGACGTGCCGTATCTCCAGGACGTACGGCCCGAGTTGCAGGACGTCTTCAAGGGCGCCGACGGGAAGATCTACGGTCTGCCGACCGGCAACTACTCGCTGGGACTGCTCTACAACCGCGACCTGTTCAAGAAGGCCGGGCTCGACCCGGACCGGCCGCCGGCCACCTGGGGCGAGGTGCGTACGGCCGCCAAGAAGATCAGCGGACTCGGCGACGGCACCGTCGGCTACGCCGACTACAGCAAGAACAACCAGGGCGGCTGGCACCTCACCTCGTGGATCTACTCCATGGGCGGTGAGGTCGCGGCCAGGAAGGACGGCCGCTGGAAGGCCGCGTTCAACAGCGACGCCGGACGCCGGGCGCTCCAGGCGCTGCACGACATGCGCTGGACCGACAACAGCATGGGCACCCGCCAGCTCCTGGAGATCGGCGACGTCCAGAAGATGATGGGCGCGGGCAAGCTCGGGATGTACATGGCGGGCCCGGACAACATCCCCACCGTGGTCAAGCAGTTCGAGCGCGAGTACGACGAGTACGGCCTGGCCGCGCTGCCCGGGACGGCGACCCTCGGCGGCGGCGACGGCTTCATGTTCAACCCGAAGGCCTCGCCCGAGAAGATCAAGGCCGGTCTCCAGTGGATCCAGTGGAAGTACCTCAACCCGGACCGCGAGGAGGAGAACGTCAAGAAGTTCTCCGAGCTGGGCGTCCCGATCGGGCTGCCGCAGCCGAACCTCTTCGCCGGCGAGGCCCAGGCGAAGAACGACGCCATCCACGCCAAGTACGCCAATGTGCCGCAGCGGAACTACCAGCCGTTCGTCGACCGGAGCCCCGACGTCGCGGTGAAGGTCGAGCCGCCCAACGCCCAGCAGCTCTACACCGTGCTGGACGGGGTGATGCAGTCCGTGCTGACAAAGAAGGACGCGGACCTGGACCGGCTTCTCGCGGACGCCGAGAAGAAGGCCGACGCCATCCTCGCCACGGTCAGGTGAGCTGACCGACCCGGCCGGGGCCGGCGGAGCACAGCCCCGCCCGCCGGCCTCCCCACCGGACACCCGCACCGGCACCGCACGAATCGAGTCCACCATGACGGCCCACCCGCTCACCTCAGCACGCGACACGTCCGCCCGCGCGGACGCGGAGAACACCACGCTCACCCGGAAGACCCCCGAGGCCGGCCACCCCGCCAAGAAGGCGGCGCCCGGCCGCCGGCGGCGCCGCGTCCGCGAGAACCTCACCGCGTATTCCTTCCTGGCCGCCGGCATCGTCTGCTTCGCGCTGTTCTCCTGGTACCCCGTCGTGCGGGGCGTGCTGCTCGGGTTCCAGCAGGTCACCTTCGCCGAACCCGCCCAGTGGGTGGGCCTGGAGAACTTCCGGCGGCTCTTCGACGACCCGCTGTTCCTCACCGCCTGGCGCAACACCGGCTGGTTCACACTGCTGGCGCTGGTCTTCGGATTCGCCGCGCCCTTCGCCACCGCCGTGGTCCTCAACGAACTGCGGCACGGCAAGGCGTATCTGCGCATGACGGTCTATCTGCCGGTGATGCTGCCGCCGATCGTCACCATGCTGCTGTGGCGCTGGTTCTACGATCCCGGGCCGGGGCTCTTCAACAGTGTGCTGGACATCTTCCACCTCCCCGCCCAGCAGTGGCTGGAGTCGGAGAACCTGGCCATGGTGTCCCTGGTCCTCGTCTCGACCTGGGCCAACATGGGCACCACCACACTGATCTATCTCGCCGCGCTCGGCGGAATCCCCGGCGAGCTGTACGAGGCCGCCGAGCTCGACGGCGCCTCGATCCGCCGGCGCCTGTGGCATGTCACCGTCCCGCAGATGCGCTTCATTCTGATGATCACGCTGCTGCTCCAGATCATCGGCACGATGCAGGTGTTCGTCGAGCCGTTCGTGCTCACCGGCGGCGGCCCCGACGACGCCACCGTCACCGTACTGCTGCTGCTCTACCGCTACGCGTTCGTCTACAACGACTTCGGCCTGGCCAGCGCCATGAGCACGCTGCTCTTCGTGGTGCTGGGTCTCTTCGCGGGTGCCTATCTGCGCCTGACCCGGACCAAGGGCTGAGACCCGGACCCGCGCCCGAAGCGCCGAGAGGAAGATCCGCCATGGCCGCCGAGACCGCCGCCGTACGCACCCTGATAGCCCCCACCGAGATGAACCGCCGCACCGGCAGACTCATCCACCGCTTCGTCCTCACCGTCACACTGACGGGATTCACCCTCGCCTTCGTCTTCCCTCTCTACTGGATGGCGACGGGCGCGCTGAAGTCCTCCGCCGAACTGGCCGACCCCACCCCGAGCCTGCTGCCGGGCACCTGGCAGCCGGAGAGCTACACCGAGGCATGGACCAACGTCGGACTCGGCCAGTACTTCCTCAACACCTTCCTCCTCGCGGCCGGCGCCTGGCTGTTCCAGCTCGTGGTGGATGTCGCCGCGGCCTACGCGCTCTCCACACTGCGCCCCGCCCTCGGCAATGTGGTCCTCGGCATGATGCTCGCCACCCTTATGCTGCCGGTCTCCGCGCTGCTGGTGCCGACCTATCTCACCGTCGTCGACGTCCCGCTGATCCATCTCAACCTGATCAACACACCCTGGGCGGTGTGGCTGCCCGCCTGCGCGAACGCCTTCAACATCTTCATCCTGAAGAGGTTCTTCGACCAGATCCCCACCGAACTGCTCGACTCCGCGAGCATCGACGGCGCCGGAACACTGCGGGTCCTGGTCTCCGTCGTGATGCCGCTCTCCCGCCCGGTGCTCGCCGTGGTCTCCATCTTCGCCGTCGTCGGAGTGTGGAAGGACTTCCTCTGGCCGATGCTCGTCCTGCCCGACCCGGCGCGGCAGCCCATCACCGTGGCGCTCAACCGGCTCTCCCTCGACATGCCGGCCAACCAGCTCCTCGCCGGCATGGTCATGGCCAGCATCCCGCTGCTCGTCCTCTTCCTGATCTTCCAGCGCAGCATCATCGCGGGCCTCACCGCCGGCAGCCTCAAGGGCTGAGCGACGACCGCCGCGCGTATCTCCCGCCCCCTGCCCGCACCCCCCGCACCGCTGCCCGGCAACGGCGCTCTCACGGAAGGACACACTGACGTGTCACCCGCACCCACCACACGGCCCCGGCCGCGGCAGAGCTCCCGGCACACCGCCGCACGGCTGATACCCGCCCTGCTGCTGGCGCTCCTGTGCGCCCTGCTGTACGGCCCACTGGCGCCGTCCGCACACGCCGCGGACCCCACCCTCGAAGCCGAGTCGGCCGCACTCTCCGGCGGCGCCGCCACCTCCACCGAACATCCCGGCTACACCGGGACCGGCTTCGTCGGCGGCTACACCGACGGCAACAAGGGCCGCGCCTCGACAACGTTCACCGTGCAGTCCGCGGCGGCCGGCGAGGGGTCGGTCAGGATCCGGTACGCGAACGGCACCACCGCCACCATGACGCTCAGCCTGTACGCCAACGGTGCCAAGGTCCGTCAGATCAGTCTCCCGGCCACCGCGAACTGGGACACCTGGACCACCCGTGACGAGCCGCTCAGCTACGCGAAGGGCGCCAACACCGTCGCCCTGACCTTCACCACCGCCGACAGCGGCAACATCAACCTCGACAACATCACGCCCGCCACACCCGCCGGCGGCCCCACCGAACCACCGCCCACCCTCACCCACCAGGCCGAGGACGGCTACTTCTCCGGCGGCCCCTCCGTCGCGACCAGCGCCGCCGGTTACGCGGGCAGCGGGTATCTCACCGGCTTCACCGCCGCCGGAGCCCGCTCCGTGCTGGCCGTCAACGCACCGTCCGCCGCGACCTATCCGGTCGTCGTGCGCTACCGCACCCCCGACAGTGCCGCCGCCACCATCAGCCTCACCGCCAATGGCACCAAGGTCCGCCAGCTCTCGCTGCCCGGCACCGCGGGCGCCTGGAAAACCGTCTCCACCGACGCGCCACTGCGCGCCCAGCTCAACACACTGACCCTGCGCACCGAGCCCGGCGACAACGGCAACCTCCAGCTCGACGGTGTGACGGTCACCGGCTCGTCCGCCAACAGCACGCGCGGCGCCACCGTCCCGTACACCACCTACGAGGCGGAGAGCGGCACCACCAACGCCTCCACCATCGGTCCGGACCGCACCTATCTGACCGTGCCCTCCGAGGCGTCGGGCCGCAGGGCGGTCGTACTCGACAGGACCGGCGAGTACGTCCAGTTCACGCTGACCAGGCCCGCCAACGCGCTGACCCTGCGCTACTCGGTGCCCGACAACACCCCCGCCGCCACCCTCAGCGTCTACGCGGGCGCCACGCATGTGCGTGACCTCGACCTGACCTCGGCGTACAGCTGGGTGTACGGCGCCTATCCGTACAACAACGACCCCTCGCAGGGCTCGGGCCACCACTTCTTCGACGAGACGCGCGCGCTGATCGGCAGCTTCCCGGCCGGGACCGTACTGAAGTTCCAGAAGGACGCGGGCGACAGCGCCGCCTCGTACACCCTCGACCTCGTCGAGACGGAGACCGCGCCCGACGGCCGGGCCATGCCGGCCTCCGGCTTTGTCTCCGCCACCACGCTCGGCGTCACCGCCGACGACGGCGGCGACGACACCGCGGCCCTCAACTCCGCCGTCTCCACGGTGAAGTCCCAGGGCAAGGGGCTGTGGCTGCCCGCGGGCACCTACAACATCTCCGGCCATGTGAACCTCACCGGGATCGCGCTGCGCGGCGCCGGCGAGTGGTCCACGGTCCTGCGCGGCAGAAACGGCAAGGGCGGACTCTTCGGCCGGGGCGGCACCAGCACCGTCCAGGACCTGACCATCGCGGGTGATGTCACCTACCGCGACGACGCCAACTTCGACGCGGCCGTCGAGGGCGACTTCGGCAACGGTTCGACGTTCCAGAACATCTGGATCGAGCACACCAAGGTGGGCCTCTGGATCGACTCGCCCACCAACGGCCTGTACGCGACCGGCCTGCGCATCCGCGACACCTTCGCCGACGGCGTCAACCTCCACAAGGGCACCGCCAACACCGAGCTGTGGAACTCCAGCATCCGCAACACCGGCGACGACGGACTGGCGATGTTCTCCGAGGGACAGGCGGTCTCCCACAGCGCCTTCCGCTTCAACACCGTCCAGTCACCGCTGCTCGCCAACACCGTCGGCATCTACGGCGGCAACGCCAACCGTGTGGAGGACAATGTCCTCGCCGACACCGTCACCGGATCCGCCGGCATCGCGATCAGCAGCCGCTTCGCGCCCGTGCCGTTCAGCGGCACCACCTCCGTCCAGCGCAACACACTCCAGCGCACCGGCGGCTTCGAGCCCAACTGGCAGAGCAGGTTCGGCGCGCTCTGGATCTACGCCGACTCCTCCGACATCATCGCCCCCGTCCTGGTCCAGGACATCGACATCGTCGACAGCACCTACAGCGGCGTCCTGCTCTCGTACCAGAAGACCATCAGCAATCTGACACTGCGGAACATCAGGATCCAGAACACCGGCGCCTACGGCATCGAGGTCATTTCCGCGGGTGCCGGCACCTTCTCCGGTGTCACGGTCACCGGCGCGGCCTCCGGCGGGCTCAGCAGCACCGGCGGTTTCACCATCACACGCGGCGCGGGCAACAGCGGCTGGTAGGGCGCTGCACCGCCCGCCACACCCACGCACGCCCCGGTGCGGGCCCGCACGGACGGGCCCGCACCACCTCATCGAGCAAGGAGCTCCTGTGACCCACTGGTGGCGGCATGCCGCGATCTACCAGATCTACGTACGCAGCTTCGCGGACGGCGACGGCGACGGCACGGGTGACCTGGCCGGCGTCCGTGACCGGCTGCCCTATCTGCGGGAACTGGGCGTCGACGCCCTGTGGTTCACCCCCTGGAACACCTCCCCGATGGCCGACGGCGGCTACGACGTCGCCGACTACCGGGACATCGACCCGCTCTTCGGCACACTCACGGACGCGGAGCGCCTGATCGGCGAGGCACACGACCACGGACTGCGCGTCCTGGTCGACCTGGTCCCGAACCACTGCTCCGACCAGCATGTCTGGTTCCAGGAAGCGCTGGCCGCCGGACCCGGGTCGAGTGCCCGCGAGCGCTTCTGGTTCCTCCCCGGCCGCGGTGAGGACGGGAACGAGCCGCCGAACGACTGGCAGTCGTACTTCGGCGGCAGCGCCTGGACCCGGGTCACCGAGGCGGACGGCACACCGGGACCCTGGTACCTGCACATGTTCGCCCCCCAGCAGCCCGACCTCAACTGGGAACACGCGGAGGTCCGGGCGGAGTTCGAGGACATCCTGCACTTCTGGCTGCGCCGGGGCGTCGACGGCTTCCGTATCGACGTCGCCCATGGCCTCGCCAAGACACCGGGTCTGCCCGATGTCGGCCCGCACCCCGACCCCACCGATCTGCCCTACCAGGACTGCGACGACGTCCACGACATCTACCGGAGCTGGCGCAAGATCCTCGACGGCTACGACGGTGACCGCGTCTTCGTCGGCGAGGTCTGGCTGCCCACGGCCGAACAGTTCGCCCGCTATCTGCGCCCCGACGAACTGCACTCGGCCTTCAACTTCGAGTTCCTGTGCTGCCCGTGGGACGCCACCGCGCTGCGCGGGGTCGTCGACTCGACGCTCGCCGCCCACGGTCCGGTCGGCGCGCCGCCCACCTGGGTGCTCTCCAACCACGACACCATCCGCCATGTCACCCGCTACGGCCGCGAGGACACGTCCTTCGACATGGGGGACAAGCGTCTCGCCGACCCGAGCGACCACGTCCTGGGCCGCCGCCGGGCACGGGCGGCGGCGATGCTGACCATGGCACTGCCCGGCGGGGTGTACGTGTACCAGGGCGACGAACTCGGCCTGCCCGAGGTACAGGACCTGCCGGACCATCTCCTCCAGGACCCGACATTCGTACGGTCCGGGGGAGTGGACCGGGGCCGTGACGGCTGCCGCGTCCCGCTCCCGTGGCGGAGCGGCGACTCACTCGGTTTCTCGCCGGACGGCGCTCCGGCAGCACCCTGGCTGCCACAGCCCGATGACTGGGCCGGCCTGACGGCCGAGGCGCAGGAGACCGGTCCCGGATCGTTCCTCACCCTCTACCGCGAGGCCCTTGCCCTGCGCCGGGCGCGACTGACCGGCCTTCCCGAGACGCTCTCCTGGGTGGAGAGCGGACCGGGCACACTGTGCTTCGACCGGCCCGGCGGCTTCCGCTGCCTGGTCAACGCGGGCGAGGAGCCGCTCCCGCTGCCCGCAGGCGCGACCGTCCTTCTGAGCAGCGCGCCACTGGAGCACACGGACGCCGGTGTGCTGCTGCCGGTGGACGGCTGCGCCTGGCTGAGCACGGGCTGAGCAGGACGGGGCTCGAACGCCGGGCCCGACGGCCGGTGCGGGGCAGACGCCGCCCACCGGCCGTCCGGTCCGGACGTGCTCCGGAGGGCCTACGGCGCCGACTTCTCGCCGGTCGGCCCCACGGCGAACCAGGTGCCGCCGACCCCCTGGCCGTTGGTGTCACCCGGCTTCACATCGCCGGAGAACCGGTAGACGGGCCAGCCGCCCACGGTCACCTGCACCTGGCCGTCCGCCCGGCGGATCGCGCCGACCTGCTTCGGGTCGACCCCCGCCAGATAGACGTTGCCGCCCTCCACGATGGTCACCGGCGGCCAGGTGGTGGCACAGTCGCCGGCGCAGTTGGACTGCGACGGCTGGGCGGTGTCCTTGTCGAACCGGTACAGCGTCGCCTGATTCACATTGATCAGGTGCGTGCCCAGTCGCGGCGACTGGACCGCCGAGAGCTGCACCCACTTCGGCGGGGTCTCCTGCACGGCGGCGCCGACCACCGTACCGCCCGTGCCCGTCAGTCCGTTCTGTGCCGCCGTGCTGTCGACGACCTGGAGGGCCGAGTTGCTCGTCGGCTGTCCGGACTGGCCGGCGGGCGGCTGCGTGGGCGGCTGCGTGGCGGCGGCGGACGCGGCGGCGGGCGGCGTGTCGGACGCGTCGGTGACGGAGATCGTCTTACCGCACGCGGTGGCACCGGCCAGGCCGCAGACAAGAAGGACGGTGAGCGCGGCCCGGGTGACGGGCCCGCGTGCGGTGCTGTTGCTGTCAGAAGTCACACGCCGTACACGAAGTGCGCGGCGAAAAGGTTCAGCCCTTCTCCGCGCCGGACCCCCGGTGAACTCCCGGGCCGCCCGTTCCGTGTTTCCCGTGGGGCAGGACCTGTGACAACGGCACGTACGAGGACACTGATGGCTGACATTTTCATACCCGGCAGCGAGATGGACGAGGTGAGGCAATCCCTCGGATTCGTCCTCGACAACATCGACATCGGCAACGCCAAGATCGATTTCGGCCGGGCGCTCGACTATCCGCTGGAAGGCGCCGCGAGCCATTTCGAGAAGAAGTGGAGCGACGGCCGGACCCAGCTCAAGAAGCAGGCGTCAGGCATCAAGGAAGCCATCGACAACATCATGGACAGCTTCAACAAGACGGACAACGACGCCGTGTCCAACCTGGAGGTCTGATGAAGACAGCCGAGCGTTTCCTGCTGAACGTCCCGGACTCCTGGACCGACATCGAGCTGAGCGGCGCGGCGCTGGCCGAGGCACGCGCGGCGGCCCTGGCCCAGACGGACAACCCCCGCGAACGGGCGGCGATCAACGACATGTTCCGGCAGGGCCGCGAGATCAGCAGGGCGGCCCGCGACCACGGCGCGCTGTTCGCCTCCGGCACCGCCGCCCTCTACGACGACGGTCTGTTCATGGCCTACGCCATGGTCTTCGCGGTCAGCACACCGGAGGGCCAGGAGATGACCCTGCCGGTCCTCTCCGCGCAGCTCGGAGTGTCCGCGGCCAACGGCAGGGCGCCCGCCGACCGTGTCATCTCCTCCGTGGTCGTCCCGGAGGTCGGCCGGGTGGCCAGGATCACCGGCACCGAGGAGACCCCGCTCACCGCCGATGTGTCGGTCAAGCTGCTCACCATGCACACGATGATGCCGGTGCCCGGTACGACGCGGGAGTACCTGGTGGTGACCTGCGCCAGCCCCAACCTGCCGCTCAAGGACGAGGCGTACGAGCTGTTCGACGCGATCTGCGGCACATTCCGCTTCCTGTCCTCCGACGGCGAGGTGCTCGGCCTCTGACAGCGGTGGACGGGCCGGTGTCCCCGGGACACCGGCCCGTTTCCGTTCCGCGCGTCAGCCCGTCATACGGCCGACTCGGTCGCCGGTACCTGGACGGAGAGAAGCGAACCGTCTCCCAGATGCAGCAGGCCGCGTCCGGGCTGAGGCGCCTGGCCGATCAGACCGCGGCTCAGCCGGATGCCGATGACATCGCCGTCGGAGAGGCTCTGCGGTGAGAGCAGCATGCCGCTCCGGTTCCGCTTCACCTGGCCCATCCAGCCGGCCAGGCTCAGCGAGAGCGATTCGGCGTTGCCCGCGACGACCAGCCCCCAGCCGTTGCCGGCGCCGCCCCGCGCGAGCAGCGCCAGATCGGGATCGATCTCCGCGCCCATGAACAGCTCCGCGTCGTCCACGAGGATCACCGCGTTGTCCTCCGGGACATTGCTCAGCACCTCACGGAACGCCTCCGTCGACACCTCGGCGTCGGTGATCACCGCGGCCACCCCGGGCAGCCCCGCCAGATCACGCAGCGGCGAACGGCGCGGCGCCAGCACGATCAGCCCGGCCCCGGAGTCCAGCAACGAACGGGCCGCGGTGAGCAGCGCCGTACTGCGGCCGGTACGCGGCGGGCCGGCGACGACGAACGTCGGCACATCCGCCAGGTCGGGACCGAGCGCGGACAGGGTGTCCCCGCCGATCGCCAGCAGCGGACGCATCGGGCCGCCCGCCGTACGCAGGGCGACGGCCTCCTGGTACGAGATCCGGTCGGGCAGCACGTCGAGACGTATCGCCCGGCGCGACGGCGGCACGTCCGCCTCCCGTACGGTCAGTTCCCGGCCCAGGTCGACCAGGATCTGCGCCTGCGCCGTACCGGACAGATCGGTACCGAGGACCGCGATCTGCGCCTCGCTCAGATCCTGGGTCCGCAGCCCGCGCCCGGGCACCGGGTCGGTGGGAGCCGACCGGGTCGGGATGCCGATGGACCCGTAGTCCGCGCGGTCGTTGAGCCGCAGGACGATCTTGTCCTCGGTGGTCCCGCCGAAACGGCTGTTGCCCAGCACCCGGTCGCCCGCGAGGACGAGATGGATGCCCACGCCCGCGCCGTCCCGCAGCAGCCGGATCATCCGCTCCAGATAGCTGCCGTTGTCGAAGCTCGCGTACTCCCGCTCGAAGACCTCGAACCGGTCGACCATCAGGACGATGTGCGGCAGCCGCTCACCGGCCGGTGTCATCCGGCGCAGCTCCGCCAGGTCGGCGGTGCCGCGCGTGCCCAGCACGGACTGACGGGACGTCAGCTCCGTCGAGAGGCGGTCCAGCAGCCTGCCCAGCCGCTCCGTCTGGTTCCGGTCGACCACCGCGCCGCAGTGCGGCAGCGACGTCAGCGCGTTGAGCGCGCCGTTGCCGCAGTCGATGCCGTACAGATGCACGTCCTCGGCGCCGTGGGCCTGGGCGAGCGCCGCGGCCAGGGTGCGCAGTGTCTGCGAACGTCCGCTGCGCGGCGAGCCGATGATGTGCAGATGACCGGCGCGGTCGAGGTCGAACGACAGCGCCGTACGGCTCTGCTGGGCCGGCAGGTCGACAAGCCCGTACTCCACGGCGGGCAGCTCCGCGCCCCGGTCCGCGAACGGCTTGGGCCCGTCGGGCCGGGTCCATTCGAGGACGTCCGGCAGCGCGGGCAGCCATGGGCTCGGCTGCCTGGGCACCTCGGCGAGCCGCGCCGCCTGGGCGACCGCCGCCGTGAGGACGGCGAGGTCCGTGACGGCCTCCGTCGTGGGACCCGGGCCGCTGCCGCCGCGGCCGCCGCCCCGGACGGGGCCGCCCAGCTCCTGCCAGGTCACCGCGTGGGCGCGTACCGGCACCTCCGCGTCGACGGCGACGGCGCCGCCGGGCCTGCGCCCGCCGACCCGGCCCGCCTGGAACGGGAGCAGCGCCGAGGGGCCGAGGCGCGCGTAGGCGCGTCCGGGGTTGGCGGGTGAGATCTCGCCCGCCTCCGTCGCGTCGATGATGTCGCGGCTCTCGCTGGTGTCCGTGGTGCGCAGCGCGATCCGCAGATTGGTGTTGGCGCGGATGTCGGAGGTGACGGCGCCGCTCGGCCGCTGGGTGGCCAGCACCAGATGGATGCCGAGCGAGCGGCCCCGCTGGGCGATGTTGACCAGGCCCGAGATGAAGTCGGGCAGTTCGCGGGCCATCGACGCGAACTCGTCGATGACCAGCAGGAGCCGTGGCAGCGGCGGCAGGACGTCGCCGCCGCGTGCGCGCTTGTCGAGGTAGTCCTCGATGTCCTTGGCGCTCGCCTTCGCGAGCAGCGTCTCGCGGCGGCGCAGCTCGGCACCGAGCGACACCAGGGCGCGCTCCACGAGATGCGTGTCGAGGTCGGTGACCAGACCGACGGTGTGCGGCAGGTCCGCGCACTCGGCGAAGGCGCTGCCGCCCTTGTAGTCGACGAGGACGAAGGTCATCTCGTCCGGCCTGTTCACCACCGCGAGCGTGGCGACCAGCGTCTGGAGCAGCTCCGACTTCCCGGACCCCGTCGTGCCCGCGATCAGCGCGTGCGGCCCGTCGCGCACCAGGTCGACGGAGAAGTCGCCGTCGTAGCCGGTGCCAAGGACGGCGCGGGTGCTGCGGCCGGACAGTGCCCAGCCCGCGACGACCGCCTCCGCCGTCGGCGGCTCGATGTTCAGCAGGTCCAGCAGCCGTACCGCGCCGGGCAGGACACTCTCGTCGGAATCACCGACACCGCGCAGCGGAGCCAGCGCCCGGGCGAGCCGCTCGTACCAGTCCGGCTCCGGCGAGTCGGTCCTTACGTCGTCCAGCGGGGCGCCCACTCCGGTGCGGACCCGTGAGCCGCCCCGCTCGTCCGCGTCCAGCACGACGACCGCGCCGCACTCCTCGGGCAGCAGCCGTTCCTCGCGGTCCAGGCAGATGGTGTAGACGCCCACCGAGGGGCCGTCCCGCAGCAGGGCGACCACACCGGGCAGCGACCGCGCACGACGGGCCTGGTCCAGCACGACCAGGATGTCCGGCAGACCGGTGACACCGCCGCGGGTCTGGTCGGGACCGGCCGCGACACGCGAGGCGACGAGCTGGCCCAGCTCACCGATCCGGCGGGCCAGCGAGTCGGCCGTACTGCCCACCAGCGCGTACGCGTCCTCGTTGTCGGGCCGGCAGTGCGGAAGCCACCGGGTCCACGACCAGTCGCGCTCACCGTCGGGTCCCGCGAGCACGACGATCCGCAGGTCGGCGGGGCTGTGCAGGGAGGCGGCCTGGGCCGTCATCCAGCCGGCCAGCCGGCCCGCGCCCCGGCCCGCGATGCCGGCGACGCCCGCCCGGCGCATCGGGACGGACACCGGCACCTGGTTCAGCCAGGGTGTGGTGGAACGCCGGTGTTCGTCGAGGGCGGGGTCCTCGACGGTCAGCGACGACGGGACATCGGCCGTGCCGACCCGCACATCGAGGAAGTCGGGGTCGCGCCAGCGGCGTTCCCACAGCCGCTCCGACGGCTGCGCGGCCATCTGGAGCAGCGAGGCGGGATCGGGGTGGGCCAGCCGCAGATTGTGCTGTTCCTCCAGCACGGCTGCGTCGATGTCGGCGCGCAGCCGGGTCAGGGTCTCCTCGTGCTTCTCGGCCTGCTCCTGGTACTTGAGCATGGCCTGCTTGCGGCCGCCGAACTGGGTGACCAGCGCGGCGATGGGGGAGAGCAGGGCGATGAAGACAAAGGTCCAGCGGCCCGTCACAAAGATGGCGATCACGGCGCTGCCGGCGGGCAGCAGCAGGATCGGCAGCAGCGGGATGGGCCGCTTGTCCGGCTTGACCGGGGCGCTCGGCAGCCGGAAGCGGGCGTTGCTCCGGGCCGGCAGGAAGCGCGGCGGCCGGTTGAACTCCAGACCGAGGCCGTCGGCCGCCGGTGTCAGCGGGGCCTTCGCGGACGTCCGCGAGGTCAGTTCGAGCAGCAGATCACCGACGGCGAGCTGACTGCCCTCCAGCCACGGGACCGTACCGGCCGCGGCCTTGCCGTCGAGGAGAGCGTGCTCGGCCGCGGTCACCTCGGCGGTGCCGTCGAGTCTGACGCGTACCCGGGCCGCGAAGGACGGCGCCCCGGCCGCCAGCCGGATCCGGCTGGTCTCCGCGCTGCCGATGTCGTAGTCGCCGGGCAGCAGGCGGAAGACCGTCCCGGCGCCGGTGCCGGAGACCACTCGCAGCTCGGTCCTGCCCTCGGGCTCGGGCTCCCGTGGGACGGGAGTGCCGAGCCCGAGGTCCATGCCGTCCCGCACGCCCGCGACCTGGAGGGTGACCTCCGGGTCGACGGGGTCGGAGCCGATATAGAGAGTGGGGTCGGTGTCCCACCCTCCTGCGGTCCCGGCGTGATCGACGGCGCGTGCCAGTTCCGCCGCGAACCGGCCCGCCTGGGCGGAGGGTTCGGTGTCGACGACGACAGTGGTGGACACCCCCTCGTCCTGCGGGTCGCGAACGCTGACGTTCAAACGCACGGCTATCGATGTCCTCATGCGTGAGTGGGTGGACGGAACGGGCCGCCCCGGAGGGCGTGATGTGTTACGAGAGGTTGGAACCGAGCTGCTCGTCGGTCTGCGAGAAGGCGTCACCGACGGCCTTCACGTACTGGCCGATGCCCTGGAGACCCTGGTTCACCTGGTCGAAGCCCTTGGCGAACTCGTCGAAGAAGGGCTGGAACTTCTGCTGCGCGGCGGGGGTGCTGTAGCCCTGGGCGAGCAGGTTGGTGATCTTCCCGCGGACCTCGGTGAGCTTGTCCTGCAGCGAGGCGAAGTCGTTGAGCAGCGAAGCGGAGGTGGAGGACGTCTCGTCCGAGTTGACTGCGAAGTTGGGCATGTTGGTGCTCCTAGGGTGTTGTTTGTGCGATCCGCCCCGGTGAGGCGGAGGTCTGGGGGCCCGCGCGCTCAGGACGAGGGCGGGAGCGGTGTCTCCTGGCCGGCGGCGTCAGCGTCGGTGGCCGGCCGGACCGGGGACTGGGGCCGGTCCGTCACGGGGGAGGACGGGGCGGTCACGAAACCGTCGTCCGACGCGGGGCCGGCCGGCGGGCTCGCGGGCGACGAAGGGCCCTGCCCCGCGGGCGGGTTGCCGGAGACCGGTGACGACGGGGCGGTGGTGAAACCGCTGTCACCGGAGGTGGGGCTCGCCGGCGGGCTCGGTACCGGACTCTGCGGGGGAGAGACGGACGGTGGCCGCGTCGTCGGAGAGCTCGGTGTGGTGTTCACCTCGGGTGAGGCGGATATGGTGGGCGAGTTGGGCGCGGTGGGCGTCGTCGGCGACGGCGGCAGCGGCACGTCCTGAGGTTCGGGACGTACGGGACTGAGCGGCGCGGGCGAGTCCGGGCGGGGCGGGGCGACCGGCGGGGCCGGGTCGGGCGTCGAGGTCTTGGTGGGGATGAAGCCGTCGATGCGGTCGCCCAGTCCGGTCTTGCCCACGGACCCCGCGGCCTTCGGAATGAGGTTGGCGCCTTCCTGGTTCAGCGCCTCACCGAACGACGACCCCTCCGAGACCGCCACACCGATCTTGGCGGCGATCGCCGCGGCCTCCGGCGTCAGTTCACCGAGTTGTTCCAGGGCCGGATCCTTCGCCGCCCGGAGCCGGTCGCCAAGAGAGGTACCGGCACCCGCGGGCGCGGGCTTCGGCGTGGGCGGAGTGACGGGCGCGGGAGAGGCAGCCGCGTCCCCGGCCCCGGCGGCCCCCGCCGTGCCACGTTTGCGGAACGCGTCCACTCCCTTGATCGCGCCGCCGGCCAGGGCGCCCGCGGCGGCCCCGGCCAGGATGTTCCCGGCGGTGATCTTTTCCTTGTTGAGGGCCTTGACGGCGGCCTCTTCCGCCGTGCCGGTGGCGAACTTCCCGACGACCTCCGTCCCGATCTTGCCCGCCTGGGTGTTCAGGACCGCTCCGCCGACCCTGGTCTTTCCGAAGGTGTCACTCACCTTGGCGATGGTCCCGCTGAAGCTCTTGACGAAGCCGCTGCCTGCCTTGAACAGACCCGGCGCGACCTTGGTGACCAGCGCGCTGCCCGCCTTGAGCAGGGAGCCGCCGGGGATCAGCGCGACCAGGCCGACAAGGAGGTCGCCGAGTTTCAGATTGCCGGTCTGACCGGCCACGACTTGGTTGAAGATGAAGAGCGCGCCTCCGAGGAGGGCGCCCACCACCGGGAAGAACACGGCGGTGATGGCGACCAGCGCGGCCAGGATGATCTGGATGAAGGGGAAGTCCTTGAAGAAGTCCGCGATCTTCTGAAAGATGTTCCGCTCGGGAATGGCCTGTCCCGCCGCGTCGTCCAGCGTGTCCCCGGCGGCCCGGGACGCCGACTCCCGCAGACTCCTGGCGTCCTCCGCCAGCCGCCTGGCCGAGCTCAGCTTCTCCTGAGCGGCCGAGACGCCGTCCTGCTGCTGCTTCGCCGCGCTCTTCTGCTCGTCGGTCGCGTCGGGCGGCAGCTCGCCCACCGTACGGCCCGCCTCGTCCGCCACCGGGATCGCCTGGTCCATGGCCTGGTCGATCATGCCCTGAGCCTCGGTCAGCCGCGAGACATACGTGCGGTAGGCATCGGCCGCGGTGGTGAACGAGTCCTCGGTCTTCTTCAGCTTCTCCGGCAGATCGCTGAGCTGTTTGCGCAGCGCGTCCATCGCGTCACCGCGGCCGGTCTCCACCGCGCCGCCCTGGCCCAGGATCCCGGCGGCGGTCCTGGCCTTGTCACCGATCTCGCGGTAGCGGGACTCCAGACGCCGGATCTCCTCGGGATCACCCGGAGTGGGGTCCTGAGACATGCCGAGTATGTCGAAGCCTGACGTGTGCCGTCGCGCCACTTGCGTCCCCCGAACAGGTGTGAATGCTTGCCGGTCTGTACACGGGAGGTCCCGCCCATTGGGTTCAGATCGCCTCGGGACGGATCCGGCGCCTGCCCTTCGAACCTTTTCCCCGGCGCCCCCGTGTACTGGGTGACATGGACCGGGACACCAGAACCCGGAGAGACATGGGTGGGAAGAACATGAGGAACGGCGCCCGCGCCACGCGTCGCCAGCAGGCCAACACTCCGGGGCGGGGCGGACACGCGCGTCTGCGGGCCGTCGTCGTGGCCGTGCTGCTGGCTCTCTGC
Organism: Streptomyces sp. NPDC006923; assembly: GCF_040635655.1. Classification (NCBI taxonomy): domain Bacteria; kingdom Bacillati; phylum Actinomycetota; class Actinomycetes; order Kitasatosporales; family Streptomycetaceae; genus Streptomyces; species Streptomyces sp. NPDC006923. Next base: position 535,133 of record NZ_JBEYIF010000003.1, read on the forward strand.
GCGGCCCTCGGAGCGGCCGGGCCCGCCGCGGCGGCCGACGGCGACGACCTCATCAAGGTGTACGTGGTGAAGTCGCCGGACCAGACCGGCGGCGCCGCCGACACCCTGGAGTCCGTCGCCACCGGCACACTCGGCGATCCGGCGCGGGGCGACGAGATCTTCGCGCTCAACCGGGGGCTCGCACAGCCGGACGGCGCCGCGCTCACCAACCGGACCGACGCGCTGCGGCCCGGCTGGATCCTGCGGCTCCCTCAGGACGCGGACGGCCCCGACGTCCAGTTGGCCAGGGAGTCCGGGAACCAGAACGCCTCGCCCCCGCCCGGCGGTGCCACGGAGAGCGCGGGGACGGATTCCGGCTCCTTCGAGATTCCGCTGCCCGCCGTACTGGCCGCGCTGGGCGCGATAGTGCTGGCGCTGGTCACGGCGGGAATCGTGGCCAGGCGCCGGCTGCGCCGCGCGTTCACGGCGCTCGCCCGCGCCTTCCGCGCACTGGGCGAACCGGCGCGGCGCAGGCGCAGGCTCCAGCACCGCCGCTCCCTCGCGTCCCGCTTCGCCGGTGACGCCGAGTCGGTACGCCGGGCCTACGGCGCGGTGGAGGAGTTCGCGGGCCGCGGCGGCCGGAACGAGACCGCCGTGCACGCGCTCCGGGTGGACGACGGGGGAGTGACGGCGTGGCTGGCCGCCTCGGACAGCGCCGCCGCGCCCTGGCAGCGGATCGACAGCACCCGCTGGCGGCGTCCCGCCGCGGCCACCGCCTGGCTGAACCGCGGGACCGAGGAAGGCAGCGGATCCCGGGCTCCCCTGCCGGCGGTGCCCGCGTGCCTGGTGCGGGTGGGCACCGATGGCGAGGGCGAGCCGGTCTTTGTCGACCTCACCGGGCTGGACGGGATCCTCAGCGTCACCGGCGACCACGGAGTCGCCCGTGACGTGGTGCGGAGCCTGCTCGCGGAGGTCGCGCGCAGCAGGCCGGACGTCCCCGTGACGGTACTGCGCGGTACGGACGGGGCGCCCCCGATTCCCGTACCACGGGCACTGAGCGAACTGCCCTCCGCCGACGGAGGCCGGCGGCCGTCGCCCGGGACGGCGCCGCGTCCCGGCACCGTCCGCGCCGCCGCGTCCCGCCGCCCGGTCAAGGGCCTGGTCGTGCTGTCCGGTGTGCCGGGCGAACGGGAGGCCGCGGAACTCCTCGCGCTGTGCGGGCCCGGCGGCGCCGGCTGGACCGGTCTGGTCTGCGGCGAAGTGGGCGGGGCGCACTGGCGCTGGCACACCGGCTCCGAGGGAACGGTCGAACTCCCCGTCCTCGGAGTGACCCTGACGGTGCCCGCCTGACGGGGCGTGACGGACCGGCCGTCCGGGGGACCGTCTCAGTCTCCCCGGACACCGGCGAGGACGCGCAGGCGCAGTTTGCTCAGCGCGTAGTGCTGCCGGGACTTGACCGTGCCCGCGGGTATGCCCAGGATCCCGGCCGTCTCCTGCACGGTACGGCCGCAGAGATAGGTGTGCACCAGTACTTCGCGGTGTTCGACGGACAACTGCCGCAGCAGGCCGGTGGCGTCGACGGACGCGAGGACGGCGTCCACATGGTCCCGCTGGGCCATGTCCTGGCCCTCGGCGCCCACCGTCTCGTACCGGCTGGGCGCGCTGCGGAGGCGGTCGATCACCAGATTGCGGGTGACGGTGAGCAGCCAGCCGCGCACCGATCCCTCGGTGCTGTAGAGCCGGTCGGTGTGGCGCCAGGCACGGATGAGCGTCTCCTGGACGATGTCCTCCGCGAGATGGCGATCGCTCAGCAGCTTCTCCGCGTAGGCCAGTAGCGCCTTGCCGTGGTCCGCCACCAGACGGTGGAGGAGATGTTCCTGGGCGGCGGTCGGCGGGGCCGTGGGTGCCGCGAGTGTCTTCATGTCCTGTGGTTCCTGAGGGGGAATCGTGCCGGCGGCGCTCCGCGAGTCACCGCTGTCACAGGAGGCTCGGGGTCCGGGGCGCGCGAGGAGGGACGTGTCTCCCGCCGAGGTGAGGTGCCCGGGGCGGACGACGGGCACGGCGACACGCACCGCCGTACCGGGACGCGGCTCCGGTGGGAGCGACGTGTAGGAGAGCCTAGGGAGACCCCAGTGCCGAAACAGTGCCGGAATTCTGTGCTCCGGCGGCACTTCAGCGGCACCTCCTCCGGGCGGCCGTGCCGCGGCCCGCGCAACGGCGGGTGGAACGAGGCCGTCGGACGCGCGGGCCCGCCGGGACCGATACGTTCCCTGCGGGCCCGGAGCCCGGTCCTCCCCGGTCCGGGCGCCCCCTCGGCGCCCGGACCGGCCGGTCCGTTATCCCTTGGCCGCGGGGACGGTCTTGCCCCGGTCGACACTGATGTCCTGCTTGATGGCGAACCACACGCCGCCGACACCCTGGCCGTTGGTCTGGCCGGGCTGCTCGTCACCGTTGAAGGTGTACGCGGGCCAGCAGTTGAAGGACTCCTGCTTTGTGCCGTCCGGCGTCGTGAAGGTGAAGAGCGCCTTGGGGTCGAGCCCCGCCGCCTTGGCCTGCTCCGCGGTGACGGGCGCGCTGGGCGTCCACTTCCGCAGACAGGCCGCGTCGCACGCCGTCTTCATGGGCCAGGGCTGGTCCTTGGTGAAGAGGTAGAGCGTCTTGCCGTCCTTGTCCGTGAGGATCTTGCCGAGCTTGGGGCTGTCGAGCACACCGAGCGCGGGCCGCGGTACGCCGGCCTTCCCGCCGTCGGGCGCCGACGCGTACCAGACACCGCCGACACCCTGGCCGTTGATGTCGCCGGGCTTGGTGTCCTTGGCGTAGCGGTAGAGCGGCTTGCCCGCGAGCGCGAGCTGCTTGGAACCGTCGGAGCGGGTGACCGAGCCGAGCAGATCCTGGTTGAGCCCGGCCGACACCGTCGCGTCCGCGGGGACCGGCGGCCAGGTCGTGGCGCAGTCGCCGTCACAGGCCGACGTGCCCGGCTTGGCCGCGTCCTTGTCGAAGACGTACAGCGTGTTGCCCCCGCCGTCGGTCACCACGGACTTCAGCTTGCTGTCCACCCGTACCGCGAGCTGGCCGGCGGCCGCGGCGGACGGAGCCGCGGAGGTCTCCGGCAGGACCGACACGGCCGGCGGCTTCACCTTCGCCGCCTTGGGCTCGGTCGAGTCCTGCCCGCACGCCGTGACGCTCAGCAGCATCGTGGCGGCGGCCCCCATGAGAAGGACGTTCCGAGAAATCTTGTTCATCACATTCCTTGCGTGTGCCGTGCTTCCGCTCTCCGGAGCGGAGCCTCGCCCTATACACGGCACGACGCGTCTTCGGCGTTCACCCGGGGGACCGTCGTTTCGGGACAGGGGCCGCGGTGTCAGAACCGGCGGTTCAGGGCCGCCCGGCGAGTGGCGCCGTCGAGACGTCCGAGCTTCTCGCGGACCGGCTCCGCGTCCGGGTGTCCGAAGCCGTCGAGGATGTCCAGCGCGTGCTGCCAGGCGAAAGCGGCGCGGTGGTCGGCGCCGAGAGCCTCATGGGTGTCGCCGATGTGCACGAGGGTGTCGGCTTCCAGATAACGGTCGCTGACCTCCCGGTAGAGGTCCAGCGCGTGCCCGTAGCAGGACAGGGCCTCCTGGTGGCGGCCGAGATGATGGTGGGCGTAGCCCAGGCTGTCCCAGGCGGCCGCCGCGCCGTTGCTGTCGCCGATCTCCTGTCCCAGGGCGAGGGCCTGCCGGCACTGGACCAGGGCCTCCTCGTACTCGCCGAGCAGGATGTGGGTCCAGCCCACCTCGTTGAAGATGCCGGCCTGCCCGCTGCGGTGGCCGGCCGCCCGGTAGAACCGGGAGGCCCGCTGGTAGTGGTCGAGCGCGTCGGCGTGGCGGCCCACGGTGTTGCACTGGAACGCGAGATAGCGGTGGACTCGTCCCTGGCCGACCAGGTCACCGATCTCGGCGAACAGCTCCAGCGCCCTGAGCAGGTGCTCACGGGCGTCGTTGTGGCGGTGCAGCCGCCCGCTCACAAAACCCAGCGCGCGATGCGCGTGCGCCTGCCCCGGCACATCACCCTGTGCCTGGGCCGCCGTCAGCGCCATGCCCTGGACGGCCAGTTGGTCCTGCCGCCGCCCGTGCCGGTCCAGGAAGAGCTCCAGGGTCGCGGCCAGCCTCCAGCAGTGCGTCCCGGTGCCGCTTCTGGCGTCCTGGGCCACGGCCGCCAGCAGTACGGGGCGTTCCGAGGTCAGCCAGTCCGCGGCGTCCTCCCGGCTGGCGAACCGCCGGGGGTTCGCGCCCGGACACGGCGCCGTCAGGGCCGGGCGCTCCCGGTACGGGGCGAGCCGGGTGTCGGCGGTGTGCGCGCTGTGCAGATAGTGGTCGAACAACCGACGGCGGGCGTCCTCGCGGACCTCCTCGGGGTCCTGGCTCCGGGTCAGTTCGGCCGCGTAGGCGCGCAGCAGCTCATGCGAGACGAACCGGCCGGGTGCGTGCTCGGTGAGCAGATGCGCGCGGACCAGTTCCATCAGCAGCGGCCGCACCTCGGGCACCCGCAGACCGGCCAGGCTCGCCGTGGCGGTGGTCGAGCAGTCGGGTCCCGGATGCAGCGCGAGCAGGCGGAACAGCCGTGCGGCGCCGCAACTGAGCGTGCGGTACGACCAGGAGAAGACGCTGCGGGCGTCGGTGACGGGCTCGCCCCCGGCGAAGGCGTCGAGGCTGCCGTGGCTCTCCCGCAGCTCCGCCGCGATGGAGGAGAGCGAGAACGACGGATGGACGGCGGCCCGGGCGCTCACCACGGCCAGCGCGAGCGGCAGGCGTCCGCACAGCTCGATGATCTGGTCGACGGCCCGTGCTTCGGTGGCCACCCGGGCAGAGCCGAGCCGGCGCGTCAGGAATTCCCTCGCCTCGGGCACGGTGAGCAGATCGAGCACCAGGGGGCGGGCCCCTTCGGCGGCGATCAGCCCGTGGAGCTGGTTGCGGCTGGTGACGATGGCCAGACAGCCGGGGGCTCCCGGCAGCAGGGGGCGCACCTGTTCGGTGTCGCGGGCGTTGTCCAGCAGGACGAGCACACGCCGGCCGGCCAGCAGACTGCGGTAGAGCGCCGCCTGGGCGTCGAGGCCGGCGGGGATACGGGACGCGGGGACCCCGAAGGCGTCGAGGAAGCCACGGATCGCCTCGGCCGGCGTCATGACCGGCCCGGTGGGATCGAAGCCGCGCAGATTCACATAGAGCTGACCGTCGGGGAAGCGATCGGCCACCTCATGGGCCCAGTGCACGGCGAGCGCGGTCTTGCCGACCCCGGCCATACCGCCGATCGCGCTGATCACCACGGCGGAGGCTTCGTCCCCTTCGGGAAGCAGCGCCTGGACTCCGGCCAGCTCGGCACGCCGGCCGGTGAAGGCCGAGAGGTCGGCGGGCAACTGGGCCGGCCGCTCCCTGGGCGTGTACGGCTCGGCACCCGGCTCCGGGACGGCCGGTCCCTCGGCGGTCCCGGTGGCCGGAGGGGCACCGGCGCCCGGTAGATCGGCGTCCTCGGCGGCGGCGCGCGGGCCGCCCTGGTCCGCGGCCCCACTCAGCACCTGCCGCTGCGCCTCACGCAGCTCGGGACCGGGGTCCAGACCCAGCTCGTCGGCGAGCCGGGAGCGTACCGACTGGTAGACGCTGAGCGCCTCCGCCTGATGACCGGTCGCCGCGAGCACCACGATCAGCCTCGCCTGGAGCACCTCGTCCAGCGGGTGGTGGGCGGCGGCCTGCCTGAGTGTGATCAGCACCCGGTCGGGGAGCCCGGACCCGGCCGCCAGCGCCGTTTCTGCGGCCTCCTTGACCACGGAGAGATGCTCCCGGTCGATGGCCTCGAAGACGGGATGCGCACGTACCTGGGGGGCGATCCCCGCCGCCGTGGGGCCGCGCCACAGGTTCAGCGCCTCGACAAGCAGTTCCGTGGCCCTGGCCGGCTGTCCCTCGTCGGCGGCCCGGCGGCCCTCCTCCCGCTTCGCGCGGAAACGCAGCAGGTCGACGGCGTTCGCATCGATGTCCAGCCGGTATCCGCCGGAGCCGCGCACCACGGTCCGGGAGGCCGCGCCCACCGGCAGATCGGGCTCCAGCAGTCGGCGGAGCGCCCCCACATGTCGGTGCACCACATTGACCGCGCTGCTCGGTGGATCCTGACCCCACAGCACATCGACGATCTCGTGCATCGCCACGGGCCGTCCAGGCTGCGTCAGCAGCAGGGCGAGCAGGGCCCGCCGTTTGGGCGGACCCAGATCCAGCTCGGTGCCCTGGCGCCATGCTCTGACCGGCCCCAAAACTGTGAAACGCACAATAGGAAATTTTACGGCGCCCCCCGCGAACCGTGCGGTGACGCCGTCCCGGAATCGCAACAGCTCTGTCCCGGAGCTCCGGATCGGGACACGAAGAGACCCCGACCGGACGGGGGGACGCCGGTCGGGGCCGATGAGGGAGAGTGCGGATGGCGGTCGCCTCGCGGCGGCAGGCTCCATGGGGCTTCAGCCGAACGATCTTCCCCATGGGCGATTCTCATATGGGGCCCGGGGACACAGTTCCATCCACACCCTCAATGGGTTCAACGGGTGGACGGCCCCGGATGTTCCCGCCCCGCCCCCCCGGCCGCGCCGGGACATCGGCGGGCGCCGGTGACCGCCGCGCGGCGGTCACCCGGCCGGGTGGTCAGGACCTGGTCAGGAAGGCAGCACCCAGATCGGGTTCGAGTAGAACCACAGGTCCTTCCACGGGTCGGCGTCACCGATCACATCGACGGCCGGGCCCGCGGGGTCGACCTTGGCGCCGCCCAGCCCGACGGAGCTGCGGTTTCCGTCGGTGCCGCGCAGCCGGACATACAGCGGGCCGGAGACCCGGCCGAGCCGGTACGTCAGCTTGACGGTGCCCTTCGACTTGTTGACCTCGAAGGACTTGGCGACCCTGGCGGTCGGCGCGGCGAAGGTGTCCTTGTCCCGGACCGCGCCGGTGACCTGGCCCTGGATGACATCGACGCGGGCCAGCGTCGGTATGAACTGCGCCCAGTTCGCACCGTTGGCCAGCGCGATGTCGATGCTCAGCTCGACCTCCGTACCGCGCTTGACGTGCAGCGCGCCACCGAGCGTCGCCCAGCGTCCGCCGCCCTTCAGCCGCGCGTCGAGACCGCTGATCAGGCCGCCGTGGTCGACCCAGATCCGGCCGGCCCGCATGGCGTCCATGACGGCCGCGTACGAGAAGCGCTCGGCGCCGACATGCGTACGGCTGTAGTGGCCCGGCCAGAAGTCGCCCTGGGTGAGGTCCAGCCCCTTGCCGTACACCGGGTCGGCGTGCCGGCCGTCGCGGGTGAAGTTGGTGTCGGGCCCGTGGACGGAGGGCTCGGCGTAGACGCTGTGCGAATCGGAGTTCGCCGTGATCCACCAGGGCTTGCCCTCGGCCAGCAGGCTGTCCCAGAGACCCCCGACGGTGGCGGTCATCCAGTCGAAACCGCCCCAGGTGCGGTAGCTCTCCGGGGGGTAGCCGGGGAAGGAGTTGGCACTGGGGGCGTTCTCGTAGTAGCCGCGGCCACGTCCGCTGCCACCGGGGCTGGGCAGGCTGGCGGCCTGGTGTCCCGGAGCGCCCTCCATGCCGATGGCGATCGGGTGGTCGGCGGAGGTGGCGTCGCGCCAGCCGCGGATCTCGTGGGGCGAGTCGATGCCGTTGCGCGCCGGGTGGTTGGCGAGCATCAGGATGTCGTCGACCTTGCGGCGGTGCACCTGGTCGGCGAGGAAGCGCAGACCGGAGACGGCCAGCGCCTCATTGACGGTGGCGGACGTGTTCGGGTGCAGGCTCCCGTCGTAGTCGTTCTCGAACTTCTTCAGCACCTCCACCTCGTTGCGGCCCGGGTGCACGAAGACGGTGGCGTGCTCGGCGCCCGGGATGTTCCACTCCAGGCCCTGGAAGACGAGCGAGTCCTGATAGGTGTCGCGCGCTTCCTTGATGTCGGGGTTGACCTTGTCCACCCCGATCTTCGCGTGCGTGGCGCTGCCGTGGTCGGTGATGACCATCCAGTCCAGCCCGTGGCGCGCGCCCTGCCGCACCTGGTCCAGGACGCGGTACTTGCCGTCGTCGCTGTACTGGGTGTGGATGTGGTGGTCGCCGGCCAGCCAGAGGAAACCGTTGTTCTTGCCGTTGCCGCCGGAACCGCGCGAGGTGGCGGCGGCGGAGGTGGCACCGCCCAGCACGCCCGCTCCGGCGAGACCCGCGCCGAGGAGACCGGCGCGACGCAGCATCGAACGCCGCGAGAGCTGACTGGGGGAGAGCTCGCTGTCGGGGACGCTCACATCGAGCGCCTTGGGCAGCGGGTCCGTGCCGGCCGGGGTGTGGTGCGTGTGATCGTGCGGATGGTGATGGCCGTGGCCCATTTCTGCTCCTCGCCGATACCTCTGACCCGAGCTGTGATGCGCGGCAGCTCGGATGTTCGAGTGGCCGGATGACGGCAGGGTGACGGGAGCCCGTACGCGCTGTGTTGAATGCCGTACGGAACATCTGAGTGCATGTCACATCGATCCGTTCGGGCCGGTAGTGCCCGACCCCTCCCCAGCTCCCGAACGCTCCTGCTCATCCACTATGCGCGGCAGGTATACACCGCATGTATACGTGCCGTGTATAGTGCTCCGCATGGTCCTTGCCGCGCCCTGCCCGGGCTCCTGAAATCACCTCGCCCCCGCCTGCTCACCCCTGAAGGAGTTTCCGACCGACCGGCGGTCCGTGCCCGAGACCGGATCGCTGAGGCCCGTTCTCCGGTGATCCGCTCTTCGCCGATCGCCACGGCGTAGCGGCCGCCCCGCCCGCCGACTCGTCACGCACTCGCTTCGCCGCGCCCGCGCGTCAGCTCACTCGCGCGGTCCGTCCGCGTTGACCCGCGGTCGGTCGGCCGTGGGTGCCGGCCCCCGTCCGCGCCCGGCGCCGCTTCGCGCTGCCCACATCCGGCCCCGTCGCCGGTCACTCACCCAAGGAAGAGGGATGCGTCATGCCAGGGAAGAAACCGGCGTCCGGGCCGGGGATCACCGCCGCGCTGGCCGCGGTCGCGTCATTGAGCCTGGTGCTGAGCGGTTGCTCGGCCGCCACCACCTCGCCCGGCGACGCCCGGAGCCACCCTGCCGCCGGAGCGCTCGTGAAGACCGGAGTGGACTGCCGCCAGGCCCGCTGTATAGCCCTCACCTTTGACGCGGGACCCTCCGAGGACACACCCCGGCTGCTCGACATACTCAAGGAGAAGAAGGTGCACGCGACCTTCTTCCTGCTCGGCAAGAACCATGTCGTCCCCCACCCGGACCTGGTGCGCAGAATGGCTCGGGAGGGGCACGAAGTGGGCAACCACACCTGGACCCACCAGCGGCTGACCGATCTGGACGCCGACGGCATACGCGAGGAGCTCTCCCGTACACAGGACGCCATCGCGGCGCTGACCGGCCGCACACCCACGCTGATGCGTCCGCCGCAGGGCCGTACCGACCGGGAGGTCTCCGACGTGTGCCGGGATCTCGGCCTCGCCCAGGTCCTCTGGAGCGCCACCGCCAAGGACTACGCGACGACGGACTCCCAGCTCATCGAGGACCGGATCCTGGACGCGGCGGGCCCGGACGGCATCATCCTGCTGCACGACATCTACCGGGGCACCGTGCCCGCCGTGCCCGCGATCATCGACGAGCTGAAGAGGCGCGGCTACACCTTCGTCACGGTCCCCGAACTGCTGGCGCCCGGCGTCCCCGAGCCGGGAAAGGTGTACAAGCCCTGACGGCGGACCGGCCGGGTGCGCCGTGGTGATCCGGCACCGCGGCACCCGTACGGCGCGGCGCGGCTGCCCCGGGTCCCGGCCGACTCCGATCTAACGTCGGAGGGCGGATCGGCGCGGCCCGCAGCGACGCCGCGGGCACCCGAGCGGAAAGGTCAGGACCACACGTGTACCCCAGAAACATGCGGATCGGTGAGGTGGCCGTGCGTACCGGGCTGTCCCTGCGCACCATCCGGTATTACGAGGAGTCCGGGCTCGTCGCCCCCTCGGCCCTCTCCCAGGGCGGACTGCGTCTCTACACCGAGGCGGACGCGGCCCGGCTGATGATCATCCGTCGGATGACCCCCCTCGGATTCACACTGGACGAGATGCGCGTCCTGCTCGCGATCACCGACCGGCTCGACGGCGAAGAGCCGCCGACGGCGGACGAACGGGACCAACTGCTGCGGCGCGTCGCCGAATTCGAGCGCGCCACCGCGGAACGGGTGGCGGACCTGAGGTCGCAGCTCGTCGGTGCCGAGGAGTTCGCCGCGATGCTGCGCGAGCGGATCGCGCGGTTCGTCCACGTGTGACCCTCCGCCGCGACGCGTAATCACCACGGGTGCGCGTCGCGCGGGCCGGCCCGGCAGCGGCCGGCCCGGACGGGCCGGTTCAGGACGGGAACTCGTCCTCCGGCACCTCGCTGGTGGTCGCGTTGCCGCCGATCGTCCTGGCCAGCGAGAAGGTCAGCACGGTGTACTGGGTGCCACCGGACACCTGGACGGTCCTGAAGTCGGCCTTGTCGTCGAACTTCTCGAAGCTGCAATCACGGGTGAACGACCTCTTCGAGGAGTTCCAGTCCGCTCCGGCCGTGAAATACACGCTGTACGAGCCGTCCCGGACGCGTCGCACCGTGATGCTGGAGCCCTTGCGGACATAGACCGTGAAGGCGGTCCGCTTGCCACGGGTGAGGGAGACCACGGTGTCGGAGCCGGTGCTGTTCCTGATGGTGAGCCGGCCCAGCCCGCTGCTTCGGCTGTCCTTCACGAAGGAGCCGTTGCCGAGCCGCCGATTGCCCGGCTTCTCGGTGCGCGGCAGCTTCAGCCGCACGGTGTAACCGAGACCGGTGAGCGCGCCGGCGGCGTCCCGGACGGTCCCGAGACTGTCGGCCGAGTGCAGCTCGACACGCGGAGAGGTGGCACAGCGGCCCTCGTCGGCGCGCGCGTCGTCAAGGCTCTGGCTCAGATCGCGCAGCGAGTCGGCGAGACTCGCGTTGCCGCTGACGGCGTCGTCGGGTGTCTCCGCCGTGTCCAGTTCGGCGGCGGCGGTGGTGGCCGCCGTGGAAGCGGTGTCGAGGGCCTGGTTCAGCGCACTGCCCTCGCGCGCGCTGTCGACCGCGCGCAGTGCCTTGTCGAGCGGGCCGAGTGTGGTGTCCAGCGTGGTGCGGTAGGCAGCGGGTTCGACCGGCGGAGACGGGCTGGGCGCCGGGGCGGAGACGGTCGCCGGAGTATCGGGACCCGCGTCGTCGTCGCTGCCACCGCTGCCACCGCAGCCGGCCAGGGGGAACGTGAGCGCGACCACGGCGCCCAGCGCGGTGGCCCTTCCCGGTATACGCGTACACGACTTTCTCACCGTGCTGCCCCCCATTCCCCCGATCGGCCCCGGTCAGAGGCCGAATGTCCAAGCTTCTCCGTTGTCGGACAGGTGTCAAGACGTGCGGAGCGGCCTCGCGGTTCCGCCTCTGCTGGCGGCGGCCGGGGTCCGGCCGTACGGTGTGAGGGCCACTGACTGAAGTGACCCGTGCGGTCGGAGGGCGGCATCGACATGGCGAACAGCGAAGAACGGTTCGGCGGGCTGATCTGCAGTCATCTTGCGGATGTCGAGCCCGTGAGCCCCGACAGCAAGGACAGTTGCCCGGAGTGTGTCGCCATGGGCGACGGCTGGGTGCATCTGCGGGAGTGCCAGAGCTGCGGGCACATCGGCTGCTGCGACTCGTCCAAGAACAAGCACGCGACCGCGCACAACCAGGCGTCCGGCCATCCGCTCATCCGCTCGTACGAGCCGGGCGAGGGCTGGTGGTGGTGTTACGAGGACCAGGTCGTCTTTGAGGTGGAGGGGGTTCCTCCGGTGCGTACGGCCTGACCGGGCCCCCGGAATCGTGGCCCGCGGGCGACGCCGCCCCCGATGCGGGCCGTGTGTCTGCTTTATCACGCTCCGCGTTCTTCCGCCGGGTGCCCGGGTTGCGCCCGGGCCGTCCCGCCGACCGTCCCGGGCGGTGCGGGTCAGCCCGATGTGACGGTGAACAGGGCACCGTCCGGATCGCGCAGGGTGGCCTCCCGCTGGGTGCTCCCGTCCGGCGAGGCGGCGCCGTCCGGCGTGGAGGCCAGTGCGCCCCCGCCGTTCAGAGCGGCCTTGAGCGAGCCCGACACCTCCGGGACGCGGAAATAGACGTGCCACCGAGGCCGCTTCTGCGGGTCGGCCACGGCCTGTTCCGCGCCGCCGCGGATCTTGGCGACCACATGCTCGTTCTGCCGCAGTACGGCGTGATCGTCCTTGTGCGTCAGGGTGAGACCGCCGTCGGCCTCGGGCGCCCAGCCGAGGACCTGGCTGTAGAACCGGGCGGCGTCGGCGGTGTCACGTGTCCGCAGCTCCAGCCAGGCGGGCGCGCTGCCGCGCCCCACCGTCCAGTCGGATCTCACGGAGCCCTCCCAGATGCCGAAGGCCGCGCCGTCCGGGTCGGCGGCCAGCGCGGCCCGGCCCGAGTGGAAGGCGAGCGGCCCCACCGCCACGGTGGCACCGCGCTCCCGGATCCGTGCCGCGGCCTCGTCCACGTCGGCGACGGCGAAATACGGCGTCCAGGCGACGGCGACCTGGAGTGAGGTGGCCAGCGCCCCGATGCCCGCGACGGGCAGACCGTCCGAGAGGGCGACACAGAAGTCGTCCCCCAGCCCCGCCGGCCGATAGGTCCAGCCCAGGACATTCCCGTAGAAAGCCTGCGAGGCGGACATGTCACGCGAGAGCAGGGTCACCCAGCAAGGAGCGCCGGCAACCGTTTGAGAGTCCATCTTGTCCCGCTCCACACCGCACACTCCGACCTCGTCCGACCTGTATTGCCAGTACACCTGTCCACAGTTGCCGGACCTACTCTGCCAGGACGTACCTCACATAAGTGCCGGGGCCCCGCACCAGACCCCGGTTCAACGGGTCAGCGCAGCAGGAGCTGAAGGCCGCCGAGCACGGTCGCCGCGATCACCAGCCGCTCGAACAGCCGCTGGTCGATGCGGTTCACACAGATTTTGCCGATGAAGGCGCCCGGTATGACGAAGAGCACCAGGACGGCGTCGAGCAGCAGGGACTGCCGGTCGATCAGACCGAGCCCCACACTGAATGGCACCTTCGACGTGTTGACGATGAGGAAGAACCACGCGGAGGTGCCCAGAAAGCCCAGTTTCTGAAAGCCCGCGGAAAGCAGATAAAGCGACATAACGGGCCCACCGGCATTGGCGACCATGGTGGTGAACCCGCCGAGCACACCGTACGAACGGGCCGTGAGCCGGCCACGGGACGCCTCAGGACTGCCGCCCTCCGCCGCGCGGTCCTGCCTGGCGCCGCCCGTTCCGGCCCTCCGCCGCGCTGTCGTGACTCCCGCCATCAGCAGCAGAATCGCGCCGATCGAGGTGCGCACGGCGGTGTCGTCGGCCCAGACCAGGAACACCGTCCCCACCACGACACCCGCGGCGACCGCCGGGAACAGCCGCCACAGGGTGGGCCAGTGCGCGTGTCGACGATAGGTCAGCACGGCGAGCACATCGCCGGCGATCAGCACGGGCAGCAGCACGCCGGTCGACTCCCGGGCCGGCAGCACGGCCGCGAACACGGCCAGACTGACCGTATTCGCGCCGCTCACCGCCGTCTTCGAGAAGCCGACCAGCGTCGCCGCCGCGGCGAGCGCGGCGAAACCCCACCAGGTGATGTCCATGTCAGCAGGCGATGCTATGCCCGCCGGCCTCCACCGCTCCCGGTGGGCTCCGCTCCGGGTCCCCGGGGACGGAGCCTTGTGGGCGTGCGTCAGGCGGACACCGGCCTGGGTACGGAAGCCTCCAGCCGGCCACCGCGCGCCAGCGCGGACACCGCCCCGGCGCAGGCCAGGCCGGTGCCGGTGAGCGCGATCCAGGTGAGCCACAGGACGTGATGGCGCTCCGCCACGTCCCACAGTGCGCCGGTGGCCAGATTGCCGAGCGTGACACCGATCCCGGAGACGGTGTTGTAGAGGCCGTAGTGCGTGGCGACCAGCCGGTCGCGGGACAGCGCGACGACCGTGTCCATCTCGAACGGATAGACCACCGCGCTTCCGAGGGCCAGCGCCACCACCGCCGCCGTCAGCGCGGCGAGCACGCCCAGTCGCGCGGTGCCTCCGTCCCCGGCGGGCACCAGCGCCAGCGGGACGAACGCCAGGCCCATGACGGTGAGACCCGCCACCAGCGCGCCGTGCGGACTCCAGCGGCGCGTCACCCATCCCGTCAGCCGTAGCTGCCCGGCCACCGTCACGGCGGCCGAGACCACGAACAGGGCGCCGGTGGCCTTCGCGCCGTCCGCCCCGAGCGCCCCGGCGGCGGCCAGCGGCAGGGCCAGATAGACCTGGAAGGTCAGGACGTACGAGCCGGTCATCGCCAGCGAGAACAACAGGAACGGCCGGTTCGCCAGCACCGTGCGCCACTGCGCGGTCAGCCCCGTGAGCCCTCCCGCCGCCTTTCCGCCACCGCGCGCGGGCAGCGCGCGCCACTGCAACAGGGTCAGCGCGGCGAAGACCAGCGCCGCCACCGTGCACACCAGCCGGAAGTCGGAGGCGAGCAGCACCAGACCGACCGGCGGGCCCAGCACCATCCCGGCCTGGTAGTACACATGGAACGTCGCGAACGCCGCCACCCGCCGTTCCCCCGCCTCCGCCGCCAGATAGGCGCGCACCGCCGGGTTGAACAGCGCTCCGGCGAAGCCGGTCGCGGCCGACGCCACGATCAGCGCGGGGAGTTGGTCCACCCAGCCGAGCAGCGCGAATCCGCCCGTGCGCAGCAGGCAGCCGGCCATGATCGGCGCCTTGTATCCGAAGCGGTCGGCGAGGCTGCCACCGATGAGGAACATGCCCTGCTGGGAGAGGTTGCGTACGCCGAGGACCAGGCCGACGGCCCAGGCGGCGAGCCCGAGGCCACCGGCGAGATGCGCGGCGAGATACGGCATGAGCATGTAGAAGGCGAGATTGATGGCGAACTGGTTCACCATCAGCAGCCGCGCCGCGGGCGGAAAGGACCGGGTGCTCGCCCACAGGCCCGTGATCGGAGAGCCCGCCGCGGTCTTCGCCGGAGCGTTCACCGGGCCGCTCCCGCCAGGCCGCGGTGACCCGTGTCCGTGCCATCGGCGAGCGGATCCACCACGGTGGTGCACCGCGTCCACCGGGTGACGGCGCGTTCGCCGGGATGCGCGATCTCCTGCGGATGGTCGGCCGGCCGGTGGTCCAGCAGGTGGTGCTCACGGCAGTACGCGTCGTCGAACACCGTCCCGACATAGCGCTGCGGGCCATCGGGGAACACCGCCACGATCCGTTCCTCCGCGGGCCGGACGGCGGCCAGCCAGCGGGCGACCAGCGCGACCGCCCCCACACTCCAGCCACCGGTGGCGTAGCGCGCCCGCGCCAGCGAACGCGCCGCCCAGACCGCTTCCGGCGCGGCGACCCAGTGCACCTCGTCGAAGAGGCCGTACGCGACATTGCGCGGATAGATGCTGCTGCCAAGCCCACGCATCAGCCGGGGCGCGACGGGCTGTCCGAAGATGGTGGAGCCCGTGGTGTCGACTCCCACGACCCGCAGCGAGGGGAAGAAGCCACGCAGGACCGAGGCGATCCCGGCCGAGTGCCCGCCCGTACCGACGCTGGCGACCAGCGTGTCGACGCGTCCGAGCTGAGCCACCAGCTCATGTGCCAGTGGACGGTACGCGGCCACATTGTCCGGGTTGTGGTACTGGTCCGGACACCATGAGCCCTCCCGCGTGGCGAGAAGCTCGGCCACCCGCTGCCGCCGGGCCTCCTGCCAGCCGCCGACCGGATGCGGGGTCCGCACCAGCTCGACATCCGCGCCGTACGCGGTCAGCAGACCGGTCATCAGCGGCTCCATGCCCGGATCGGTGACCACCGTGACCGGATGTCCGAAGGCCACTCCGGCCAGGGCGAGCCCCAGCCCCAGGGTGCCGGAGCTGGATTCCACGATCCGCGCGCCCGGCAGCAGTTGGCCGCGCTCCCGGGCGCGGGCCACCATGTAGAGGGCCGTGCGGTCCTTGATGCCGCCGGGGTTGCCGCCCTCCAGCTTGGCCCAGAAGCCGCGGCCGGACTCGGTGAACGGTTCGCCGATCCACAGGGTCGGGGTGTCGCCGACGAGCGCCGCCGGGCTGTGCGCCGGCTGGAGGGACGACGTCAGCAACTGGGCGGGCGAGTCGGGCACCGATACCTGGGCGGGCCCACAGCACATGTGGCCCGAAGACGAGTGGGCCGAGGACAGGGGAGCGGCGGACGTATGGGTTGCGGACGTATGGGTTGCGGACGTGTGGATGGCGGACGTATGGGTGACGGACGTGTGGGCGGCGACCATACCGAAGGGGTTCATTGCACAGATCTCCTGTGGCCGGGCGTACGGGAGCACGCCTCGGCGGCGGTGGCGGGAAGAACGGTCAGCGAGCCGGCCGGGCCGTCGACGGCGCGCGGCCACAACGGCTCGCGCGCGGGCTGCGGCCCGTGGCCGTCATCAGTTCCGCCAGACACCCAGGGCCGCGCGCCGTCGCCGGTCCGCGCCGCTTCCCGCGCTCTCACCGGCCGGTCTCGCGCGTGCCGGGCGCCGCACGGCGTCCCGTACGGCGGCGTCGGCAGCGCTCACGGCGTCCACCGAGGGCGGCACGGCGGACTCGTCCGTGCGCTGTGACAGAACGCTCGGCTCGTCCGCGTCCGTACACGACGCCGCGCCATGGGCGGCTCGCCCCGCGCAGGCGACCGGCGCCGGGGTGTGCCCGGAGGGCATGGTCCCGGGCGTGGCCACCGCGGCCATCGGCGCGTTCCGGAGCGGCGCGGCGGAGACGGGGCCGTGGGCACATCCCAGCACATGGAGCAGCGCGGCCAGCACGGCGAACAGCGCGACGCACGGCCGCGCCCCGCGTCCGCCGGTCACGCTCCCGCCGCCTTGTCCATATCGCGCAGCGTAGGCGATCGGGCACGCAAAGTTCTCATCGGGTGGACCGATCCGCACGCGAAAGCATGGACACCGAGCGCCTGACGGCGGGTCGACGCCGACCGGGCCCGGCCGGGGAAACGCCATCCAGGACGTATGTCCGAACCGCCCGCACAACTCCCGGACGGGCGCGTGCATCCGGGGCCGGAATCAAACCGGGGGACAGCGTCCGGCGGTGGCCGTAATCTCCTCGGTGCCGTACGACGGCCGGACAGGGACCGGCCGCCCCGACGAGCTGACAGGTGGAGCACATGGAATCCGTCCGCCGGCCGATCCTCGATCTGCTGTCCCGGTACCGTCCGCACGACCCGGCCGAGGCCGCTGATGTGGGCCGCGTACGCGAACTCACCCGGACCGCCGACGACCCGTGGTCGCGCTCGATCCCGCTGCACACGACGGCGTCGGCGCTGATCGTGCATCCCGGCAGCGGACGCGTGCTGATGCGCTGGCACGAGCGGCAGCGGTCCTGGCTGCATGTGGGCGGTCACGGCGACCCGGGAGAGACCGAGCCGCTCGCCGTCGCGCTGCGGGAGGCCGCCGAAGAGACCGGTCTCGGCGACCTCGTGCCCTTCCCGGACGACTCCCTGGTGCAGTTGGTCATCGTCCCCGTGCCCGCCAGGGGAGATGAGCCCGCGCACGCCCACGCCGACCTGCGGTTCGTGCTCGCGACCGCCGAACCGGACGCGATCCGCCCCGAGAGCCCCGAGGCCCCCTTGCGCTGGCTGTCCCTTCCCGAGGCGCGGGAGGCCACCGCCGAGGCCAATGTCCGCGAGGGGCTGCGCCGTGTGGAGGAGCTGCTGGCCGGAGCACCGCGCGGCTGAGTCTCGGCAGCCAGTGCGGTGGCCGCCGCGACGGGTCCCTCTCCTCGCATGTCAGAGTGCCGCATAACGAAACGTGGGCGCGCGGCACGGCTGCCGCCCACGAACGCAGCGAAGGAGAACACCGTGTCCCGCACGCCTGGACCCACCGACGGACCCAGCGGTGAAGCCGCACCTCAGGAGGGCGCCCAGGACGGCGAGGCCCGTTCGGCCGCGCCGGCCGTGACGAACTGGGCACGCAACATCACCTTCAGCGCGGCACGCGTCCACCGGCCCTCGTCGGTGGAGCGGTTGCGCGAGATCGTGGCCGGCAGCCGTTCGGTGCGCGTGCTGGGCAGCGGCCACTCGTTCAACCGGATCGCGGACACCGACGGCGATCTGGTCTCGGTGGCGGGACTGCCCAGGACCGTGGAGGTCGACAGAGCCGCCGCCACGGTCACGGTGAGCGGCGGCCTGCGGTTCGCCGAGTTCACCGGGGCCGTGCACGACGCGGGTCTCGCACTGCACAACCTCGGCTCGCTTCCGCACATCTCGGTCGCCGGAGCCTGCGCCACCGGAACCCATGGATCGGGGGCCGGCAACGGCGCGCTCGCCTCGGCGGTGCGCGCACTCGACATCGTCACCGCCGACGGTGGGACCGTGTCTCTCGCCCGGGGTGACAAGGACTTCGCGGGAGCGGTGGTCGCGCTGGGCGCTCTCGGCGTCGTCACCCGGATGACACTTGATCTGGTGCCGGCCTACGACATCCGGCAATGGGTCTACGAGGGGCTTCCCTACGCGCGCCTGCGCGAGTCGTTCGACGACATACTCTCGGCCGCCTACAGCGTCAGCCTCTTCACCCGCTGGCGGACCGACGTGGTGGAGCAGGTCTGGCTGAAGCACCGGGTCGGTGACGACGAGCGCGCGACCGCGCCCGCGAGCCTGCTCGGTGCCGAGCCCGCGGACGGCCCCCGGCACCCGGTGCCCGGCATGGACCCGGTCACCTGTACGGAACAGTCCGGAGTCGCCGGGCCCTGGTACGAACGGCTGCCGCACTTCCGGCCGGAGTTCACGCCCAGCAATGGCGAGGAACTGCAGAGCGAGTACTTCGTCGCGCGCGAGGACGGGCTCGCGGCCTTCGACGCGCTCGCGCGTGTCAGGGACCGCATCGCGCCGGTCCTCCAGATCGGTGAGATCCGTACCGTCGCGGCGGACGAGTACTGGCTGAGCCCGGCGTACGGACGTGACTCCGTGGCGTTCCACTTCACCTGGATCGCGGACACGGCGGCGGTGACACCTGTGCTGGGCGTCATCGAGGAGGCGCTGGCGCCCTACGGCGTCAGGCCGCACTGGGGCAAGCTGTTCACCATGGCTCCGGAGCGTGTCCGCGCGCTGTACGAGCGCTCCGCCGACTTCGAAACGCTGATCGAGAAGCTCGATCCCCAGGGCACCTTTCGTAACGATTTCATCACACGGTATTTTCCTGGCAACCAAGCACAGCGCGGGGCATAGCGCAATTTGTCACATAACGTTTACCTGGGGCGCGGTTGCCTCTCAGAATGCCTCCTTAACCTCTCGCCATGTCCCGCCACCGTTTGACTCCGCACGCGCGCGTGTCCGTACGCCGCCGTCCCGCGCTCCACACCTCCGCGGCTCTCACCCTGCTGGTGGCGGGATGGGCGGTGACGGCCGGTCTCCAGGGGGCCGCGCACAGTGACTCGCGGGCCGTACCGCCCATGAGCGTTCTCCCCGCCCGGAGCGGCGAGCCGTCCGGGATCGCGCCGCTGGCGTCGATCGTCTCGCTGCCGGCGGCGCCGACCGCGTCCCCCTCGCCCTCGGAATCGGTGCGCGCGCTGCCCGCCCCGAAGCCCGAGCGGGCTCCGGACGAGGTCCTGTCCGAGCGGCTCAAGCCGCTCCTGGGCGCCACCTCGGCCTCAGTGTCGGTCGCGATCCTCGATCTGAAGGACGGCCGCGCCGCGCGGTACGGCGTGGGCTCGGGGAAGACGTACGACACGGCGAGCATCGTCAAGGTCGACATCCTGGCGGCGCTGCTGCTGAAGGCGCAGGACGCGGACCGCCGGCTGACGGCGCGGGAGAAGACCTACGCGACGGCGATGATCAAGGTCAGCGACAACGCGTCGGCGGACGCGCTGTGGGACGCGATCGGGGGATCAGGGGGACTGGACGCGGCGAACCGCCGGCTGGGGCTGACCGGGACGACCGCGGGAACCAACGGCCTGTGGGGGCTGACGCAGACCACCGCGGCCGATCAGCTCGTGCTGTTGTCCGCCGTGTTCGGTGAGGACTCCGAACTGAGCACGGCGTCGAAGACCTACGCACGGGGCCTGATGGGCGGGATAGCGGCGGACCAGGACTGGGGTGTGTCGGCGGCGGGCTCGGTCACGGGGCTGAAGAACGGCTGGCTGCAACGGAGCGCCACCGGCCTGTGGGACATCAACAGCATCGGGCGGATATCCGTGGACGGACGTCCCTGCCTGGTGGCGGTGCTGTCGAGGGGCAGCGCCACCATGGACGCCGGGGTCGCGCTGGTGGAGAAGGCGGCGAAGGCCGCGGCGTCCGCCGTGAGCGGTCAGGCGTAGAAGACATCGCCGTCATGGGGCCCGACGCGTTCAGCCCCGGTGGGCGACCACCAGGACGCAGCGCGGGCCGCCGTCGGGCAGCCGGCCGAGGTCGGTCAGGGGCAGCAGCTCCGCCGTGAACCCGGCGTCCCTCAGCTCCGCCAGCACATCCGGAAGCCGGAAGGTGCGGTAGTACATGACGAATCGCGGATGCCACAGCAGATTGCGCAGACGCATCACGGCGTCGAACCCCCAGAGCGCCCAGTAGAGCGCCGAGCCGACCCGCGGCGGCGCCGGGACGGGAAAGACGAACCGGCCGCCGGGCCTGAGGGACGCGTACGCCTGGGCGAAGACCAACGGCCGTTCGCCCGGCAGGAAATGGCCGAACGCGCCGAAACTCACCGCCAGGTCGAAGGCGGCTCTGAACGGGAGAGCGCGCGCGTCGGCCCGGACCCAGCTCACCGCCGGCGCGTCCGCGGCCCGCGGAAAGGCTGATGTGGCGCCCGCGAGCATGCCCGTACTGAAGTCGACACCGGTGACCCGGTCCCTGCACAGCCGCCGCAGGGCACCCACCCCGGCCCCCGTCCCGCAGCAGATGTCGAGTCCCGCGCCGAAAGGTCCGAACGGCCGGAGGGCACGCACCACCGCCTCCAGCAGTGGGGCGGGCGTCCGGAACGGGGTGCGGTCGAACTTCGGAGCCAGCAGGTCGTAGCCGTGCTCGATGGAGGAGAGCGCCTGCACGGCGAGTTCGCGGAGGGTCGGGCCCTGAGGGGTGAACATCAACGATCAGCGTAACGACAATCCCCCGGGGGGCGGCTGCGCCGCACAGGACACCGGCCGGCCCGAGCGGTGGTGACACGGCTCACCGCGTCCCGGGGGTGCCCGGGGGCCGGCCGGCCGGTGCGGGTGCGGGTGTGCTCAAACCTCGCGGGTACACCTACAAGCGGAATTTCATGAGATCGCAATGCTGTGATCTCGACAGACACCCCCCGGTGGTGTCAGTCTCCCGCCATGCACCTCACCGCCCGAAGCCTTCTCCCCGCCCTGTTCGTCGTAGCACTCGCCGCCGCCACGGGGTGTGCCCCCCAGGAGACGTCGTCGCCCGCCGACGCGTCCTCCACCGGGGCCACCGCCTCCGCGAAGTCCTGCGACAAGGCCGCTCTGCCCACCCGGGCGAAGGGGAAGCTGACGATCGGGACGGACAAACCGGCCTACGCCCCCTGGTTCCAGGACGACGATCCGGCCAGTGGCAAGGGCTTCGAGTCGGCCGTCGCGTACTCCGTCGCCAAGGCCCTCGGCTACGGGAAGGACCAGGTCGTCTGGCAGACCGTGCCGTTCAACAACTCCTTCGCGCCCGGTGAGAAGAACTTCGACTTCGACATCAACCAGGTCTCCATCAGCGACGAGCGCAAGCGGGCCGTCGACTTCTCCTCGGGCTACTACGAGCTCCGCCAGGCCGTCATCGCGCTGAAGAACTCTCCGTACGCCAAGGCCCGCACCGGCGCCGACCTCAAGGGAGCCAAACTCGGCGCCCAGGTCGGCACCACCAGCCTCGACACGATCAACGAGATCATCAAGCCGGCGCAGAAGCCCGCCGTCTTCCAGAAGAACGACTTCGCCAAGTCCGCGCTGCGCAACGGCCAGGTCGACGCGATCGTCGTCGATCTGCCCACCGCCTTCTACATCACCTCGGCCGAGGTGCCGGACGCGAAGGTCGTCGGCCAGTTCGCCAACTCCGCGGGGACCGCGGAGCAGTTCGGACTCGTCCTCGACAAGGGCAGCGCGCTCACCTCGTGCGTCACCCGGGCCGTCGACGGGCTGCGGAAGGACGGCACCCTCGCCGCCCTGGAGAAGCAGTGGCTGTCGGACGCCGTGAACGCCCCGGTGCTCAAGTGACCTCTGACACCGTCCGCACGGAGAAGGACGGAGGCGGCGACGAGGACACCTACACCCCGTCGGCACGGCGGATCGAGCGCGAACGCTACAAACGCGCCCGCGCCCGCCGCGCCACCGGGATCGCCGCGCTCTCCACCCTGGTGACGGCGGCTGTCCTCTATCTCCTCATCACCGGCTCACCGGGCTGGCAGCGCACCCGTGAGACATTCTTCAGCGCCGAGTACGCCCGGATGGCACTGCCCCAGGTCCTCGACGGTCTGCTGCTCAACCTCCGGCTGCTGGCCGTCTGCGGGGCATGCGTCCTTGTGCTCGGACTGCTGCTGGCCGTCGCCCGTACCCTGCGCGGCCCGGTCTTCTTCCCGGTGCGCGCGCTGGCCACCGCGTACACCGACTTCTTCCGCGGCCTGCCGCTCATCATCTGCCTGCTGATGGTCGTCTTCGGCGTCCCGGCGCTGCGGCTGCAGGGCGTCACCACCGATCCCGTGCTGCTCGGCGGCACGGCGCTGGTCCTGACCTACTCGGCCTATGTCGCCGAGGTGTTCCGGGCCGGGATCGAGTCCGTACACCCGTCCCAGCGGGCGGCGGCCCGGTCCCTGGGACTGTCCAGCGCCAGGACACTGCGGTACGTCGTCCTCCCGCAGGCGGTACGGCGCGTCGTACCGCCGCTCCTCAACGATCTCGTGTCACTCCAGAAGGACACCGGTCTGGTCTCCATCGCGGGCGCGGTCGACGCCGTCTACGCGGCCCAGATCATCGCCGGGAAGTACTTCAACTACACGCCGTATGTCGTCGCGGGCCTTGTCTTCGTCGCGCTGACGATCCCGATGACCCGCTTCACCGACTGGGTCACGGCCCGGATGGACCGGCGCCGCGCGCAAGGAGGAACCGTATGACGGCCGTCGAGGTGCCGGGGACCGCCGAGGGCGCTCCGGTACTGCGCCTGGAGTCCGTACGCAAGACCTTCGGCCGGGACCGGGTCGTGCTGCGCGACGTCTCCCTCGATGTGGCGCCGCACACCGTGACCGCGCTGATCGGGGCATCGGGCTCCGGCAAGTCGACCCTGCTCCGCTGCGCCAACCTGCTGGAGGAGATCGACGACGGAGCGATCTTCCTCGACGGCGAGGAGATCACTGATCCCCGGACCGACCCGGACGCCGTGCGCCGGCGTATCGGCGTGGTGTTCCAGTCGTACAACCTCTTCCCGCACATGACGGTGCTCCAGAACATCACACTCGCCCCGCGCCGGGTCCTCGGTGTCCCGCGCGCGGAGGCGGAGGAGCGGGCCCGCGAACTGCTGACCCGCCTTGGCCTCGGGGACAAGGCGGGCGAGTACCCGGACCGGCTCAGCGGCGGCCAGCAGCAGCGCGCCGCGATCGTACGGGCCCTCGCCGTGCGTCCCCGGCTGCTGCTCCTCGACGAGATCACCGCGGCGCTCGACCCCGAACTGGTCGGCGAGGTGCTGTCGGTCGTACGGGACCTCAAGGGCGACGGCATGACGATGGTGCTGGCCACCCATGAGATGGGCTTCGCCCGTGAGGTCGCGGACCAGGTGTGTTTCCTCGACGGGGGAGTGGTGCTGGAGCGGGGCACACCGCAGCGGATCTTCGGCGATCCGGCCCACGAACGTACGAGGCGGTTCCTGCGGCGGATCGTGGAGGCGGGACGGCTCTGAGGGCCCGTTCCCAGAGGTCCGCGCCGGTGGTGCTCGTGTCCTTCGTGTGCCCCGGCGCCGGTCCGCCGCCCGGCCCGGGTCAGTGTCCGTTCAGTGTCCGCCGCGGTGCAGCCGGCCCTCGTAGCGGGCCTCCAGCGCGGCGTTGCGCTCGAAACCGCCGGGCAGATTCGCGGACACGTACACCGGTGCCTCATGGCCTTCGGCGATGAGCAGCGCGACGCTCTCGGCGACCACCATCTGCACCAGCAGGGCGGAGGTGATGGTGGAGACACCGCACAGCGCGCCGCCGCCGGGCAGCGGCAGCAGCGCGTCCCCGGCGGGCGCGCAGTTGTCCAGCACCGCGTCGGCCAGATCGGCGAGCCGCTTGCCGCTGGGGTGCAGGGCCGGGACGGACCGCGTGTGCTCCAGCGAGGTCAGGGCCACCAGGCGGTGTCCCTTCTCGCGCGCTGTGAGGGCCATGTCGACGACGGAGTTGTTCACGCCCGAGTTGGAGATGATCACAAAGAGGTCCTGGGGCCGGGGAGCCGCCAGCTCGTAGAGGCGCCCGGCCAGTCCCGGCCGGCGCTCCAGCAGGGGATCGGCGAGCACCGAGCGGTCCTCGCCGCCGCGCAGCACCAGATCGCTGAGGCCGATCCGGCTGGTGGGGATCAGCCCGCCGGCCCGCCCGGCGATCTCCAGCGCCGTCGCCTGCGAGTGCCCGGTGCCGAACGCGTGGATCACACCGTCGGCGGCGACGCAGTCCGCGAACAGCCGGGCCGCCGCCGCGACTCCGTCCTTGTTGCCGTCGACCGCCCGGTCCGTCGCGGAGCGTACGCGGACGGCCAACTCGGCGGCGCTGAGCTCTGGTTCAGCCATCGGTGATCCCCTTTTCCAGGGCTCGGTCGATCCAGCCGGATCGGTTGGTTCAGCCAGTTTTGCTTGCGCGGTCTGAAACAATGAACCAGCCGTGGGAGTTCAGGTCAAGGGTTCAGATCAGCAGCCGGGCCAGCGCCACCGCCCCGGCGCCGCCGTCGCGTACGGCCGTGATCCGCAGTCCCGTCCCGCGGGTGCGCTCCGTCAGGCGGTCCAGCAGCGGCCCCTCCGGGCCGACCAGCCCACCGGTCACCACCAGCGGCTCACCGCGGCGCGGCGCCAGCGCCGCGACCGTGGCCGCCAGCTCCGCCGCCGCCTCGTCCAGCAGGGACCGCGCCACTCCGTCACCCGCCTCCGCCGCCGTCACCACCAGCGGGCTCAGCAGGGCGAGCGCGACCGGTGGCCCGGAGTGCGCCCATCCGACCAACTGCTCCTTGAGCCGGCCCCGTTCGGGCCAGGGCGCGCGCGGGCTCATATGACCCGGCACGCAGTGCGCGGGCACCGTATCCGCCAGCGAGGTCCACGGGCCGCGCTCGTCCAGCGCGCGCAGCACCGCGCGCAGGGCCATGTGTCCCAGCCAGAAACCGCTGCCGGAGTCGCCCAGCAGCCAGCCGCCGCCGTCCGAGGTCCGCACGCAGCGGCGGTCCACCACCCGGCCGGCGGCGGCACCCGTCCCCGCGACCAGCACCAGTCCGTCGGCCGGTGCCCCGGGGGCCGAGGCGAAGGCGACATCGACATCGCCGTACACCACGCTCGCCACACCCGGCATACCGGTCAGCGCCAGGGCCTCGGCCAGGCAGAGCGCGGCGAGCCGCCGGCCCCACCCGGGTCCCGCGTCCTCGGCGGCGCCCGCGAAGCCGCCGGCCGCGGCCACCACCAAGCCGCGCAGGTCCGCCGGTACAGCCGCGTCCAGGGCGTGCGCCAGATGCCGCGTCAGGTCGGCACGCCCGACACTCAGCGCGTTACCGGGACCACCGGTTCCCGAGCCGAGCACCCGGCCCGTGCCATCGGCGAGATAGGCGCGCAGCCGGGTGCCACCCGCGTCGACACCGATCACCAGGGGGTGGTGGACAGAGTGGCCGGTATGCCCGACGGAATGTTGGACGGATTCATTCATCGCATCGCATGGTGATTGATAGATTCATCTCCGGACAAGACCCCGGCCGAGACGAGTTCGTCATGATCACTGACCTGATCCGCTCCGAACTGCCCCGGCTGACCGGATCGTTGCGCAAGGTCGGCGAGCTGGTGCTGGCGGACCCCTTGGCGATCTCCCGTGTGTCCGCCGCCGAACTCGGCCGTCGCACAGGCACCTCACAGGCCACCGTCACCCGTTTCTGCCGGGCGCTCGGCCTCGACTCCTACCAGCGGCTTCTGCTGGAACTCGCCAAGGAGCAGGGCCGTCGCCCGGACGGCCAGGACGACCATCCGCTCGGCCCCGACATCGGCCCCGACGACGACCTCGACCACGTGATCGCCGTGGTCGCCCACGCGGACTTCCAGGCGCTGCGGGGGACCGTGGAACGCCTGGACCGCGAGGCCCTCGAACGCGCCGCACAGGCCCTGGCGAAGGCGCGCCGTATCGACGTCTACGGCGTCGGCGGCTCCGGCATCGTGGCGCGCGAGACGGAAGCACGGCTGTTCGGCATCGGCTGCCCGGCCCGCGCCTGGACCGAGGTGCACGCCGCCGAGACCTCGGCCGCGCTGCTCACACCGGCGGACACCGTGGTGGCGCTCTCCCATTCGGGCAACACCCGCGAGGTCCTCAGCCCGCTGCTGCTGGCGGTGGAACGCGGCGCCACCACCATCGCCGTCACCGGCGACCCGCGCTCCCCGGTGGCCCGGGCCGCGGCGGTCCACCTCACCTCGACCTCGGCGGAGACCAGCTTCCGGCGCGGCAGCTTCGGCACCCGCCATTCGGTCCTGCTGATCCTCGACTGTCTCTACGCGCGTCTCGCGCAGCTCACCTATGAGCGCGCCACCGCGTCGGTGGCGCTCACCGCTCACATCTCCGACGCCCACGCGGCACGCCCCCGCCGCCGCTGAGCGGCGCCGGGGCATGCGTGCCGTACTCGCGGTGCCCGCTCAGAAAAGGCGCGGGAGACCGATGACTTTTGAGGCCGGCCCCCGTCTACCGTGCGACAACCTCATCAAGAGCGAGACAGGGAGCGCGAGATGACCACGGAACAGAGCACGGCCGAGGGTTTCTCCTACGCGTTGGAGCGGACACTGGAGGCTCCTGCGGCGGCGGTGTGGAGCGCCTGGACCACCGCGGAGTCCTACGCGCACTGGGCCTACGCCGCCCCCGGGTCCGTCGAGATGGACGTGCGGCCGGGTGGGACGTGGAAGGCGACGATGGTCACCCCGGACGGCGGGCAGTTCCCGTTGACCGGCTCCTACTTCGAGGTCGATCAGAACCGGCGTCTGGTGATCGGCATGGACGTACCCGGGAAGAACGAGCCGGCGGTCATGACCGTCGAACTCACCGAGGAGAGTGCTCACCAGACCCGCATCGTGGTCGCCCAGACCTGCGACACCGCCGACGAGCGCGACCTTGCCGAGCAGGGCACCACCATGCTGCTGGGAAGCCTGACGGACTTCCTCAAGACGGCGCACTGACACCGCGACTCCCCGCAACCGAGCGGGTACCTGACCGTGGACAGGTACGGCACGTGGTCGCCGGGGCCGTACCGCTCTTTCCTGAGTGAAGCAGCGGTACGGCCCCGACGCGGCACAACCGGTCTTCGCGGGCGGCGGTTCTCGTGGGTTCCGGGGCGCGGGCAGTTCCGGGGCGCGGGCAAGAGAGCGTGCGATCCGGGTCGGCTGCCAGGTCGCGCACAGGCTTGGTTGCCTGTGACGGACGGGCAGCCCGGTCAGTCCAAGCGGAGCGCGGTGTCCGGTCGGCACAGCGGGCACGGCCGGACCCCGCCGACCGTCAGCGCCTCGACCGCCTGCTGCCGGGTGAGCGCCGTGATCACCCCGCCGTGCATCCGGCAGTTCCCCAGGTGGACGGCGATCGGTGTGCGGCCCGCGCTGATGCCGCGCTCCAGCAGCCAGTTCGGCGGCGGGGGCGGCGGCCGGCGCGCGGCGACCTCGGCGCTGCGCCCCTCCTCGGCGGCTATCCAGCGGCGGGTGCGTTCGACGTCCTGCTCCTGGACGCGAAGCAGGAAGAGGAGGGCCTCCAGCCGAGACGAGTCGTTCACATGTTCGATTCTATAAGGACACCCGGCAGAGCGGCGCCGCATCTCGTGAGAGCACCGTGCCCCCTGCCTGCCCCTCACGGGGGCCGGCAGCGGCCTTTCGTGCGTCCGGGCTATGCCCGTGGCTACGATGCGGCCATGATTCGCGCAGTGGTCTTCGACGTCGGTGAGTGCCTGGTGGACGAGACGCGGGAGTACGGCACCTGGGCCGACTGGCTCGGTGTACCGCGGCACACCTTCGCCTCGATGTTCGGCGCCGTGATCGCCCAAGGGCGCGACTACCGGGACGTCTTCCAGGAGTTCCAGCCCGGCTTCAACCTCTACGAGCAGCGCGAGAAGCGCGCTTCCGCCGGCCAGCCGGAGCACTTCGGCGAGGACGACCTCTACCCCGACGTCCGCCCCGCGCTCGCGGAGCTGCGCGCGGCCGGCCTGTGGCTGGGCATCGCCGGCAACCAGACGGTCCGAGCCGGCCGCATCCTCCGCGAGCTATTCACGAAGGACGTAGACCTGATCGGCACCTCGGACGACTGGGGCGCGTCGAAGCCCGACCCGGCCTTCTTCGTCCGCGTCGCCGAGGTCGTACCGCACGAGCCGGGCGAGATCCTGTACGTCGGGGACCGCGTCGACAACGACCTCCGCCCGGCAGTCGCTGCGGGCATGCCGACCGCACTGGTCCGCCGCGGCCCGTGGGCCACCATCCAGTGGAACAACGAGGAAGCAAAGAGGCTCCCGACGTTCCGCGTCGAGAGCCTCCTCGAACTGCCGGCGCTGATCACTGCCTTCAACGAGCGAGAGCACTCACCGTCGTAGCCCAGCCGTACAGTCGCTCGTCCAGGTCGCGCACGCATTGCTCGTGCTGGTGCGGGGCCAGGGCCCGCCGTACGTCACGCACGCGGTCCATCCCTGTGGCGTACCAGGTGCGCTCCAGTTGATCGAGCGCCCGCACGGCGTACTCGCACGCTTCTTCCGGGCTGCCGGCCGCGGCTCCCACTGCGGCCAGGTCGCCGAGGATCACGCTGGTCTGCTTCTCTGCCGGGTCCAGATCGGCGAGGACTGCGAGGAGCGTTTCCCTGGCCTGGGGCAGGTGGCCCGCCTTGAGTTGGGTGTTGCCCTTGAACGCGGCGAGGCGAGTCGCGCTGAACCAGTCCATCCACTCCGTGTCCGGGTGCTCGCCGCAGCGCGCGAGCACGTCCTCGGCGTGGCCAATTAGGTGGAGCGCCGTACGTGTATGCCCGCAGCGGGTCTCGCACTCGGCCTCCACCGCGTCCAACCACGCCAGGAACCCGAGGCTCGCCGGTCCACGACGGGCGTACGTACGGGCTGCGACCATCCGCTCGACGGCCGCGTCTCGGTCTCCTGCCCAGCCGGGGATGAACGCGGTGTGGGCCAGGATTGCCGCGCCGAGGAGCTGGTCGTCGGCTTCACCCGCGGCTTGTAGTGCGCGAAGCCAAGTCCCGGAGGCTCGGTCCGGTTCGCGGAGATCGAAGAACTCGATCCGGCCAACGAGCAGCAGCGACTCGGAGAGGGCTGCCGCGACCGACGCGCGTGTCTGCCCAGCGGTCTCCGTGAGGAGCATGCGTCCCAGCTCGGCATGCGCGAGGGCCGAAGGATGGAGCACGGCGGGGGCCAGCGACCAGTACAGGCGCCGGTGCGAGCGAGTCACCGCCTGGAAATCGGTGGCGACCGAGGCGGGCTGCATGACGGCCGCTGCCCGTGTCGGTACAGCGGCCAGGCCGGCCGCTGCGATGGTGCCGGTGACCAGGGTGCGGCGTACGGGGTCTGGGCCGTGGCCGCTGGAGGTGAAGCCGAGTGCGGTGAGGTCTTGTCCGAGGATCCGGGTCAGGGCCTGCTGAATCTCGGCCTGGGGCCAGGGCGGGGTGTCGGACTCCCAGCGCCGCACCTGCCGGACGCCGACGCCGAGGGCGTCCGCCAGGGCCTGCTGTGAGGCGTATCCGGCCGCGACACGGGCGGCCTTGAGTCGGGTGTTTCCTGCGGGCCGCGGCACGCTGCACCTCCCTGAGATGGGGTCGTAGGCCAGTGTCACAGCGAGGCCCTGCGGATGGGTAGTGGCAACCCTCACGGACCAATGGGAGTCCTCTTTTAGGCGCGATAAAGGCCGCTGGAAGTCCTCGTGATGATCCGTCAGCAGGGCCAGTCTTGGTGCACCCCGATCGGCACACGGCGCGCCAAGGAGACCAGATGGCAAGCACCCTGTCGGACTGGACAGCCATTCGCGTGCCTCGAATCCTGGGCCTCACCGTCATGGACATCCTTGGGACACGCTGCGGTGCCGCATTGGAGAACGGCCGGTCCCTTTACCGGTTCGTGCCCACGGGCGTCGGATCCGAGTGGGATGTCACCAACACCATCACCCTCGATCCGGTCGCCGACCCGCTGACAATTCCGCCGCCCCGGCGGATACAGGGGCCGGGCCGCACTGGCGTATGTGTCCGGGTGAGCGTGACGACCGGCGGTTCACGAGCGGTAGCGCTGCTGCGGGCCGCCATCGAGGACGCCCTGGGGCCGACGCCTGGCGGTCAGTCATGAGTGGTGAGCGCACTGAGATGCGGCATCCGCGCCCCTGCCCACGCTCCCGCAGCAGCGGGACCACTGATCCCGCCCGACCGACCGGCCGGGACGGGAAACCAACCGAAAGGCATCCCATGTGGCACACACTGAGTGACTGCGACCATGAGTGGACGCAGTGGAGCGGTAAGCAGCGATGCCGTAAGTGCGGCGAGACGCAGGGCTGACCTACGCCATCATCGGAGGGGCGCCGGACGCCGGCGCCCCTCCCCGCACGAGGAGACATCGTGATCGAGCAACACCTACCGTGGGACGACCTGCCCGCCCCGCTCCGGGCCGCGATCCAGCAGCACACGGGCATCGTGACGTCCACCGAGTCCATCGAGCAGGGGCTGAACTGCTCGGCTGCTGTTCGTCTGTCGGCAGCTCGCGGCTCCTTCTTCGCCAAGGTCGTGCGCGAGGACACCGAGGCCCTGGCCGGCCTCGCGCAGGAGCAGCTCGTCGCACCCGCCGTCGTCGCCGTCAGCCCAGTCCTTCACCTGGCCGTGCACGAGGGAGGGTGGCACGCGCTGGTCTTCGACCTGGCGCCGGGCCGGACCGCGGACCTCAAACCGGGCTCCCCGGACATCGAGGCCGTGGCCGCCCTGGTGCAGCGCCTCGCCCACTTGCCCGCCCCGCCCCCCGGGCTGCCGCAGTTCGCTGACCGCTACGCGAACCACCTGCTGCCCGGCGACGCCGAGTTGCTGCACGGTGAGCACCTGCTCCACACGGACACGAACCCGCACAATCTCCTTGTCGACGTCAACGCCAACGGGGCCGCCGCGCTGCTCGTCGACTGGGCGATGCCCGCGGTCGGCCCCGCGTGGATCGATGCCGCACTCACCGCAGTCCGACTGATGGAGGGCGGGCAGCAGCCCGCGGCCGCGCTGGCGTGGCTCGACCGCATCCCATCATGGCGCAGCGCGCCGGCCGCAGCGGTGGCCGCGTTCGTCGGCGTGATCTGCCGGGACTGGGCGGCCCGGATCGGGGAGCGCGCGGCCGAGCCGAGCAACGCCAGATATCTGGCGTTGCTCGGCCGCTCGCTCGCGCCGGCCGGCCGCTGACGCGCTACCTGACAGACCCCGCGTTGCTGCACGACGCGCTCACCGCGGAGCTTTCCGCGGCGCGCAGCGGTCCCTGAGTTCCGTACCGGTCGCCCCCGTATCGGCGGGGACGGTCGGCCGGTACGGAATACCGCCCTGGCCGTCAGCGGGTGTCCCCGTCGGCGGCCAGGGCAGCCACGACACGTCGTGTCCGACGCCTGCGACCCTTCGAACAGCGCCTGAGACCCCACCGGCTGACCGCCGTGGTGCCTGCCTTCGGCCGGCCCGGATCCGTCGGCGGGCCGGCAGCCCGGCGGGCCGGAAACGACGCGCGTCGGACGCGGCTCAGCGTTCCATACGGGCCGTCTGGCGGATCTTGTTTGTCACATCGAGGGCCGCGACCTTGTAGGACTCGGCGAGGGTCGGATAGTTGAAGACCGCGTCCACCAGGTAGTCGACCGTGCCTCCGCAACCCATCACGGCCTGGCCGATATGGATCAGCTCGGTCGCGCCCGAGCCGAAGCAGTGCACGCCGAGGAGGCGGCGGTCCTCCGGTGACACCAGCAGTTTCAGCATGCCGTGCGCGTCGCCGACGATCTGGCCGCGGGCCAGCTCGCGGTAGCGCGAGACGCCGACCTCGAACGGCACCCTCTCGTCGGTGAGCTGGTCCTCGGTCCGTCCTATGAAGCTGATCTCGGGGATGGTGTAGATACCGATGGGCTGGAGGTGGTGCATCGGGTTCACGGGCTCGTCGCAGGCGTGATAGGCCGCCGCGCGGCCCTGTTCCATCGAGGTCGCCGCCAGGGCGGGGAAACCGATGACATCACCGACGGCGTAGATGTGCGGAACGGCGGTGCGGTAGTGCTCGTCGACGGTGATCCGGCCGCGCCGGTCGGCGGACAGACCCGCCTTGTCGAGGTCGAGCTCGTCGGTCAGCCCCTGCCGGCCCGCGGAGTACATCACCGCGTCGGCCGCGATCTTCTTCCCGCTCTCCAGAACGGTGAGCGTGCCCTGCTCGTGCCGCTCGACCGCCGACACGGTCTCCCCGAACCGGAAGGTCACCGCCAGGTCGCGCAGCCGGTACTTGAGCGCCTCCACCACTTCGACATCGCAGAAGTCCAGCATGCCGTCGCGCTGTTCGACCACGGTGATCTTGCTGCCGAGGGCCGCGAACATCGACGCGTATTCCATGCCGATGACACCGGCACCCACGATCACCATGGACCGGGGGACCTTCTCCATATTGAGGACGCTGTCGGAGTCCATGACGGTACGGTCGTCGAATTCGACGCTGGCCGGGCGCGCCGGGCGGGTGCCGGTGGCGATGACGATGTGATCCGCGGTGACCAGGCGGTCCGGGCCGGAGGCGTCCCGTACGGCGACCGTGTGCGCGTCCACGAACCGTCCGGTGCCCGTGAGCAGCGTGACCTGGTTCCTGGCGAGCTGGCTGCGGACAACGTCCACCTCCAGGCCCACGACATGCTGGGTACGCGCCGTCAGATCGGCGACGGTGATCTCTTCCTTGAGCCGGTAGCTCTGGCCGTACAGATCGCGCTGGCTCAGCCCGGTGAGATAGAGCACCGCCTCGCGGAGTGTTTTGGAGGGGACGGTGCCGGTGTGGAGGGAGACGCCGCCCAGCATGTGCGGGCGGTCGACCACGGCGACCCGGCGACCGAGTTTGGCCGCTGCGATGGCGGCCTTCTGGCCACCCGGTCCTGATCCGATGACAAGCATGTCGAAGTCGGGCACGGGAGGAGTCTGGCAGTCGTCCGTGATTCACGGAAGGCCCGGCCCGGCGCGAGAGCCGCGCGGTGTCCGCTCGGGTGCGGTCGCCGTCGGAAGGCCGGGCCCCCTGGGGAGAGGGAGGGGGGTGATGCGTGGTGGGGAGCCCCGATCACCTACCGTGAGAGTCTGTTCGGGTCTCTGGTCGAGAGGGCCCCAGGGCACCCGCTCGGGGTGGGGAGCGGGGCCTCCGTACACAGGAGAATGGGCAGCACGTGCTTCTGAAAACCTTCAGGTGGGCGTTTGTCGTCACCGCGCTGGGCCTCGCCGCCGGCGGCCTCTACGACGGGTGGGCCGCCCTGGGGATCGTCGCGATCCTGGCCGTCCTGGAAGTGTCGCTGTCCTTCGACAACGCGGTGATCAACGCCGGAATCCTCAAGAAGATGAGCGCCTTCTGGCAGACGATCTTCCTTACGGTCGGTGTGCTGATCGCGGTCTTCGGGATGCGGCTCGCGTTCCCCGTCGTGATCGTCGCGGTCACCGCCAAGATCGGCCCCATTGAGGCCGTGAACCTGGCGGTGAACGAAAAGGACCGGTATCAGCAGCTGGTGACCGACGCGCACCCGTCAATCGCGGCGTTCGGCGGCATCTTCCTGCTGATGATCTTCCTCAACTTCATCTTCGAGGAGCGGGAGATCACGTGGCAGACCTGGCTGGAGCGGCCGCTGGCCAGGATCGGCAAGGTCGAGATGCTCCCGGTCTGTATCTCGCTGATCGTCCTGCTCATCGCGTCCATGACGGTCGCCACCCACGCACATCAGCACGGCGGTGAACACGCCGACAAGGCTCAGACGGTGCTGACCGCCGGTGTCGCGGGGCTCATCACGTATCTGATCGTCGGCGGGCTCTCCAGCTACTTCGAGAACCGCCTCGAAGACGAGGAGGAACGCGAGGAGGAGCGGGAGCGCGAGGTGCGCGCGGCGAAGCAGAGCCGCGGCGGGAACGGCGCGGCGATCGCCGTCACCGGCAAGGCCGCCTTCTTCATGTTCCTCTACCTGGAGGTCATCGACGCGTCGTTCTCGTTCGACGGTGTCATCGGCGCCTTCGCCATCACCAATGACATCGTGCTGATGGCTCTCGGCCTCGGGATCGGCGCGATGTATGTCCGCTCGCTCACGGTCTACCTGGTCCGCCAGGGCACCCTCGACGACTACGTCTATCTGGAGCACGGAGCGCACTACGCCATCGGGGCGCTCGCCGTGATCCTGCTCGTCACCATCCAGTACGAGGTCAGCGAGATCATCACCGGCCTGGTCGGGGTGGTGCTGATCGTCTGGTCGTTCTGGTCCTCACTCCGCCGCAACGCGCGCGCCGCCGCAGGACAGTCCCGGGGCCGGGCACCCGTGTCGTAAGACGCCGGTGCCCCGAGGCGCCGGTGTCCGTCACGAGGTGACGGTGAAGATCCCGCCGTCGGGGTCACGCAGCGTCGCTTCACGCTCGGAGTCCGAGCGGCGCGATGTGGCCGGCGGAGCGACGACGACACCTCCGGCCCGCATGGCGGCCTCGACGGCGTCATCGACGTCCGCGACCCGGAAGGACACATGCCAGCGGGGCCTGATCTGCGGATCGGGCGCGCTCTCGACCGCGCCGCCGCGCAGCGCGGCGACCGTGTGCGTACCGTCGTCGACCAGCACCTGACCGTCCTCGTAGCGGACCTCGCAGCTCGCCTTCGCCTCCGAGCCCCAGGTGAGGACCCCCGCGTAGAAGATCGCGGCGGCGAACGCGTCCCTGGTACGGAGCTCCAGCCAGGCGGGCCCACTGCCGCGCCCCACGGACCACCCGGGGATGATGAGCCCCTCCCACATCCCGAACACGGCACCGTCCGGATCGGCGCTCAGGATGGCGCGGCCCGTCTTCATGGCGAGAGGCCCCACGGCGACGGTGGCGCCCCGCTCCCGGACCCGCGCGGCCGCCGCGTCGGCGTCGTCGACCAGGAAGTACGGGGTCCACGCGACAGCGGCCTGGAGGCTGGGCGCGAGGGCTCCCATGCCCGCGACCGGCGTACCGTCGGAGAGCGCGGCCGTGAACTCGTCGCCCAGGGAGGTGTGCCGGTAGGTCCAGCCGAGGACCGCGCTGTAGAAGTCCTGGGCCGCCTGAAGATCGCGTGCCATCAGACTCACCCAGCAGGGGGCCCCGAGTACGGCATGAGATGACTCCGGCATATCTCTGTTTCACTCCGTTCTGCCAGGTGGGGGCGATCCCGGCCCCCGTAGCGATGCTTCATCTCACCTTGCCGCCCCGCGCGCCGGTACGCATCCGGCGCGCCGGAAGATCAACGACGGTCCGGAGCCGGGCGGCGCTCAGCCACCGCTCGCCGCCTCGTCCTCGGCCACCTGGTGAAGTGTGCGCCCGGAACGCGCGGACCGCGCCCGGTGCGGGTCCGGCGTGGCGGGACCGCCGGTTCTGGCGGCGGAGTCCTTCTCCTTCACCAGCAGCCAGGCCTCCTCGTCGCCGTCTTCGCCGTTCCGGATACGGGTGAGGGCATAGCCGCCGCGCAGTTTCGTACCGTCGAGCCAGAAGGAGGCGTGGCCGTGCGCCAGCGCCTCGCCGAAGGACCCGGCGGGGCCCGGCCGGTGACCCGCGAGCGGACGGTAGGTCCCCTGGTCCCAGACGATGACGGTGCCGCCGCCGTATTCGCCGCTGGGAATGACCCCTTCGTACTCCCGGTACTCCAGCGGATGGTCCTCGGTGGGCACGGCCAGACGTTTGTCACCGGGATGGACGGAGGGTCCTTTCGGCACGGCCCAGGACTTGAGCACGCCGTCCACCTCCAGCCGGAAATCGAAGTGCGTCCGGCTCGCGTCATGGATCTGCACCACGAAGGACGGCTCGGCGCCGGGCCGCTCACCGCCGCCACTGGGCTCGGCCGTGGTGTCGAAACGCCGTTTGTCCCGATACCGCTCCAACGGGTCCCTGTCACTCGCCATGGCCGCCACCTTCCCGGGCACCGCCCGCGATACTCAGCCCATCGCGCGGTCCAGATTGATCGCCGAGCTGATCAGGGCGAGATGGGTGAACGCCTGCGGGAAGTTCCCCAGGTGCTCACCGGTCAGCCCGATCTGTTCGGCGTACAGACCGACATGGTTCGCGTAGGTGAACATCTTCTCCAGCGCCAGCCGCGCCTGCTCCACGTCGCCGGTGCGGGCGAGCGCCTCCACCCACCAGAAGGAGCAGATGGAGAAGGTGCCCTCGGTGCCGTCCAGGCCGTCCGGGGCCTGCTCGGGGTCATAGCGGAAGACCAGGCTGTCCATCACCAGCCGGTTCGCGATCGCGTCGACGGTGGACTGGAACCGCGGGTCGACCGGCGAAAGGAACTTGACCATGGGCATCAGCAGCAGCGAGGCGTCCAGGATGTCCTCCGGCGGACGGTCGGCATCCGCGGAGAGCCGCTGTACGAAGGTACGGGCCCGCGGGTCCCAGCCACGCGCCATGATCTGGTGGTAGATCTCGTCGCGCGCGACGGCCCAGCGGTTGAGATCACCGGGCAGACCGCGCTGGTGCGCCATCCGGATCATGCGCTCGACGGCGACCCAGCACATGAGCCGCGAATACGTGTGGTGCTGTTCCCCCGCCCTGGTCTCCCAGATGCTCTCGTCGGCGCTGTCCCAGTTCTTCAGCAGCCAGTCGATGATGCCGCACAGATCCATCCAGCTGTCGTGCGAGATGCCCGCGCCGTACTTGTTGAACAGATAGATCGAGTCGATGAGTTCGCCGTAGATGTCGAGCTGGCGCTGTCCGCTGGCGTTGTTGCCGATCCGCACCGGATGGGAGCCCCGGTAGCCCTCCAGATGCCCGAGCGTCTCCTCCGGGAGACAGGCGAGCCCGTCGATGGAGTACACCACGCTGAGCGGGCCCGCCTCCCCGTCTGTCGCCGAGCGCAGGCGCTCGGTGAGCCACTCCATGAACGC
The DNA here is from genome assembly GCF_040635655.1 of Streptomyces sp. NPDC006923. Classification (NCBI taxonomy): domain Bacteria; kingdom Bacillati; phylum Actinomycetota; class Actinomycetes; order Kitasatosporales; family Streptomycetaceae; genus Streptomyces; species Streptomyces sp. NPDC006923. Next base: position 572,391 of record NZ_JBEYIF010000003.1, read on the forward strand.
CTGCGCCTCCTGGGTGAAGCCCAGCCTGAGCAGCGCGTACAGCGAGAACGCGGCATCCCGGATCCACACGTACCGGTAGTCCCAGTTGCGCCCGCCGCCCACCTGTTCCGGCAGACCGAGGGTCGGCGCGGCGACGATGGCGCCGGTCGGTTCATGCGTCAGCAGTTTGAGGGTCAGCGCCGACCGGTGGACCGTCTCCCGCCAGCGGCCGGTGTATGTCGACTGGCTCAGCCAGCGGCGCCAGAAGGACACGGTTCCCTCGAAGAGCTCTTCCGCGGCCTGCGCGGCGTCGGCGCCGGCGGCCGTCCCCGTGGCCGCGCCCGTGTCCGCGTCGGTGGCCGTGGTGCAGGCTTCGTGTTCGCCGGTCGTCTCCAGCACGAACAGCGCCGTTTCGCCTTCGGTGAGGTCGAACTCCGCGTGCGCGTCGGTCTCGTCGAGCTCCAGGAAGACGGAGGACCGTACCGAGAGCATCAGCGTCTCGCCGGTGAAACACACGCCCTCCGGCATCCGCCGCAGCCGGTGCTGGTCCCGGCCGTAGTTCATCCGGGGCGCGATCCGCACGCCCAGGCGCATCTCACCACGCACACTCACCACCCGGCGCACCAGCCGTTGCCGGTGTGCCGTGTCCCGCTCCCGCAGGACGGGCATGAAGTCCTGGATCTCCACGATGCCGTCGTCCGTGAGCATGCGGGTGATCAGGATGTTCGTGTCCGGGAAGTAGAACTGGTTCCTGGTGGCGGTCTGGCACACCGGCGCGATCTCCCAGTAGCCGCCGCGCCGCACGTCGAGCAGGGAACCGAAGACGCTGGGCGAGTCGAAACGGGGAGCGCAGAACCAGTCGACGCGGCCGTCCGTACCCACCAGCGCGGCGGTACGCATGTCTCCGATCAGCCCGTGCTCGGCGATCGGCAGATAGTCCTCGCCCCGCTCGCCCCGGAGCGGAGGCTGCGCCCCGTTCATGGCGCGGACACCTCCCGGTCACGGCAGCCGCCCGGAGGCCCGCCCGGCCGTTCCGGACCGCGCGCCCGTACGGGGCGTCCGGCCGGATCCGGTCCCGGAAACGGTGTCCGGTCGCCGGTCGGAGCCATGTGCCGCTCGTCGTTGTCCATCGAGTCGAGTCTCGCGCACCGGCCGCCGCGCCGCACGTCGATCTGCGGCGGCCGGTGCCCCGGCGGCCCGGGGCGGCTCAGGGACGGTAGACGCACAGCCGCTCGACCTCGTACGACATCTCCGTCGTGGCCGGCTCGGGGGCGGGGTGGTACTCACCGGCGCAGACGGAGAGATTCACGATGAGATAGGCGTACCAGTCGCGGCCCACACCCGTGTTGTCCGCGAAGACGCGTACGCCGTTGACCCACCAGACAACGGATCTCGCCAGGAATTCCACCTTCAGGTCCAGCCACGCACCCGGCTGGATCGCGGGATCGGTGTAGTAGTGCCCGCCGCCCCGTACGTGGTTCGAGAGTTCCAGCAGATCCGGGTTGTCCGGGTGGTATTCGAAGATGTCGATCTCGTTCCGGCCGTCCCGCCAGGTCCAGATCGCGGGCCAGGCGCCCAGCTCGGTGGGCAGCCGCACGCGGGCCTCCAGGATGTCGCCGGTGCGGACGGTGAACCGTTCGGGGCTCCCCTCGGTCGTCAACAGACCGGTGTTCCACTTGCCGTCGGGGCGGCGGGTCGCGCGGAAGACGCCGCTCCGGCTGTACTCCGCGTCCGGGACGAGGTAATCGAGCTTGTTGTCGCCGGGGTTGGTCGGCCCGCCACCCGGATACGCCCATGAGCGGCCCGCGACCCACTGCCTGGCGGAGGAGAAGTCGGCCGTGAACCAGGCAGCCCCGGGGACCGGTGGATCGGCGGGCGCCGGGACGGAGGGCGGGCGCGGCCCGGCCGTCCTGGGCCTGAGCTTCTGGGCGAGCCACTCCAGCAGCGTGGATCCGTGGTGACTCATGCTGTTCCTCTTCCCGGAGTCGCGGCATGCCGTGGCGGGTTCCCCGGGGCCGCCGGAAGAGCGCGGGCTCGTGGCTGTCCGACATGTTTCGGTTGCCCGACATGGTAGGGAGATGTGGAAGACGTCCGCGCGTGACGCGCCGTACCGCGCCCGGCGGTTCGGGGTACAGCCGGTCGACGCGCCGCCGCGCGCCGCGTCAACTCCCCACGGCACGGCGGCTTTACGCGGTGCTCATGCCGGGCCGGCCGGGCGGTACGCGGGTGGCACATGCGTGCCGGGACGCGTCCCCGGCGCCCCGGCACGGCGTTGTCGCTGTTGAGACATGTCGCAACAGCGACACCGGGAAGCAGTGACAGCCCTTCGGCGACTACCGGATTCTGTCGAACAGCGCGTAACCGCGGTGTTGAACGAAGGGGTTGGAAAGATGAGATGGACCCGCCTTTCGGCGGCAGTGTCAACGGCTTTGCTACTGACCGCAGGTGCGATGGCGCCAGTCTCGGCCCAGTCCCCGGCGCGAGGCACCTCCGCCGCCGGCTCCGCCCAGGCGGGTCCCGCCACCACGGTGCGGCTGATCACGGGCGACCGAGTGACCGTCGGCACCGGACCGGACGGCAGGCGGACCGCCTCCGTGGAGCCCGCCCCCGGCCGCGAGGGCATCATCTTCAAGACCGCGGAAGAGGACGGCGACCTGAGCGTCCTGCCCTCCGACGCCATCGGCCCGGTCTCGACCGGAAAGCTGGACCGGCGGCTGTTCGACGTCACCGAGCTTCTCGCCCAGGGCTACGACGAGGCGCACACCGACGCCCTGCCGCTGATCGTCTCCCAGCCGGCCGGTGAACCGGCCTCCGCCCTCGACAGGTTGTCCGCGCTGAACGAGGACTCGGCTCCCTCGCACAGGCTGGACAGCATTCACGCACGTTCGCTGCGGATCGACGGCGACGACCTCAACAGCTTCTGGAAGCAGCTCGTCCCCGGCCCCGACTCGTCCACCGCCCGCGCCGCCGCCACCCCGAAGGTCTGGCTGGACGGCCGGGTGAGCCCGACCCTCGACCGCAGTACGGCCCAGATCAACGCGCCCGCCGCATGGAACGCGGGCTACGAGGGGCAGGGCGTCAAGGTCGCCATCCTGGACACCGGAGCGGACCTGACCCACCCGGACCTGGCCGGCCGGGCCGCGACCACCAAGGACTTCTCCGGCAGCGCCGGAACGAACGACGCCTTCGGCCACGGCACACATGTCGCCTCCACGGTCGGCGGCTCGGGTGCCGCCTCGGACGGCAGGCGCAGAGGTGTGGCGCCGCGCGCCGAACTGCTGATCGGCAAGGTCCTCGGGGACGACGGCTACGGCAGCGAGTCCGCCGTGATCCAGGGCATGGAGTGGGCCGCGGCCGAGGGAGCCCGGGTCATCAACATGAGCCTGGGATCGGACACACCCACCGACGGCACCGACCCGATGAGCCTCGCGGTGAACGGGCTCTCGAAGAGCAGCGGCGCGCTGTTCGTGGTCGCCGCCGGCAACAGCGGTGAGCAGGGCGGGGAGACCATCGGTTCGCCCGGCGCGGCCGACGCCGCGCTCACCGTGGGCGCGGTCGACCGCGACGACTCACTGGCCCCGTTCTCCAGCCGTGGACCGCGCCTCGGCGACGGAGCGGTGAAGCCGGACGTCACCGCGCCCGGTGTCGGCATCGTGGCCGCCCGCGCCACCGGGACGACCATGGGCGACCCCGTCGACCCGTACTACGTCGCGGCCTCGGGCACCTCGATGGCCACGCCGCATGTGGCCGGCGCCGCGGCGCTGCTGGCCCAGGAGCATCCCGACTGGGATGCCGTACGGCTCAAGGACGCCCTGGTCAGCACCGCGCACACGGTGCCGGGCCAGCAGGTGACCGAGCAGGGCGGCGGCCGCGTCGACCTGGCGGCGGCAGCCCTCGGACCGGTCACCGCGACCGGCACCGTCTCCCTGGGCTCCTATGTGTCCGGCGATACCGGAGGAAAGGGCCAGGACGCCACGATCCGCTACACCAACACCTCCTCGTCCGAGGTCACCCTGCGCCTGGCGGCACGGCTCGCCACCACCGGCGGACAGGAGATCGCCGACGGGGGAGTGCGGCTCGGCGCCGACTCCGTACGTGTCGCCGCCGGCGCCACCGCCGAGGTGCCGCTGCACGCCGATCCGTCCGTCGTCGCGCGCGGCAAGTACTACGGCTACGTCAGCGCCACCACCGCCGACGGCAAGGTGGCCGTGCACACCACGGCGAGTCTCACAGTGCACGGCCCCACCCACCGGCTCACCGTCAACACCGTGGACCACAACGGAAAGCGCCTCCAGGGCCTGCCGACCATCTGGGGTCCCGACGGCTTTGTGAACTACGTCAGCGAGACCCCGGCCGTCGCCGAGGTCGAGGAAGGCACGTACCAGCTCAGCTACTCCTCGCTCGACAACGCCGCGGACGGCCAGGAGCTGCGCGAGGTCGTCCTGCCCGAGGTGAAGGTCACCAAGGACATGGCCGTCACGCTGGACGCCCGCAAGACCACCCAGGTGGAGATCCGCACCCCCAAGCCGGCGGAACAGCGCGGCGTGCTCAGCTACCAGACCTACCGTCAACTGGACGGCCACGGCCTGATCCAGGGCACGATGTTCTTCGACGTCGCCAAGCGTCTCTACATCAGCCCCACCGCCAAGGTCACCGAGGGCCAGTTCGAGTTCGCCTCACGCTGGCAGCTCGTCGCCCCGCTGCTGGAGGCGAAGGTCCCCGGGACGAAGATCTCGCTCAGCCCCTACTACACACACGTCTCCCCGCTGTTCGGCGACAAGGGCGCCCGGCTGTCCCCCGTCGACGCGGGAACCAGCGCCGCCCCCGACTTCCGCGGCAGCCGGGTCCGCGGCAAACTCGCGGTCGTCAGGGACGAAGGTTCGGACGAGACGGACCTGGCCAGGGCGGCGGCCAGGGCCGGCGCGGCCGGACTCGTGCTCATCTTCCCGTCGGACATGTATTCCTGGACCCGCTGGTCACCCCTCGGAGACCGGCTCGCCCTGCCCACCATGCGGGTGACCGCGGCCGAGGGCACCGCTCTGCTGGAGCGGGCCGAGCGGCACAAGACCACGGTGGAGTTCTCCGGCACCGCCGAGAGCCCCTATCTGTACGACGTGATGCAGGTCTCCGCCGGACAGGTGCCCCAGCATGTCGTCCACACCGTCTCGGACCGCAACAGCGCCGTGGTCCCGACCACGTACGCCGCGAGCGGTGACACCGGATGGGGGAGCGAGCAGCGTTTCGCCCGGCGTCCCTACCAGGACTTCGTCTGGAACCAGTACAGCCGCTATGTGCCCACCGGCACCCGGCGCACCGAGTACGTCAGCGCCGACGACACCCTGTGGCAGCACTTCGTGAGCGACCAGCCCGCCTTCGACGTCGACGTCCCGCTGACGCAAGGCATGCGGGACGGCGAACGGACCTACCGTCCCGGCAAGCAGCCCGGTGACCACTGGTTCGGCGCCGTCGTGCGGCCCGCGATCCCGCGCGGCTCCACGACACCGTCCGTCCGTACCGGTGATGTCCTCGCGCTGCGGATTCCCGAGCTCACCGACTCCGGCAGCGGCCACTGGGGGCGGGCGCTCTCCGGAGGCGGCGGTATCGGAACCTCCGCGACCCCGGCCGCCGAGCAGGGCAACGCCGTCTCCGCCCGGCTCTACCGGAACGGCAAGAAGACCGCCGACGCCCCGGACGCCTGGGCCGACTTCGAGGTGGCGCCAGGAAAGGCCGACTACCGGCTCGACCTGTCGACCTCCCGCGACGCCGCCGACTGGACGTTCGGCACCCGGACGGAGACCTCGTGGTCCTTCCGCTCGGACACCGCCGCCGGGGAGACGATCCTCCCGCTGCTCCAGCTCGACTACGACGTACCGGCCGACGAGCACAACACGGTGACCGCGCGACGGGGCCACGAGCTCGGCCTGACCGTCCGCGGCCAGGACGGCCTGTCCGCGCCGCGCGGCGTCACCGTCCAGGTCGAGACCTCGTACGACAACGGCAAGACCTGGACGAAGGAGGTCCGGGCCAAGGACCGCGGCCAGAACCGCTTCACCACCACCGTCGAGCGGCCCGGCCGGACCAGGGGTGACATCTACGTCACCCTGCGGGTCACGGCCGCCGACAGCGCCGGAAACAAGATCCGGCAGACCGTGGAGCGCGCGTACCTGCTGAGCGAGTAGGGCGGGGAACGGACCCGGCGGGCGGTACGGCCGGGACCGGGAGCGGCGGGTACAGAGGTGTGTCGGAGCCTCCGTGCCCGCCGCTTCGCGTGCCTCAGGTCCGACATGACCAGGGCGTATAGTGCGGTTGCCCGTCGCCGGTCCGGTTCCGGCGGGGCCCTGGTGCCGGGTGCTCTCCACGTGCCCGGCCCGTCGCTCCCGCACACCGTCGGCAGGGGCGGAAAGGAGCACGATGCTGGAGGCAGCGGGCCTCACCCCGGCCGAGGAAACCGTCTACAGGCTTCTCGTGACGCTGCCCACCGCGTCGGCGGACGAGATCGTGGAGCGGTCCGGGCTGATGCCCGGCGAGATAGACCGGATACTGACGGCGCTCACGGACAAGGGACTCGCCAGCGGGACGGACCGGGCGCCGCACAACTTCGCCGCGACCCCGCCCGATGTCGCCCTGCTGCCGCACCTGCAGAGACAGTCCGACGCCCTGGACCAGGCCCGCGCCGAGGTCACCGATCTGCTGGAGACCTATCGGCGCACCAGGCGCCGCCGCGACCCCGACCAGCTCATCGAAGTGATCACCGGCGCCGAGGCGCTGCGCCAGCACCTGCGGCAGATCCAGGACAACACGCGCCACGAGATGCTCTGGTTCTGCAAGGCGCAGTATGTCGCCATGCCCTCGGGAAGCAACCGCGCCGAGTACGACGCCCTGGCCCGCGGGGTGCGCTACCGCGTCCTGTACGAGCGGGCGTTCTTCGACGACTCCGGCGCCGTCGACAATGTGGTGGAGGGGGTGCGCGCCGGTGAGATGGCCCGCGCGGTCCCGCATCTGCCGCTACGGCTGGCCGTCGCCGACCGCGAGATCGCGATCTGCCCCCTGGTGCCCGGCGGACCGAGCGGCAGTTCCGAGGAGCCCACCACGGCGCTGGTCCGCGGCAGCAGCCTGCTGGAGGCACTGGTCGCGCTGTTCGAGCGCTACTGGGAGGACGCCGTACCGCTGCATGTGAGCGACTCAGGAACGGTCAGCGGCACGGACGGATCCCCGCACGGTCACGAGCTGTCGGCGACGGACCGCAAGCTGCTCTCGCTCCTGGTCGCGGGCGTCGCCGACAAGGCGATCGCCAGCCAGACGGGGCTCAGCAGACGTACCGTGCAGCGCCGCGTCCAGGCGATGATGGCCCTCGCGGGAGCGACCACACGCATGCAACTGGCGTGGCAGGCGGCCCGGCGCGGCTGGATGTAGCGGCGTCCCGGATCACCGGCCCGCCGAGGGCCGCCCGCCGGACAGGGCCGGGGGCGGTCCCTCCGGCCGGCGCCGCACCCAGGCGAGCATGAGGACCGAGGCGACCGCGGCCAGCGCGCACCAGGTCGAGACGAACTCCAGCCGCCACAGCAGCAGACAGAGCACCGCCCCGCAGCCGACGACCGCGCCCAGCAGCCGCACCACCGGATCGCCGCCGAGAAGCAGGGAACCGACGGTCGCCACGACATAGCCCGTCACGATCAGCGGCACATACGGCAGCTCGACGACATAACCGAGGGTGTGGCCCCGGACTTCGGCCGTCACCGTCCGGGTGGCGAGACAGTACGCCAGCGCCGTGGCGGTGGCGAGCCCGACGAGGGCCGGTGCGATCAGCCGGCGCCGCGCACGGGCGGGCGCCGCGAGCAGCACCCCGGCGGGTACCCACACCGCGAGCACGGGCAGGGCGATCACGGCCCAGGCCACGGTCGCCGGCCCCGCGCCGCCACCCGAAGCCCACACGGCGGCCTCGATGATCTGATGGGCTCCCAGGAGCAGCGGCAGCGCGGCGAGCGGCAGATCGCGGGCCCGGCGCAGCCGTGCCACACAGACCACACCGATGGTGGTGACGGCGGTCCCCGCCACCAGGTCGGCCGTCGCACTCCAGCACATGACCGCCGCTCCCAGCACCCGTTGAGCCGCCGAATCGCCGCCCCGGGCGCCTCGCCCGGCGGCAGCACATATCTATTGCCGCTGGTGCAGAAATCAACCCGATGTCTGGAGAGAATTTATGCCCTGACGGGCGGAGCGATAACACTTGCCGTGCCTGTCCGCTTGCACCGTGCTACTGTTGATCTCAGTTGCAGTTGTGGTTCCCAAAGACTTCAAGTGCTCTTGTCCGGCTTTCTTGGCCGACAGGCGCACTTATGTATTTCCGGTGTTTTCCGGACGGGGTAATCATCGCGGCGACGTGGGGCTCGCAGAATGCGGGTCTCCGGTGAATGCCCCGAAGGAGATCAGACATGGCCAGTGGCACCGTGAAGTGGTTCAACGCGGAAAAGGGTTTCGGCTTCATCGAGCAGGACGGCGGCGGCGCCGACGTCTTCGCGCACTACTCGAACATCGCCACCCAGGGCTTCCGTGAGCTGCAGGAAGGCCAGAAGGTGAACTTCGATGTCACGCAGGGCCAGAAGGGCCCGCAGGCCGAGAACATCGTTCCCGCCTGACGCTGACGCGCACGGCACAGCTGGGGCCCGCACCTTGGGATGCGGGCCCCAGCTCTGTTGCGTTTCCGGTGGAAGAAAGCATCCGGTGTGCCGTGATGACGTGCGTATGACGGGACACCGGGGCGTACGACCGCCTGCCGGCGGCGGACGAGCCGATTGTCCAGGCGCACCGCCCGGCACCGTTTTTATATGTACCCGGCTCGTTCTTGCGATTCTTTGTGCTGTTCATCCCGCCGAGAATTCTCGATACGTGCCGCATCGAGAGAGGTTCTGAATGAACCGCACACCGCGCACGAACGACCGTTACCCCCGCACGCGTACGGCCGGCTCCGGCAGAGGCGGCCGCGTCGGCTCCGCCGGCCGGGGCAGGCGTACCGGGCCGCCGCGAGGGGAGTTCGCTCTTCCGGTCACCCTCACTCCGGCGCTGCCCGCCGTCGCGTCCTTCGCCGAACTGGAGCTGCCTTTCGACCTGGTGAGGATGCTCACCAGCCTGGGTGTGAACGAACCCTTCCCGATCCAGGCGGCGACGCTGCCGAACTCGCTGGCCGGGCGGGACGTGCTGGGCCGGGGCCGTACCGGCTCGGGCAAGACCCTCGCGTTCGGCCTGGCCCTCCTCGCCCGTACGGCGGGGCAGCGGGCGCAGCCGCGGCAGCCGCTGGCGCTGGTCCTGGTCCCGACCCGGGAGCTGGCGCAGCAGGTGACCGACGCGCTCACGCCGTACGCACGGGCCCTGAAGCTGCGGCTGGCGACGGTGGTCGGCGGGATGTCGATCGGCCGGCAGGCCGGTGCGCTGCGGGGCGGCGCCGAGATCGTGGTGGCGACGCCGGGCCGGCTCAAGGACCTCATCGAGCGCGGCGACTGCCGCCTGGACCGGGTCGCGGTCACCGTCCTGGACGAGGCCGACCAGATGACCGACATGGGCTTCATGCCCCAGGTCACCGAACTCCTCGACCAGGTACG